>JAJZQY010000040.1 GCA_021806605.1 Pseudomonadota bacterium
GAGAAGCACCTGCTTTCGATGAAGGACAACGACCAGAGCGCGAATCTCGAAGCATTGATCGATGCGGGAATCCGCTCTTTCAAGATAGAGGGGCGCTACAAGGATGCGCCCTACGTCAAGAACATCACCGCGCATTACAGGATCCTTCTCGACAGGATCATGGAGAAAAGGCCGGAATTTTCCCGGTCTTCCAGCGGAATTTCGACCTTCCGCTTTACTCCCGATCCCGAAAAGACTTTCCACCGCGGCTCGACCGATTACTTCGTGAACGGCAGGCAGGACGACATCGGAGCTTTCGATTCGCCGAAATTCCTGGGAAAACCGATCGGGACAGTCTCGCGAATGGGAGAGGACTGGTTCGAAATGGAGAGCGCCGAAGTATTGAACAACGGCGACGGCTTTTCCTTCATCAGAAAGCGCGAGGCGGTCGGCACCCGGGCAAACCGGGTAGAGAAGGCGGGAGACCGCTGGCGGATTTATCCGAACGACATGGATGGACTGAAAGTCGGGCTGGATTTGTACAGGAACCGCGACCATGCCTGGGAGCAGGCCCTGCTCAAGCCTTCCGCAGAGCGCAGGATCGGTCTCGGAATGCATCTTGCGGAAACTTCGGGTGGCCTCAGGCTCACCCTGGCCGACGAAGACGGCTGCGTTGCGGTTTCCGAGGCGAAGCTCGCGCTCGATCCGGCAAAAGACGCCGAAGGGGCGATGTCTTCTCTGAAGGCAAATCTTGCCAGGCTGGGCGGCACGCCTTTCTTCGTGCGGGATATCGCCGTCGATTTTTCGCGAGGCTGGTTCGTCCCGGCCTCCGTCATCAATGCCATGAGGCGGGACGGCGTCGAAAAGATCGAGGCGGCAAGACGGGAGAGCAGACCCAGAGGCGAGCGCAAGCCGCCTGCTCACCCTCCAGTTCCCTATCCCGAAGCCTCGCTCAGCTATCTTGCCAATGTATACAATCAAAAGGCCAGGGCGTTTTACGAGAAGCACGGCGTGAAGCTCATCGATGCAGCCTATGAAGCCCACGAAGAAGCGGGGGACGTCTCGCTCATGATCACCAGGCACTGTCTGCGCCATGCATTCAATCTCTGCCCCAAACAGGCCAGAGGCATATCCGGGGTTCAGGGCCAGGTGCGCGCCGAGCCGATGACGCTCGTGAACGGCAGCGAGAAGCTCACCCTGAAATTCGACTGCAGAGCCTGCGAGATGCATGTCGTCGGCAAAATCAGAAAGCCCGTCCTCGGCTCGCCGCCCCCTTCGATTTTCCCCGTCACGTTTTACCGCTAAGGGCTTTACAGGGGCGAAAAAGCCTCTTAAACTCCGCCCATGACTTCGAGGGTGCTGTTATTCATTGTTGCGCTGCTTCTCAGCGGTGTAGTCCAAGCGGATGATGCCGGGCAGTCCTATGCTGCCGAAGGCGAAGCGCTCCTGAAAGGGCTTCCCGATTCGGTGCGCGGCCTTCTGGATTACGCCGTGAGCCAGGCGGGAGTCGCCTACCGCAGGGGCGGAACCCGCCCGGAGACCGGCTTCGATTGCAGCGGATTCGTGCGCTACGTGTTCGATCATGTCGAAGGGCTGTCCCTGCCGCATAGTTCGAGGGCCATGAGCCTGATCGGAAACCGCATCAGGCTTGCCGAACTCAAGCCGGGTGACCTCGTCTTCTTCCGCATCATGCGCCGCGGCATTTCGCATGTCGGCATCTATCTCGGGGACAACCGCTTCATCCATGCCGCGAGCACCAGAACCGGAAGCGTTGTGATCTCGGATCTGGGCGATAGCTATTGGGCCAGGCGCTTCACCCTGGCAAGACGCATCGCTCTTCCGGCCGAGACTTCTCCGAACATTCCAGAATGATCGTCTCAGGCGCGCCCCTTGGCGAATTGAAGGGTTTTTTCCGCAACGCGCGCCCCCAGATGGAATGCGGTTTTCAGGTCTGATTCCAGCATCGCATCCGCTCCCTGGTCGGCGTTCGACTGGGCCATCGCGCCCGAAGAGCTGCCCAGCCGGTTGAGGTCGTTCACCGATCCCTGGCTGGAGTTGTTCCCGGGCAGAAGCCCGGTTCCGATCCAGATCATCGAATGCTGCTGAGAGAAAACCATAAGCTGGACCAGTGAGTTGAGCTTGTCCCCGCTCTGGCTAGCGGAATTGGTGAAACCGGCTGCGATCTTGTCTTTCCACCCCTGCGAGAACCAGACTTTCGAGCTCTTGTCCATGAAATCCTTGAAGGGTGCGGAAAGGCTGCCCATGTAGGTCGGCGCACCGAAAATGATCGCATCGGCTTTTTCGAGTTCGGTCCATTTTGCCTCGTCGATTTCCGTAACGGAATAGAGCGCGGCATGGGCGCCTGAAACGGAAGCCGCCCCGTTCTTGACTGCTTCGGCCTGGCGCGCCGTGTGCCCGTATCCGCTGTGGTAGACAACTGCTATTTTCGCCATGATTTTCTCCTCAGGTGGCATGAAAGGCGAAGGCGTCCATGGCGATCGAGCCGTCATAAACGCCTTCGTAGATGAATTCGGTTCTGAAATCCGCCCCTGCCGCGCCCAGCGCGACAAAGAGCGGAAGCAGGTGCTCGTCGGTCGGGTGCGCTTGCAGCGCGCCGGGCGCGCTTTTCCGGTAGTTCAGCAAGCCGCCGATGTCTTTCGCCAGCAGCATTTTCCTGAGCCATGCCCTGAATTCGGAGACGTAAGGGGGCGTCTCGGCGGCATCCTGCCGGTAATGGGACAGGTTGTGCGTGAGATTTCCGGATGATGCGATCAGTATGCCTTCGCGCCTCAATGGAGAAAGCGCTTCACCCAGGCGATAATGATGTTCGGGTGTGTTGCGGTATTGCAGAGACAAAGGAACGACCGGCACCGTTGCGTCCGGATAGAGGATGCGCAAGGGTATCCATGCGCCATGGTCGAGTCCCTGTCCCTCGGCGATCCCGGCTGCGATGCCGGCCTCGTTGAGCAGTTTCGAGGCATGCCGGGCAAGCTCGGGAGATCCCTTCGCAGGATAATTTATGCCATACAATGCTTCCGGAAATCCCCAGAAATCATGGATGGTCTGCGGGTTTGGGGAGGCGCCGAACATGGGGATGCCGGTATTCCAGTGCGCCGAGATGACGAGAATGGCTTCGGGCTTCTCCAGGGAAGCCGCGAAGTTGCGAATGGCTTCTCCGGCATGGCCCGGGGACAATGCAAAGGTTGGCGCCCCATGGGGCAGGAAAATCGCAGGCTGGACTGTCATGATGAGAAGGATTTTGCCAGTTTTGCCAATCGGGATAAACTTCCATTTTCGGGACATGATGCATCGAATTTCGGGATAATGTATGGACAGGATTTCGGCAATGCAGACTTTTGTCGCCGTGGTCGAGGCCGGCTCGTTTGCGCGTGCGGCCGATCAGCTGCGCATATCGACGACCTCGGCTTCAAGGCTGGTCTCCGAACTTGAAAATCATATCGGTGCGCGCCTTCTGCAGCGCACCACCAGGAGGCTGGTCCTCACCGAAACCGGGTCCGCCTATTTCGAACGGTGCAGGCAGATTCTTTCCGATGTCGAGGAGGCCGAAAGCCTCGCTGCCGAAGCCGATGCCCAGCCCAAGGGATTGCTGCGCATCAGTCTGCCGCAGAGCTTCGGGCTGCGCCATGTCGCGCCCATGATCCCCGATTTTTGCGCGCGCCATCCCGCGCTTCAGCTGGACATCAGTTTCTCGGACAAGGCGATCGAGTTCGTCGAGGAAGGCGTGGATGTGGCGGTAAGAATCGCATTCGAGCTGAAGGAATCCCTCGTGGCGCGACGCCTCATGACGGTTCCCGTCGTGGCGTGCGCGTCTGAATTCTATCTCGGCAGGTCGGGCTTGCCGAAAACCCCGGCGGACCTGAAATCGCACGATTGCCTGCAATACAGCTATGCATCGTCCCAGTTCCTGGAAAACATCCCGGTCAGCGGCAATTTCAGGACCAACAGCGGCGACATGATCCGGCTGGCTGCGCTCGCCGGTCAGGGAATCGCCATGCTGCCCCTGTTTCTGGTGGCAGACGACTTGCGCTCCGGAAACTTGCGGAGAGTGCTGGAAGACCACCCTTTTCCGGGGCTCGGCGTCTATGTGGTGTACCTCGAAAGCGCGAGGCGCTCGGCCAGGATCAAGGCGTTCGTCGATTATGTTTCGGAGCGGTTTTCAGGACAGGCGCCATGGGATCGAGCCTGAGCATGGCCGCTGGGCCGGGCCGCGCATCGGCGGAGGATTCGGATTTCGTATCGTCCTGAATCTTCCAATTATTTCGGTTTTTTGGTAGAATTCTAGGAATTTGATGGGCCGTGAGCCCATTTTTTGTTTGTGGGGCGCTATGGATCTGCGTGCATTGCTGGAGGGAACACTGTCCGGCCTGGGTTACGAACTGGTCGATCTGGAGATCGGCAACCGCGGCAGGTTGATGAGGGTGTTCATCGACAAGTCCGGCGGCATCAGCATAGACGACTGTACGGCGGTCAGCAATCACCTTTCCCGGGTATTCGCCGTGGAGAATGTCGATTACGACAGGCTCGAGGTGTCGTCTCCGGGAATGGATCGGCCCCTCAACAAGGAAAAGGATTTTGTCCGGTTCGCCGGATGCAGGGCTAGAATCAAGTTGAGATCGCCTCTCGGGGGGCGGAAGATTTTTTCGGGTGTTCTGGGTGAAATGCACGACGGCGCTGTTCAATTGCTTGTCGACGAAAAGCCTGTTCTGCTGAACCTTGCGGATGTGGACAAGGCAAGGCTGATTCCCGATTTTGATTAATGGCGGTTTGATTATGCTGGAGGGTGAATGAGTCGCGAAGTGTTGTTGATGGTCGATGCGCTGGCGCGCGAGAAAAATGTCGACAAGGATATCGTTTTCGGAGCGCTTGAGGCGGCTTTGGCTGCGGCCACCAAGAAGAAATTGCATGACGATGTCGATGTCAGGGTGGAGATCGATCGTTCATCCGGCAATTACGCCTCTTTCAGATGCTGGGAAGTCGTGGCCGACGATGCCGAGGAAGTCACCCCGAGCCAGATCAGGCTGTCCGAAGCGAAGCAAAGGGACGCCGGCCTCGATGTGGGCGACGTGATCGAAGAGCCGGTCGATGCCATAGAGTTCGGCCGCATCGGCGCGCAGAGCGCAAAGCAGGTGATCGTCCAGAAGATAAGGGATGCGGAAAGGGAGCAGCTCGTCGCCGATTTTCTCGAGCGCAAGGAATTTCTGGTCAGCGGCACGATCAAGCGGATGGAGCGCGGCAACGCGATCATCGAGGCCGGCAAGATCGAGGCCATTCTGCCCAGGGAACAGATGATTCCGAAAGAGAATCTGCGGGTGGGCGACAGGGTGCGCGCCTATTTGCTGAAAATCGACAGGGGTGGGCGCGGCCCCCAGCTGATCCTCTCCAGGATTGCACCGGAATTTCTGGTCAGGCTGTTCGAGTTGGAGGTTCCCGAGATCGAGGAGGGGATGCTCGAAATCGTGTCCGCGGCCAGGGACCCGGGGTCGCGCGCCAAGATCGCGGTCAAATCCAACGATCAGCGCATAGATCCGATCGGAACTTGCGTGGGTATGCGCGGTTCGCGCGTTCAGGCTGTGACGGGCGAACTTGCCGGCGAGCGCGTCGACATCATTCTCTGGTCGGAGGATCCGGCGACTTTCGTGATCAATGCGCTGGCTCCCGCCGAAATCAGCGGCGTGGTCGTGGACGAAGAAGCGCACAGCATGGACATCGTCGTCGAGGACGATCAGCTTGCCCAGGCGATCGGGCGAAGCGGCCAGAACGTGAGGCTTGCCACGGAACTGACCGGATGGCAGATCAATCTCATGACGGTCGAGGAGTCCGACAGGAAGAACCAGGAGGAATTTCTGGAGATCAGGGGGCTGTTCATGGAAAAGCTGGATGTCGACGAAGAAGTCGCCGACATACTGGTCCAGGAAGGGTTCAGCACGCTCGAGGAAGTGGCTTATGTGCCGCTCAACGAAATGCTCGAGATCGATTCTTTCGACGAGGATACGGTCAACGCCCTCAGGAGTCGGGCAAGAAATGCCCTGCTGACGGAAGCGATTGCGAGCGAGGAAAAGGTCGAGCATGCCGCCGACGATCTCTTGTCGCTCGATGGCATGGACGAGCAGACTGCCAAGCTGCTGGCTGCAAAAGGCATTTCGACCCGCGATGATCTCGCCGATCTCGCAGTGGACGACCTGGTCGAGTTGACCGAAATGGATGAGGGGCGGGCGGCCCAGTTGATCATGGCAGCGCGTGCGCCATGGTTTGAATGAGGTGTTAAGGGAAATCAATGGGACAGATGAATGTAGAGCAATTTGCCGCGGAACTGGGTGTGCCCGGTGCGCAGCTGCTCGAGCAGCTGCGGGCGGCGGGTGTGGACAAGCAGAAGCTCTCCGATGTCGTGAGCGAGCAGGATAAAACCAGGCTGCTTGATTATTTGCGGCGCGCTCACGGCACTGGCGAAGGCCAGAACAAGATCACCCTGACCCGTCGCCAGACATCCGAGATCAGGAAAGCGGACAGCAGCGGGAAATCGCGAACCATTCAGGTCGAAGTCAGGAAGAAGCGCGTATTCGTCAAGCGCGAGGAAGCGCCGGCTCAGGAGGAGGCTCCTGCCGAGGTCGAGACCCCTGTCGAGGTCGAGGCGCCCGAGCCCGTCCCGGCTCCGGTAGTCGAGACGGCTGCCACGGGAGTGCTCGACGAAGAGCAGCTTCTGCTGCGTCAGGCAGAGGCGGCAAAGAATGCTGAGCTTGCGGCGCGCCAGGCGGCCGAATTCCGCGAGAAGGAGGAAAGAAGGCTGCAGAAGCGGGAGCAGGCGGAAGCCAAGCCCGCCGAGGAGGCCAAGGTCGAGGGTACGCTACACAAGCCTGCCACCACCGAAGACAAGGGCGAGAAGAAGGGCGCCAAGAAGACTGCAAAGCCGGTTTGGAAAGACGAAGGCGTCAAGAAGGGCGGGCTGAAGGTGCGGGGCGATCTGGGCACTTCGCAGGGCTGGCGCGGCGGGAAAAAGGAGCACAAGAATCATCGCAAGGAAGAGCATGCCTTTTCCATGCCGACCGAGCCGATCGTGCGTGAAGTGCTGGTTCCCGAAACCATCAGCGTCGCGGCCCTCGCCCAGAAAATGAACGTGAAGGCAGCCGAAGTCATCAAGGTTCTGATGAAGCTCGGCAGCATGGTGACCATCAATCAGGTGCTCGACCAGGATACCGCGATGGTCGCGGTGGAAGAACTGGGGCATATCGCAAAACCGGCCAAGCTCGACGAACCGGATGCCTACCTGACCGAATCTCAGCAGTCGCACGAGGCCGAGCTTGAGCCGCGCGCGCCCGTGGTAACCGTAATGGGCCACGTGGACCACGGCAAGACCTCCCTGCTCGACTACATCCGCAGGAGCCGCGTTGCGAGCGGCGAAGCGGGCGGCATCACCCAGCATATCGGCGCCTATCATGTCGAAACGCCCAAGGGGATGATCACTTTCCTGGATACCCCGGGGCACGAAGCCTTCACGGCAATGCGTGCGCGCGGCTCCAAAGCCACGGACGTGGTCGTTCTCGTGGTCGGGGCGGACGACGGCGTGATGCCGCAGACTATCGAGGCGATTCATCATGCCAAGGCGGCCAACGTGCCGATCGTCGTTGCCGTCAACAAGATCGACAAGCCGGAGGCCAATCCTGAGCGCGTCAGGCAGGAACTCGTCGCCCAGGGCGTGGTGCCCGAAGACTGGGGCGGCGACACCATGTTCGTCGAGGTTTCCGCAAAGACAGGAAAAGGCGTGGACGACCTTCTGGACAGCGTCCTGCTTCAATCCGAAGTGCTGGAGTTGAAGGCCGCCAAGAATATCCCGGCAAAGGGCATCGTGATCGAAGCACGGATGGACAAGGGCAAGGGGCCCGTCGCGACGATTCTGGTCCAGTCCGGCACCTTGAAGCGCGGCGACGTTCTGCTTTCGGGCGCGGTTTACGGGCGCGTGCGCGCCATGCTGGACGAAAACGGCAAGGCCATTCAGGAAGCCGGTCCGTCCATCCCGGTAGAGATCCAGGGGCTTTCGGATGTGCCTGCGGCAGGGGCGGACGCGATGGTGCTGGTCGACGAGCGCAAGGCGCGCGAGATCGCGCTTTTCAGGCAGGGAAAATTCAGGGACGTCAAGCTCGCCAAGCAGCAGGCTTCCAAGCTCGAAAACATGTTCGACCAGATGGCGGAAGACGCGGTCAAATCGCTGCGCATAATCGTCAAGGCGGACGTGCAGGGCTCTGCCGAGGCGCTGGCCTATTCTCTCGAAAAGCTTTCCACTGACGAGGTCAAGGTCAACATCATCCACAACGGAGTGGGCGCGATTACCGAATCCGACGTCAATCTTGCCCTGGCATCGAATGCAGTGGTGCTGGGATTCAACGTCAGGGCCGACGTTACCGCGAGAAAGCTGATTGCATCCGCAGGCGTGGACGTGCGCTATTACACCATCATTTACGAGGCGGTGGACGAAGTCAGGGCTGCGCTCTCCGGCATGCTCGCCCCCGAGCGCAAGGAAAGCGTCATCGGGCTCGTCGAAATCAGGCAGGTTTTCAGGATCTCGAAAGTCGGTGCGGTGGCCGGGTGCTATGTGCTGGAGGGCACTGTCAAGCGCGGTTCCATGGTTCGCGTGCTGAGGGCCGATGTCGTCATCCACAGCGGAGAGCTCGATTCGCTGAAGCGCTTCAAGGACGACGTCAAGGAAGTGAAAGCCGGCTTCGAATGCGGCCTTTCCCTCAAGAACTACAATGACATCGAAGTCGGCGACAAGCTCGAGGTTTACGAGATCGTCGAGATTGCGCGCACCCTCTGATGGGCAAGGATTCCGCCAGGGTAGAGCGCATCGCACAGCAGATCCAGCGTGACCTCGCCGAGTTGCTGAGGACCGAAGTCAGGGATCCGCGTATAGGCATGGTGACGCTCACCGGTGTGGAAGTGAGCCGCGATTATTCGCATGCGAAAGTGTATTACACGGTTCTGGGAACCGAAAAGGACCGCGGCGAAATTGCCGAGGGCCTGCAGCGCGCATCGGGGTTCCTGCACAGCCAGCTTTTCCACAGGCTGAAGTTGCGCGTCGTGCCCCAGCTCCATTTCGAGTATGACGCCTCCGTCGAGCGGGGCGCCTATCTTTCCCGACTGATCGACGAGGCTGTCGGAGGCGGATCGTAATTCGATGAAGCGCCGCATCGACGGGGTGCTTCTGCTCGACAAGCCGCTCGAGGTGAGCTCGAACGGGGCGCTGCAAATGGCCAAAAGACTGTTTTGCGCCGCCAAGGCGGGGCATACCGGGACGCTCGATCCGCTGGCTTCGGGCCTGCTTCCGATCTGTTTCGGAGAGGCGACGAAATTCTCGGCCATGATGCTCGATGCGGACAAGACTTATCGCGCTGTCCTGAAGCTGGGACAGACGACCGCCACGGGCGATGCCGAGGGCGAAATCCTGGAGCGGCGGGATGTCGCGCTCGAAGCGCAGCAGGTCGAAGCGGCACTGGAGCAGTTCAGGGGAGAAATCAGGCAGATTCCTCCCATGCACAGCGCCCTGAAGCACAAGGGCAAGCCGCTTTATGCCTATATCCGGGCAGGGGTGGAAATCGCACGCCAGGAAAGGTGCGTCACGATACACGATCTCGTGATGGACAGGTTTTCGGGCGACGAGCTGCATCTGACAGTCAGGTGCAGCAAGGGAACCTATGTCAGGGTGCTCGCCGAGGATATCGGGAAAGCGCTCGGCTGCGGCGCCCATTTGAAGGGGCTGGTCAGGACGGGGATAGGGCCATTCGATCTCGGGGAGGCTTTCACCCTGGACGAAGTCGGGAAGCGGGAGGATCGCGATGCCATGCTGCTTCCGTGCGATGTCCTGCTCAAGCAATTCGAAAAGCTGGTCGTCGGGGAGGAGGCTGCGCAATTCCTGACGAGCGGAAGAGCGGTAGAGGCTCCTGCCGGGCAGGGGGTCTACAGGCTGTACGATGTCGGGAATCGGTTCCTGGGTCTCGTGGAGGCGGGAGAAGACGGGAAAATCAGGCCGAAACGCATGATGTCGGGGGATTTTCAGGCAATTTATGCTTGAGGAATGCGCCTTTTAAAAGGTAAAATACGAAACTTTATTTTGGAGAAGCGGCAATGTCTATCAGCACCGTGCAAAAAGCACAGATCGTCAAGGATTACCAGCGGGCAGGGAGCGACACGGGTTCGCCCGAGGTTCAGGTCGCGCTGCTCACGGCCAGGATCAATTACCTGACCGAGCATTTCAAGACCCACATCAAGGATCACCATTCCCGCAGGGGCCTGTTGCGCCTCGTGAGCCGCCGCAGGAAGCTCCTGGATTATCTCAAGAGCGTCAATGCGGACAGCTACAAGGCCCTGATCGAGCGTCTCGGCCTGCGCAAGTAACTTTAAAAAGGATAGCACCTTGAATCATTACAAAAAAACTGTAGCTTATGGCCGCCACCAGCTGACGCTCGAAACCGGAGAGATCGCAAGGCAGGCACATGGGGCAGTGATGGTCACCATGGACGACACGGTGGTTCTGGCGACCGTCGTGGGGTCGAAATCGGTCAAGCCCGGCCAGGATTTTCTGCCGCTCACCGTCGACTACATGGAAAAGACCTATGCTGCGGGTAAGATTCCAGGGGGCTATTTCAAGCGCGAAGGCAGACCGACCGAGAAGGAAACGCTGACTTCCCGCCTCATAGACAGGCCGATTCGTCCCCTCTTTCCTGAAGGCTTCTACAACGAAGTCCAGGTGGTGGCGACCGTGATGTCTTCCAATCCCGAAGTGGATGCCGATATCCTGGCGATGATAGGCACTTCCGCTGCGCTCGCCATATCCGGCATCCCATTCAACGGGCCGATCGGGGCGGCGAGGGTCGGTTATATCGGCGGACAGTACGTGCTCAACCCCACTCTTTCCGAACTAAACGAATCCGAGCTCAACCTCGTGGTCGCCGGGACGGAATCCGCAGTGCTGATGGTCGAATCCGAAGCGTTGCAGCTTTCCGAGGAAGTGATGCTCGATGCGGTGATGTACGGCCATAGCCAGATGCAGGCCGTGATCGCGGCGATCAACGAGATGAGCGAAGCGGTCGGTGCGGAGCCCTGGGACTGGAATCCGCCGGAAAAGGACGGGGCATTGGTTGCCGAAATCGCCGCCAAGGCCGAGAAAGCCCTGCGGGAAGCCTATGCGGTCAAGCAGAAGCAGGCGAGAAGCGAAAAGATCGGAGCGATCAGGGACGAAGTGCTCGCAGTTCTCAATCCCGACTCCGATGCCGACCGCGGACAGACCATCAAGACCCTGTTCAGCGACCTCGAGGCGAAGATAGTTCGCGACCAGATTCTGAATGGCGAGCCGAGGATCGACGGGCGCGATACTCGAACCGTCAGGCCCATCACCATCAGGACTTCCGTGCTGCCGCGCACGCACGGTTCCGCCCTCTTCACCCGCGGGGAAACCCAGGCGCTCGTCGTGGCGACGCTCGGAACCGAGCGGGATTCG
>JAJZQY010000041.1 GCA_021806605.1 Pseudomonadota bacterium
TATTCTGGGGCGGGGCGGTCTGCGTCGGGATGGTCGCGGTGCTGTTCGCAGTCGCGAGCACCTATGCCAACGACGTATTCCACGACCTGATCAACGTTTCTCCCTATCTGCCGCTGCTCGTCAGCCCTTTGGGGCTCGCCCTGGTGGTTGCCATCACCCGCAAGTACTTTCCCGGGTCCCAGGGGAGCGGCATTCCGCAAACCATCGCCGCGCTCAAGATTTCCGACCCCGATGCGCGCGAATCGGTGCTTTCCCTCAAGATCGCCGCGGGCAAGGTTTCCATGACGCTGCTCGCCCTGTTCTCGGGCGCTTCCGCAGGGCGCGAAGGGCCGACCGTGCAGATCGGCGCATCGATCATGCATGCCCTGGGCCGCCTGGGCTTCTTTTCGAGGGTCGACGTCGAGCGCAGCCTGATTCTGGCGGGAGGAGCGGCAGGAGTCGCGGCGGCATTCAACACGCCGCTCGCCGGCATCGTTTTCGCCATCGAGGAGATGAGCCGCTCCTTCGAGGAGCGCACCAGCGGCGCGGTCCTGACAGCCATCATCGTGGCAGGGATGGCCTCCCTGGCGTTGCTCGGCAACTACACCTATTTCGGTCATACCAATGATTCGCTGGGATTCAGCCAGGGCTGGATTTACGTCCTGATTTGCGGCATCGCGGGCGGCATTTTGGGCGGGATCTTCAGCCTGACTCTGCTCAACGCGGACAGGATGCTGCCGGAGAAGGTGAGCCGCTTCATGAAGGAAAGCCCCGTCAGGTTCGCCGCAGCCTGCGGCTTCGTTCTCGCGCTCATCGGGATTCTCTCCGGAAGCTCTACCTATGGCACGGGTTACAGCGAGGCCAGACATATCCTGGAAGGCACTTCCAGCATTCCGCAGGACTACGGCATACTCAAGATGCTCGCCACCATCGTTTCCTACCTGAGCGGCATACCCGGCGGAATATTCGCGCCCTCCCTTGCGGTGGGCGCGGGCTTCGGTTCCAATCTCGCCGCCGTGTTCGCCGATGCGCCTGCCGGCGCGCTCGCAACCCTCGGCATGGTCGCCTATTTTTCCGGCGTGGTCCAGGCGCCGATCACGGCTTTCGTCATCGTGATGGAAATGACCGACAACCATAACATGACCATCCCGCTGATGGCGGCTTCCGTGATCGCTTACGCGGTTTCCCGCATCGTATGCCCCACGCCCCTCTACAAGACGATGGCGGCAAGTTTTCTCGCCCGCGCGAATTCGAGCGGCGGCGCGTCGGGGCAGGCTGGATCAGCCCCGAAAAATGAGGTTTAATGGAATAAACTGTCCGGGAGAAGCATCATGCCGGTGCGCTTTCTGCTGCTCATCGCAGCTTTCATGTTCTTCGTCGCATTCGTCCAGATCGGCATACTCACGGTCGCTTTCGACAAGCTCGGGCTTTCCGCCGAGTCCGCCTATCTGCTCTTCATGACCATCCTGATCGGGAGCATGATCAATCTTCCGCTCTTCGACATGAAGGCGGAAGCGGACGAAGGTGCGACCCGGATCATGGTCAATGTCGGGGGATGCGTCGTTCCCGTGGCGTTCTGCATCTATCTCCTGAAGCATCACTCTTTCGAGCCGACTGCCCTCCTGGGCGCAGTTTCCGCCGTGACCCTGCTGAGCTGGAAGGTGAGCCGCCAGCTTCCTGGAATTGGCATAGGGATGCCGGTCTTTCTCGCGCCGGTTACTGCGGCAGCCGTATCCTATCTGCTCGATGCCAGGCAGGCCGCGCCGCTTGCCTACATCAGCGGAACCCTGGGGGTGCTGATCGGCTCCGACCTGCTGCATTTGAAGGAGCTGAAGAGAATGGGGGCGCCTTTCGCTTCCATAGGCGGGGCAGGAAGCTTCGACGGCATCTTCATTACCGGGATCGTGGCGGCCCTTCTCGCCTGATGCTATCATCCGACAATGAACTGGATCCGCATCGCATTCCTGTTTTTGGCTCTGGTGGTCGGCGCACCGGCTGTTGCGGGAGGCTCCCTTCTCGAAAAGATCGATGCCTTGAAGGCGCAGGGCAAGCTCCCCGGACTCGCCCGGGACGGCATCGTCCTGCCGCGCGCGCTGCTGCTGGATGAACTGAGGAAATCCGTCGATTCGAAAAAAACCGAAGTGAAGGATCTGATCCTGACCCCGGAAAAGGGAACCGTTGTCCTGGTTACCCGAAATTCGGTGGATACTGAACTCAGGGTGGATTTCAAGTTCCTGGAGGTGGATTGGCCGAACCGCACTGTCTGGATACAGTATTCCGAGGAGGCCAGTTCGGCGAGCGATACCCTGCTCGGGCGGATTTTCGGCACCCTCGCGATTGCCGTCTTCCGGGCGGCTTCGGGCTCGGATCGAATCGAGTCGGCCATCGATGAAAAACCCTACTTCAAGTCCGAGGGGAATCGCATCGGGATCATGCTGGACAAGATTCCTTCCCTCGAAAAGCCGCTCGCTACCCGGGCGGGGCGCTTCAGGCTGTTCGATCTGATCGGGATCAGGCATCTCGATACCGAAAAGGACGCGATACACGTCGCCCTCGGACTGGTTTGAATTTGTCCGGTACGCATGGTTTAATCGCACCCATGGCAAACCATTTCAAAACCGTCGCGCTGATCGGGAAATACAAGAGCCCGGAGATCGCCGAGCCTCTCGCCCGCCTCGGTAAATTTCTCGAAAGCCGCGGCATTTCCGTGATACAGGACAAGCTGACTGCGGAAAACGTCGCCGGGTGCGATTTTCCTGCCCTCGGTCTCGACGAGATAGGCCGGGCCGCCGATCTTGCGATCGTGCTGGGCGGCGACGGCACCATGCTCAACATTGCGAGAACGCTCGCCCCCTACGGCGTCGCCCTGGTCGGCGTGAATCAGGGCAGGCTGGGATTCCTCACCGACATTTCCACCGATTCCATGCTGGAAACCATAGGCGCCATGCTCGACGGCAGCTATGTCACCGAGAATAGGATGCTGCTGGAAGCCTGGGTCGTGCGCAATAACGAGAGGGTGTTCAGCGGACTTGCCTTCAACGATGTGGTCGTCCACCGCGGCGTGACGGGAAGCATGATCGAATTCGAAGTCAGGATAAACGGGCTGTTCGTCTACACGCAGAGATCCGACGGGCTGATCGTCGCGACCCCGACAGGGTCGACCGCCTATGCGCTTTCCTCCGGCGGCCCCATCCTCTATCCCGGGCTTCCGATGATCGCGCTGGTCCCGGTCAATCCGCATACCCTGAGCAACAGGCCGATCGTGATCGGCGGGGATTCGCTTATCGAGATCATCATGAAGAAAAGCGGCGATTCCCGGGTGCATTTCGACAGCCATTCCCATTGCGATCTCGGAGAAGGGGACAGCGTCTTCGTGAGGCGGTACGAAAAAATGATACGCCTGCTCCATCCCCAGGGACACAATTATTTCCATACGCTGCGGGAGAAGCTGCACTGGAGCGAGAGCTTCTGATGCTGCAGCGGCTCGTAATTCTAGACTTCGCCATCGTGGAGAAGGTCGAGATCGATTTCAAATCGGGGTTTACGGTTTTCACCGGGGAGACCGGGGCCGGGAAATCGATACTTGTCGATGCGCTCGCCTTCGCCCTGGGGGAGCGTGCGGATGCGGGCGTGGTGAGAGCGGGTGCCGAGCGCGCTGAAATCAACGCGGAATTTCTTGTCGAAGGCATTCCGGAATTCGCCAGATGGCTGAGGGAGTTCGACCTCGAAGGCGACGACGGCCTCTGCCTGCTGCGGCGCATCGTCGACGCTTCCGGGCGGTCGAGGGCTTATGTCAACGGCAGGAGCGTCACGCTGCAGCAATTGCGGGAGGCGGGAGAATATCTGGTCGATATCCACGGCCAGCATGCCCACCAGTCCCTGCTGAAGCCCGCCATGCAGCGGGAAATGCTGGACGGGCTCGCCGGAGCGGAAAAGCTCGCCATGGAAGTCTCGGAGGCTTACAGAGCATGGTCGCATCTCATGAAAGCCCGCCTCCAGTTCGAGGAGAACCGGCTTGAGGCCGATGCGCAAAGAGAGAGCCTTTCCTGGCAGGCGAACGAGTTATCCCGCCTCGCTTTCGATCCGGACGAATGGGAAGAGACGCTTCGCGAGCACGGCAGGCTGTCGCATGCGGTGAGCCTTCTGGAAGGAGCGAGATTTGTCCTGGATGTTCTTTCCGAGTCGGAGGGGGCCTGCACTTCCGGGCTGAGTTCGGCCGATTCCCGTCTGGCTTCCATCGAATCGTTCGACCCCGAAATCGCGTCGATCCGTCCTTTCATCGATGCCGCCCAAATCCAGATAGCAGAGGCGGTCCACGCGCTCAGGCATTACGTCGACAGGCTCGATCTTGACCCGGAAAGCCTGCAGGCCTTGGATGCGAGGATCGATGCCGTGCATTCCACGGCGCGCAAGTATCGCGTACCTCCACACGAGCTGCCTGCCCTGCTGGAAAAGGCGAAATTGCGCCTCCTTGAACTGGAAAGCGCGGGAGATCTGGATGCGATGCTGGAGAAGGAGAGTTCGGCGAGAAGGCATTATCTGGAGCTTGCCGGAAGGCTGAGCGAAAAAAGGCAGGAAATGGCGCGGCAGCTTTCCGTCGGGGTGACCGAATCGATGCGCCAGCTGTCCATGGCAGGCGGCGCTTTCGAGGTGCATCTGGAAGCGATCGAGGAAGGGGATGCGCACGGCAAGGAAAAGGTGGAATTCCTGGTTTCGGCGAATCCGGGAATGCCGTTGCGGCCTCTTTCGAAAGTGGCTTCCGGCGGCGAGCTTTCCAGAATCAGCCTCGCGATCCAGGTGATGGGAAGCCGCGCGCAAAAGGTCCAGACGTTGATTTTCGACGAGGTGGACGTGGGGATAGGGGGAGGCGTTGCCGAAATCGTGGGCAGGCTGCTTTCTAAGCTGGGGTGCGACAGGCAGGTGTTGTGCGTGACCCACCTGCCTCAGGTGGCTTCCCTTGCGGATTGGCAGTTTTCAATATCCAAGGAAAACGGCAGAAGCCGGGCGCAGCTTCTCGATGCCGAAGGCAGGGTCGAGGAAATCGCGAGGATGCTGGGCGGCGTCGAGATCACGGATACGACGCGCACTCACGCAAGGGAAATGCTCGGGATTTAAGGCTTGTGGGGGCAGTTGGGCTTGATGCAGTCGGCGTAAAGATAGAGGGAATGGTCGGAGACCTGGAACCCCTTTTCCTTCGCGATTTTGGTCTGCCTGCGCTCGATCTCGGCGTCGTAGAATTCTTCCACCCGTCCGCATTGCAGGCAGACGATATGGTCGTGATGGCTCCCCTTGTTGAGTTCGTAGACCGCCTTGCCCCCCTCGAAATGATGGCGCACCAGGAGTCCTGCCTGCTCGAATTGCGTGAGCACCCGATAAACCGTCGCAAGACCGGTGTCCATGCCTTCGTTGATCAATAGCTTGTACACGTCTTCCGCAGTCAGATGGTGGACCGGGTTGTTCTCGAACAGGTCCAGTATCTTGATCCGGGGAAGCGTTGCCTTGAGGCCGATGTTTTTGAGATCGCTCGCGTTGCTCATAGCCTTATGCCAGGTTGTCTGTTTTCCTGTATGATATAGCGTTTGAACGTCTTTTGAAACAGACATGCGCATATCCATCGTCCTGCTGCTTTTCCTGCTGGCTTCCTGTTCCGCGCTCAGCGAGTATCATGTGCCGATCCGGCAGGGAAATTACATTACCCAGAAAGAAATCGACGAGCTGAGTCCGGGCATGAACCGTTCCCAGGTTCAGGCCATACTCGGCAGCCCGCTGGTGATGGATGTGTTTCATCAGGACCGCTGGGACTATGTCTACCGTTACGACGACGGCAAGGGGAAGTTGACCCAGAACAAGGTGACGGTTTATTTCGACGGCGACAGCCTGACCAAGGTGGATGGCAAGGGGCTCCCGGAAGCGCCGCTGCTGTTCTCGACCCCGGAGAAGGGCTTCTTCTCCAGAATTTTCGACTGGCTCTGACATGAACAGGGTGGCGATTGCGGGTACTTCCGGACGGATGGGGCACAGTCTGCTGTCTGCCATTTTCGATGCCGATGATCTGAGGCTCCATGCTGCGCTCGACCGGGAAGGCAATGCCTGCGTCGGCAAGGATGCTGGGGAGCTGGTCGGTTCGCCGTGCGGCGTGAAAATCAGCAGCGACATGAAGAATGCGCTGCCAGGAGCGGACGTGCTGATCGATTTCACTCGGCCGGAAGCGACGCTTGCCCATCTCGACTTCTGCCGCAGCATGAAGATCGGCATGGTGATCGGAACGACCGGATTTTCCCAGGAGGAGAAATCCCGCATTGCCGAAGCTTCCGACGACATTCCGATCGTTTTCGCGCCGAACATGAGCGTCGGCGTCAATCTCGCCTTCAAGCTCCTGGAAGTCGCGGCGAAGGTGCTGGGCGACGATTACGATGTCGAGATCATCGAGGCCCACCACCGCCACAAGGTCGATGCGCCTTCCGGAACCGCCCTCAAGATGGGCGAGGTGGTTGCTGATGCCCTGGGAAGGGACCTTGCGGAATGCGCCGTATATGGCAGGGAAGGGGTGACCGGGGAACGCTCTGCTTCGACGATCGGTTTCGCGACCGTCAGGGGCGGGGACATCGTCGGGGACCATACCGTCCTCTTCGCCGGAACCGGGGAGCGCATCGAAATCACGCACAAGGCAAGCAGCCGCGCCACTTTCGCGATCGGCGCCCTGCGCGCCGCCCGTTTCCTGTTCCGGAGGGATGCCGGCCTCTACGACATGCGCGACGTGTTGGGCCTGCGTTGATGAAGGCGCCGCTTTGATAGTATAATTGCCGTCTATATGGTTTGGATCGAGTCCGCCATTCCTTCTATCATCCAGCATCCTAGGAGTCATTAACAGTGCCACAGACTGCAATTCTTGCGCTCGCAGATGGCACAATCTTTCGCGGCAGATCCATCGGTGCGGCAGGGGCGAGCGCCGGGGAGGTCGTTTTCAATACCTCGATGACGGGTTATCAGGAAATCCTGACAGACCCTTCCTACTGCAGGCAAATCGTCACCCTAACCTATCCTCATATCGGCAATACCGGCGCCAACCTGGAGGATGTCGAATCGGGTCGAATTTACGCGAGCGGCCTGGTGATCCGGGATCTGCCCCTTGCCTCGTCCAACTGGCGGGAAAAACAGGGACTTTCGGAATATCTCGCCGAAAACGGGGTGGTTGCGATAGCCGATATCGACACCCGCAAGCTTACCCGGATTCTGAGGGAAAAAGGCGCGCAAAGTGCCTGCATCATGGCTGGCGCTGTCGACGAGGCAAAGGCGATCGGCCTGGCGCGCGAATTTCCGGGGCTCTCCGGAATGGATCTTGCCCAGGTAGTGAGTTGCGACGAGCCCTACGAATGGAACGAGTGCGAATGGCGTCTCGGCCACGGCTACGGCAGACTGGAGAATCCGAAATATCATGTAGTGGCCTTCGATTACGGCATCAAGCGCAACATCCTGCGCATGCTCGCGAGCCGCGGCTGCAGGGTGACCGTGCTCCCCGCCAAGGCCACGAGTCGTGAAGTGCTGGAATTGAAGCCGGACGGCATCTTTCTTTCCAATGGTCCAGGAGACCCCGAGCCTTGCGATTACGCAATCGCCGCGATCAGGGAACTTCTGGAGACCAAGCTCCCGTTCTTCGGCATCTGCCTGGGGCATCAGCTGCTCGCGCTCGCGGTGGGCGCCAGAACCCTCAAGATGAAATTCGGGCACCACGGCGCGAATCACCCCGTTCAGGACCTGGATACCGGGAAGGTGATGATCTCCAGCCAGAATCACGGCTTCGCGGTCGACCCTGCCACCTTGCCGCACAATGCCAAAATCACTCATGTCTCCCTGTTCGACGGCAGCCTCCAGGGGTTTGCCCTGAAGGACAGGCCGGCTTTCTGTTTCCAGGGGCATCCCGAGGCGAGCCCGGGTCCGGGAGACGTGGATTATCTTTTCGACAGGTTCGTGGCGCAGATGGAAGGAGCGAGGACCTGACATGCCGAAGCGTACAGACATCAAAAGCATACTGATTATCGGCTCCGGCCCGATCGTGATCGGACAAGCCTGCGAATTCGACTATTCCGGGGCGCAGGCTTGCCGCGCGCTGCGCGAGGAAGGCTATCGCGTGATCCTGGTCAATTCCAACCCCGCCACGATCATGACCGATCCGGAAATGGCGGACGCCACCTACATCGAGCCGATCACCTGGCAGATGGTGGAAAAAATCATCGAAATCGAAAAACCCGATGCGCTGCTCCCCACCATGGGCGGGCAGACCGCGCTCAATTGCGCGCTCGACCTCGCCAAGCACGGCGTTCTCGTGAAGCACGGCGTCGAAATGATCGGCGCAACCCGGGAGGCCATAGACAAGGCCGAGGATCGCGAGAAATTCAAGGCGGCGATGACCAAGATCGGGCTGGCAAGCGCACGTTCCATGATCGCCCACAGCCTGGAGGAAGCGCTCCAGGTCCAGGCATCCATCGGTTATCCCGTGATCATTCGGCCCTCCTTCACCATGGGGGGGAGCGGCGGGGGGATCGCCTACAACAAGGAAGAATTCGTCGCCATCTGCGAGTCCGGCCTGGATGCTTCTCCCACCCGCGAACTCCTCATCGAGGAATCGGTGATCGGCTGGAAGGAATACGAGATGGAGGTCGTTCGCGACAGGAACGACAACTGCATCATCATCTGCTCGATCGAGAACCTCGATCCCATGGGGGTGCATACCGGGGATTCGATCACGGTTGCCCCTGCCCAGACCTTGACGGACAAGGAATACCAGATCATGCGCGATGCTTCGATTGCCGTGCTGCGCGAGATCGGCGTCGATACCGGCGGGTCCAACGTCCAGTTCGCGGTGAATCCACGGGACGGCAAGATGCTGGTGATCGAGATGAATCCGCGCGTGTCGCGCTCCTCGGCGCTCGCTTCCAAGGCGACCGGGTTTCCGATCGCGAAGGTCGCTGCCAAGCTCGCGGTAGGCTATACGCTCGACGAGCTGAAAAACGACATCACCGGCGGGGCCACCCCGGTTTCCTTCGAGCCATCCATCGATTATGTGGTCACCAAGATACCGCGCTTCGCCTTCGAGAAATTTCCCCAGGCGAACGACAGGCTCACCACCCAGATGAAATCCGTCGGGGAAGTGATGGCGATGGGGCGGACTTTCCAGGAATCCTTCCAGAAGGCGCTGAGAGGCCTGGAGACGGGGAAGGACGGACTGGACGAAATCACCGAAGATGCGGACGAGATCGAGGCCGAGCTCGGCGACCCGGGCCCGGAGCGGATCTGGTATGTGGCCGATGCCTTCAGGAACGGATTTTCTTTCGACGAAATCGGGAAACTCTCCGACATCGACCCCTGGTTCCTCGCCCAGATCGAGGATCTGGTGCTGCAGGAGAAGGCCCTGAAGGGCAGGTCCCTGGCGGAAATCGATCGCGGCGCATTGAGAAAGCTCAAGAGAAGCGGGTTTTCCGACAGGCGTCTGGCCAAGCTGCTCAATTGCGGCCAGGACGAAGTTCGCGCGAGACGCTGGGAGCTGGACCTGCACCCGGTTTACAAGCGGGTCGATACCTGCGCGGGCGAGTTCGACACCAGAACCGCCTACATGTATTCGACCTATGAAGAAGAATGCGAGTCGCGTCCCTCTTCCAGGCGGAAGATCATGGTTCTGGGGGGCGGGCCGAACCGCATCGGGCAGGGGATAGAATTCGACTACTGCTGCGTACATGCCGCCCTCGCCATGCGTTCCGACGGCTATGAGACGATCATGGTGAACTGCAATCCGGAAACCGTTTCGACCGACTACGACATGTCGGACAGGCTCTATTTCGAGCCGCTGACGCTTGAAGACGTGCTCGAAATCGTGGCGGTCGAGAAGCCGGTCGGAGTCATCGTCCAGTTCGGCGGACAGACGCCGCTGAAACTTGCGGACGATCTGGCAGCCAACGGCGTCCCCGTCATCGGCACGAGTCCCGACATGATCGATTGCGCGGAAGACCGCGAGCGCTTCCAGAAGATGATCGACGAACTGGGGCTCAGGCAGCCGCCGAACCGCACTGCGAGGGAAGAGAAGGAGGCCTTGAGGCTCGCCGGGGAAATCGGCTATCCGCTCGTGGTGCGCCCGAGCTATGTCCTGGGCGGGCGGGCGATGAGGATCATTCACAGGCAGGAAGATCTGGAGCGCTACATGAAGGAGGCGGTCAGCGTTTCGAACGACTCTCCCGTTCTGCTCGACAGGTTCCTCAACGATGCGCTGGAAGTCGACGTGGATGCCGTCTGCGATGGAAAAAGAGTGCTGATCGGCGGCATCATGGAGCATATCGAGGAAGCCGGGGTCCATTCAGGGGATTCGGCCTGCTCTCTCCCGCCTTTTTCCCTTTCGGATGCCATTCAGGCGGAATTGAGAAGGCAGACCGTGCTGCTGGCGAACGCCCTGAAAGTCGTCGGGCTCATGAACATCCAGTTCGCGATCCAGGGGCAGGACGTTTATGTGCTCGAAGTCAATCCGCGTGCATCCCGCACCGTGCCCTTCGTTTCCAAGGCGACGGGATTGCAGCTTGCCAAGATCGCTGCGCGCGCCATGGCAGGAAAGAGCCTCGACGATCAGGGCGTGAAAGACGAAGTGATTCCTTCCCATTATTCGGTCAAGGAAGCGGTTTTCCCCTTCATCAAGTTTCCAGGGGTCGATACGCTGCTCGGTCCGGAGATGAAGTCCACCGGAGAAGTCATGGGGGTGGGCATGAGCTTTCCTGAGGCCTTCGTGAAATCCCAGCTTGCGGCAGGAGTGAAATTGCCCGCTTCGGGCAATGCCTTTATCAGCGTGAAACAGGTGGACAAGCCCAAGGCTGTTGAAATCGCGAGAATGCTGTCTTCCCTGGGATTCGGGATCTATGCCACGCGAGGCACTGCCCAGGAACTCGCCCAGGCCGGCATTTCGGTATTTACGGTCAACAAGGTTGGGGAAGGCCGCCCGCATGTCCTCGACATGATCAAGAATCGCGAAATCGACCTGATCGTCAATACGGTTGAGGAGAAGAAGGCGGCGATCAGGGATTCCTACGCGATCAGGAACGCTGCCCTGCACGGCAGGGTGACTTATTACACCACGATGTCCGAGGCCAAGGCGGCCTGCATCGGCATACAGCACATGCAGGAACTCAATGCCTACAGCCTTCAGGGACTGCATCGGAATCAATAACAGG
>JAJZQY010000042.1 GCA_021806605.1 Pseudomonadota bacterium
CCGGGATGTGCAGATTGATCGTGTCGCGGCACTCGAAAGGGTGACTCTTGCTTGTCATGATGACCTCCTGCAGGAAAACTGAAAATGCGCGATTATACGCCCAAAAATCTTAAAAAATGCTTTTGCACATAAAAAAACCCGCATCGAGAGACGCGGGCTCGCAATCTATTGATAAATCTAGAATTCATACAGAATTCCGACGGACCAGACATTGATGTTGAAATTGTTCGTGACCCCGACATTGGAAACGGCTGCGCCATAGCGATCCCAGCCCAGACGGACTCCGACTTGAGGCGTGACGTCATATTCCCCGCCCAGGCCGTATGTCGCCGCGCTGCGATTCGAGCCGGTGTAGCCCGCCGGGCTTGAGGATGCGCTGGTCTTGGCATTGGCGTAGCCCAGCCTGCCGTACAGGCTGAATGCATCCGCCAGCGGCAGGGTGCCGGTCAGATCCAGGCCGTAAACGTCGGTTTTTCCGGTAACGGAAGTTGCGCCGCTTGCGGCAGAAAATTTCCCGGCGCCGCTGTAGAATCCCTCGACGCCCCAGTTCTGGTTGAACTGGTAGCCGAGGAATACGCCGCCAACGGTATCCGTGGACTTCGTCATGTTCAATCCGGGATAAACCGTTCCGGTGCTGGACCGGCCCGCGTCTGCGCCGACATACCATCCTTCCGCTTGAGCCTGCGCGGCAAACAGGGCGGCGCCTGCGACGACGCCCATTGAAATGATCGAGTTGAGTTTCATGATGGATCCTTTCGCAATGAAGCTTTTCGCACGATGCGTTGAAGCTGCTTCGAGTATAGGATCGATTTCGTGGAAATCAACGCGGGATGTTGCGGATATGCAACGCCTGTTGCATTTATATTTTTGGCAGGGTGACGCCGTGCTGCCCCTGGTATTTCCCGCCGCGGTCGCGGTACGAGGTTTCGCAGACCTCGTCGGATTCGAAAAAGATTACCTGGGCCACCCCCTCGTTCGCGTAGATTTTGGCGGGGAGGGGGGTGGTATTGGAGAATTCCAGCGTCACGTAGCCTTCCCATTCCGGCTCGAAGGGCGTGACGTTGACGATGATGCCGCAGCGGGCATAGGTGGACTTCCCGAGGCAAATGGTGAGGACGTTCCTCGGTATCCTGAAGTATTCCACGGTCCTTGCCAGAGCGAAGGAATTGGGCGGGATGATGCACACATCCCCCTTGAAGTCGACGAAGGAATTGGGATCGAAGTTCTTGGGGTCGACGATCGTCGTGTTGAGGTTGGTGAAGAGCTTGAACTCGTCGGAGCAGCGGATGTCGTAGCCGTAGCTCGACGTGCCGTAGGAGACGATTCTCTTGCCTTCGGATTCCTTGATCTGGTTCGGCACGAAAGGCTCGATCATGCCGTGCTCTTCCGCCATGCGGCGGATCCATTTGTCCGATTTTATGCTCATGATTTAGGTATTCTGGATGACGATTTTCGGGAATGCCGCGGAATGGTCTTGCGCGAGGTCGGATACCTTGTAGGCTACGCGCCTGGCTATGGTCTTGTAGATGGCGCTGATCTTGCCTTCCCTGTCGGCGACCACGGTCGGGTTGCCCGAATCGGCCTGCTCGCGGATATGGATATCGAGCGGCAGCGCTCCGAGGAATTCGACTTCGTAGTCCTTGCACATCTTTTCTCCGCCTCCGGCGCCGAAAATGGGTTCTTCATGACCGCAGTTGGAGCAGATGTGCGTGCTCATGTTCTCGACGATGCCGAGGATCGGCACGCCGACCTTCTCGAACATCTTGAGTCCCTTTCTCGCGTCGAGCAGCGCGATGTCCTGCGGGGTGGTGACGATGACGGCGCCGGTCAGGGGAACCTTCTGGGCGAGGGTGAGCTGGACGTCGCCGGTACCCGGCGGCAGGTCGATGACGAGGTAATCGAGGTCATGCCAGTTGGTGTCGTTCAGGAGCTGCTCCAGCGCCTGGGTGACCATGGGGCCGCGCCAGACCATCGGGGCTTCCACGTCGACCAGGAAGCCGATGGACATCGCCTGGATGCCGTGGCCCGTCATGGGTTCCATCTTTTTGCCGTCCAGCGATTCGGGCTGGCCGTGGATGCCGAGCATGGCAGGCTGCGAAGGTCCGTAGATGTCGGCATCCAGGATGCCGACCTTCGCGCCTTCTTCGGAGAGGGCGAGCGCGAGATTGACCGCAGTCGTCGATTTGCCGACGCCGCCCTTGCCCGAGGCCACCGCGATGATGTTCTTGATGCCGGGGATCAGCTTGACCCCGCGCTGCACCGAATGGGCGATGATCCTGCTCGAAACCGTGACCGAAACCTTGCCCACGCCCGGAAGGGCTGCGAGCTTTTGTGACACCAGGCTCTCGATTTCCTTCAGGACGCTCTTCGCCGGATAGTCGAGCAGGATGTCGAGGGAGACGTCACTTCCCTCGATCTTGACGTTCTTGGCCGATTTGCTCGATGCGAAATCCTTGTGCGTGTTGGGGTCGATGACCTCCTTCAGCGCTGCCTTCACCATTTCTTCTGAAACTGTCATGTCGATTCCTCAGGGACCCTGTAATCGATCTAGTTTAAACAATATTTTTCGCGGTGCATACCACGTCAATCGAGGGGTTTTAATGCATTGCGGCGCGCCAGGCGTTAGAATGATAGGAAACCAATGGATTATCCCCAGACATGAAAAGAAAGCTTCTCGTCACTTCAGCCCTGCCTTATGCCAACGGCAGCATCCACCTCGGCCATCTCGTCGAATACATCCAGACCGACATATGGGTGCGCTTCCAGAAAATGCAGGGACACGAGTGCCATTACGTCTGCGCGGACGACACCCACGGCACCCCCATCATGCTGCGCGCGGAGAAGGAGGGCATCCCTCCGGAAGAATTGATCGCAAGGGTATGGCTGGAGCATTTCGACGACTTTTCCGCTTTCCACGTGAATTTCGACCATTACGGATCGACCAATTCGGAGGAGACGAAGGATTTCGCCTGTTCCATCTACGGCAAGCTGAAAGCCGCAAACCTGATCGAGTCGAGAACCATCGAGCAGTATTACGATCCCGTGAAGGCAATGTTCCTCCCCGATCGCTTCATCAAGGGGGAATGTCCCAAGTGCGGCGCGAAAGACCAGTATGGCGACAACTGCGAAGTGTGCGGGGCGGCCTATACGCCGTCCGAGCTCAGGAATCCCTATTCCGCGGTGTCGGGGGCGAAGCCCGAATTGCGCGAATCGGAGCATTATTTCTTCAGGCTTTCCGATCAAAGATGCCAGGATTTCCTGAAGGAATGGACCACGAAAGGCACGCTGCAGCCCGAGGCGTCCAACAAGATGCAGGAATGGCTGAAGGGAGCGCTTTCCGACTGGGACATCTCGAGGGACGCCCCCTATTTCGGATTCGAGATTCCGGATGCGCCGGGAAAATACTTCTATGTCTGGCTGGATGCGCCTGTCGGCTACATGGGTAGCTTCAGGAAGCTGTGCAGCGAGCGCGGCATCGATTTCGACGAATACTGGAAAAAGGGATCGGAAACCGAGCTCTATCACTTCATCGGCAAGGACATCCTTTATTTTCACGCGCTATTCTGGCCCGCCATGCTGGAGCATGCCGGATTCAGGACCCCGACGAAGCTTTTCGCACACGGCTTTCTGACCGTGAACGGGGAGAAGATGTCGAAATCCCGCGGCACCTTCATCACCGCAAGAAGCTACGTGGATCAGATCAAGAACACCGAATACCTGCGCTACTATTATGCCGCGAAGCTCAACGGCACCATGGAGGATATCGACCTCAATCTGGAGGATTTCGTTGCCAAGGTGAATTCCGACCTGATCGGAAAATACATCAATATCGCGAGCCGCTGCGCCGGGTTCATCACCAGGTATTTTGACGGGAAACTGCTTCTTCCCGATCCGGCTTCGGAAGAGGGCAGGAATTTGCTGAATGGAGCCATCGGCAGTGGCCAGCACGTCAAGGAATTTTTCGAGGCGCGGGAATATGGACGGGCGATCAGAGACATCATGGCGGCAGCGGACAAGATCAATGTTGATGTGAACGACGCAAAGCCATGGGATATTGCGAAAGAGGAGTCCAGACGCCAGGAACTCCATGCCATCTGTTCCAAGGCCATGCACGGATTCTATGTGCTTTCGATTTGGCTCGCGCCGATTTTGCCCGGCACGAGTAATCGAATTGCGCGGGAATTCTTTGTGATGGATCGCGATTTTCTTTGGGATGACCTGAAGGTCTTTCCATCCCGTATCAATCCATACCAGCACCTCATGACGCGGCTCGACCCGAAAACGGTGGAGGCCATGGTGGAAGCCAACAAGGAAAGCCTCAAGCCGGTCGAACATTCGCCCGCCCGGCATGCCGAATCCCAGGTGCATCACCAGCCGATACTCGATACCATTTCGATAGAGGATTTTTCGAAGATCGACCTGAGGATAGCGAAAATCGCGAATGCCGAGCATGTGGAAGGGGCGGAGAAGCTTTTGAAGCTCACCCTCGACATCGGCACGGGAACGCGCACCGTTTTCGCCGGCATCAAGTCGGCCTATGCTCCCGAAGAACTGGTGGGAAGGCATACCGTGATGGTGGCGAATCTCGCCCCGAGAAAGATGAAGTTCGGCGTATCCGAAGGCATGGTGCTCGCTGCAGGGGACGGCAAGGATCTTTTCATCCTGAGCCCGGACGAAGGCGCCGCAGCGGGGATGAAGGTGAAATGAGGGAGGTCCGACACCTGAAATGAACCTGCTGCCGATCGACCTGATAGTCTCCTCTGCGCTTCTCTGGATCGCGCTGGGATTGGTCGGCCTGGCAGCAAGAAAGCAGCCCGCCTTCGTCAGAAATGCGGTTTTCCCCGTGGGTGCGCTGGCGGGCCTGCTCGTTGCGGCATCCGCATTTTCTTCCCGGGGCGTGGAGACCGCCATATCCCTTCTCGGGCTTCCCGATCTTCCCTTTCACCTGAGGCTGGATTCCCTTTCGGCCTTTTTTCTTTTCATCCTGGGCTGCGCCGCCTTCGGCGTCTCGATTTATTCTGCGGGCTATTTCAAGAACGACGAAAAACATATCGGTCCCCTGTGCCTGCAGTATCACGTCTTTCTCGCCGCCATGGTCTTCGTGCTGCTCGCGGACGATGCCTTCCTGTTCATGATTTCCTGGGAAGCCATGGCCTTGTCTTCCTATTTCCTGGTTACCACCGACCACAGGATTCCCGAGATCAGGCGCGCGGGATTCCTTTATCTGCTCATGGCGCATCTCGGGGCGCTCGGCATCCTGCTCTATTTCGGCTCCATGGGCGGAGACTACAGCTTCGATGCGATGCGCAAGAGCCATCTCACCGATCTTCATGCGACATTCGCCTTCCTCCTGGCGCTTTTCGGATTCGGCGCCAAGGCCGGCATGCTGCCGCTCCATGTCTGGCTGCCTGAAGCCCACCCAGCCGCGCCTTCCCCGGTTTCCGCGTTGATGAGCGGAGTGATGCTGAAGACCGCGATTTACGGCCTGCTGCGCGCGGTGTTCGATCTGCTGCACCTTCAGCTGTGGTGGTGGGGCGCATTGATTCTCGGCATCGGGCTGGCCACCGCCCTTTTCGGGGCGATTTTCAGCGCAGTGCAGAGCGACATGAAGCGGCTCCTTGCCTATTCTTCCGTCGAGAACATCGGGATCATTTTCGTCGGGATCGGGCTTGCGGTCATTTTCAAGGCCTATGCCATGAATTCGCTCGCGGCGCTCGCCCTGGTCGCTGCGCTCTATCACTGCCTGAACCATGCCTTCTTCAAGAGCCTGCTCTTCCTTTGCACGGGCTCGGTGCTGCATGCGACCGGGGAGCGGAATCTCGGCAAGCTGGGCGGCCTGATCCGCACCATGCCCTGGGTCGCCTGGAGCGCCCTGATCGGCGCGCTCGCCATCGCGGGGCTGCCGCCCCTCAACGGCTTCGTTTCGGAATGGCTGCTGCTCCAGGCTTTCCTGTTCACCCCGGGATTGCCGCATTCCTACCTCAACATGCTGATTCCCGTCGCGGCTGCAGCCCTGGTTCTCACGGGCGCTGCGGCGGGCTATGTGATGGTCAAGTTCTTCGGCATCGTTTTCCTCGGGCAGGCGAGGGAAGAGAAGCTGCATGATGCGCACGGCGCCGGGAAATGGGAGCGGGCGGGGCTGTCATGGCTTGCCGGAGGCTGCATCCTGCTCGGCCTCGTGCCCTTTTTCGTGATCAATCATCTTTCCGGGGCCTCGATGCTTCTGGTCGGCTCCAGTCTTGCGGCGGACAAGGGAAGCTGGCTTTTCCTTTCTCCGATATCGCCTGCGCGTGCGAGCTACAGCCCCCTTCTTTTCCTGATCGTGACTTGCGGCGCGACGCTGCTTTCTTTCTTGATGGTCAGGCGCCTCTACCATGGCAGGGTGAGGAGAACGATGCCCTGGAACTGCGGCTATCCGATATGGAATGCCAGGATGCAGGATACATCCGAAGGATTCGGGCAGCCGATCCGGCAGATCTTCGATCCCTTCTTCAAGATGGAGCGGAAATTGCCATCCCCGTTCGATGCCATGCCGAAATACAGCGCGAAAACCGAAGACCGCATCTGGCACTCGCTCTACCTGCCTTTCGGCAATATGGTGGAATACGTCGCGAATCTTTTCGGCAAGATACAGCAGGGGAGGATACTGGTTTACCTGCTCTACAATTTCGTGACCCTGATCGCCCTGCTTCTTTTCATGCCATGAGCGCCTTCGGACTTCTCGCCCAGTTTCTGCAGCTCTTCCTGACGGTGCTGCTCGCTCCCCTGCTGCTCGGCTGGGTGAACCAGTGCAGAGCCTGGCTGCAGAACAGGCAGGGGCCGGGAATCGACCAGCCCTACCGGAAGCTGCGCAAGCTCTTCCAGAAGGATGCGGTGATCGCGGAAAGCGCATCCCCGCTCTTCAGGATCGTCCCCTACATTCTTTTCGGAGCCATGTGTCTTGCTGCTGCGATAGTGCCTTCGCTGGCGACCGATCTCGGGTTTTCGGAGGCGGCGGATGCCATCGCGCTGGTGGGGATTTTCGCGCTCGCCAGAATATTCATGTCGCTCGCAGCCATGGACATCGGCACCGCATTCGGCGGCATGGGCGCAAGGCGCGAAATGCTGGTCGGATTTCTGGCCGAGCCCGCGCTCCTGATGGTGCTGTTCACCGCCTCCCTGATCAGCCAGTCGACTTCCCTCACGGTGATCGTCGAAACCCTCGCCCATCGCCATTTCGGGATCTATCCCAGCCTGGCCTTCACGGGAATCGCCTTCCTGATGGTGCTGCTCGCCGAAAATGCACGCATTCCCGTGGACAATCCGGCGAGCCATCTCGAACTCACGATGATCCACGAGGCGATGATTCTCGAATATTCCGCGCGCCATCTCGCGCTGGTGGAATGGGCGAGCAGCATCAAGCTGTTCGCTTATGTCGCGATGGGCATCGCGCTTTTCGTCCCCTGGGGAATCGCCCAGGCGGCGGACTGGCTCGGCATGGCTTTTGCGCTGCCGATTCTGATAGTCAAGCTGCTTGTCGCAGGCTTCGGGCTTGCCGTGATCGAAACGGTGATGGCGAAGCAGCGCATCTTCAGGGCGCCCGAGTTCATGGGAACGGCCTTCCTTTTCGGGGTGCTCGGCATGCTCGTCCACTTTCTGCTGGGGGCCTGAATGCCGTTGTCCAGCCAATTCATTAACCTGCTGGCATCGATCCTGCTGCTGCTCGCCTTCGCCATGCTTTCGCAGAGGCGCATCCGCTCCCTCATCAGGCTGTTCATGGTGCAGGGCATGACCCTCGCGGTGAGCACCGCCGTGATCGCCTCGACCACGAACCAGAGCCATCTCTACTATTCCGCCTTGCTGACCTTTTCCCTCAAGGTCGTGATCCTGCCGTGGATACTCCTTCGCATGATCAGGCAGCTCAATGTCGAGTGGGATGTGGAGACGCTGATCAACATACCGTCTACCATGCTGGTCGGGATTGCCATCGTGATCGTCGCCTTCAATCTCGCCTTGCCCATTTCCCACCTCGCCGGAACCATCACGAGAAGCACCATCGGCATCGCGATGGCCTGCGTGCTGCTTTCGCTCTTGATGATGATCACGAGGAGCAAGGCCATATCCCAGGTGGTCGGCTTTCTTTCCATGGAAAACGGGCTGTTCTTCGCTGCGACCAGCACGACCTATGGCATGCCGATGGTGGTGGAGCTCGGGGTTGCGCTCGACGTCCTGGTGGGGGTGTTGATCCTGGGCGTGTTTTTCTTCCAGATCAGGGAGAAATTCGAAAGCCTGGATCTCAGGCATCTGGAGAAGGCGGAAGAGGAATGATGGAAATGCTAGCCGTTCTGGGTTTGCCGCTTGCAGGCGGTGCGCTTCTCGCGCTCTGGGGACACGAAAAATGGGCGCCGGAACTCAATTCCGCGGTGAGCTTCTGCACCTTCATCGCAGCCATCCTGCTGGCATGGAAGGTTCTCGTCTCCGGCCCCATGGTCGTCCTGAACGAGCAGTTCTTCATCGATTCCTTCAACGTTTTCCTGGTGGTGCTGACCGCGTTCGTCGCTTTTACCACTACCCTGTTCTCAAGACCCTACATGAGGAACGAAGCGCTGTTGAGCGCTCTTTCGAATTACCAGCTTCGCCTCTATCACAGCATGTACCAGATTTTCTGCTTCACCATGCTGCTCGCGCTGACCACCAACAATCTCGGCATACTGTGGGTTGCGATGGAGGGGGCGACGCTGGCCACGGTCCTTCTGGTGAGCCTCTACAGGACGCGGGCGAGCCTCGAAGCCGCATGGAAGTATTTCATCTTGTGCGGTGTCGGCATCGCCCAGGCGCTTTTCGGCACGATCCTGATCTATTTCGCCTCCGAAAAGGTGCTGGGCGCGGGGGGGGCGGCGCTGCTCTGGACGCATCTCGACGCAGCCAAAGGGTCGCTGGAACCCACAGTTCTTTCCATCGCCTTCGTTTTCCTCATCGTCGGATACGGCACCAAGGTAGGGCTCGTCCCCCTGCACAGCTGGCTGCCGGATGCCCATGCCGAAGGCCCGACCCCGGTTTCCGCGGTGCTCTCCGGGCTGCTCCTGAATGTGGCGCTGTATGCGGTGGTGCGCTGCAAGATCCTCGTGGAAGGAGCGCTGCACAATCGCTTCGCGGACGATCTCATGATCGGCTTCGGCCTGATCACGGTGCTGACCGCAGCCTTCCTGCTGTGGCGGCAGAAGGACATCAAGCGCCTTTTCGGCTATTCCTCCATCGAGCACATGGGGCTCATGACTTTCGCATTCGGCATCGGCGCGAATTTCGCCGGCCTGCTGCACATGACAGTCCATTCCCTAACCAAGTCGGCGATCTTCTTCTCCGTGGGACATGCCGTGCAGCATTCAGGCACGCAGGCGATGGAGGCGATCAGGGGGTTGGTCAGGCTTCCCGCAATCGGCTGGGGGCTGATGCTCGGTGCGCTCGCCATCCTAGGCATGCCGCCTTTCGGGGTCTTCGCCAGCGAATTTTTGATTCTGACCCATGCGATGCAGAGTCATCCCTGGTCGACCCCGGTGCTCCTGGTTGCCCTGGGCGTGGCTTTCGCTTCGATATTCGGCAAGGTCCAGTCCATGGTGTGGGGGGAGTCCGCAGGAAAGGCGCTTCCCCATGCGCAGGCATCCCTGCCGATACTGCTGCACCTTGCTCTGGTGCTGCTTCTCGGGCTCTATATTCCGCCTTATCTTGCCAGGTGGTACAGTGAAGCGGCGAGGCTGATAGGATGAGCGGCATGAATTTCGAGGGCAAGGTCAAAACGGCATGCGCTGCTCCGATATGGACTATGGAGGCGGCAGGGACATCCTGGAGAAGAGTCGCGCAAGCCTGCGCGGATCAGGGGGGAAGGCTGGTCTCGATCTGGGGAAGCGAGGCGGAGGAAGGCTTTGCAGTTTTCGCAGCCTGCGTTTTTTCGGAAGGAATGCTGATATCGAGGTGCGTCGCCGCGGACGGAAAATTCGAAAGCCTCGCCGACATTTTCCCCTGCGCGGCAAGGATGCAGCGCACGGTTCACGACATGCTGGGTATAAGGTGCGATGGGGGAGACGAAAGACCCTGGCTCTCCCACGGACTCTGGCCGCCTTTCCCGTTGCGGAAAAATTACGATCCCGGGCCGGGTCTTGCGCCTGCCGGGGAAAACTACCCTTTCGTTGCTGTCGAAGGAGAGGGGGTGCACGAGATCGCAGTCGGCCCCGTGCATGCCGGGATCATCGAGCCGGGGCATTTCAGGTTCCAGGTGGTCGGGGAGAAGATACTGAGGCTGGAAGAGCGCCTGGGCTACAAGCACAAGGGGATAGAGAAGGCTTTCGAGGGACTGGCTCCGGAAAGGGGGGCGGAGCTCGCGGCGAGAATAAGCGGAGACAGCACGGTTGCCTATTCCTGGGCTTATGCCATGGCGCTCGAAGCCCTCTGCGGGATAA
>JAJZQY010000043.1 GCA_021806605.1 Pseudomonadota bacterium
GGCGAAGGCGCGGGGCGCGTCTGGTACGCGCCGTGGTCTTCGGGTTCGGCATACGGCCTGATGATTCAGGCTGGCGCGAAGATGACGCAAATGGAAAACCGCATCGTGCTGGCCCGATTCAAGGATGGCTACGGTCCGGTCGGCGCCTACTTCCTGCATCTCAAGACCTATACCCAGAATGCCTACGGCGAAGAGTACGAGTCCAAGTGGTTCCCTGCGCTTCAGGAAATGGTAGGCAAGGAGTACCTGGACCCGGAAGCCTCTCACAGGACCCACCGCCCCATTCCTACCTGCCTGCGCAACCACGCCATCATTTCGGAGGTGAATGCAGGCCGCGGCCCTATCCACATGGTCACCATGGAAGCCTTCCAGGATCCGCATCTTGAGGAGATCGGCTGGCACAACTTCCTGGGCATGACCGTGGGTCAGGCGGTGCTTTGGGCAGCCACCGACGTCGATCCCAAATACGAGAATCCCGAACTGACCACTTCCGAGCCTTACGTCATGGGTTCGCATGCCACCGGTTGCGGTGCCTGGTGTTCCGGCCCTGAAGACGTTTCTCCGCCGGAATATTTCTGGGGCTACAATCGCATGACGACCGTCGAGGGCCTGTTCGGCGCGGGGGACGCGGTAGGCGGCACGCCTCACGCCTTCTCGTCCGGTTCTTTCACGGAAGGCCGTCTGGCTGCCAAGGCTGCCTGCAAATACATCGATGATGGCAAGGCAGAGGGCATCCGCGTGTCCGACGCTCAGATCAATCGGCGCAGGGAAGAAATCTACAAGCCACTGGAAACCTATCGCGTTTTCAGCAACGAAGTCGTTGCCGGCACCGTGAATCCCAACTTCATCAATCCGAGACAGGGCCTCGATCGTTTGCAGAAGCTGATGGACGAGTACTGCGGCGGCTTCGGCGTCAACTACATGACCAACGACAAGCTCCTGAACATCGGCCTCAAGAAAATGTACATTCTAGGGCACGATCTGGAAAAAGTCGCCGCTTCCGACATACACGAGCTGCTGCGGGCATGGGAGCTGAAGCATCGCTTCCTGACTTCCGAGAGCGTATTCCAGCATACGCTGTTCCGCAAGGAGACCCGCTGGCCGGGCTATTACTACCGCGGCGATGCAATGAAGCTGGACGACAAGAACTGGCATGTGCTGACCGTTTCCCGCCGCGATCCCGAAACGGGAGAATACACGATGGAGAAAGCGCCGCTCTACCACTTGGTGGGCGATGTGGAGAAAGCGCCGCCAGTTGAGCACTGAGCTTCGCGATAAAGCGCATTGAAGGAGGACCGGCACATTTCATGCTGGTCCTTTTTTAACGATAAGTGCGGCATCAGCATCGGTCAAGTCATGAACCTGTGAGCTTATGAACATTCTTGAAAAATCGGACGAAGAGATACTGGAAATCGCAAATCCCATGTGGGCGGATTTGGTCAAATACTCGAATGAAGCAAACTACGGCGCCTTCACGCGCAATTTTTCCTCTTCATTCATCAGGGGTGCGAACGAAATTGAGATGGGCAAGCAGTTTGCGAGAAGCGATCTGGCGAAAAACCTGTCTGAAGATTATGCGTATCTCGGCATGATACGGCGTGGAGAATATGTCACCGTCCTGTACAAAGTGATCAACAAGAAAAACAAGGGGGAATGGCTGGGCAGGCTGGTGCTGGGGCACGAAGACGACAAGGTGAAAATATTCGGCGCCACCCTATTTTGATCTAAAAGACTATGTCAGATACGATCGAAGACGAAAAATTCGTCGAACTCAGCTACAAGGTCATCGACAACAAAAGCGGCAACGTGCTGGTTACCGTGGATTATCCGCTGGGCTACGTGCATGGCGTGAACGACGTGATGTCCGAACAGGTGACCAAGGAACTATACGGAAAAAAGGTGGGCGATATCATCGAAATGCCGATCGACACTACGCTGTTGTACGGCGAGCGGGATGAGTCGCTGGTATTTACCGATCGCATAGAAAATGTCCCGGAAGAATATCGTGAAATCGGCATGACTATCACCATGGAGAATGAAAGGGGCGAGGCCAGAAGCTTCATCGTGACCCGATTCGATGAAAAGACGTTGACCGTCGACGGCAACAATCCCCTTTGCGGCAGAGACGTCACTTTCATGCTGGAAGTTCTGTCGATACGCGATGCCACCGACGAAGAAATCGAAGCGGGAGGCGCGGTTGACGCGAACCCTGATTTGAACGAAATACTCGATCGGGCAAAATGAAATTCTCGAACATTTACCTCATCTACCCGGAGAACAGGTTCCTTGAGCGCGCTATTGCCGATTCGATCGGGATGCTTGATGAAGCATGGGCAGAAGCTGCGATTCCCGACAGAGGGGTGACCGCGGCCGACAATTTTCTCTACACGCGCGGGGAATTCGAGACGCACCGCTTCAGTTCCAAGATTTTCGAGCCTTTGCGCGACGTGCTCGAGGCGGCAGACACATCCATTGCAAGAAATCGCCCGCTGGACTGGGCCAAGACCAGGAACAACCTGGGAAACATTCTAGCGGCACTGGGACAGCAGCGCAGAGATGCCGAATCGTTCGAAGCGGCCATCCGGTGCTTCAACCAGGCATTGGAGGCATTCAGCCAGGAAAAGACCCCGTTCGAATGGGCTGCTGCGCAATACAGCCTGGGCACGGCCAGCCAGGCGCTCGGCCGGCTGCTTGAAGCGGCAAGGCCGCTGAAAATTGCCGTGGAGGCTTATACCCATGCCTTGCAGGTTTGGACGCGAAATGAGTACCCTGAAAACTGGATGACTGCCATGCATCAGCTGGGCGCAACCTTGCATGCTCACGGGAAACTCCTCAAAGGCAACCGACAATTTCAGAAATCGATTGTCGCCTACAAGAATGCGCTTGCCGTGCTGGATGCAGACAATTACGCATTGGAATTGACCGCAGCCCACAACAACCGTGCTGCCGCTCTGCATCATCTCGGCGAGTCGGAAGAAAACCCGCAGCGCCTGGAGGAAGCAATTCGATCTTATGAAAAGGCATGGGCGGTGAGCATGGAGCAGCAGTTGCCTATCCACCTGGCTGTCATCTGCCGGGTGAACAAGGCGACAGCGCAAAACGTGCTGGCTCAATTGACATGCGATGCTGTTCTGGCGGAAGAAATTGCAGATGAATTCGAAGTGATCATGGAATGCTTTCCTCATGCGCTGCAGCCGCTCTGCTTGAGGCATTGCCAGGAACAGCTGAAAAAGGCGCAGTCGCAGATGAAAGCGCCCAGCAGCAGGAGGACCGAATCAGATTCGCTCGGAGAGTTTGCAGTCCATGTCAATGAATGAGCCGGTATCTGCCAGGAAGCGGATGGTTCGGGCGCCAAACCCGATCTCCGGGCCTGATTCGCCTTTATCGATTGACAAGGCCAGCACCACGCCCAGGCGCGGAGACAGATTGTGGCTTTTGCAGACCTCGACGATTTTTTCCTTGAGGGGTTCCAGCTGCTTGACGATGGTGTCCGTCAGGGCGAATACGTCCACCTCGCCAGCTACGGTATCGGTAGACAGCTCCCATGAACTGATGACGGGTTTATCCAGCCCGCTGTATGCCCCGGCAGCATCGACCGAGGTGGGTTCTATCCCGAGCAGACGCGTAATGTCGTCGGGGTTGAAATGGTAACCCAGCAGTGCGAAATAAGCCCGTCCCTTGTTCGATGCCAGCATGGTTTCCTCGTTGATGATGCTGTGTTGGAGTATAACCCAAAGGCTGAAGAGGAGGCGTTCCGTTGTCGTCCGAAGTGAAAAGAGACCCCAATAATCCGTGCCTGTTTTGCAAGGATCCGCGCGGGGTGTCGCTCCAGCATGAACTCGCTTTCAGTGCTCGCGACTCCTACCCGGCGAGTCCGGGGCACACGCTGGTCATTCCGCGGCGGCATGTCGCCAGCTTTTTCGACCTGACGCCGGAAGAAGTGGCTGCCTGCATGGACCTCATCAGAGAGGAAAAAAAGCGCATTGACGAGGAGCTCGACCCGGATGGCTACAATATCGGCGTCAATGTTGGATCTGCGGCCGGACAAAGCATCTTCCATGTCCATATTCATCTCATCCCCCGCTACAAAGGGGACGTCGAGAATCCCCAGGGGGGGGTGCGGCATGTGATTCCAGGGAAAGGACATTACACGCGTTGAACGGTATTATAATTTATGCAGTTAAGTGGTGCGGTCGGCATGCTGTGCGCCTCCCGCTTTCTTCAAGCAAAGGAGATAGGATCATGAGTGAAGACAAGAAGCCTTTTACCCGCCCCAAGGTTCCCGATGGGCACGCATTCCACGTGACTACCCGTCAGAAGGAGATCGTGCCGGGGCAGTTTTTTGTCGGCTACGAAACCACTTGGGAGCCGCACCAGAAGGAAGTGCCCTACACTACCCCCAAGAAGCCCTGAGGGATTCCTGAAGATTTCAGGCCAGCGCCACCACCGAAAGGTTATCAGAGGGTGAAGGCGACCTGCACGGGCCTGGAGAAGGGGGCCAGGGCGGAACTCGGGGCGAAGGCGTCGAAGCCGAAATGCGCAAGCCGTGCGATCTTGTCTGAAATGTCGCCGAATGCACGCAATTCTTCCTTGTAGCCGAGTCGCCGCAGCGTGCGTCCGCTGGCATAACCCAGGCCGTCGCTGTACCTGTCGAATTCGATCGCGATTACGGTGAAATCGTCCAGATCCGCCGCTATCGCCTCTGCGCTTTCGTCGACAGCAAGCCAGATGCCGAGCGGCCAGCCGTGGTCGTATTCGCGGCGGATCAGTTCCGCGCGGCGCGCCAGCCACACGGAAAGCGGCACGATCACGGGGCCCACGGGAAGCTTCACGCCTTCAGGGTCTTCCGTTGCGGCGAGCGTTTTCCACTCATCCTGGAGTTTTCTTCCGTTTCCGATCAGCTTGAGCATGACATTCCTCCTATGGGATACAGGATTGAATGTTAGCTGCGGAACGAAAATACCGGAAATACTAAGAAGTTACGAATTAATATCTTTTGATTATAAGGAGGCGGAGAAAGCGCTTCCGCATTCAGGCTACCCGTTCTTGGCCAATCGGACCGCATTGCGGCCGTCTTTTTTCGCCTCATAGAGCGCCTTGTCTGCGGCCTTGATGAGATTCTCGAAGTTTTTCATGGCAGGACGCCTCGATGCCACGCCAATGCTGACGGTCAGCTTGAGCTTGATGTTGCCCTTGACGAAACGCGCGGCTTCGACTGCCGTCCTGAACCGCTCGGCGCAATTCATCGCTGCCGTCGCATTGGCGTTCGGCAGGATCGCGAGGAATTCCTCTCCGCCGAAGCGGCAGATCGCATCCTGGGTCCTGAGGGCGCCACGCAGAGTCTGGGCCAGATGGCTGATGACTTCATCGCCGATGTCGTGGCCGTGAATGTCGTTGACCGACTTGAATTTGTCGATATCGATTACCAGGCAGGACAGGATCTGCGTGCGTTTCCATTCGGTTGCCAGGCGCTCGATTGCATAGCGCCTGTTGGGCAGGCCGGAGAGCTGGTCGGTCAGGGAAGCTCTCTGGGCGCGTCGGTTGGCGACCGCCAGTTCGGCTGCGACGTTGCGAAGCGATTCGCTCTGGCTTTGCAGCTCTTCGCGCATTCTGACGAAGCGCTGCCCGGCCAGCACCCTGGCGGCAAGTTCCATGGCACCATAGGGTTTCGTCATCACGGCATCCGCGCCTACTCCGAAGGCTGCAACGAGTCCTTCCTCGCCTTTTTCCGGGATCATGAGGATCAGGTAGACGAATTTGCCTGAAGGCACTTCGCGCAGCGCTTTCACGAAATCCAGCCCTGCCGAAAGATCGCAAATGATGAGCTGGGGATCCGTGTCCAGCGCGAGCTGCAGGGCGTCCCTCGAATTGGTGGCAATTTCGAGGGCATGGCCCAGAGAGGAAACTTCATGGCTGAGTCGTCCCAGAGCCGGCATGTCGTCGCCTGCCAGCATGATTCTCAGCGGGAATTCCGGGTGGGAATTTTGCTTCGCTTCGCGATTCGGTTCGTCCTGAGGCAGGGAGGCGATCATTTCGGCGAAATTAGGCAGCTCCCGGCTCGGCACTTCGAGGACCCGGCTCCATTCCTGCCATTGGGCGACGGCTTCGTTGCTCAGTGCCGCGAAATCGTCCGGATCGAGATCCCACCCGGCTGCCATGTCGATGAGTTCCGGCATGCTGCGCACGATGGCCTTTTCTCCGGAGACGATTTTTTCCGAGAGCAGGTCGGCGAAATGCCATATTCTGCACAAGCTGTGCTCCCTGGAGCCCACCGGAAAATCGGTCGATTCGGGGTTTCTGTGATGGCTTGCGGCATCGGCGAACATCGGGGGGAGCATCCAGTCTTCGAGCAGGGCTGCAGTCAGTTCGACATGGTCTGTCTCGAAACGGGCCTCCTCCCATTCCAGTTGATCTCGATGGGAAAGTCCGCTTGAGAGGATTTCGGAATAGGCGACGGGATAAAGGGTTGCCAGCGCAAGCGTGCCGACGTCGCTCAAGAGCGCGCCGACGAAGCATTCCTCGGGTTGTGCGACGCGCTCCCGCTCGCAGAGCATCTGGGCGATGATGGCGCCCGCCAGGGATTTGGACCAGAAGCGCATGTAATCGAATTGTTTGCAGGCTCCTCTGCGGTTTCCAGCAAGGATGGAGAACCCGACCACGAGCTGTCTTGTGGCGTCGAGGCCGAGCAGATTGATTGCGCTCGAGACCGAAGCGATGGAGCGGGTGCCCGCCTTGAGGACGTTCGCGCTTTTGATCAGTTTGCCGCTGAGAGAGGGGTCGGCTTTCACCACATGGGCGATTTCCGAAAGGGACACGTCCGGCTTTCGGGTAAGCTCGAATATGGCAAGCGCAACGCCCATCGGGGAAGGGAGGTCGCCGCTGGCCTTCAGTTCTTCGAAATGAAGCTTGAGTTGCGCCATGCAGAAGTTCCATTCTTGATTCTTGTCGAAAGTATTCTAGCTCCAAAAATAATCAAATGCAGTAATCATTATTTTCTAATGTGATCCATGTTACGATCACGGATGGGGGCACCGGACTGATCCATGAAACCTGACAGATTCAGCTTCTTCTTTTGGGCGGTTCTTGCCGCATGGCTGGGGGGCGCATCCGCTGCGGAGTATGCCCCTCCGGAAGCCGCCACTGGCCTCGGGCCTGCCGGCCGTGTGCAGGGAAGGCATGGGATGGTCGCGGCAGCCAATCCCCTCGCCGTGAAGGCGGGCATGGCGATGCTGGAAGCCGGCGGGAATGCGGTCGATGCGGCGGTCGCCGTCCAGATGGTGTTGAATCTTGTCGAACCGCAGTCCTCCGGAATTGGCGGGGGTGCTTTTCTGCTCCATTATTCGAAGGACGGCAAGATTTCCGCTTTCGACGGCAGGGAAGTCGCTCCTGCCGCTGACACCCCAGCCCTTTTCCTGGATGCAAAGGGCAGGCCCCTGAAATTCTACGATGCCGTGATCGGCGGCAGGTCGGTCGGCGTTCCGGGCACCTTGCGCATGCTGGAAGCGGCCCACAGGAAGTACGGAAAACTGCCCTGGGCGACATTGTTCGGGCCGGCCATTGCACTTTGCGAGCAAGGCTTCCCGGTTTCTCCGAGGCTGCATGCCCTGCTGCTGAGAGACAAATTTCTGCCGCTCCAGGAAAAAGCGAAGACCTACTTCTACCATGCGGACGGCAGTCCCAGAGCTGTCGGGGAAAAACTCAGCAATCCGGAACTTGCCGGAGTCTTTCGGGAGATCGCCAAAGGCGGGGCGGATGCCTTCTACACTGGAAAGATAGCGCGGGACGTCGTGGCTGCAGTGCGCGGGCAGCAGAAAAATCCCGGACTCATGACCGAAGCCGATCTTTCGGGCTATCGTGCGGTCGAACGCAGCCCGGTTTGCGGAAATTACCGGGCGTACAGGTTGTGCGGGATGCCGCCCCCCAGCTCCGGCGGGGTTGCCGTATTGCAGATCCTCGGCATGCTGTCCCGATTCGACATGGGTAGCCAACCCGAATCTCTCCAGGCCGTGCACCTGATGGCGGAGGCGGAAAGGCTGGCGTTTGCCGACAGGGACCGTTATCTCGCCGATCCCGATTTCGAAAGCGTTCCGCTTTCAGGCCTCATCGATCCCGGCTACCTCGCGTCGCGCTCTGCACTCATCAGGGATGAGCGGGCCATGGAAAAGGTTTACCCCGGAAAGCCTCCCGGCTCGGCCCGGTTGAAGACCGAGGGGGGAAGCGCCATGGAATTCCATTCCACCAGCCAGATTTCCGTCGTTGACCGCTGGGGGAATGCGGTCTCCATGACGACCTCGATCGAGGATGGCTTCGGCAGCCGCGTGATGGTGGATGGCTTCCTGCTCAACAACGAACTGACCGATTTTTCCTTCGACCCCGAGCGGGAAGGGAAACCTGTGGCCAACCGCGTAGAGCCGGGGAAACGCCCCAGAAGTTCGATGTCCCCTACCTTCGTATTCGATGAAAAAGGCCGGCTTTATGCCGTTTTGGGTTCCCCCGGCGGCCCGTTCATCATCGATATCGTGGCCAAGACCCTCATTGCCATGATCGACTGGCATCTCGGCATGGCAGATGCGATAGCCCTGCCCAATGTCGGGAGCATCGGCGGGCCGGTTCTGCTGGAGAAGGGAACCGAGCTGGAAGACCTGAAGTTCCCCCTGGAAAAACTGGGTCACGAGGTTCGCATCATGGACCTCAACAGCGGAGTGCACGGGGTGGAAAGAATCCCTTCCGGTTGGGAAGGAGGCGCCGACCCGAGAAGGGAAGGCATCGTCCTCGGGTACTGAATACGCGCCCTTTTTCAGGAATGCATCAGGGGCGCTTCATCCATGAGCGAAATCTGCTCTTTCAGTTCGAGTATCCTGTCCTGCCAGTAGCGTTGCGTGTTGAACCACGGAAATGCGGCCGGAAAGGCCGGATCGTCCCAGCGCTTTGCCAGCCAGGCGCTGTAGTGGATCAGACGCAATGTCCTCAGGGCTTCGACGAGGTGCAATTGCCTCATGTCGAAATCGCAGAAATCCTCGTAGCCGGAAAGCACTTTCCCGAGCTGCCGCGTCATGTCCGAGCGGTCTCCCGACAGGATCAGCCAGAGATCCTGCACCGCAGGACCCATGAGGCTGTCGTCGAAATCCACGAAATGGGGACCGTCGTCCGTCCAGAGCATGTTCCCGGCATGGCAGTCGCCGTGTAGGCGGATGGAAGAATAGTCGCCTGCCCGTTCGAAGGCGCGCCGGATGCCGGTTATGGCCAGTTCTGCAACGCGCGCGTAGGCTTCGGTCAGTTCTTCCGGAATGAAGCCGTTCGACAGCAGGAAATCACGGGGCGCCTCCCCGAAATTGACGACTTCCAGGGAAGGGCGCGCCTTGTAGGCGTCGAGCGCCCCTACTGCATGGATCCTTCCCAGGAAGCGCCCGATCCATTCGAGCGTGTCCTCCCGGTCCAGCTCCGGGGCTCTTCCGCCGCGCTTTTCGAAAACCGCAAACCTGAAGTCCCCGAATTCGTGCAGGGTGCTTCCCGCTATCTCGAGTGCCGGCACGGCGGGAATTTCGTTCGCAAAGAGGCTGTTCACGAAGGCATGTTCTTCCAGTATGGCTGCATTCGACCAGCGTCCCCTGCGATAGAATTTCGCGACCAGGGGAGGTCCGGCTTCCATGCCCACCTGATAGACGCGGTTTTCGTAGCTGTTGAGGGCGAGCAGACGTCCGTTGCCGTTCAGCCCAATGCTTTGCAGGCTGTCCAGAATCGCGTCCGGCGTGAGCGAGGAAAAAGGGGTATTCATGGGCGCCATTTTACATGCTTCGGGATCAATCCCCCGGAGAAATGCAAATGGATCAGCCCTTCCCGCACGACCTGGGAGTGTTTTGCATGGATATTACCGACCGGGACAATATTGACTGCATTTCCAGTACTGGTTAAGGTGTCGCTGGGAACCTAGCGAAAGACAGGAATGGATCAATATGCGCAGGTGGCCGTAGCGCTCGCCACCCTGACACTTCTCGCCGTAGAATCACTGTGGCCGAACCATCGCGAGTCGTTCGACTGGCGCTGGGTCGGGCGCACACTGATCCTGATTCTGCTCGGCATGACGTTAATGACCGTTTCCGGGAAAATCTTCAATCCATGGCTGCAGTCGGCGAAGCTCTTTCCCGCCGCAAGCCGCCGCCTCGCGGCGTGGCCCGCGCCGCTTGCGGGGCTGCTCGGATACTATTGCGTGACCTTTCTGGTCTACTGGTGGCACAGGATGCGGCATGCGAGCAATCTGCTCTGGCGGGTTTTTCACCAGATTCACCATAGCCCCGCGCGAATCGAGGTGCTGACGACCTTCTACGGCCATCC
>JAJZQY010000044.1 GCA_021806605.1 Pseudomonadota bacterium
GAGGAGCGCGAAAAACAGACGCTTCTTCTGATCGCTTTCGAAAAACGACCAAGTGGCGAGGATCATGGCGGCGAACGCCATGAAGAAATTCTGGGTGAGATACAGCTTGAACACATAGGGATTGTCCCGAGTGCCGCGCAGGATCGAGTTCTGGTGCACTATGCCGGATTTCAGCAGATAGGACAGCAGGAGGGTCAGCATCATGGCTGAAACGAACCCGGCCAGGGCAAGCCGTCTCGCTTTCCGATCTTCGAAGATCGTGAAGAAAACCGGAACGAAAAGCAGGTCGATGTATTTTCCGAAGGCGTTCAGTGCGTCGTGGAAGGAGGCGTTGCCATAAAACATGCCGATGGCCAGGAAGCCGATCAGGGCGAGGGCTGCGAGAGAGACGCGGCTCTCTGAAATGACATGGATTTTTTCCTTCAAGTCCCCGCCGACGAGCCAGAAACAGAAAACGGCGAGCATCAGGACATTGTCGAGCGCGACCGATATCGGGACGGAAAAGCCGATGGCAATGGCCGCCCATTTTGCAGAGGAATCGGCAGCTTCAGATATCGATGGCATGTCTTGTGTGCCAGGAAGGTGCCTGTTTCCGGGTTTTCAAGGGTGATGCGCCCATCTCATCCGGGGTGTATCCGGGCAAGTTGACTCCGTCTGCTCATGGCTTGGTTACGACATACAGTGCCGAGCATTCCGTAATGCCGGAACGGCCGAAGGTATCCTGCCCGAAATAATCCACTCCCAGGCGTTGCACCTGAAAGCCGACCTTCTGCAGTTTTTCCATGAAATCCGATATGCCGTAGAGCCGCAGGTGATCGCCCTGAGCATAATGCTTTTTTCGCAGTTCTTCTGTGGCGTGGGAGGGGTCTTCCTGCGTTTTCATCACATCCCTGATCAGGGGAACCATGACCACGCCGAACCCGCCCGATTTCAGGATGCGATACAGTTCTTTCATGGCTGCTGCGTCGTCAGGCACATGTTCCAGAACATGAGAGCAAATGAATCCGCCAACGGAGTTGTCAGGAAATTGGGGCATGTCTTGAATATCCACCTTTTCGTCGACATTGCGGCGGAACAGATCGAGGGACCGATATTCGATATTGCCGAAGCCTCTCATCCAGCAGGAAATCCCGAGATTCGGCGCAAAGTCGAGAAACATCGGCTTGTCGTCCTGGGGAAGCTTTCCCAGCTTCTGCTTGATATAGAGGGCGCACAGCCTGTCCCTGTCTGATGCATCGCATGACGGACAGACAAGTTCAGTCCTGTTGAAGGTTTCGAAGGAATCGATGGGGTAAATGAATGTTGACAGCTCCCTTTCAAGGGATTTCCAAGCCGGCTTGAATTTCGAGAGGTTCGCCCCGCACACGGGACATTGATACTTTCTTCCCGCATAGAATGGGTATTTCAGTTTACGCACAACCAGCTTTTTCACGTCCTTCAGCGAATAATCCTTGTAACATCCAAGCACTACGGTCTCCTTGCTAAAAGTCGGCTTCGACGGCCCCGCCATTATAGGCCGATTAAAGTCAGTCCGGGTATAATCCAGAGCATATGTCTCAGTGTTTCGAGGGTGCGTACTCAGGCACTCGGCGAATGAGTTCTCGTCTGACTTCGCCGTCGCCCATGATTTCGGATGCCGACAGCCATTCGAGGAGCTTCGAGAGCCATGCTTCGTCTTCCCGCCTCGCCCTGGCGATGCGCAATTTGGGGTGGGGCGTTGGCAGGGTCTGCTCGTCGTCGGCGAGGAGTTCTTCAAAGAGCTTTTCTCCGGGGCGCAGTCCGGTATAGACGATGTCGATATCTCCATCATTGAATCCTGAAAGCCTGATGAGATCGCGGGCCAGGTCAGCGATCCTGACGGGCTCCCCCATGTCCAGCACGAATATTTCTCCGCCCTGCCCCATGAGCCCGGCCTGCAGCACGAGCTGGGCCGCTTCAGGTATCGACATGAAATAGCGGGTGATTTCAGGATGGGTCACGGTGACGGGGCCGCCCTTTTCGATCTGCGCCTTGAATTTCGGGATCACGCTTCCGGTGCTGCCCAGCACGTTGCCGAAGCGCACCATGACGAAGCGGGTTCCTTCGGATGCCTGCAGACTCTGGCAGACGAGTTCTGCCAGGCGCTTCGATGCGCCCATGACATTGGTCGGATTGACCGCCTTGTCGGTGGAAATCAGGACGAATTTCCCGACACCGCCGGCCTGGGCAGCGCGGGCAACGGTGTAGGTCCCGAGGACATTGTTTCTCACCGCCTCCCATGCGTTCTCGTCCTCCATGAGCGGAACATGCTTGTAGGCTGCGGCATGAAAGACGACGTCGGGGCGGTGAAGCTCGAGAATCTGCCTGATTCTGGCGGCGTTCTTTACGTCCCCTACCGCGCAGACGATGGGGATTTCGGGGAATCTGTTTGAGAATTCCTGCTCGATGCCGTACAGGGAAAACTCCGAGAGTTCGAAGAGAATCAGCTTGCCCGGTTCGAATCTCGCGATCTGGCGGCAGAGCTCCGAGCCGATGGAGCCGCCAGCGCCTGTCACCATCACCGTTTTTCCGGTTAGAAAATCCTGAAGTCCGGCGCTGTCGAGCTGGATCGGGTCGCGGCCCAGAAGATCGTCGAGTTCGACGCGTCTGATCTGGGAGATGGTCAGCTTGCCCCCGATCAGATCATCGAAAGAGGGTACGGTCAGCGCCTTGACGCCCGCTGCGGAGCACAGTTCCAGGGCTCTTCTTCTTTCGCTGTGGGAGGCAGAAGGCATGGCGATGATGGCGTTTTCGACTTCCGTTTTCTTCGAGACCGCGCCGAGATCGGAAAGCGGGCCGATCACCTTGATGCCGTGAATCATCCTGGCCTGCTTCCTGGAATCGTCGTCGAGCAGGCCGATTACGCGCCATTCCGTGCTTCTTTCCAGGCTTTTGACCAGGCTTGCCGCGGCATCTCCCGCGCCCAGCACCAGCACGGGCTTGCCGTCCAGCCTCGCGAAGCCGTGCAGATGCTTTTCCTTCCAAGCTCTGTAAAGCAGCCTGCTGCCGCCCATGACAAGGAGCAGAAGGATAGGATAGAGGATGAAGACCGATCTTGGGACGCCTACGGGATGGTGCACCATGTACATGAGTGTCGGGATCGCTGCCGTTCCCGTTCCGACCGCGAATGCGATTTTCTTCAGATCGGGCAGGCTGGCATATTTCCAGATCCCCCTGTAGAGGCCGAAACTGAGGAAAATCACGGTTTGAATCGGGGCGACGATGATGAGCGAGTCGACCATCTGGGATACATAGAAGCGCGGGATATCCAGATTGAAGCGCAGCAGATAGGCCGCATACCAGGTGGCCAGGACGGCCACGATGTCGTGGGAAGCGGCGAGCAGGGTTCTGGGATTTCTGAATGGCGTCATTTGTCTGATTCAGTCCAGCGCCGGTCGACACGGTACGCAATGAATGCGTAGGCGATTCCCCAGAAGGCGAACAGGGGAACCGGATTCCGCACTGCCAGTATCGAAGAGATGCCTATGGCCGTCATCAGGACATATTCTGCAACAGCGAGGTTGCGGTGGCCGAGGCCCATCTGGATCAGTCTCTGGTAGTAATGCTCCCTATGTGCCTGCCATATCTTTTCGCCCCTGAAGAGGCGCCTGAGCAGCGTCGCCGTCGCATCGACGATGAAGGGGGAAAATATCAGAGGAGGAAACCAGAAGGGCCAGTCGCCCATTCTCCAGCCCAGCAGGCCCAGCGTGGCGGCGAGAAAGCCGAGTGGAATGGCGCCCGCGTCGCCCATGAAGATTTTGGCGGGATGGAAGTTGAAAAAGAGGAATGCGCCGGCACTCATCGCAATCGCCAGATTGAACAATGAAAAATACGGATCGTTCGCAATCCATGCTGCGACGCCGTAGAACCCGAATCCGAACAGCGCCATTCCCCCAGCCAGGCCGTCGGAGCCATCCATGAAATTATACAGATTTATCATCCAGACAATGGCGAGCGTCAAGAGGAATGCGCCGATGCCGCCGACCAGGGGCAGGAGAACGAAATAGGCGAAAGTCCCTGCGGCAACAAAGTGCGCTCCGAAGCGGAATGGTACGGAAAGGCCGCGGAGATCGTCCAGGAAGGAAACGACGATCAGGATGATCAGGCCAAGCGTGATCACGTTGGCCGGCGGTCCGATAAGCGACCAGCCCGACAGCATGCCGGCCAGGATGGCTATGCCTCCGGTGCGCGGCACGGGTTTTTCGTGAAGCGACCGTGCATTGGGCTTGTCGAGCGCGAATCTGGCCATCTTCCCCCTTGTCAGGAGGACAAGGACCAGCAGGGCGATGCCGAAGGAGACGAGCGGCGCGTAAAGAGGGCTGAGCATCAGGCTATGCCAGAACCACCTGATGGTTGAAATTAGCTGCCCGTTTCTTCAGACGTTCATCGAATGTGGCAAACTGGACGGCACTTTTGCTTGAAGCAAGATGCAGGGCGTCGGCAAAATCCATTCCGGACTGGAAGAGCGACAGGGCCTGAACCACTACAGGGTTGTCTTCGACCGTGACATGGGGCAGGCCCAATACATTGGTCAGTGCTTTGAATATGACGAGGTTTTCCAGTCCGTAACTGAAGCGCAACACCCATTCGGTTTCGAGCAATACGGTTTTGCAAATGAAAACTTCTTCACGTTCGAACAGGGCGGCTGCGCGATCGGCCTGAATCGGGTCGTCTCGGGTGAGCAGACGGACGAGGACATTGGTGTCAACTGCGATCATGAGTGGCCTTGACTCCCTTTGAAATGGCGGCATCCATATCTTCGATCGTCTTTGCGGCACCTTTGTAACCCGTGCAGCCGAGAACCTCTTCGATCCGGGTGGGTCTGAAGGGTTTCAATGGCCTCAGCAATACGCCTTCAGGGGTGTCTTCGACCACAAATTCCACTCCAGGGAGCCACTTATGCGCTGCACGAATATGCTTGGGCAGAATCACCTGCCCCTTGCTGGAAAGTTTCGTGGTTTCCATGGCGAATTCCGGTAAGAAATATGTAAGACAGTATAATGATAGGCACTGCCCTGTGCAAGTTCAGCGAGTGCTGCTGAACCAGTCCGCCGTTATTTTCAATCCATCATCGAGGGGGCGGGGAGGGTTCCATCCGAGCATTTTCCTGATTTTCGACGCATCCGCTTCCAGCGACCCCGTCAGCCTCTCGATTTCGGATGATTTTCCGGTGAATTTGCCGAGCAGCTTGAGCAGGGAAACGGGGAAGGAAAAAACTCGGGATTTTCGCCCCATTTTTTCGGAGAGGGTTTTGATGAGTTCAGGGGTCGAAATCGATTCCGAATCGGCTACAAGAAACGTTTCATAGGCGGCCTTCGGGTGGGTGGTGCAATGGATCAGGGCATCTGCCAGATTTTCCACATAGATCATGCTCCTTCTGTTCCTGACCGAGCCCAGCGGAAGGGGTATCCCCTTTTCTATCCAGGCGAGCATCCTGGCGAAGTTCCCGCCCACGCCCGGTCCGTAGACGAGAGGGGGTCTGAGGACCACGGCCTCAAGCCCCGTTTCGTCGGAGATTTTCCGCAGAGTCGCTTCGGCTTCCCATTTCGAGATCCCGTAGGGGTCGACAGGATTCGGTACATCCGACTCCGAAAAGGGACGCTCGAACGTGGCCTCCCCGTTCACCTTGATCGAGCTCACGTAGACGAAGCGCTTCACGCCTGCAGCAGTCGCGGCTTCGGCGAGTCTCCTGGTTCCCGCCACGTTCACCTTCCTGAATTCGGCAAGGGGGTCCGCGCTCCCTTCCCTCATGACGTGGACTCTTGCCGCGAGATGGATCACGCAGTCGACGCCCCGCAGCGCATCCGACCAGTCGGTGTCTCCGGCCATGCCCCCCACGGCAATCCTTTCGATGCCGGCAGGAATCACCGATCGTTCGCTCCTGACCGCTCCCCTGACCTCGAATCCCTGATCGAGGAGTTGCGCGCAAAGCGCAGTACCCACAAATCCGTTCGCGCCCGTCACCAGGATTCTCAAGTATTCATGCCCCCCGAATTTGCTGACAACAATTCCGAAGCAAGTTCTTCAAGAGAGATCGCCTCGATTTCGCTCGTCAGCCTGTAACGCTCGGTTCCCGGGTAAACCACATATCTCTTTGCTGGATTAAGATCGGCGCATGCTTCGTGAAAGCCACGCGCGACCTTTGGCGCAAGACTCCGTTTGATTTCGATTGCCCACTGGTTTCCGTTCGGCAATGACAGCAAAAGATCGATTTCCGCCCCACTGCTGGTTCGGTAAAAATGGCCTTGTGTCGCTGGCTGCGCGCATTCAAGCAGGTTTTCGATGACATGACATTCCCAGCTTTGTCCTACGACAGGATGGGAGAGAAGCGATTCCTTGTCCGGAATATTCAGCAGCGCGTGCACCAGACCGCTGTCTCTGACATAAATCTTGGGTGATTTCACCAGTCGCTTGCCCAGATTGGCATGCCAGGCGGGCAGGCGGCGGACGAGCAGCAGATCGACCAGCAAGTCGAGATATCCTGCGGCGGTTTTGACGTCCACGCCAAGATTTCTTGCCAACTGCGCCGTGTTGAGCAGGCCGCCCTGGTGATGCGCAAGCATCCCCCAAAAACGGCGTAGCGTTTCGGTTGCAATCCGTGGGCCGAACTGTGGAATATCTCGTTCCAGATAGGTACGAATGAAATCCTGCCTCCAGCGCAGGCTGCGCATGGCGTCAGTTGCCAGCAGGCTTTCGGGGAAGCCGCCGCGCACCCAAAGCTCGTCGGCCGGCATGCCCCGGTTTTCCAGCACATTAAATGGGGCGAGCTCAAGGTAGGCAATCCGTCCTGCCAATGTTTCGCCGGACTGCCTGAGCAAATCCAGCGAGGCGGATCCGAGGAGCAGATACATGCCGGAACTTCTGCCGGAACGCCGACCCTGGTCTATGAGACCGCGCAACACCGGGAAAAGTCCGGGTGCGCGATGGATTTCATCGAGTATGACCAGCCTGTTCTGATGATCCCGAAGATAAAGTTCGGGCTGGGTCAGTTTTGCCCGGTCCTGTTCGGACTCGAGATCGAGATAGAGCGCATCATGGCGTCGGCCAATTTCCAGGGCCAGCGTTGTTTTGCCGACCTGGCGCGGGCCCAGCAGTGCGGTTGCCGGCGAATAAGCGATGGCGTCCGATAGAATTGGGGCGAGAGACCGATCTAACATCCTTGCAATTATGGACCTTCATTCCATGAAATACAAGGATAAGCCTCTTCCGATATGAAATGAGTCTGAAAGGATGAGATCATGTCCACTTGTTCATCGATATCCTCCCAGCCCCTCAAGACAGGCGTTCCCATATTCTGGCAGGAAGCTTCAGAGCCAATAGCAGCATGTTGGTGTAGAGGCCGTTTTCCCTGCAGGCACGGGCTATTTCGCGATTGATCGTCCAGTACGACTTGAGCCCCCGTGTGCTTATTCCGCCCGCGCGCATCTTGACCACCACCTCATCGACGAAGTGCCATGTAACCTTGTGTCTAAGCAGCAAGCGCACCAGCATCTCGAAATCCGCGGCAATCCGGTAATCCAGGCGGTAAGGCCCCGCATGCAGATATACGGTCTTCTTGCAATATACCGTAGGATGGGGCGGCATGATCCCGATACGCATCAAGAAGGAACTGTAGGTTCGAACTCGATATTTGCGCAGTATCCTGTCGGGATTCCTTGAGTCGACGATATCCAGGGTGGCAAATATCAGGTCTGCGTTGGTGCTGTTCATGTTTGAGGCCAGGATCTCCAGGGAGGAGGAAGAGGCGAAGTAATCGTCGGAATTGAGCATTCCGATATAGTTGCCGCTTGCCAAGGCGATGCCCTTGTTCATGGCATCGTATAGCCCCCTGTCCCGTTCACTGATCCAGTAATCGATCTTGTCCTGATATCGTCTTATGACATCGAGCGTCTTATCGGTTGACCCGCCATCGATGATGATGAATTCGACGTTGTCGTAAGTTTGGCCGAGGACGCTCTCGATCGTATCCTTTATCGTGGATTCGCCGTTGAACACAACGGTGATTACGGTGATAAGCGGCTTGTTCGGCAGGGATGATTTCCTGATGCCGGCCAGTCTCATTCCGCCTTCTTGTCCGGATCCCGCACCATCATGATGATCGATCTGCAATTGCTAGTTTCCTTTTTGCGAACCGGAAATCAAACCGGGCCACGAATCAGTTTCAATGTCCGCCTCTGGAACGACAGAAGCAGGAATCCCAGAGGCATGAGTCTGTACAGCAGTTCGTTGCCGTACTGCGATAAAATGCGCTTTCTTGTCTCATCGGAAATATATTGCCTCGAAATCCAGACGCGATAGGTAATAAATAATTTGTGCCTCAAGCGCCGCCGCGGAGAGTGTTCGATGTATGGCTTGTGCGAGTAGGCATCGAAGAGCCTGATGTTGTCCTCGATCAAGGCTCCCGACTTGAGGTTGGCATGCGTCACTTGATCCGGATGCTGCCTTATCGCACACAAGGGTTCGCTGACGTAGTACAGATTCCCCAGCTCCAGCAATCTGAACCACATATCCATGTCCAGCACCTGGGGCAAATGGACATTGAAGCCGCTGCGCATCGACGCCTTGCGGAACATGACTGCGGTGGGCTCGCCGATGTAATTCTGCCCGAACAGGCAGTCATTGATAACCTCTTCCCCGGGAATTTCAACGTCATTCCTGAATCGCCTGCGCGTCGCCAGGCTGTTTCCCGATTCGTCGATGACAACCCGTGCGCTGGCGACCAATGATACGCCTGGATTCGAGTCGAGAATGCCGGACAGTTTCCGGACGCATCCAGGCAGCAACAGGTCATCGGCCATCAAGAATTTGATGTACGCGCCCTGCGCCTGTTCCAGGCATCGATTGAAATTTCCGGCCATCCCGATATTTTGATCGTTGACGAATAGCCGGATTCTTCCGCGTGCATCGTCCATCAGCCCGCGCACGACGGAGACGGTGTTGTCCGTGGAGGCGTTGTCGACAACCACGATTTCCGCATCGAGCCCTTCTTCGGAAACAGCCGATTCGATGGCCGCCCGGATATATTGCTCGCAATTGTATGTCGGGATGCAGATGCTTATTTTCGGCAGGGCTGGCTTGGTCATCGTTTATTCTTCTCCGCCGCATGCCCGAACTTTCCCGTCTTCCCCTTGAGGCCGTCCCTGAATCCGAGCGTCATCATCCTGATGTTTTCGCGGCGCGGCGCCACAAGCAAACCGAATGTCACAGCCAGCCCAATCAGATTGATGAATTCGCAGCGCTTCCATGCCACGGGCAATCCTTTGCGGAGCAGAAGTGCGAATCCATTCCTGAAGATGTAATAGAACCGCAGCGGTTGGTGTATCGGCACATGACGCCAGCGCAGCAGCCATACTTTGCGCCTTCGGCTTCCCAGTTCATGAGCCATGAGCGCATTGCATGCGCCATATGCCATGTAGCCTTTGGCGCGCGCGCGCAATATCCATTCGGTATCGACATAATCGATAAACAGGCCGCTGTCCATGTCGCCAATTGCATCCAGAGCCGCCATCGATATCAGGGACCCGGAGGCGATGAGCATGTCGACAGGAAGGAATTCGGCATTTTCATCGCACCGGAGATGCTTCTTTCCCAGCATTCCGAAGCGAACGAAAGATGATTTCTGCCCGCTGGCCTGGTCCAGGAATATTGGGCCGACTGCGGCAATTTTTGCATTTTCCATGCCGAGATCGGCGTATGCCGATAGCAGATGGCTCACCATGTCCGGGAAAGGCAAGCTGTCCTGGTCCAGCAGCAGGACGTGTGTCGCCCCCTGGCTGCGCGCCCAGGCAATGCCGATATTTTGCGCCCGGGCCACCCCAAGATTTTCTCCCATGGAGAGCCAGGTGATCCGGCTATCCCCGGAAGCCGGCTGCGCTTCTGGATGGCTGGGCGATCCGTTATCTACCACCAATATGCGATCGACTTGAGAATCCAGGGCCGAGAAGAGTTCGCGCAGAACATGGATATTCGGGAAATAGCTTACAATGATCGCCACTAAGTGATTCGCCGGTGATTTCTGGGTTGAATGCAATTTGGATGTTGCCCTAATTATTTAGCCAATCAAATGGTTGCAAAATTCATTGCTGCTGAATTATACTCCACTTGAAAGTCCTAAAAGCAGCTCATGTCGTGCCGCTTCCCGGAAACAAGCATGAATTTGGGAGCCGGGTCCAGTCCGGATGCCTGCTTGTCGCCAACCCCACCAAGATGGATG
>JAJZQY010000045.1 GCA_021806605.1 Pseudomonadota bacterium
GCCGGAAATAGCCTACAGGAGGGTGCGATGGGATGCGCCCGACGGGGATTTCATCGATCTCGACTGGGTGGATGGAAAAGGCCCGCTTTTCGTGCTTTTCCACGGACTTGAAGGCAGCTCGAAAAGCCATTATTCGCTCTCCCTGATGCATGCAGTGAAACACAGGGGCTGGTCCGGAGTGGTCGTCCATTTCAGGGGATGCGGCGGCGAGGCCAACCTGCTTCCGAGGGCCTATCATTCCGGGGACTTCGAAGAAATGGATTGGATATTGCGCAGATTGCGCTTCCTCGACGAAGGCAGAATCTATGCTGCGGGCATTTCCCTCGGAGGAAACGCCCTGCTGAAATGGCTGGGCGAATCCGGAAGCAGCGCAAGAAACGTGATCGACAAGGCTGCCGCGATCTCGGCGCCGATGGATCTGGCAGCCTCCGGGGAGGCGCTCGGGCGCGGATTCAACCGGACCTACACCCGGGAATTCCTGAGAACGCTCAAGGAAAAGATTCTCGAAAAGCTGGAAAGGTATCCCGGCATCGTGGACCGGGAAGCGCTGCTTGCCGCGCAAGACTTCCGGGAATTCGACGGCCTCTATACCGCGCCCATGCACGGTTTCGACAACACCGACGACTACTGGAGCAGGGCAAGCAGCAAGGGCAGCCTCCGGAATATCGCCCTTCCCACCCTGATACTGAATGCCCGGAACGACCCCTTTCTCCCGGCGGATGCATTGCCCGGGGAAGGCGATGTTTCAGAACATGTCGAACTGGATTATCCGGAACAAGGCGGACATGCCGGCTTCGTCTCGGGCTCCTTCCCCGGCAACCTGGAATGGCTTCCCGCGAGGCTGTTCGATTTTTTTGAAAAGGATCAGGCATGACGCATTTTCCAAAGGAAATTTTCAAGGCTTACGACATCAGGGGGATTGTCGGAAAAACGCTCACCCCTGAAATCGTCGAAGGCATCGGGCAGGCATTGGGTTCCGAGGCTGCGGCGCGAGGCCAGCACGCCATGGTCGTCGGGCGCGACGGCAGGCTTTCCGGGCCGGAACTCTCCGATGCGCTCGCAAGAGGCATTGCCAGGAGCGGGGTGGACGTGATCGACATCGGGCAGGCGGCAACCCCCATGGTCTATTTCGCGACCCATCATCTGGGCACAGGTTCAGGGGTGATGGTGACAGGCTCCCACAACCCCCCGGAATACAACGGACTGAAGATGGTTGTCGCCGGAGAAACGCTTTCCGGGCAAACCATACAGGCGCTATTGAAGCGCTGCGAAACGGGAGATTTTCTCGCCGGAAATGGGAAATACAGTGCACTGGACATCGGGGACGCCTACCTGAACCGCATCGCAAGCGACATCACTCTGGCAAGGCCCCTGAAAATCGCCATCGACTGCGGCAACGGCTCCCCCGGCGCCTATGCCCCGAAGCTCTACAGGATGCTCGGCTGCGAAGTTGCGGAACGCTATTGCGACGTCGACGGCACCTTTCCCAACCACCATCCCGATCCATCCCACCTCGAAAACCTGAACGATCTGATAGCCGAACTGAAGTCGGGAAGCAGCGAAATCGGACTGGCATTCGATGGCGACGGGGACAGGCTGGGCGTCGTAACCAAGGACGGCAGCGTCATCTTCCCCGACCGCCAGCTCATGCTCTTTGCAGCCGACGTGCTTTCCAGGAATCCCGGAGCGGAAATCATCTATGACGTCAAATGCACCCGGAACCTTGCCCCCTGGATAAGGGAGCATGGCGGGAAGCCCATCATGTGGAAAACCGGGCACTCCCTGATCAAATCCAAGATGAAGGAAACCGGCGCCCTGCTCGCCGGGGAAATGAGCGGCCACATCTTTTTCAAGGAACGCTGGTACGGATTCGACGACGGCCTTTACGCCGGAGCGAGGCTGCTGGAAATACTGAGCCGTCTGGAAGACATCGATGCCGCGCTGCACTCCCTTCCCGACGCGGTCAGCACCCCGGAACTCCAGATCAGGCTGAACGAAGGGGAAAATTACGACCTGATTGCGAAACTGCAGTCTGACGCAGTATTCGATCATCCCAGGGATGTCGTCAAACTCGACGGCCTGCGCGTCGAATACGAAGACGGCTTCGGTCTTGCGCGCTCGTCCAACACGACGCCCGTGATCGTGTTAAGATTTGAAGCTGACAGCAATGAATCCTTGAAGCGCATTCAGGAGGATTTCCGGCGGGTAATCCTCCGAGCCAAGCCGGACGCTGTTCTGCCTTTCTAATGACAATGACGACGCAAATGGAAGAGGAAAACGATTCCCACTATTTGAAAAGCGTGACTTCCCTCGGGGATACCCGGAACATCGTCACCAGCCAGGACATCCATTCGAAAAACGGGATCAAGCTTGCCGGACGCGGATCGCGCATAGACAGTTCATTCTATGACAGGCTTGTGAGGCACAAACTGATGCTGTCCCTCGACCAGTGCATGACTGTCGAGAACGCTGTGACCGAGGACGAACTCCTTGCCGGAACGAAGAAGCTGTTCGAAGAAGAACCCAGATTTTTCATCGTCACTCAGCTCGTCGACATCAGAAAAATCTGGTCGGCAATTTCGAGAATCAGGCTGAACGACGCACTCGCCTTCAAGCTGACCGTGGCGCGCGAGATGCGGCCGGAGATTCTGGAGCACAGCCTACGCATCCTGCTCATTTCGCTTTGCATCGGATCGAAATGCAGGCTGTCCGAGGCCGATCTCGCCAACCTTGCCGCCGCAGCGATTTTCCACGACCTGGGGGAACTCCACATCGACCCTGAAATACTCAAGAAGGCCGACCTCAGCACGGAAGAGCGCAGGCATATTTACGCTCATCCGATGACCGCCTACCTGATCCTGAAGGAATTTCCGGAATATCATCCCGTCATCAGCACCACGGTCCTTCAGCATCACGAACACCTCGACGGAAGCGGCTATCCCGCCGGCATCTCCGGCCAGAAGATCGCCCCGCTGGCACAAATCCTGGGAGTGGCCGAAGTGACGGGGGGAATCGCCGACCCGCACAGGCTCGAAATCGTGCTCAAGCTCAACATGCACAAGCTGAATACGGAAGTCATCGGCCATGCGCTCGAACTCCTGAAGCCGGACCAGGAAACGTCCGGATCGGATCAAAGCATCGGCGAGATCGGGGACAGGCTCGCCCAGCTTGCCCGAGCCTTCGAAGCGTGGAATGAAATCTGCGGGACCCGGGATGCCCCCATATTCAAGCTGGCCAACCAGCGGATTGTCAAGCTGCGGCATGCCTTGTTCGACGCCGGATTCAATCCCCTCGAACTCGGCTGGCTCACTTCCGGAATAGAGAACGACCCCGGCGAAATCCAGGACGTCCAGACCCTAGTCAACGAATCCTTCTGGCAAATCAGGAACCTGGAAAGGGAGCTCAACAGGCTTTGGCCGGACTTCGAAAAAGCGGCGGACGCGGACAAGCAGATACTGAAGGACTGGATCGGCCGCCACACCGGGAGTCTCCATTGAGCGAACCCCTGTTTCTCGGGCGCCAGCCCATTCTCGACCGGAACCAGAGCCTGGTTGCCTTCGAACTCCTGTTCAGGTCGGGCGAAGCGAACGCTGCGCAAATCAGCGACGACTTCACTGCGACGACGACAGTGATCAACCACGCATTCAACGAACTCGGCATCGAAACCGCGCTCGGCCCCTACCAGGGATTTCTCAACATGAGCGAAGCGCTGCTCATGAGCGATGTCATCGAGATCCTTCCGAAGGGAAAGATCATCATGGAAATCCTCGAGACGGTGAAGATCAACAGGGCGCTCGTAGAACGCTGCAAGTTTCTGAAAAACATGGGGTTCGAGCTCGCCCTGGACGATTTCACGGATTACGAGCCGGAGATGGATCCTTTTCTCGAACTCGTCGACATCGTCAAGATCGACATCCTGCTGGTCGAACCCGAGAAGCTCGGGGTGCTCGTCGATAAGATCAAGAAATGGCCGGTCAGGCTGCTCGCGGAAAAAGTGGACAGCGTCGAGCAGTTCGAGCACTGCAAGGCGCTCGGCTTCGACCTTTTCCAGGGCTATTACTTTGCGAGGCCGCAAATCATCTCCGGAAAGCGGCTGTCCCATTCCGAACTCACGCTGATGAAGCTGCTCGGCCAGGTGACTTCGGATGCCGACGAACAGGAAATAGCGGACACGCTCAAGGAAAACCCGCACCTGAGCCTCAATCTGCTGCGGCTCACCAATTCCGTCGCCTGCGGCGTGAAGCAGAAACCCACTTCCATCAGGGCAGCCATCACCGTTCTGGGCAGGCGCCAATTGCAGCGCTGGGTGCAGATACTGCTCTATTCGAGCGGATCCAACGAGCATGCCTTCCCCAACCCTATTCTTCAGCTCGCAGCAACCCGCGGCAAACTGATGGAGCTGCTTTCGCCTAAAATAGGGAACAGGGAGTTCGAAGAGAGCGCCTTCATGGCCGGAATCATGTCGCTCATGGATACCCTGCTCGGCACGCCGATCGGGGAAATCCTCTCTTCCATTCCGGTGAGCCAGGAAGTGAAGGACGCGCTCACCGAAAGATCGGGAAAGCTCGGCAAGCTCCTGGCCCTGGCGGAAGACCTGGAAAAGGGAAACGTGGCAGGCATCGAAGCCTGCCTGGCCGAGTGTCCGAAAGTCTCGCTTCGCGACGTGAGCGTGGCTCAAGCGGAGGCATTGAAATGGTCCAACAGCATCGCACAAACCAATGAATGAACCGCTTTTCCTGGGCAGGCAGCCTGTCCTCGACCACAATCATACCCTGGTCGGCTACGAACTCCTGTTCAGGTCGGGGCAGGGGAACAGCGCCCACTTCTCTGACGATCTCGCCGCCACCGCCACCGTCATCAACCATTCCTTCAGCGACATCGGCTGCGAAGTCGCCCTCGGCCCCTACGACGGCTACATCAATCTGAGCGCGCCGCTGCTCATGAGCGAAATCATCGAATCCCTGCCCAATGACAGAGTCATCTTCGAAATACTGGAAACCGTGGCCATAGATGCGGACATAGTCGAGCGCTGCAAGCTTCTGAAGTCGATGGGATACCGACTCGCGCTGGACGATGTGGCGGACTTCACGGAAAGCATGGCATCCATCATCGACATGATAGACATCGTCAAAATCGATGCGAGCATGGTCGAAGAGGCGAGGCTTCCCGAGCTGATCGAAAAATTCAGAAAGCATCCCGTCAGGCTGCTCGCGGAGAAAGTCGAAACGGAGGAGCAGTTCGATCTCTACCAGAGGCTCGGGTTCGACCTGTTCCAGGGCTACTATTTCGCAAGACCGCACATCATCCAGGGAAAACGGCTTTCGCACTCTGAAGCCGTGATCATGAAGCTGTTTTCCCTCATCACCGAAGATGCGGACACGCCGGAAATCGAGCAGGCGATCAAGGCGAGCCCCACCCTGAGCTATCACCTGCTCAAACTGGCCAATTCCGCGGCACGCGGCGCAAATTCAGAGATCACCTCGATCAGATCGGCCATCACCCTGCTCGGCATGCAGAGCCTGAAGCGCTGGCTGCAGATCCTGATTTACTCGCAGACGGCGAAAGACAGGGCCTTTCCCAGCCCGCTGCTCCAGCTCGCGGCAACCCGGGGAAAAACCATGGAAAATCTGGTTTCAGGAAAGCGGGATGCGAATTTTTCGGGAAAGGCGTTCATGGTCGGCATCATGTCGCTGATGGATACGCTGCTCGCCATTTCCCTGCAGGAAATCGTCGCATCCCTCGCCCTCAGCCAGGACATCAAGTCCGCGCTGATCGAGAACAAGGGTGAACTGGGCGAACTGCTGCTGCTTGCAAGCGCCCTGGAAAAGAAGACGATCGGAGAAATCGATCTGTCCGGACTGCCTTACCTCACTCTGCACGACCTCTCGGTTGCCCATGCCGAAGCGCTTTCCTGGGCGAACGGCATAGGCGGCTAGAGCTTGGCCTTCACCCAATCTTCGACGGAAGCGAGCGCCTGGGGCAGCTTCTCGGGTTCGGTCCCGCCTGCCTGGGCCATGTCCGGACGCCCTCCGCCCTTGCCGCCGACCTGCTGAGCGACGAAGTTCACGAGATCCCCCGCCCTGATCCTGGAAGTCAGGTCGGCCGTCACGCCTGCAATGATCGTCGCGCGGCCTTCAATGGAGGATGCCAGAACGATCGCAGCGCTTTTGAGCCTGTCCTTGAGCTTGTCCATGGTCTCGCGCAGGGCCGCGATGTCCGCTCCTTCCATCATCTCGGCGAGAACCTTCACGCCTCCGATGTCCTTCGCCTGATTCATCAGTTCGTCGCCCTGTGCGGAAGCAAATTTGGACTTAAGCTGGGCTAATTCTTGCTCAAGTTGTTTTCTCTGAGCAATCAGGCTCTGAACTCGGCTTGGGATCTCCGATGTTGAGCTATTAAGCGTATCTGCTATAGCAAAGAGTTTTCTTTGTCCATCTTGAATCCACTGGATAGCCCCAAGCCCGGTACGTGCTTCGATTCTTCTAACGCCAGCTGCGACCCCGGATTCTTCCAGTATCTGGAACAAACCGATGTCGCCCGTGCGCGCAACGTGCGTTCCGCCGCACAATTCGCATGAAGAGCCTATATTCAAGACCCGGACCTCGTCCCCGTATTTTTCGCCGAACAGCATCATCGCGCCGGTTTTCTTGGCATCGTCAACTGACATTAACCGCGTCAGTGTCGGCATATTGCCCATAATTTCCCTGTTGACGATTTGCTCTACCTGAAACATTTGTTCCCGGGTCACCGGCTCATTGTGGACGAAATCGAAGCGCGTCTTGTCAGGATCGACCAACGACCCCTTCTGCTGCACATGCGGCCCCAGCACTTCGCGCAGCGCCTTGTGCATCAGGTGGGTGGCGGAATGGTTGCGGGCTGTCGCGGCTCGCGCGGCCATGTCCACCCTCGCCATGACGCTGTTGCCGACGCTGAGCTTTCCGGTCTTGACGAGTCCGTGGTGGCCGAAAACGCTCGCCTGGATCTTCTGGGTGTCTTCCACTTCGAATATCCCGTGGCTGCTGCGCAGCTCGCCCCTGTCCCCGACCTGTCCGCCCGATTCGGCATAGAAAGGGGTGTCGTCGAGCACCACCACGCCCTGCTCGCCTTCGAAGAGTTCGTTCACCGACGCGCCGTCTTTGTACAATGCGAGAATGTTGCCCTGGTGCTCCAGCGCCTCGTACCCGCGGAAACGGGTTTCAGGCCCTGCGTATTCGAGGTTCAGGGCCATTTTGAACTTGCCGGAAGCGCGCGCCTGGGCTTTCTGCCTCGCCATGGCGGCGTCGAATGCCTCGACATCGACAATGACGCCATGCTCGCGGCAGACGTCCTGGGTGAGGTCGAGGGGAAAGCCGAAGGTGTCGTGCAATTTGAAAGCGGTTTCGCCGTCGAAAAGTTTAACTTGCTTCTTTGCTGGAGCGGGAGTTTCCGACTCAAAATCAATCGTACCGAGAGACCCCTTCAGCTCCATTAACTTAATTTCGAGAATAGCCATGCCATGCTCGATGGTCTGGAAGAAGCGCTCCTCTTCCTGCCTCAGCACTTCCGTCACCCGAACCTGGGCTTCCGCCAGTTCCGGATAGGCGGCTCCCATTTCCTGAACCAGATCGGCGACCATTCTGTGGAAGAAGGGCGCCCGCGCACCCAGCTTGTAGCCGTGGCGAATGGCGCGCCGGACGATCCGTCTCAGCACGTAGCCGCGCCCCTCGTTGCCCGGGATCACCCCGTCTGAAATCAGGAAGGAGCAGGCCCGGATGTGGTCCGCCAGCACCTTGAGCGAGGGACTTTCGAGGTCCCTGCAATCCGTTTCCCTCGCAGCCGCCAGGATCAATGCCTGGAACAGGTCGATCTCGTAGTTGGAATGGACGTTCTGCAACACTGCGGAAATCCGCTCCAGCCCCATTCCGGTGTCGACCGATGGTTTCGGGAGCGGATGCATCACCCCGGCTTCGTCGCGGTTGAACTGCATGAACACGTTGTTCCAGATCTCGATGTAGCGGTCGCCGTCTTCCTCCGGGGAGCCCGGAGGGCCGCCCCAGATATGCTCGCCGTGATCATAGAAGATTTCGGTGCAGGGGCCGCAGGGGCCGGTATCCCCCATCATCCAGAAATTGTCGGATGCGTAGCGGGAGCCCTTGTTGTCGCCTATCCTGATCACCCGTCCCGGCGGCACGCCGATTTCTTTCGTCCAGATGTCGTAGGCCTCGTCGTCCTCGGCATACACCGTGATCCACAATTTATCGGAAGGGAGTCGGTACACGTCCGTCAGAAGTTCCCAGGCGTAGCGGATGGCGTCCCGCTTGAAATAATCGCCGAAGCTGAAGTTGCCCAGCATCTCGAAGAAGGTATGGTGCCTTGCCGTGTAGCCGACGTTCTCCAGGTCGTTGTGCTTGCCGCCCGCGCGCACGCATTTCTGGGAAGTGGCCGCACGGGTATAGGGCCGCTTGTCGAAGCCGAGGAAAACGTCCTTGAACTGGTTCATTCCGGCATTGGTGAAGAGCAATGTCGGGTCTCCCGCAGGCACCAGGGAACTGGATGGCACGACCGTGTGCCCCTTGGAGGCGAAAAAATCGAGGAATTTCTGGCGGATTTCGCTGCTTTTCATGTCGTCTTCTTCATGTTTCAAAACTTCCGATCAGGCGGAGTATTTCGTCGAGCGAAAATCCCCTTCCCTGAAGGAAGCGCACCTGTTTCCCGAGTTCCTTGCGGTCTCCCGGCACCTTTCCGAATTTCTTTTCCCAGACCGATTTCAGGGCATCCTTTTCCGCATCCATGATCCTCGGCAGCGCACCCTGGATCAGGTCTTCCGAAACGCCCTTCTCGCGCAGTTCGTGCACGACATGGGAGCGCCCGTAGCGGCCCAGCCGCGCATCGACGATTTGATCGACATAGCGCGCATCCGAGAGCCACCCCTCGGCTTCGAGTTCGGCGAGAACGTCGTCGATCTCCTCTTCTTCCCTCAGCCTGGATTTGAGTTCGAACCTGGAATATTCGCGCCGGGCGAGCAGCCTGAGCGCCTTTTCCTTCAGCTCAGTCCGGTTCATCCGCCGATGCGGCCGGCATTGCCGCCGCGCCGACATGGGCGCGGATCTTCGCCTCGATCTCGTGTGCGACTTCCGGATTGGCCTTCAGGAATTCCCGGGAATTGTCCTTGCCCTGACCGATCTTCTCGCCCTTGTAGGCGTACCATGCGCCCGACTTCTCGATCAGCTTCTGCTGCACGCCGAGTTCGATGATCTCCCCTTCGCGCGAGATCCCTTCGCCGTAGAGGATGTCGAATTCCGCCTGCTTGAAGGGAGGAGAAACCTTGTTCTTGACGACCTTCACGCGGGTCTCGTTGCCGACCACTTCCTCGCCCTTCTTGATCGCGCCCGTCCTTCTGATGTCGAGCCTGACCGACGCGTAGAACTTGAGGGCATTGCCGCCCGTGGTCGTCTCGGGATTGCCGAACATCACCCCGATCTTCATCCTGATCTGGTTGATGAAGATCACCAGCGTGTTGGTGCGCTTGATGTTGGCGGTGAGCTTCCTCAAGGCCTGCGACATCAGCCTTGCCTGCAGGCCCATGTGCGAGTCGCCCATCTCCCCCTCGATCTCGGCTTTGGGCGTCAGCGCGGCGACCGAGTCGACCACCACCACGTCGACCGAACCCGATCTCACCAGCATGTCCGCGATCTCCAGCGCCTGCTCCCCGGTGTCGGGCTGGGAAATCAGGATGTTGGGCACGTCCACCCCGAGCTTCTGCGCATACTGGGGGTCCAGCGCATGCTCGGCGTCGATGAAGGCTGCCGTGCCCCCGAGCTTCTGCATCTCTGCGATCACCTGGAGTGCCAGCGTCGTCTTGCCCGAGGATTCCGGGCCGAATATCTCGACCACGCGGCCTCTCGGCAAGCCCCCCACGCCGAGCGCGATGTCGAGCCCCAGCGAGCCCGTGGAAACCACCTCGATGTCCTGCGCCACCTCGCTGTCGCCGAGGCGCATGATGGAGCCCTTGCCGAACTGCTTTTCGATCTGCGAAAGCGCCGCTGCGAGCGCCTTGCTCTTGTTTTCGTCCATGT
>JAJZQY010000046.1 GCA_021806605.1 Pseudomonadota bacterium
TGCTGATGGGGCTCATCTGGGCCAGGAAGGCGCTGGCGGTGCCGCCTTCCGTTTTGCTCCACTCGCTCTAGATGCTCAACGGGCGCAAAGCGCGCCCGGATCGTTCTCGCCGCTGGCGGCCATTTTTTCGAGGTTGTCGAGCACGCTCATGCTCGCCTCTTCCATCTGGGCGATGGCCTGGACTCCCTTATCGTAATCTCCGGCGTAGAAATGACGGATCGCATCTTGGCCTGCCTTGTGCACCAGGATGTGGGGCGATTCGATTTCCCGGTATCCGGGGAGTGCGGAGAAGCATTCCCTGCCGTCGCCTTCGTAATACCATTTCCCCAGTCGGCAAAGGGTGTGGCTGCTGAAGTCCTCTTCCTTGTTTTCGGAAAGGCCCATGAAAACTTTGTAGATTTCGAACTTGAACACGAGATGGTCGACCTTGGCGAGTTCGACGAAGCTCCTGAGGGCGGAAGAGGCGATGGCCCCTTCCATCCGGTGCGACAGGGAGAGCAGCTGCTGCATGCTCACCGTTGCCTTGGTGCCGTCCTGGCTGAAAGCTTCCGACTGGCGGGAAAGCTCCTCCATTCCCGATTTGGTTTCCTGGGTCTCGATCTGGATCGTCGAAACGAGCCCGGAGATTTCCTGGGTGGCATTCGCGGTGCGTTCGGCGAGCTTCCTGACTTCGTCTGCCACCACGGCGAAACCTCGCCCCTGTTCCCCGGCTCTGGCCGCCTCGATTGCAGCATTCAGTGCGAGCAGGTTGGTCTGGTCGGCGATTTCCTTGATCAGGTTGATGATCCCGCCGATCTGCGTGGCGCGTTCGCTCAGGCTTTCCACCTTGACGGCCGATGCCTGGGAATCGCTGGCGAGCCGCTGCAAATTGCTCGAGATGCTCTCGATCGATCCGCGGCTCTGGGCGGAGACGCTCGCGGCTTCGATCGCATTCATTTTCTCGTCCTTCATGGTGTTCGCCAGGATCGACAGGCTCTGCTGCGTCTCGGAAAAGGATCGTCCGAAAGTCTGCATGTTGCTGGTGAGGGAGGAATACATGGCGTTCTCCTTCCGGCACTGCTCCAGGCTTTCGGAAAGCGACTCCTTTTCGGCTTTGAGCGCAGCGAGTTCTTCCCTGAGCTGTCGGGCTTCTTCTGCGATCTGGGTGTTTTTAGCGTGCACTTCGGAATTCTGGTTTTTTTTGCTGAAGAACATGGATATCCTCAATAAGATTGCATCGTTGTCGTTTACGGCAAGAATACACCAAACATTAGGAAGACGTCTTCAAAAGCACGACGAGCGCCCCGCTTCCGCCTTCCCCGGGTTTCGCTTCCGAAAATGCCAGCACTTGCGGAATCTGCACCAGCCAGTTCCGCACCTTCGTTTTCAGGACCGGCTCCCCGTTCGAACCGTGCCCCTTGCCATGCACGATCTTCACTGCGCGCATCCCTTCCGCTCTCGCCCAATCCAGGAAAACGACGAGCTGCTCCCTGGCCTCGACGCTCGTCATGCCGTGAAGGTCGAGCTGGGCTGCCATGGCGAATTGCCCCTTTTTCAGCTTCCTCAGGGATTGCGAAAGACCCGGTCTGCAGAAGGCGGTTTCATCGATCGGGAAGGATGCGAAGTCGGAAAGGCCGTCGGGCCGGATTTCCTCAGGATCGGCTATCCGCTTTCTGGCGGGAGGCTTTTTTCCTGTCTCGGCGCGCGCCTCGAATTTCAGGGGGGCGGCGCCGTCCATCGCGAGCAGGAAGAACTCCCGATCCTTCATTATGCCCCGAGTTCGTCGAGATATCTTTCGGCGTCGAGCGCCGCCATGCATCCGGTTCCCGCGCTCGTGATCGCCTGGCGGTAGATATGATCCTGCACGTCTCCAGCGGCGAAAACGCCGGGAATGCTGGTCGCCGTGGCATTGCCTTCGCCCCCGCTGCGGGTGACGATGTAGCCGTTTTTCATTTCGAGCTGGCCCTGGAAGATCTCGGTGTTGGGCCTGTGGCCGATGGCAACGAACACGCCGTGCAGCGGGATATCCTTCGCGGCGCCATCCGAAGTGTTTTTTATCCTGACTCCGGTGACGCCGGAATCGTCCCCGAGCACTTCGTCGAGAACGTGATTCAATTCCAGGGAGATGTTGCCGGTGCGCGTTTTTTCCATCAGTTTGTCGATCAGGATCTTCTCGGACCTGAACTTGTCCCTGCGGTGAATCAGGGTGACATGCCTTGCGATGTTCGACAGGTAGAGCGCTTCCTCGACAGCGGTATTGCCGCCGCCCACCACGCAAACGTCCTGGCCCCGGTAGAAGAAGCCGTCGCAGGTGGCGCATGCGGAGACGCCCTTGCCCATGAAATGCTGCTCGGAGGGGAGCCCGAGATACATGGCGGACGCCCCGGTTGCGATGATGAGCGCATCGCAGGTATAGGTTCCGGAGTCCCCGACGAGTTCGATCGGCTTTCTGGAAAGATGCGCGGTATGGATATGGTCGAAAACGATTTCGGTCTCGAAGCGCTCGGCATGCTTGTGGAAGCGCTCCATGAGTTCCGGACCCTGCACGCCCATGACGTCTGCGGGCCAGTTGTCCACCTCGGTGGTGGTGGTCAGCTGGCCACCCTGGGCAAGCCCGGTGACGAGGACGGGGTTGAGGTTCGCCCTTGCCGCATAGATCGCGGCAGTGTAGCCCGCGGGGCCGGAGCCGAGTATCAGCAGGCGGCAGTGTTTTGCAGTCGAGTTCATCACGATTCTCTTCAGTCGTTTAAATGGGGGAATCTAAAGCAATGGCGAGTTTTTGTCGAGACGCTTTGCGAGGGGAGAACTGGGATATAATGATCCTTTCGATACCATTGCTGCCGACATGGCGAACAAATCGAACCCGATGCCTCCCAAAATAGCCGCGCTGTTGCGGGAATCCTGGTGGCTGGTGCTGGTCGCCGCCGCGATTTTCCTGGTACTGGTTCTCTACACTTACGATCCGCGGGACCCGGGATGGTCCCATACCGCGACCCATCCTGCCATCAGGAATGCGGGGGGATATTTCGGTGCGATTCTCTCCGACATACTGCTTTACGTTTTCGGGGTCTCTGCCTACTGGGGCGTGGTGTTTCTGCTCTACGCGATAGGCTGGGGCTACAAGCGCATCGACCAGGTCGCTCTGCTCGACGGCAGGTCCTTCCTGGTTTCGCTGTCGGGGTTTCTGGCGCTGCTTCTTTCCAGCGCTGCCCTCGAAGCGCTGCGTTTTCATTCCATCAGGGCGGCCCTGCCGCTCACACCCGGAGGCGCGATAGGCGAGATGCTGAGCGCAGCGCTCGCCAGGACTTTCGGCTTCACCGGGGCGACGCTCCTGCTGCTGATGCTGATAGCCGTGGGGTTCAGTCTTTTTTCCGGATTTTCCTGGCTGGCCTTCGTGGAATGGCTGGGAGGCGCGCTCGAAGAGGGCTACTTCTTCGCATTGAGAAGCTGGGAAAACTGGCAGGACAGGCGTGCCGGCGCTGTCGCGCTTTCCGAACGGAAGGAATACGTGGAGATCGAGAAGAAGCGGATCGACACGCACCAGCCGCTCAAGATCGAGCATCTCCCCGTCGAGATACCCAAATCTGAGCGGGTCGAGCTCGAAAAGCAGTCGCCGCTCTTCGACGAGCTGCCCGATTCCGACCTGCCGCCCCTGCATCTTCTCGACCAGCCCCCCAAGGATGTTCCGGTACTCTCTCCCGAGACGCTCGAATACATTTCCAGGCTCATCGAGAGGAAGCTGATCGATTTCGGGGTCGAGGTGAAAGTCATCGCAGCCTATCCCGGACCCGTGATCACCCGCTACGAGATCGAGCCTGCGGTGGGGGTGAAGGGGAGCCAGATCGTGAATCTGGTGAAGGATCTGGCGCGCGCGCTTTCCGTGCTCAGCATCAGGGTCGTGGAAACCATTCCCGGCAAGGTCTACATGGGACTCGAAATCCCGAATCCCAAGCGCCAGGTGGTCTGCCTTTCCGAGATACTGAGTTCCAAGATTTACGCCGACACGGCATCCCCGCTTTCGATTGCGATGGGCAAGGACATTTCCGGAAAACCCGTGGTCGCCGACCTTGCCAAGATGCCGCATGTGCTGGTCGCAGGCACGACAGGTTCCGGGAAGTCGGTCGCGATCAATGCGATGATCCTGAGCCTCATCTACAAGGCGACGCCTGGGGAAGTGAGGCTGATTCTGGTCGACCCGAAGATGCTGGAGCTTTCCGTTTACGAGGGCATTCCCCATCTGCTCTCTCCCGTGGTGACCGACATGAAGCAGGCGGCTTCCGCCCTCAACTGGTGCGTCGGGGAGATGGAAAAGCGCTACAGGCTGATGGCATCCCTCGGGGTGAGGAACCTTTCGGGCTACAACCACAAGATTGTCGAGGCAAGGCGTGCCGGGGAGCCGCTCACCAATCCCTTCTCGCTCACGCCGGAGTCTCCCGAGCAGCTCGAAACCATGCCGATGATCGTCGTGATCATAGACGAGCTTGCCGACCTCATGATGGTGGTGGGAAAGAAGGTGGAGGAACTCATCGCAAGGCTCGCGCAGAAGGCTCGCGCATCCGGCATCCATCTGATTCTCGCGACCCAGCGCCCATCGGTGGACGTGATCACCGGCCTCATCAAGGCCAACATTCCGACAAGGGTCGCATTCCAGGTTTCGAGCAAGATCGACTCCAGGACCATACTCGACCAGATGGGGGCCGAAACCCTGCTCGGCCAGGGCGACATGCTCTACCTTCCTCCCGGAACGGGTTATCCGCAGCGGGTGCACGGCGCTTTCGTTTCCGACCAGGAAGTCCATCGCGTGGTCGATTACCTGAAGTCGCACGGCGAGCCGAATTACGTCGAGGGGATACTGGAGTCTCCCGAGGAAGGGGAGGAAATCGAGAGCGGGGGCGATGCGGAATCCGATCCCCTCTACGACGAAGCGGTGGGCATCGTGATGAAGACGCGGCGCGCATCCATTTCCCTGGTGCAGCGGCATCTCAGGATAGGCTACAACAGGGCGGCCCGCCTCATCGAGCAGATGGAGAAGGCGGGGCTGGTGTCTTCCATGCAAAGCAATGGCAACCGGGATGTCCTGGTGCCTTCGAGGGGCGGTGAATGATCAGGATATTGCTTGTGGCGGGGCTCCTTTTTTCGCTGAATGCCGAAGCTTCGGCGATCGGGAAGCTGAAGGACTTCGTCAGCCGCTCGCATGCCTTGCGCGCGCATTTCGTGCAGTCGGTCTACAACAGCAAGATGGATCGGACCCAGGAAGCGGAAGGCGAGATGATGTTTTCCCGTCCCGGCAAATTCAGGTGGACCTATGTGAAGCCTTATGCCCAGGTGCTGGTCGGGGACGGCAAGAAGCTCTGGTCCTACGACGAGGACCTGGAGCAGGTGACGGTGAGGAATCTCGACAAGGCGATAGGCAGCAGCCCTGCGGCCCTTCTGGCAGGCGACAACGAAATCGAGAAGGGCTTCGATCTTTCCGAGGGCGGGACCAAGGAAGGCATGGAATGGCTGGAAGCCTCCCCGAAGGGCAAGGAAAGCAATTTTCAGAGCATGAAGCTCGGGTTCTCGGGAAATCTGCTCGCGGTGATGGTGCTGAAGGACTATTTCGGGCAGGTCACGATCATCCATTTCTCGAAAATGGAAGTGAATCCCAGGATTCCGCCGGATGCCTTCAGATTCACCCCGCCCAAGGGGGTGGATGTCATCGGTGAATGACCTGTTTGCTGCCGAGCCGGCCGCGCCTCTTGCCGAGGCGCTGAGGCCGAAGACGCTCTCCGAGGTCATCGGGCAGGCCCACCTGCTGGGCGCGGGCAAGCCCCTGAGGCTCGCCTTCGAGGCGGGGAAGCTGCATTCCATGATTCTGTGGGGCCCTCCTGGAGTCGGCAAGACCACGCTCGCGCGGCTCACCGCGCATGCCTTCGACTGCGAATTCATCGCGCTTTCCGCAGTGTTTTCCGGCGTCAAGGACATTCGCGCGGCCATGGAAGAGGCGGAGCGGAATCTTGCGCAGGGCCGCAAAACCATTCTTTTCGTGGACGAAATCCACCGGTTCAACAAGTCCCAGCAGGATGCGCTGCTCCCCTTCGTCGAATCGGGGCTGGTGACTTTCATCGGGGCGACCACGGAAAACCCGTCATTCGAAGTCAATTCCGCGCTGCTCTCGCGCGCCCAGGTCTATGTCCTGAATTCGCTCACCGAGGAGGAGCTGAAGCAGCTTCTCGGCCGGGCGAGGGAAAAGAGCCTGTCCCATCTGCAGTTCGACGATGCGGCAATCGATACCCTGGTGGGTTACGCGGACGGGGATGCGAGACGCCTGCTGAATCTTCTCGAACAGACGGAAACAGCCTCGCGCGCGCAAAAAACGGACAGGATCACGGCTGAATTCGTCCAGAATGCGCTCACCCTGAACACCCGTCGCTTCGACAAGGGCGGCGAGTATTTCTACGACCAGATTTCGGCACTGCACAAGTCGGTCAGGGGATCCAATCCCGACGCATCCCTTTACTGGCTCTGCAGGATGCTCGACGGCGGGGCGGATCCGAAATACCTGGCGAGAAGGATCGTCAGGATGGCCTGGGAAGATATCGGCCTCGCCGATCCGCGCGCGATGCAGGTCGTGAACGATGCGGCCGAGACCTACGAGCGGCTGGGCTCGCCCGAGGGAGAGCTCGCGCTCGGGCAGGCGGTGATCTATCTCGCGGTTGCCGCCAAAAGCAATGCCGGCTACACGGCCTTCAACCAGGCGATGGCCTTCGTGAAGAGCGACAAGTCGCGCGAAGTGCCGGTGCATCTCAGGAACGCGCCTACCAGGCTGATGAAGGAACTGGGCTATGGGCACGAATACCGATATACCCACGACGAACCTGAAGCCTATGCCGCAGGCGAATCCTACCTGCCCGAGGGGATGAAGGAACCCGGCTGGTATCGGCCAACTTCAAGAGGATTGGAAGGGAAGATTGCGGAGAAGCTTGCGCATCTGCGGGATCTGGACGAGAAGGCGAAGAAGAAGGATTGATCAGGGTGTCCGGAACAAGCGCGGATGCATTTATTTCGGTCAATTAATGATGTCTAGTTTTCCGTGCCTGGTCTTGAATTATCAGTTTCTGGCTGATCGGCAGGGCGACGCGTTCATCGCATTTCCTGAATCGACTTCCCCGACTCGACGTTTGCATGCTGGCGATGTCGCGTATAATTGACAAGCGCCTGCAACGAATAAAACGGAAAACCATCATGCTAGACATCCAGATACTGAGAAACGACATCCAGGGCGCGGCGAAGCGGCTCGAATCGAGGAAATTCAGCCTCGACGTGGCTTTCTTCCAGGCTCTGGAGGCCGAGCGCAAGACGGTGCAGACCCGCACCCAGGAATTGCAGGCGAGGCGCAATGCCGCTTCCAAGGCGATAGGCATGAAGAAGGCGAAGGGGGAGGATGCCTCCGAAATTCTCGCCGAAGTCGCATCCCTCGGGGACGAGCTCAAGCAAAACGAAGCGAGTCTCGACGAAATCCAGGGAAAGATGCAGGCTTTCCTGCTCTCGATTCCCAATTTGCCGCACGAGAGCGTCCCGTTCGGGCAGTCAGAAGCGGACAACGTGGAAGTGAGCCGCTGGGGCGAGCCCAAGCATTACGATTTCGAGGTCAGGGATCATGTCGCCCTGGGAGAAGGGCTCTCCATGCTCGATTTCGAGACCGCGGTGAAGATTGCCGGAAGCCGCTTCACCCTGATGAAGGGGGCAATCGCGAGGCTGCACCGCGCGCTTTCCCAGTTCATGCTCGACCTGCACACCACCGAGCACGGCTATGTCGAAGTCTACGTTCCCTACATGGTGAATCCGGAATCGCTGCGCGGGACTGGTCAATTGCCGAAGTTCGAAGAGGATCTTTTTAAGATTCCGATAGGGCTGCCTGAGTCAACCAACGCTGAATATGCGGACATTTTATCGAAGGGTGTTGATTCCTTCAAAGGGCATCAACGATATTATTATCTGATCCCGACTGCGGAAGTGCCCTTGACCAACATCGTGCGGGACGAGATACTGGCGCCCGAATCGCTCCCCATCAAATACGTCGCCCATACGCCCTGCTTCAGGAGCGAGGCCGGCTCCTACGGGCGGGACGTTCGCGGCATGATCAGGCAGCACCAGTTCGACAAGGTGGAGCTGGTGCAGATCGTGCACCCTGAAAAATCCTACGAGGCGCTCGACTCCCTGCTCGGGCATGCGGAAGAAGTCCTGAGGCGGCTCGAACTGCCCTACCGCGTGGTTTCCCTGTGCAGCGGGGACATGGGCTTTTCTTCCGCCAAGACCTACGACATCGAGGTTTGGCTTCCCGCCCAGAAGGCCTACAGGGAAATTTCCTCGTGCAGCAATTTCGAGGCTTTCCAGGCGAGGCGCATGCAGGCCCGCTTCAAGTCGGGGGGGAAGAACGAGCTGGTGCACACCCTGAACGGCTCGGGACTCGCAGTGGGCAGAACGCTCGTCGCCATCCTGGAAAACAACCAGCAGTCGGACGGCAGCGTGAGCGTGCCGGAAGCGCTTCGCCCCTACATGGGAGGATTGGAGCGCATATCCGCCGGTTAGGGAGGATTGCGCCCCTGCATGGGCGTCCGGGATTTCGGCAGGGCCGCACTTCAGTTTCCAGCGTTGAGCCTGGCGATTTTCTGCCTGATGAGGGGGATGGCGGCGAGGGCGGCCTTTTCCCCCTCCATGATCGCGAGGTGCCTGTCCTCGAAGTCGGTCGAGTCCATGCTGCCTATGGCGGGCCGGATCACCACGTCGGCATCAACGACTTCGAAGCGCGTGATCGACTGCTCCATGATGGTGAAGGTCTGCAGCAGGATGTCCATGGCGTCGCCGATCTTGGCATATTTGGGCCCGCTCGAAATGTCCACCGCGATCACGACATTCGCCCCCATGGCTTTGGCCGTCCTGACCGGAACCGGGCTAACCAGCCCCCCGTCCACATAGTCGCGCCCGTAGATCCTGACCGGCTGGAAAATGCCTGGAACGCTGCTGGACGCGCGCACCGCCATGCCGGTGTTGCCGGTGCGAAATGCCACCATTTCCCCTGACTGAAGGTCCGTCGCCACCGCCGCGAAAGACTTGCCGAGCTTCTCCAGCGGGCGGCCGTGCACTTCGCGGTTGACGAAATTCTGCAGCGATTCTCCCTTGATGAAGCCGCGCTCCGAGAGGCTCCAGTCCCCGACGCTGCTCTCGTCCATCCTGAGGGCGATTTTCTGCAGGCTGAATCCGCTGTAGCCTGCGGCATAGAGAGCGCCCACCACCGCTCCCGCGCTGGTGCCGACCACGATGTCGGGATGGATGCCCGCCGCGTCTAGGGCCTTGATCACTCCGATATGGGCGAAGCCGCGCGCAGCTCCCCCGCCCAGAACCAGCGCGATTCTCGGCTGAACCGTTGTTCTGGGGGCGACGGGTTCGGGTTTCATCTGCGGGGGAGGCGTTCCGGCGCAGCCTGCGAGAAAGGCTGCGGCAAGCAGCAGGAATCTGAAATTTGCGGGATGGATCATGCCGCGCATTATACTCAGAAATGCATCTTGAATACCGGGACATGCGGCGGTTTGTACTTGGTCAGCAGGTCGTAGTAGTTGCGTATGCTGCCGACCATGATGACCGCTTCCCCGCCCCGTGCGAATCCGTGCTGGACCGTGCCGAAATAGCCCGGCCTGCTCAGGAGCGGCAGGACGTCTTTCAGGTCCACCCACGAATCGGGGTTCTTTTTCAGCCGCTTGGCGAGCTGCATCGCATCTTCCAGATGGGCCGTCCCGACGTTGTAGGCGGCCAGCGCAAACCAGGTCCTGTCGGGTTCCTTCACTCCGGGCGGGATTTCGTCCTTCAGCATGGCGAGATAGCGCGCCCCGGCCATGATGCTCTGCCTGGGATTCAGCCTGTCGCTGACGTTCAGCCTGTCCGCGGTGTCGCCTGTGAGCATCATGATCCCCCGCACGCCGGTCGGGGATGTCGCATGCTCGTCCCAATGGGATTCCTGGTAGGCGAGCGCCGCGAGCAGCCGCCAGTCTATCCCCGTGACCTCCTCGGC
>JAJZQY010000047.1 GCA_021806605.1 Pseudomonadota bacterium
GGGGCGGGTCGGGAGGTTTTCTGCGGTCGAAGCGTACTGGACGCTCAGGCTGAAATCACTTTTCATAGGCCTGGTAGGCATTGACGATGAGCTGGACCAGCGGGTGGCGCACCACGTCCTCGGCCTGAAAGTGGGTGAAGGCGATTCCCGGCACCTTCCTCAGGACCGCTGCAGCTTCGACGAGGCCGCTTCTCTGGCCCTTGGCGAGGTCGACCTGGGTCACGTCTCCGGTGATCACGGCACGGCTTCCGAACCCCATCCTGGTGAGGAACATCTTCATTTGCTCGGGCGTGGTGTTCTGCGCTTCGTCGAGAATGATGAAGGAATGGTTGAGCGTCCTGCCGCGCATGTAGGCGAGCGGCGCGACTTCAATGGCGCCCGATTCGAAGAGCCTGCTCACCCGATCGAACCCCATCAGGTCGTAGAGCGCATCGTAAAGGGGGCGCAAATAGGGATCGATCTTCTGCGCCATGTCCCCGGGCAGAAATCCGAGGCGCTCCCCCGCTTCCACCGCGGGCCTCACCAGGACGATGCGTTTCACCCATTCCCGCTCTATGGCGTCGACTGCCGAGGCGACGGCGAGATAGGTTTTTCCGGTTCCGGCAGGTCCTATGCCGAAAGTGATGTCGTGCTTCTGGATGCATTCGAGGTACTCCGTCTGGCGCGGAGTCCTGCCGTGCAGGTTGGATTTCCGGGTCATCAGCATCGGACTTGCGGCCTGCCCTTCCGATCTCCCGGGGGAGAGCAGTTCGACCAGCCCGAGCTGGATTTCCTCGATGTCGATGTCCCGCCCTTTCGTCTGGAGATAGAATTTTTCGAGGGCGGAGACGGCGAGCCTGGCTTTTTCGGGTTCCCCCTTCACGGCGAAATGCTCTCCCCTTCTCGAAATAGAGACGCCCATCGCCACTTCGATCTGGCGCAGGTTCTCGTCGAGCGTACCGCAAAGGCTGGAAAGCCGCCTGTTGTCGGCAGGGGAGAAGGAGACGGATTCCGTCTTCATCGGACGATTTTCCCCCTGAGCGAATTGCGCAGCGCTTCGGTGATTTCGATTTCGACGAACCGGCCGACGAGATCGGGACTCCCCGCGAAATTGACGGTTCTGTTGTTCCCGGTTTTACCGGACAGCTCGGCACGGCTTTTCCTGGAAGACCCTTCGACCAGAACCTGCTGGACGGTTCCGACCATTGCCGCACTGATTTCGGCTGCCTGCGCGTCGATTTTCGCCTGGAGCCTCGCGAGGCGAGCCTGCTTGATCTCCGCGGGAATGTCGTCGGGCAGCGCCGCGGCTGGCGTCCCCGGCCTCGGGCTGTAGACGAAGCTGAAGCTGGAATCGAAATTCAGCTCCTCGATGAGCTTCATGGTGGCCTCGAAATCGGCTTCGGTCTCTCCCGGAAAGCCGACGATGAAATCCGACGAAAGCGAAATGTCGGGGCGGGCCGCCTTCAGGCGTCTGGCGATGGACTTGTATTCGAGGGCGGTGTAGCCCCGCTTCATCGCGGCCAGGATCCTGTCGGACCCCGACTGGACGGGGAGGTGGAGATGGTTCGCGAGCTTGGGTTCCCTGGCATGGACGTCGATCAGGCGCTGCGTGCATTCCCTGGGGTGCGAGGTGGTGTAGCGTATCCGCCCGATATCCGGCATGGCCGCAAGATACTCGATCAGGAGCGGCAGGTCGGCGGTTTCGCCGTCTTCCATGAGCCCCCTGTAAGCGTTGACGTTCTGCCCCAGCAGGGTCACTTCCTTGACTCCCTGCGAGGCGAGGCTTCTCACCTCGACCAGGATGTCTTCCAGAGGCCTCGAGATTTCCTCGCCTCGGGTATAGGGAACGACGCAGAAGCTGCAGTATTTGCTGCATCCTTCCATGATCGAAACGAATGCGGCGGGCCCCGAGGCTTTCGCCTGGGGGAGGGCGTCGAACTTCTCGATCTCTGGAAAGGCGATGTCGATCTGGCTGCGCCCGGAGCGGATGCGCTCGCCTATCATCCCGGGCAGCCGGTGCAGGGTCTGCGGGCCGAAAACCAGGTCGACATGGGAGGCCCTCTTGAAGATGGCGGCCCCTTCCTGGCTCGCGACGCAGCCGCCGACCCCGACCAGCAGATCGGGATTCTTTTCCTTGAGACGCCTGATCCGCCCGAGTTCGTGGAAGATCTTTTCCTGGGCCTTTTCCCGAACCGAGCAGGTGTTGAGCAGGATCACGTCGGCCTCGCTCATGTCTGCCGTGATTTCGAGCCCGGATTCGGCGTGCAGCACGTCCGCCATCTTTTCCGAGTCGTACTCGTTCATCTGGCATCCGTAGGTTTTGATGTAAAGCTTTTTCGACCCGCCGGCTTCGGCCATGGCCCTGTCCCGCTGAAAACTTCCGATTATACTCCCGGCTGCCGCTTTGCGTGAACAGTTGGGCTTTTCTCCGGGATGGGGGTAGAATTCCCGAAAACAACAACTAGATCAAATGAGATCCGCACTGAATTTCGACGAGCTGAAGGCGAGCGGCAATCTTCCTTCCCCTGCAGGGGTCGCGCTGGCGCTGTTCCAGCTTACTCTGAAGCCTGACGCGTCGCTTGCCGAAATCGGCCACATCGTCCAGGCCGACCCCGTTCTCAGCGGCAAGCTGATCAAGTATGCCAATCACCTGAAGGCCGGAAGCCGGGTCATCGCCTCGATCCCCGATGCGCTCAATCTGCTCGGCATGGCGGCGACCCGGCAGATCGCGCTGGGATTTTCCGTCCTGAACAACAACAGGCAGGGGGCATGCAAGGCATTCGACTACATGCGCTTCTGGTCCAGGTCCCTTGCCTGCGCCATCGTCGCCCAGCTGATCTGCGAAAAAACCAGGGTGGCCCAGCCGGAAGAATGCTTCATCGGCGCGCTGCTCTCCGGAGTGGGCTCGCTTGCCCTGGCGACGCTTTATCCCGCAGCCTATTCGGAGATACTGTCCGGCGGATCGTCCGGCCCGGCGCGCTTGGAGCTGGAGAGGAGCCGCTTTGCGACCGACCACCTGGAACTGACCGTCGCCCTGCTCCAGGACTGGATGCTGCCGCCCCTTTTCGCCAGCGTCGCCTTGCATCAGGAGGATCCGGATGCGATGCCTTTCCCCAGGAGTTCGAGGGAATACAAACTGGGCAGGATATGGCACTTTTCCGGCGCGCTTGCCGAAGACTTTCTTTCCGGGGAGGCGCGCATCTCGTCCAGAATGCCCGATCTGCTGCGCGAAGCGAAGGAGCTCGGGTTCGACCAGGAGGAGTTCGGAGCGCTTTGCGACAGGGCGAGCGCAAGCTGGCAGGAATGGGGCAGGATACTCGACGTGCCGAGCCAGCCGCTTCCCAGCTTCGAGGAAATGATGGCGGCGATTCCCCAGGATGCGCCCCGCACCGGGGAATCCGCTCCGGGACTGCAAATTCTCCTGATTGCAAAGGAGCCTGGGTTGTCGGAGCTTTCGGGATTTCTCGCTTCCCTGGGCCATGCCGTATTGACGGCCTCCACGGAGGAGGAAGCCATGCGGATCGCTCTGGAGGCCGATCCCCAGCTGGTCCTGTGCGAATTTTCCGTGCCGGGCCTGGCGGGGCCGGCATTCATCGAAGCTTTGCGCAAGCTGCCTTTCGGAAAGCTCGTCTATGCCGTTCTTCTCGCCGGAGAGGACGACCTGGAAAGCCAGGTCGAGGCTTTCGAGGCGGGCGCGGACGACTGCATCGCCCTTTCCCGCGGGCAGCGCTTTCTCGCGGCCCACCTCCTCGCGGCGCGGCGTTTCGTGGAAATGCGGGAGGAGCTGTCGAAGGACAGGGAAGAATTGCGCAATGTCGCTTCCGATCTCGCCGTGGCGAACCGGCGTGCGCAGGAAGCTTCCCGTACCGACCCGCTTTCCGGCCTGCCGAACAGGCGCTATGCCATGGAGCGCATGGCCTGGGAATGGAATCGCTCCGGGGAGCTTGCTTGCATGATGCTGGACATAGACAGGTTCAAGCCGATCAACGACGTTTACGGTCACGACATCGGAGACAAGGTGATCCGCCATTTCGCCCATGTGCTGAGGAAGGCGTCCAGGGCCCAGGACGTGATCTGCCGCTTCGGCGGGGAGGAGTTCCTGGCGATTCTCCCCGATGCCAATCGGAAGGCCGCCGAGCAATGCGCCGAACGGCTCAGGTCGGCAGTGGAATCCGCGCCTTTCGTGGACGGGAAAGTCCGGATTCCCGTCACGGCGAGCATCGGCGTGGCCATCAGGAATTCGGGAATGGGCGGGTTCGATGCGCTCATCAAGGCAGCCGACGTCGCGCTCTACAACGCGAAACAGGCCGGGAGAAATCTCGTCAGGATCGCGAAGTAGTCAGGGGACGAGTTTTTCGGCCGCCATCAGTTGGGAAATTGTTTCCCTTTCCCTGACGAGATGGAGCGAAGCGCCGTCGACCAGGACTTCTGCGGCTCTGGGCCTCGAATTGTAGTTGGAGCTCATGCTCATGCCGTAGGCGCCCGCCGAGCAAATGGCGAGCAGATCCCCCTGCCTTGCAGCGAGATTCCGGTCGTGTCCCAGGAAGTCCCCGGTTTCGCAGACCGGACCGACGATTTCGCAGAGCTCGCCTTTCCCCCCGTTCTGCTTCACCGGGATTATCTCGTGGTAGGCGTCGTAAAGGGCGGGGCGCATCAGGTCGTTCATCGCGCAGTCGACTATGGCGAAATGCTTTTCCTCGCCGTGCTTCAGGTATTCGAGTCTGGTCAGCAGAATTCCGGCGTTCCCGACCAGGAATCTTCCGGGTTCGAGCAGAATCTTCTGGGGGCGTCCCTGCAATTTTTCCAGGAGGGCTTTCGCGTAATCCGCAATTTCGGGAGGGCGCTCTTCCCGGTAGCGGATGCCGAGCCCGCCACCCACGTCGATATGGGAAAGCGCGATGCCTTCCTTTTCGAGTTCGTCGACGAGCAGCAGGATCTTTTCGAGCGCCTCGACGAACGGGGGGATTTCGGTGAGCTGCGAGCCGATGTGGCAGTCTATTCCGAGGATGGCGAGGTTCTCCATGGCATTCGCCTTCCTGTAGAGCCGCAGCGCGTCATCGTAGGGAATGCCGAACTTGTTCTGCCTGAGTCCCGTCGAAATGTAGGGGTGGGTTTTCGCATCCACGTTGGGATTGACCCTGAAGCTGATGCTGGCGCGTTTGCCCATGTTTTTCGCGACCAGATCGAGGCGCTCCAGTTCGCCCTCGGATTCCACGTTGAAGCAGAGGATGCCGGCGGAAAGGGCGGCGCGCATTTCGTCCTCGCGCTTTCCCACGCCTGAAAAAACGATTCTGGCGGGATCGCCCCCCGCTTTCAGCACGCGCTCCATTTCCCCGATCGAGACGATGTCGAAGCCGCTGCCCATTCTCGCGAAGAGATTCAGGATCGCGATGTTGGAATTCGCCTTGACCGCGTAGCAGACCAGGTGGTCTCTCGGTGAAAATGCGTCGGAATAGGCCCTGAAAGCCGAAACCAGGGCGGCTCTGGAATAGACGTAGCAGGGCGTGCCGTATTTTTCGGCGACGGATTCGAGCGATGCATCCTCGGCATGGAGAACGCCGTTGCGGTAGGAAAAGGAATTCATTTCGTCTGGTTCTGGGGAGTGGGCAGGTAGAGCGGGCCCTTCAGCCCGCAGCCTTCCAGGGCCAGGGAGAACAGGAGCAGGAGGAGGATTGTCCGCATCGCATTTCCAAATAGAAGCATGTTACCACAGCGAATCGCGCCTGAGCGCCATCCGCGCTGTCCGGTAGGCCGGATAGATGCTTTCCACGGTTTTCCAGAATGCGGGAGAATGGTTCATTTCGATGAGGTGGGAAAGCTCGTGGGCGACCACGTAGTCGACGAGCTCGATCGGCAGGCGCATTAGGCGCCAGTTGAGCCTCACTTCGCCTTTCGAGTTGCAGCTTCCCCAGCGCGTTCTGGCGCTGGAAATGTGGAGTCTGGGCAGTTGCAGCCCGAGCTTCGGGCAGTAGTGGGCGATCCTTTCCGCGAAGCAGTCCAGCGCCTGCCGCTTGTACCAGCCGACGACCGCGGCCTCGATTTTTTCGGGGCGGGCTTCCGGCAGGGCGACTTCCAGGAAGCCTTCCTTCATGTCCGCCCTGGTTCTTGCCGCATGGACGATGCGCAAGGCATGAGGCTTTCCCAAGTAAGGGATCGCTTCCCCGTCCGCCCACTGCCGGGGGGGATGGGATCGGGCCTCGTCCAGCTTCTTCAGTATCCATCCTGCCTTCGCCTTCAGGATGTCGTCGATGCCATATTCCGGCATCCTCAGCGGAATGCTGACGGTGAGGCCGCCCGGGGTGATCCTGAGCCCGACGGTGCGCCGGCTGCTGCGCTTCAGAACATAGCGCATTTCCCGTCCGGAAAGGTTGACCGTCTTCTCCTTCAAGGCTTCCCCATTTTCGCCATTTCCGCGCGCACCCACTCCTCGACCTTCGCGTTGAGTTCATTGGGCTTCATGCCTTTCGTTTCGATCGGCTCGCCTATGCTGACCGTGATGGTGCCCGGGCGCTTGATGAATGCGTTTTTACCCCAAAGGCTGCCCGCATTGTGGGCGATCGGCAGCGCCAGGCTTCCGCTGTGCGTCGCAAGCCATGCCCCGCCTATCCTGAAAGGCGCGATTTGACCGGGGGGGATGCGCGTGCCTTCCGGGAAAACGATGACGAAGAACCCCATTTCCAGCCTGTCCTTTCCCTGGTCGATCAGCTGCTTGAGCGCGGCTCTCCCTTCTTCCCGGTCGATCGCGATCGGGCTCGTCATGGCGAGCCCCCAGCCGAAGAAGGGGATCTTCAGCAGTTCCTTCTTGAGCACCCAGACCTGGGGCGGGAGAATGACCTGGAAGGCGATGGTTTCCCATGCCGACTGGTGGTTGGAGAGGACCACGCAGGGGCGGTCGGGAATGTTTTCCATCCCCTGGACCCGGTATTTCACCCCGCAGATTGCCTCGACGAGGAACATCACGATGCGCGCCCACTGCGAAATTACCCTGTAGCGGGTCAGGGGATGGAAGGGGAAAGTGAGCAGGGATGCGATCGAAAAGAAAGGGGTCAGCGCGCTTTGCAGCACGATGAAGATCAGGGAGCGCAGGAAAATCATGCTCACTCCACGAGAGACTGCACCGCTTCGGAAAGATCCCGGAAAACCTGGGTGCCGACAGGCAATCCACCGTTTTCTAGGGTTTTCTGCCCCTTGCCGGTCAGCACCAGGATGGGTTTGGCTCCCACCTTTTCGGCAGAAACCAGGTCGCGCAGCGAGTCGCCGATCGCCGGGACTCCCCCGAGATCGACATCGAAGCGGTCGGCGATTTCCAGAAGCATGCCGGGCTCGGGCTTTCTGCAGGAGCATTTCAGGTCCGCGGTATGGGGGCAATAGAAGAAGGCCTCCACCCGTCCCCCCGCCTGGGCGAGCATTTTCTGCAGCTTCTCGTGGATGGCGGTGAGGGTGGACATTTCGAAAAGGCCGCGCCCTATCCCAGACTGGTTGGTCGCGACGACGACGGTGTATCCCGCATGGTTGAGCCGGGCTATCGCTTCCAGGCTGCCGGGGACGGGCTTCCATTCCTCCGGGCTTTTGATGAACTGGTCGGAATCGAAATTGATGACCCCGTCGCGGTCGAGAATGATCAGCTTCAAGATGCCAGCCTCGAAATGTCGGCGACCTTGTTCATCGCGCTTCTCAGATCCCTGAGCAATGCTAGGCGATTCTGGCGCAGGCGGTCATCTTCCGTCATGACCATCACATTGTCGAAAAACGAATCGACGGGCTCTTTCAGCACTGCAAAAGCTTTCAAATATTCCGAATAATCGCCCTGTTTGAAATAGGCTTCCGCTGTCGGTGAAACTGCAGAGAGCGCATCAAAAAGGGCTAATTCCGCCGGTTCTGCCAGGTCTGCCCTGTCCGCATTCACGAAGGACTCACCTTTCGCTTCAGCTTGCTTGAGGATGTTCACTACGCGCTTGTTTGCAGCGGCTAGACTCGCCGCCGCTGGAAGTGCGGAAAAAGATCTGACCGCACTGAGCCGGTTGGGTACATCATCCAATCTCGGCCCCATAAAAAGCACCGATTCGACTTCGTCATGGCCGTATCCGGCTTCCCTCAGATAGCCGCGCAACCTTTCGATAATGAAAGACTCCAGATCGGTGTGCGCGTCGCCGATTAGGCCTCTTGGGAATGCCGAAAAGGCAGTGTTCACGAGTTGATTGAGGGGAAGGGGTACGGGCGTTTCGATCAGGATGCGGATCACCCCCAAAGCATGGCGGCGCAGGGCGAAGGGGTCCTTGTCCCCGGTTGGGGTCTGTCCGATGCCGAACATGCCGCAAAGCGCTTCCAGCTTGTCTGCCAGGGCGACGCAGATTCCGACCTGGTTGCGCGGCAGCTCGTCCCCGGAAAATCTCGGCCTGTAATGGTCCTCGATGGCGAAGGCGATCTCGGGAGAATGGCCGTCGTGAAGCGCGTAATAGCGCCCCATGATGCCCTGCAGCTCGGGGAATTCTCCGACCATGTCGGTGGTGAGGTCGGCCTTCGAGAGAAGCGCGGCCTGGTCGGCCTGCCGCGCCAAGGTTTCCCCGCCCAGCTGCAGGCCGATGGCCCGCGCGATCGCCTGGACCCGCTCCACGCGCTCGCCCAGGCTTCCCAGCCTGTTGTGGTAGACGATTCTGGAAAGGCCCATGATGCGCGAATCGAGCGGCTTCTTCCTGTCCTGGTCGAAGAAGAATTTCGCGTCCGCAAGCCTCGGCCTCACCACGCGCTCGTTTCCGCCAGTCACCGCCGAAGGATCGGACGGCCTGATGTTGGAGACGATCAAGAACCGGTCGGTCAATTTTCCGTGCGAATCGAGCAGGGGGAAATATTTCTGGTTCGCCTTCATGGTCAGTATCAGGCATTCCTGGGGCACTTCGAGGAATGTTCTGTCGAATTTGCCGACCAGCACGTTGGGGCGCTCGACCAGGGCGGCGACTTCGTCGAGCAGGGCTTCGTCCTCGACCGGCTTCACGCCGCCGAGTTTCGAGGCAGCTTCGTTAAGCTGGCGCAGAATCTCGTCCCGGCGCTTCTCGAATGAGGGAGTCACCGCGCCTTCGTTTTCCATCTGATTTTCATAGCTGTCCGCGTCATCGATTTCGATGAAATCGCGCTTCGCTTCGAACCTGTGCCCCCTGGTCTTTCTCCCTGAGGTCATGCCGAGAATGGATACCGGAACGATTTCCGCACCGTGAAGCGCGACCAGGCCGTGCACAGGGCGCACGAACTTCACGCTCTCCCAGCCGTCTTCGAGCTGGTAAGTCATCACTTTCGGGATGGGCAGCTTTGCAATGGCTTCTGCCAGCGCTTCCTGGAGCCCCTCGGCGAGGGTGGCCCCCGCTTTCGTCCTGTCGAGAAACAGCGTTTCATCTTTCTCGCGGATCAGCGTGGGAGCGATTTCCTCGTCGACCCCCAGGGAGGCCAGTTTCTTCAGCAATGCGGGCGCTGGTTTTCCTTCGGAATCCAGCCCGATCTTGATCGGCATCAGCTTGATTTCCTCAAGCGTGTCTTCAGCCTTCTCGCGCACATTCCTTATCAGCACCGCCAACCGTCTTGGAGATGCGAACATCGTGCACGATTGCCCGATGTCAGGGGCGGCGACCAGCCCTTTCAGCATCAGGCTGCGCGCCAGTTCGCTGCCGAAAGCCTCGCCCAGCTTCCTGAGCGACTTGGGAGGCAGTTCCTCGACGAAAAGCTCGACCAGAAGGTTCTTCATCATGCCTTCTCCATCTTCGCCAGCACTTCGTCCGCCCATTCGCGGGGGGCCATGGGAAATCCCAGGCGGGCGCGGCTGTCGAAGTATGCTGCAGCCACGCTTTTCGCGAGATTCCTGATGCGCCCGATATAGGCGGCGCGCTCGGTGACGGAAATCGCGCCGCGCGC
>JAJZQY010000048.1:0-3189 GCA_021806605.1 Pseudomonadota bacterium
GATGGGATGCTCCGGAGTGCATGCCGTGCCGAAAACCTTGCAGTCCTTCGGGCTCCTGACTCCGCGCAAAATGTCGCCGCATTCGCATGCCTTGGGCTCCGGAACGGCATGATGCGACATGCCGAATTTCGCCTCCGCATCGAATTCGGCATAATCCGGCTTGAGTTTTCTCGCGCTCCACGGCAGCCATCCCAAGCCCCGCCACTCGAAGGATTCGCGCAACTCGAACACTTCATCCATGAGCGCCTGCGCCTTTCGGTTGCCTTCCGCGCCGACTGCACGAATGTATTCGTTTTCGATGACGGCATGGGCAGAATTGACCTGGCGCACCAGCATGAGCAGCGCCTGCATCACGTCGAGCGGCTCGAATCCGGCTATCACCACCGGCTTTCCGTAGTCTTTCGCAACGAATTCATAGGCGCCGGTGCCGATCACTGCGCTGACATGGGAAGGGCCTATCACGCCGTCGAGCATCGCCTCGGGCTCGTCGAGTATTCCTCTCAAGGCGGGAGGGGTGAGTACATGATTGCAAAACACCGAGAAGTTGGCGAGCCCGTCGCCTTTCGCCTGCCTGACGGCGAGCGCGGTGGGCGGGGTGGTGGTCTCGAAGCCAATGGCGAAAAAAACCACTTCGCGGGTGGGATTCTCCCGGGCGATATTCAGGGCGTCCGCCGCGGAATAGATCATGCGCACATCGGCGCCTTCCGCCCTGGCCCTGATGAGACTCGCAAAATGAGAGCCCGGCACCCGCATCATGTCGGCATAGGTCGCCAGAATCACGCGAGGATTCTTCGCCAGCGCTATCGCGCTGTCGATGCGGCCGACCGGAAGCACGCATACGGGGCAGCCCGGACCATGGACCAGTTTCACTCCCGGGGGAAGCAGGTCCGCTATGCCGTAGCGGAAAATGGCATGGGTGTGTCCGCCGCAAAATTCCATGAAGCGGTATTGCCACCCCGCATGCACTTCTTTTGCGATTTTTCCCGCGAGATGGCGCGCCAGTTCTCCGTCCCGGTATTCGTCCACATATTGCATTGCGCCCGTCATTCCTGGCTTCCGTCCAGTTCCGCAAACAGCGCCAGGGTCTTTTGCGCCTCTTCCTCGTTGAGGCGCGACAGCGCATAGCCGACATGGACCACCACGTAATCGCCCACGGCCACATCGTCCAGCAATTCCAGGGAAACTTCCTTCTGCACCCCGCCAATATCGATCATGGCACGGCTTTTTTCGAGCAGAGATATAACCCTGGCGGGAATGGCTAGGCACATGCCGCGATCCCTCTTTGCATGGCGACATAAGCCTGCCCGAGGCTGATGCCGCCGTCGTTGGGGGGAGCGAACCGGGCCTCCAGCACGGCATGGCCTTCCAGCTTCGCCTTCAAAGACCGGCTCAAAATGGAATTCATGAAGCAGCCCCCGGAAAGGACAACGGTGGCCTCCCCCCCGGCGCGAAGCCATTGCCCCAGCCCTTCGGCAAGGGTCGCATGAAAAAGCGCCGCCCCGTATGCGGCGTCCTGCATATCGGCCAGGGCTTCGATCAGGGGCAGAAAATCCAGAATCCCCCCTGCCAGGATGAAGCCCGTGTCGAGCGGGGCCACGGGACCGTGCCTGTGGGCGAGCCCTTCGAGCAGCATCGCAGCCTGCCCCTCGAAGCTGGTTTTTTCGATCACGCCCAGAATGCCCGCTGCTGCGTCGAACCATCTCCCTGCGCTGCTGGTCAGCGGAACATTCAAGCCCCTCTCGATCATTTCGATCAGCATATTGCCGCGGAGTTTGCCGTAGCGCCGGACGATTTCATCGTCCCGGCCCAATGCGTGCAAGGCGCTTGCGGCCATTCGCCAGGGCTCGCGTGCGGCGCTGTCTCCTCCGGGAAGCGCGAGATGCGCAAGATGGCCCAGGCGGGAAAATCCGCCTTCCGCACCCACCCGAAGGAGCTCCCCTCCCCATATACCGCCATCCTCCCCCAGGCCGGTTCCGTCCAGCGCGAGCCCGAGAACCGGCCCATTAACCCCATGCTCGGCCATCACTGCCGCGACATGCGCATGGTGGTGCTGCACCGCGACTGCAGCGACACCCTTCCTCGCGGCGAATTCCGCCGCATGGCGCGAACTGAAGAAATCGGGATGCAGGTCGTGCGCCACGATTTGCGGCTCGATCTGAAGCACGTCCAGGAGGTGCGCCGCCGCATCTTCGAGCGCGCGGCATGAAGCGGCATTGTCCAGATCGCCGATATGCTGGGAGAGGAATGCCTCGCCGCCTCGCGTTGCGCAAACCGTGTTCTTGTAGCCGGAACCGAAGGCGAGCACGGAAGGACCGGACATAGGCAGCTTCAAGGCCCGGGGCGTGAACCCGCGCGCGCGGCGAACGAATTGCGGCGCCTCTCCGTTCCAGCGCATCACGCTGTCGTCACAGCGCTGCAGAATATCCCTGTCGTGCAGTAGAAAACAATCGGCGATGCCCTCCAGCCTCTCGAGCGCCTCGGCGTCATCCATGACGAGCGGCTCGCCCTTCGGATTGGCGCTCGTCATGACGAGAACGAGCGGCTGCTCTTCTTCCAGCCACGAAAGCCCATCCGGCCTTCCGGCAGCCTCGTGAAACAGCAGGTATTGAAGCGGCGTATAGGGCAGCATGGCGCCGATGAAGGCTGCGCCAGGGGCCACGCCGGGAAGCGCCGCATCGCATTTTTCCGTCTTACTTAGGAGCACGATGGGCCTCTCCCGCGATTCGAGAAGAGCGATTTCCTGTCGGCTCGATACGGCGAAAGGCGCGAGGGAAGCGCTGCCCGAGACCATGATTGCAAGCGGCTTTTCCAAGCGGCACTTGGACGCTCTGAGCCGCGCCACCGCATCCCTGTTCCGCGCATCGCAAACGAGATGAAAGCCCCCGATTCCCTTGATCGCGAGGATCTTTCCCGAAAGGATATGCCTTAGTGCGGAGCCAAGCGGATCATCATCTTCCGGAACGCCTTTCGCATCCGCCAGGGCAAGCTGCGGCCCGCACGCCTTGCAGGCATTGGGCTGGGCATGGAAGCGCCGGTCCAATGGATCGCGATACTCCTCTTCGCAGGCCGGGCATTGGGCGAATTTCGCCATGCTGGTATGTTTCCTGTCGTAAGGCAGCTTCCCGACTATCGTGTAGCGCGGCCCGCAATGGGTGCAGTTGATGAAAGGGTGGCGGTAGCGCCGGTTCG
>JAJZQY010000048.1:3289-9868 GCA_021806605.1 Pseudomonadota bacterium
CAGCCGCTTCATCGCATCTCCCACCATCCGCGCATCCAGGTGGCATCCCTTTCCCGTATTGATCTGGATGGCGGGCACTCCGGTCTCCCGGATGCGGTCCGCATCGAAACTGGTTTCCTGGTCGCCCTCTATCACCGAGATCGGCACTTCGCCCTTCAGGCGCTCGATGGTCCGGGTGAGCAGCGTGGTTTTTCCCGAGCCCGGGCTGGAAACGAGGTTCAGCGCAAGAATCCCGCGCGCAGCGAGCATGCCGCGGTTGTTCCCGGCATAGGCGTCGTTTTTGGAGAGGATGTCGCGTTCGACCTGAACCAGCCGGCTCTGGCTCATTCCCGGGACATGCAGGCCCGCCGCTCCGAGGCCGAAATGCAGACCGCCCTTGACCTTCCTGTACCGTCCATCCCGCTTGTCGCTGCAACCGCAAACAGTGCACATGCCCCCTCCCGGTCTATTCCACTTCCAGTTCCTTCACGCGCATCTCGGCTCCCCCCGTCACCTGCAGTTCAAAACCGGCGCAAAGCGGACAGGCATCGAATCTTGCCGAAATTTCCACCTCCTTCGCGCATTTCATGCACCGTGCCAGCCCGGGCTTGTGGAGTATTTCCAGGATCGCCCCGTCCGCCACCGAACCCTGCATCACCGCATCGAAACAGAAACTCATCGCCTGAGGATCGACCCCGGAGAGCGCACCGATTTCCAGCCAGACGGTTTTCACTGTGCCGAATTTCTTTTCCCTGGCGGCCTCCTGGATGATTTCAAGAACGTCCTGCATCAGCGACATTTCATGCATGGTTTTCGCGTCCGCTGAACGGCACCGCCATCAGGCCTGCTGCGACCGCCTGTATACCTGGCGGAACCTCGAATCTTGCGTGATGCCGAAATCGCCCGGAGCGTACTGCATCAGCCAGTCGCCCGATGCACCCGAAAGGATGTCGCCTCCTGCCGACCTTGCGATGCTGAAAGCTTCCTTCATCTGCTTCGCGAGCACGGGAACGGGCTTGTTGCGGTAGGGGCCGTCCTGGCCCGCCCGGCAGGGAGGAACGGGATCGTATCTGGAATTAAAGCGCTCGCGGGACACGCACCAGCGGCTACCCGTCGAACCCGTGACAAGCGCATCCCCGATGCCGTAGCAGTTGGGGCCCTCCAGGCTGACAAGCTCCCCTTCCGCCTTCGCGAAGGCGACCTGGACGAGTTCTTCCTTCACATACCAGCGCGCATCCGGATCCCGGGAGAGATCCACCTGTTTCAATTCGATCATGGGCACAGTGTATTACACGTCTTCGGTATTGGCCAAGGGTCAGGCTATCTCGGCGGACGTCCCAGACGTTTTTCGACTTCGAGCACATGGCGCGTGGTCTTGAGCACCGTGTCGGGATTGAGGCTGATCGAGTCGATGCCGATCTCGACGAGATATTGCGCCATCTCCGGGTAATCCGAAGGAGCCTGCCCGCAGATTCCGGAATGGCGTCCGTTGCGCCGGGCGCCTTCGACGGTGAGCCTGATCATCTCCATGACCCCCGGGTCCCGTTCGTCGAAATCGAAGGAAACGATCTGGGAATCCCGGTCGACGCCGAGGACAAGCTGGGTGAGATCGTTCGAACCTATGGAAAATCCGTCGAAAAGCCGGGAAAAGGCGTCGATCTGAACCACATTGTTGGGGATTTCGCACATGACGTAGATTTCCAGTTCATTCTCGCCGCGCTTGAGGCCGTGCTGCGCCATCGCATCCAGCACCCGCTGCCCTTCCTCCACCCTGCGGCAGAACGGGATCATCAGCTTCACGTTGGAAAGTCCCATGTCGTCGCGCACGCGCTTCATGGCCCGGCATTCCAATGCGAAACCCTCGGCATAGGCCGGATGGGTATAGCGGGAAGCGCCGCGGAACCCCAGCATGGGATTGCTCTCGTCCGGCTCGAACCAGCGTCCGCCCAGAAGGGAGGCATATTCGTTGGTCTTGAAATCCGACATGCGCACGATCACCGGCTTGGGATAAAAAGCCGCCGCGATGGTCCCTACTCCTTCCGAGAGCCTTTCCACGAAAAAGTCGGCGGGGCTGGCGTGAAAGCGGGTCAGCGCCTCGAGGCTCGCCCGCTCGCCGCCATCCTTCACTTTTTCCGGATGGAGCAGCGCCATGGGATGGGCCTTGATGTACTGGTCGATGATGAATTCCATCCTGGCGAGCCCCACCCCGTCGTTGGGCAGGAATCTCGCCTGGAAAGCGATGTCCGGATTGCCGATGTTGATCATGAGATGCGTCTGCGGCCTCGGCAGGGACGAAAGGTCGGTGAGCGTTCTCCTGACCGGCAAAATGCCCGAATACACCATGCCCACGTCGCCTTCCGCGCAGGAAACCGTCACTTCCTTCCCGTTCTTGATCGATTCTGTCGCATTGTCGCAGCCGACCACCGCGGGAATGCCGAGCTCACGGGCCACGATAGCGGCATGGCAGGTCCGCCCGCCGCGATTGGTCACGATGGCCGAAGCGAGCTTCATCACCGTTCCCCAATCGGGGGTGGTGGTATCCGCAACGAGCACCTCCCCTTCCCTGAACGCGTTGAGCTGTCCGACATTGGTGATGACGTGCGCGCGACCGGAGGCGACCTTCCCGCCCACGGCGCGCCCTTTGGCCAGCACTTCGCCGCGCCCTTCCAGTTCGTATTCCTCCAGCATGTCGAAGGATTTTCTGGAAGCGACCGTCTCGGGCCTCGCCTGAACCATGTAAAGCAAGCCGTCGCTGCCGTCCTTCGCCCATTCCATGTCCATGGGCATGGTTCGCCCGGCTTTCGCGCTGTAGTGGTCCTCGATCCTGACCGCATAATCCGCAAGCTCCAGCACTTCGACATCGCTGATGCAAAAGCGCCGCTGGTCCTCCTTGGGCGTCGGCGAATTGCGGGTCGTCTCCCGCCCCTCGCCTTCCGAATAGACCATCCGGATTTCCTTTCCGCCGAGGGAGCGGCGCAGCACGGCGCGCTTTCCTTCTCTCAGGGAAGGCTTGAATACATAGAACTCGTCCGGATCAACCGCCCCCTGCACCACATTCTCGCCGAGGCCGTAGGCGCCGGTGATGAAAACCACATCCGAAAATCCCGTCTCGGTGTCGATGGAAAAAATCACGCCGCTGGCGGCCAGATCGGAGCGCACCATTTTCATCACGCCCACCGAGAGATAGACCTTGAAATGGTCGAAACCGTTGTCGACCCGGTAGCGTATGGCGCGATCCATGAACAGGCTCGCGAAGCAGCGCCTGACCGAGTCGATCAGCTTGGCTTCCCCCGATATGTTGAGATAGGTCTCATGCTGACCGGCGAAGCTCGCAGTAGGCAGATCCTCTGCGGTTGCCGAACTCCTGACCGCGACCGTGAGATGGTTCCCGTATTCCCGCTTCAGTTCTGCATAGGCTGCGGCGATTTCTGCTGCGAGGTCCTGCGGCAAGGGGGCGCCGTAGACGATATCCCTCGCCATCCGCGCCCGACGCGCCAGATCGTCCACATCGTTCACGTTGAGGCCATCCAGCGCCTCATGCAGCTTCGGCCATGCGCCCGCCTCGTCGAGGACATAGCGATAGGCTTGCGCAGTGATGGCGAATCCGTTCGGCACCCTGACCCCGAAGGGAGTGAGCTCGCGGTACATTTCTCCGAGCGAGGCATTCTTCCCCCCGACGAACTGCACGTCATCCATGCCGATCCCGGAAAACCAGCGGACATAGCGCATCATTCATTCTCCATTTCGCGGGCATACTCTCCCCGGCGAGCAAGGCCGTTCAGCCTCGCCCGTTCGAGAAACCTTTTCTGCATCTCCCCGCCATTTTCGCTCCTGCCGGCCCAGGCAGCCAATGCCGGTTGCTGCAGGGCGCGCCCGTAGGAAAAGGAAATCGCCCATGGGGGATCGGACAGCATCGCATTCATCGCATTCAGATTGGCCGTCGCTTCCTCAGGTCCCTGCCCTCCGGACAGGAAATTGATGCTCGGCACTGCCGCGGGAACCGTCCTGCGCAGCACCCTGATCGTCGCCTCCGCCACCTGGCCGGGAGCCGCCTTCTGCGGATGATTCTTTCCCGGCAGGACCATGCTCGGCTTGAGCAGCATGTGCTCCAGAACCACCCCGTGCCTGCAAAGCGCGTGAAATACGGCATGCAATACGGATTCCGTCGCCTCGAAGCAGCGCTTCATGTCGTGATCCCCGTCGATCAGCACCTCGGGCTCGACGATCGGAACAAGACCAGCCTCCTGGCAGATCGCAGCGTAGCGGGCCAGCGTCTCGGCATTGGCCTCCAAGGCAAGAGGGGAGGGATTTCTCTCTCCTATGGCATAGACTTCCCGCCATTTGGCAAAACGGGCTCCCTGCGCCTTGTATGCATCGAGCCTGCCCGCCAGGCCGTCCAGCCCTTCGGTGATCTTGTCCCCGGGAGAATTGGCGAGGGCAACGGTTCCTCTGTCGACCTTTATTCCGGGCACCACGTGCCTGGCCGACAGCATCTCCGGGATCAGCCTATCCCGATCGTCGCGCTGCAGCAGCGTTTCCTCGTAAAGGATCACGCCACTGATGGAATCTTCCATTCCGGGCGTCGAAAAAAGCAGGGAGCGGTATGCGCGCCTCGATTCGGGAGTCGATTCGATGCCGTACTGCGCGAAGCGCTTGGCGATGGTGGGCTGGCTCTCGTCCGCGGCAAGAATGCCCTTCCCCTCCTGCACCAGGTCGTCAATGGTCGACTGCAGTTCGTCTTCAATGCTCATGCGGCCTCCCGATCGAATCGATAATCCCAATATAGTCCATGAAACCCGGCCGGAGCAAGCCGCATCCCGATGATATCCATGCTTTGACTTGAACCATTTGGCGGCTATACTTGTCTGTAATTGGAGGACATCGTGGCGCTTCGTGTCAACGCATGCGGGGTAGTGCGCGTTCTACAGTATCAGGATTATTTCGATAAGGAGAAAAAATGAAATCAGCCAAAATTTGGGTGGCGCTCGGCCTGCTGGGCATGGGGGCTGCGAGCGCGCAGGCCGACGACATCAACGGATGGTATGCCGGTGCCGGAGTCGGCCAGTCGAGGTCGAACTTCAACAACGCCGGCATCGCCGCAGGCGTCGGGTCGGCGGCAACCGCAATCAGCAGCAGCAGCAACGACACCGCCTACAAGCTTTTCGGAGGCTACAAGTTCAACCCCAACTTCGCCATCGAGGGCGGCTACTTCGATCTGGGAAAATTCGGCCTTTCATCGGCCACGCCAGCGCTGAACGGCTCGCTCAAGGTCAATGGATGGAACCTGGACGCACTGGGCATCCTGCCGATCTCGGAGAAATTCTCGTTTTTTGGCAGGCTTGGTCTCCAGGATGCCTATACCCGCGACTCCTTCGTCGGCACGGGCGTGACGAATGCCAGTCCCTCCAACAGCGAAATCAATTATGATGCGGGCCTGGGCATCCAGTACGACATCACCCCGGCGGCCGAAGTTCGCGGCGAGTGGGAAACTTACCGGATTAACGATGGGATCAGCGGCCGAAGCAACATCAATGTCTATTCGGTGAGCCTGGTATTCCCGTTCGGAAGCGCGCCGAAGCCTGCTGCAGCGCCTGCGCCGGCCCCGGCGGCACCGGCCCCCAGGGCAGTCGAGGCGCCTGTAGCGGCCCCCGAGAAGCTGACGCTTTCAGCCGGCTCCCTGTTCGATTTCGACAAGGCCGACGTGAAGCCTGAAGGCAAGAAGTCCCTGGACAAACTCGCAACCGACCTGCAGAGCGTCAATTACGACGCCATCAGCGTGACCGGGCACACCGACAGGATCGGGACGGATGAATACAACATGAAGCTCTCCGTGCGCCGCGCCGAATCGGTCAAGAAATATCTGGTCGATGCGCATGGCATCGCCCCCACCAAGATATTCACCACCGGAAAGGGCAAGACCGACCCAGTCACCAAGCCGGGCGAGTGCAAAGGCAAGAAGGCCACCAAGAAGCTGATCGAATGCCTGCAGCCCGACCGCCGCGTGGTCGTCGAAGTCTCCGGCACGAAGAAGTAAGCAGCAGCATCCTGAAAAACCCCGCGAAAGCGGGGTTTTTTTATTCCCGCGCCGGAAATCCAGTAATGCCGGAAAAGGTGCTATAAAACAGATGCGGGCGCCGCCGCTCGCATTGCCCATTTCACGGAGGAGGAAGCCATGAAGTATGAAAGTATACGCAGCCAACTGAAGACCGGCGACATCCTCCTGTTTTCCGGAAAAGGCGGAATCTCGGAGGGAATCAAATTCTTCACGCTCAGCAAGTGGTCGCATGTCGGAATGGTCTATCGCTTTGACGATCCACGCGATGCCAAAGGCTCGATATTTTGCTGGGAATCGACGTCGCTCGGCAATCTCGGAGATGCGGACACTGGAAAACTGACCAAGGGCGTTCAGCGCGTGGAGCTATCCGAGCGACTCGAACGGTGCTTTGCCAGCGGATATGAAATCAGCGTTCGCGCACTAGCCAAGAGCCTTACCGATGACATGGTACGCGCGCTCAACGACTTCCGTCATGAGGTAAGCGGGCGTCCTTATGAGAAGGACAAGATCGAACTGCTGAAGGCAGCTTACGATGGAATCTTCGG
>JAJZQY010000049.1 GCA_021806605.1 Pseudomonadota bacterium
CTTCTCGTCGATCACGACCGAGATCTTGATTTCGGAAGTGGAAATCATCTGTATATTGATCCCTTCCTCGGCGAGCGTCCTGAACATCTGGCTCGCCACCCCGACGTGGGAGCGCATACCTACGCCGACCACCGACACCTTTGCGATCCTGTCGTCTCCGAGCACCTCTCTCGCCTCAAGATGGGACTGAACTCCCTTGAGGATGCTGATCGCCTTGTCAAAATCGTTCTTGTGCACGGTGAAGGAGAAATCGGTCGCGCCTTCTGCGCCGACGTTCTGGATGATCATGTCCACCTCGATATTGGCGTCCGCCACGGGCCCCAGTATCTGGTAGGCGATTCCCGGCTTGTCCGGCACGCCGCGCACGGTGATTTTCGCTTCGTCGCGATTGAATGCGATACCGGAAATGATCGGCTGTTCCATTTTGCCCTCTTCCTCGAAAGTAATCAGCGTACCCTCCCCCTCCTCCTCGAAGGAAGAGAGCACGCGAAGTTTGACCTTGTATTTTCCGGCGAATTCGACCGAGCGGATCTGCAATACCTTCGATCCCAGGCTCGCCATTTCCAGCATTTCCTCGAAGGTGATCGATTTCAGCCTTCTCGCCTTGGGCACGATGCGCGGGTCGGTGGTATAAACGCCGTCGACATCGGTGTAGATCTGGCATTCGTCCGCCTTCAGCGCGGCGGCAAGGGCAACCCCGGTGGTATCCGATCCCCCGCGCCCCAGGGTGGTGATGTTGCCGTCCATATCGACCCCCTGGAATCCCGCGACGACGACGACATGGCCCGAATCGAGATCCGCCCGCATCTTCTCTTCGTCGATCGAGACTATTCTCGCCTTGGTGAAAGCGCTGTCGGTGAGCACTCTCACCTGCGCGCCGGTATAGCTTTTCGCCTTGATCCCGATTTCCATCAGGGCCATGGCAAGGAGCGCAATCGTCACCTGCTCGCCGGTGGAAACCATCACGTCGAGCTCCCTGGGGTCCGGCCGCGCCTGGATCTCCCGGGCGAGCGCGATGAGGCGGTTGGTTTCTCCGCTCATGGCCGAGACCACCACCACGACCTGATGCCCCTGAGCCCTGAATTTGGCGACGCGCTTCGCGACATTCCTGATGCGATCAGGACTGCCGACCGAAGTGCCGCCGTATTTTTGAACGATGAGTGCCATGCTTGTGTTTGAAAACCTGGAATTTTACCCGAAAAAGCGAATTTCAGAAAAAGATTTTGACGGGAAGCCCTGTTTTCCCGATGTCTTCCCCGAAAGCCTCCATCCATTCCCGGGAAACGGGAGACAATCTTTCCGCCTCCATCTGGCAGGATTTGCGGGCGAGTCCGTAAAGCAGCACGCCCTTCAATTCCTTCGTCAGGGGAGAAATCAGTTCGAGATAAGCTTCCCTTTCCGCTTTCGAAGGAGGAGCGCCGTCGAACTGGAAAACGCAGGTCTGCAGCCATGTCGGGCAAAGCGATGCGGCGATGCCCAGGTTTTCGAGGACCTTTTCGCTCTCCATCGCCGAATCGTTGATCCGTTTTCGCCCCTCGGCTGTCGCGCTGTCGAGCTTGAACCAGACTTCTCCGTTCAATGCCGCCATTTTCCCCAATCCTTCCCTGACGGTCTGCCTGTGGATCAGGCTGCCGTTGGTGATCAGGACCAGCTTGACGTCAAGGGACAGTTCCGAATCGGAAATCACTTCCCCTATCGCTTCGATGATGCCGTCGAACCCCGCAGCGCTCGTCGGCTCGCCATTGCCCGAGATCGCTATGTCGCTGATGCGCCTCAGGTCTTCAGGGACGCGCTCGTTCATGAAATTGCCGTGAAGCAGTTCGTTCAGGAATTCGGCCAGTTCGCTCTCGAGCAGGTCCAGATCGATTTCTGGGGCAGTCCCCAGTTTCAGGTCCGGAACCTGGCAATAGACGCAGCGCCAGTTGCAGGCATTGTTGGGGTTGAGATTGATCCCGACCGAGACGCCGCCTGCGCGACGCGACACCACAGGGTAGACATAGGTCAACCCGGCGCTGCCTCTGCTGTGGTCATGGATGTTCAGGGATTGCGGCATGGTTCACCGGGAATAATGGTTGCTTGCAATGGTATAATTGCGCACCGCACACTCAAATGCAAGCCGAACATGCTGATCACAAGACGCCTGGAATTCGATTCCGGACACAGGATTCCCAACCACAAAAGCCAGTGCAGGCATCTCCATGGCCATCGCTATGCGCTCGAAGTCACGATCTCAGGAAAGATCGTCGAGACGGAGGGCGCATCCGATCAGGGCATGGTGATGGATTATTCCGACGTCAAGGCCATCGCGAAAAGCGAGCTCGTCGATCTCTGGGACCATGCTTTCCTGGTGTACCGGAACGACCACGACGTGCTGCATTTCCTGAAATCCATTCCCGGACACAAGACAGTCGTGCTCGACGCCCCGCCTACCGCAGAGAATCTGGCGCTCGCCGCATTCGAAACCCTCGATGCCGCCTATGCGAAAGCGGGGCTCAGGCTCGAACGGGTGAGGCTCTTCGAGACGCCCAACAACTGGGCGGACGCCGTCAGAGCCTGACGGCGATCGCCGCAATTCCGGCCTTTTTCGCGGCGTCGAGTGCGGCCTTGCGGCTCGCGTACCTTCCCGCCCTGATCCTGGTTTGAACCAGCACGGGAACCTTCTGCGCCCTGAGCTTTTCCGAAAGCGCCTGCGCATGCTTCATTGACTGGAAATCCCCGACCTGCAGCGCGTAGCCCTTCGCCAAAGGAACCGGATTCCCGTTGAGCTTCTTGCTGTCCTTCTCGGCACTTTCCTTGTCAGGATAGGGGCCTGCCAGAACGCGAACATCGATCATCGGCCTGAACCCCTTCTGCTTGAGCATTTCAACCATTTTCCCGCCATTCGACTCGGACGAGAAAACGCCGAACTGCAGGGCATAGACGCCTTCGGCCGACGCCTTCCCGGCTTTCTCGATCTTTTTCGATTTCTTCTCCGGCTTCTTCTGCTGTCTGCGTTCATGGCGCTTTGCGGATGCTTTTACCGAAGGCGCCACATTGCTGACAGCGGGCGGCGGCGGCGTTTCAACCACCGGCGGAGCTTCTTCGGTCACAGCCGGCGCGATCGGCGGCGCCACCGGCGCCGATGCGGGCACAGGTTGGGAAGCGGATGCAGGCTGCGGCGCAGGGCTCGATGCGGGGGTGACAGGAAGCGGCGGCGCAAGCACAGGCTTCGGCAGCGGCTTGGGCGCGGCAGGGGGGGCGGATTTCTGCGGCGCTTCCTCTGTCGAATTGAAATGCTGCACCAGTGTCAGGATCACCACGGCCGCGACGATGAGCGCAACCGCGATGATGATCCTCATCAGCAATCTGGATTTCAGGTTGGATGCTTCGACTTCGTCGTTCATGGCTTGCTCCCGAATGCTGCTTCAGCTTTCCGCATCTTGTTTTCTCCGAACTGGCATTCGCCACTGGGCCGATTGCGGCTATTCTACACCTCCGACAAAATCTCGCACAACCACGAATCTGCTGACTGGGCGCGTCCTTTCTGTTACCCTAGAAAGACTCAGCCTGGACAGTTCAACGGCTTCACACCATGACGAAAAAGCTCAGCAATCCGTCAGAAATCGCCCGCGAGGCGCTCAAGCTCCTCGCCGCCCGGCGCATCGCGCCGACGCCCGACAACTACCAGACGATCTACGACGAGATCGCCGGCATCCCTGTCAGGCCCGAGAACGGGGAAGTCGAAGAGATCCTCGACAGGGTGCTCAAATCCTCGTCACAATCCTCTCCCGAAATCGCGGAGGCAGCCGATCTCTTCAGAAAGTCGCTGGCCGGGAAGGACTGGAAAAGCGTCGAATCATCGCTGGCTCGGCTGATTCAAGGGCAAGAAGCGCAGCCGCTCGCCTGGAACAGCCTGATCCGGGAATTCTTGCGCGCATGGGAAACGAAGCATGTGAACTGGACGACAGCACAAAAGCGCGACGGCCTGGAGACGGTGCTCGGCAAGTTCGGCTCGAATCCCGATGCGCTTTATGCCAAGCTGCAGTCCCTGTTCAAGTCGTGGTCGGCCAGCGCCGTATCCAGCGGCGAGCTGACCGAAAGCGAGGCGGTCGGGACCGATGAAAAACCGATTTTCAGGAAGGCCAGCGAACTGCAGACCAAGGAAGCCGTCGCGGACGTGATGCGCGAACTCCTTGCCCAGGCCTTGTCCATCGGACTGGCATCGCTGCTCTCCCGCGCGCCCGATCTTTCCGAAGAGGCAACCCGGCTTTCCAGGAGGACGCGGGAAGCGTTCGATGCCAATGCGATCAGCGCCTTGACGACCAGCCTCAAGCAGTTCTGGTTCAAGCTCGAAATCAGATCCGGGGACGAGGCGGAAATTCACGAAGGACTGCTGAGGCTCCTGCGCCTAGTCGTCGACAACATCAGCGAGATCGTGGTCGAAGACCAGTACCTGCAGGGACAGATCGGGGTGGTCAAGGAAATCATCTCCAATCCCATCCGGCTGGGCGTTCTGGACGACGCGGAGCGCAGCATCAAGGCGGTGATCTACAAGCAGAGCGCGCTGAAGCACAGCATCAACGAGGCCAAATCCAGCCTCAAGAACCTGATCACCAGCTTCATAGACAGGCTGGGGGAATTTTCCGAAAGCACCGGGGACTACCACAGCAAGATCGGCGCCTACTCCGAAAAACTGAAGCAATGCGACGACGTCGGCCAGTTCACCGCCATTCTCGACGAAGTGCTGAGGGAAACTCGCGCCATCCAGCTCGACACGCTGCGATCGCGAGAAGGCATACTGAGCGCGCAAAGCAGCGTGAACGAAGCCAACCAGCGCATCATCGAGCTGGAAGCGGAACTCGAGAAGCTTTCCGATCTCGTCAGGGAAGACCAGCTCACCAGGACGCTCAACCGGCGCGGCATGGAGCAGGCCTTCGAGCGCGAGGCTTCCCGATCCAGGAGGCGGAACTCGCCGCTTTGCATCGCCGTGCTCGACATCGACAACTTCAAGCAGCTCAACGACACCCTGGGCCACCAGGCAGGGGACGATGCGCTCGTGCATCTCTCGAAAGTCATCAAGGAAACGGTCAGGCCCAACGATGTCGTGGCGCGCTTCGGCGGAGAGGAATTCCTGATCATCCTGCCCGATTCCGATCTCGACGAAGCGGTTCAGGCGATCACGCGCCTGCAGCGCGAGTTGACCAAGAAGATCTTCCTGCACAAGCAAGAAAAGCGGGTCATCACTTTCAGCGCAGGGGTCGCTCTGATGGAAGCGAACGAGAACCAGCACAATCTGATCAAGCGGGCTGACGAAGCCATGTACCAGGCCAAAAGGGCAGGCAAGAACCGCGTCGTCGTCGCCCCACCCACTCATTGACAAGTCATGTATCAAGAGAACATGCAATATGAGTCGACGCGGAAACTGTTACGACAATGCCGCGGCTGAGAGTTTCTTCCAGTTTCTCAAAAGGAAGCGCGTTCGGCGAAAGATCTACAACAGTCTTGAAGAAGCAAGGTGGGATACATTTGATTACATCGAATTCTTCTACAACCCGAAACGTCGACATGGTTCCGCCGATCGGCGTTCTCCTGTAGAGTTCGAAAAGCTGTCTTTCAACAGGCCCGAAAGGTCTACTAATTACGGGGCGATCACAGGTCGTCCAAGCTCCACCAACAGCCCCCTATCCTTCCCTTCCAGCATTACCGGTTTGATCTCATACTCAAAGCGTAAATTCGAAAAACAACCAATCGTCGCAAAGCCGTGGCCCCGTTGCAAGGAGCATGCCCCCTCAATTATCAGCGGAATAAGTCTCGCCGGGAGTTGACCTTAGTTTCTTGGGCAGGTGCCTTTCCGTAAGATCTGTCCAGCATCCACATAGATTCACACGGCAAGCGGCTCATTTGCATTTCTGCGTTTTCACCCAATCGACCAGCATGCTCGCCACATCCTTCATCTTGCATTTTGCGCGCCATCCCAATTCCCGGTAGGCCTTGCCGGGATCAGCACGGCTGACAAGCAATTCGTTTGGGCGGATAAGGGCAGGGTCGAAAACGACATATTTTTTCCAATCCAGACCGAAATTCGAAAACACTTCGGCAACGAATTCACGCAGCGAATAAGATTCTCCCGTCGCAATAACGTAATCGTCGGGCGCCTCTTGCTGGAGCATCAGCCACATCGCTTCGACGTATTCGGGCGCCCAGCCCCAGTCGCGTCGAATGTCCAGATTGCCGAGCTTCAGCCTTTCCTTGCTGCCCCCCGCAATTCTGGATGCGGCATTCAACACCTTCTTCGTCACGAATCTGTCCGGCCTCAAGGGAGACTCGTGATTGAATAATATTCCCGAGCACGCATGGATCTTGTAGGCTTCGCGATAATTGGCCACTTCCCAGAATGCGGCAGCCTTGGCCACCGCATAGGGACTCCTGGGCCTAAAAGGCGTGGTTTCATCTGCAGCGAATTCTCCAGTATCTCCGAAGCATTCGCTCGATCCCGCGCTATAGAGCCTGATCGGCATATTCAAAAAGCGAACCGCCTCGAGCAGGTTCAATGTGCCTATGCTGACGCTTTCCATAGTTTCGACGGGCTGGTCGAAAGAAAGTCCGACGGAGCTCTGCGCCGCAAGGTTGTAAACCTCGTCCGGCTTCACGTTGACCAGTGTCTGGAGCACGCTCCTGAAGTCGTTGAGCGACATCGAGACGGCATGCACCTTGTCGCGAATCCCGAGCTTGTGAAGATTGACGAAAGACGCAGCCTGCGCATCCCTCGACGCGCCGTAAACCTCGTACCCCTTTTCGAGCAGAAATCGGGCGAGATAGCTCCCATCCGGACCAGAAACCCCCGTAATCAACGCCCGCTTGGCACCTTTTTGCAATTTCATCTGATCACTCGTTGTAATCGTGCGCCGAATAACCGTGCTGCTTGACGAGCTGGTCCCTTTTCGCGGATTTGAGGTCTTCCCGCATCATCTCGGCAACCAGCTCCTCGAATCCGATCTTCGGCACCCAGCCGAGCTTCTCCTTCGCTTTCGAAGGGTCGCCGAGCAGGGTCTCCACCTCGCTGGGCCTGAAATAGCGGGGATCGACGGCAACGATGGGCGTCGTTCGCGAACTGTTCTTCCAGACGCCTTGCTCGTCGACGCCGCTTCCCCGCCATTCGATCTCCATCCCGATCTCTCTTGCTGCGGCGTTCACGAAATCCCGTACCGAATACTGAATCCCCGTCGCGATCACGAAATCCTCGGGCGCATCCTGCTGCAGCATCAGCCACTGCATCTCCACGTAATCCTTCGCATGCCCCCAGTCCCGCTTCGAATCCAGATTGCCCAGATAAAGGCAGTCCTGCAGCCCGAGACTGATCCGCGCCAAGGCCCGCGTGATCTTCCGGGTGACGAAGGTCTCCCCCCTGATCGGGGACTCGTGGTTGAACAAAATGCCGTTGCAGGCATACATGCCGTAGGCCTCCCGGTAGTTCACCGTGATCCAGTAGGCATAAAGCTTCGCCACCGCATAAGGGCTCCTCGGATAGAACGGGGTCGTCTCCTTCTGCGGGATCTCCTGCACAAGACCGTAAAGCTCGGAAGTGGAAGCCTGGTAGAAGCGGGTTTTCTTCTCCAGCCCCAGTATCCTGATCGCTTCCAGTATTCTCAGCGCGCCAAGCGCATCCGAATTGGCGGTGTATTCGGGCTCTTCGAAGGAAACAGCGACATGGCTCTGCGCCGCGAGATTGTAGATTTCGTCAGGCTGAACCTTCTGGATGATCCGCACCAGGCTGGAAGAATCGGTCATGTCGCCGTAATGGAGAAAAAGGCGGACATCCTTTTCATGAACATCCTTGTGCAGATGGTCGATCCGTGCAGTATTGAAAAGCGAAGATCGGCGCCTGATCCCGTGGACCTCGTATCCTTTTTTCAGAAGAAGCTCGGCAAGGTAGGCGCCATCCTGCCCGGTCACGCCAGTGATGAGCGCTTTTTTCATAACTTACCTCAGGCAATCACAATTATTTGCGCCCATACACATCGTCGAACCGCACAATGTCGTCCTCACCCAGATATTCCCCGCTCTGAACCTCGATCATTACAAGATCGGTGATTCCGGGATTGGCCAGCCGGTGCCGGTGCCCAGACGGGATGTAGGTGGATTCGTTGGTCCTGACGAGCATGGTCTTTTCATTATTGACGATACTGGCGGTGCCGCTGACCACGATCCAGTGCTCGCTCCTGTGATAATGCATCTGCAGAGAAAGCGATGCTCCCGGCTTCACCACGATGCGCTTGATCTTGAAATTCTGACCTGTCTCGAGCACCGTATAGCTCCCCCAGGGGCGAAATACCGTACGATGCAGCCTGTGGCTCTCATGCCCCATGCTCTTCAATTGCCCGACCACCTTCTTCACGTCCTGGGCACGATCTCGGGCTGCCACCAGAAGCGCATCTGGGGTATCTACTATCAGCAGGTTGTCGACCCCTATCGCCGCAACCATCTTTCCTTCGCTCTGAACGTAAGTTTCCGAAACATCCAGAAGAAGCGCCTCGCCAAGCACCCTATTCCCCGCATCGTCAGGAGAAACCAGTCCGCTCACCGCATTCCAGGATCCGATGTCGCTCCAGCCGAAGCTTGACGGCACGACGGCCACGCTTTCTGATTTCTCGAGAACAGCATAGTCGAAGGAGTCTTCTGGAACGTTGCCGAAAGTCTCCTGATCGAGTTCGGCCATCGCGCCTTCCCTGACTGTCGCCTCCCAACATCTCAGAGTGGCGCGATGGATCTCGGGGGCATGCCTTTCGAATTCCTCGATCACCCTGCCCGCAGAAAAACAGAACATGCCCGAGTTCCACAGAAAATTTCCGGACTCGACATATTCAGCCGTCTTCTCCGGACTGGGCTTTTCAACAAATCGACTCACCCTTTTCGAACCCAATTCGTCGCATGCTTCGCCGCATTGGATGTAGCCGAAACCGGTTTCAGGAAAATCGGGAACGATGCCGAAAGTGACCAGCATTCCCTTCTTCGCAAGATCCGCCGCTTGCTCGACGGCTCGCCTGAATGACTCTTGATCCTCGATCAGATGGTCGGCAGGCATGGCCAGAATCAGCGCATCCTGACCATGCCTTGAAGCGACATCGAATGCACCCAGCAGAATGGCTGCGGCAGTATTCCTGCCAAAAGGCTCGAGAAGGAACGATTCCGATAATCCCGGGTGTGCCTTCCTGATTTCCTGATATTCGTCACGGCTCTTGAAATAATACTCGCGATTCGTGACCGTAAGTATCTCGAAAACCCCGTCAAGCGATGCGGCCCTCGAAAATGTTTTCTGCAACAGACTTTTTCCATCCGGAAGCTTCATGAAGGGCTTGGGATGTGTTTCCCTGGAAACGGGCCACAAGCGTGCCCCGGACCCGCCGGACAGAATTAGAGGAACAATCATTTCGCTCATGTAATCTTATTGCATCGGCGCCTTGTCGGCGTGAGTCTTGGTATGACAAGATATCATACAGCAAATTTGCGCTCGCAAGAGCATTTGAAGTTACCATGCTCGATGACGACACAGCACCTCAATGTATCAGATTCAGGATCATTACTTTTCGAGGAACGCCAATGGAATACGAAGAATTACTATTTGACACCCGCCGACATCCCCTTCAGGGTTTCCCCAGGGTTTCCCCAGGAATTCCCACTGGCACTCGATGCAACACTTCGCCGAATCCTACCGCATTTCTGAACGACTCTATCTAGCCCCATCCTCTGAGGGGGTGGATGATATCGAAATCTC
>JAJZQY010000050.1 GCA_021806605.1 Pseudomonadota bacterium
TTTCCCAGCAACGCACTCCGCGCGGAATAAATCAGTGGTTCCTTAAGCCACGAGCAGCACCCGCTCGACGACATAGAACAATCCGAAAATCGCCAGCAGGAGCAGCGCATATTTGAGCAGCCTGAATGCGAAATCGAGGTATTTTCTGTCCCTCTTCACGGCATAAGCGAGAAGGGATGTGCCGATCGCCACCAGAACCGCAAAAGCGATCAGCCTCAGTACGAGCATCTAGGCCGGCCTGGGCTGATACTTGAGATAGGAGGGGATCTCCTCGGGATTGTCGAAGGAAACATATTCCCACGCCTCGGCATCGGCGAGAAGTGCGCGCAGAAGCTGGTTGTTGAGCGCATGCCCGGAGCGGAACCCGGTAAAGGCGCCGAGAAGGGGGTGGCCGAGAAGATAGAGATCCCCGATCGCATCCAGCACCTTGTGTCTGACGAATTCGTTGTCGTAGCGCAGGCCGTCGCTGTTGAGGATGCGAAATTCGTCCATGACGATGGCGTTCTCCAGCCCTCCCCCCAGCGCCAGTCCCTGGGATCGCAGGTTCTCGACATCCTGGACGAATCCGAAGGTTCTGGCGCGACTCAGCTCCTTCAGATAGGAAGTCGATCCGAAGTCGATGCTGACGCTCTGGTCCGTTCCTTCCACCACGGGATGGGCGAAGGCAATGGTGAAATTGAGCCTGAATCCGTTGTAGGGATCGAAGCGCACCCAGCTTTTCTCGCTTCCCACCTGGACGGTTTTCCTGATCCTGATGAACTTCTTGGGCGCAGCCTGCTCTTCTATCCCCGCGGACTGGATCAAGAAAACGAAGGGGCCGGCGCTGCCGTCCATGATCGGCACTTCGGAGGCGGTGAGGTCGACATGGGCGTTGTCTATCCCCATTCCGGCGAAAGCCGACATCAGGTGCTCTATCGTCGCAACTCTCGCCCCGTCTTTCTCGAGGCAGGTGGAGAGCCGGGTGTCGTGCACCATGAAGGGATCTGCCTTGATCTGCACCGGATCGTCGAGATCGACGCGCCTGAAGACGATCCCCGTATCGACCGCAGCCGGGCGCAAGGTCATGTAGACTTTCTCGCCGGTATGCAGCCCGATGCCTGTGGCACGGACGATGTTCCTCAAGGTGCGCTGTCTCAGCATGGCAATAAAAAGGTTATTTTCTCTTATCTTACCATAGGTTCAGCGATGGCGCACACTCAGTCGGCCTGCTTCCTCAGGAATGCGGGGATGTCCAGCATTTCCATCCCGGACTCTCTCATCGCTTCGACTTCGGTTTCGCGCTTTCTTCCGGTGCGCATCACGGTGGGCAAATCGAGCGCGCCGAAATCCGCGTCAAAGGGCATGTTGTCGGTCCCCGTCTTGACGATGGTGATCGGCCTGGACTGGGGCCTTGCCGCCGGCATTCCGAGGCCGGTGGCCACCATGGTGACCCTCAGGCTGTCGCCCATGGCCTCGTCTATCACCGTCCCGACGATCACCGTCGCATCTTCCGCGACGAACTTCTTGATGGTGTTCATCACGTCGTGAACTTCCTTCATCTTGAGTTCCAGGCTTGCCGTGATGTTGACGAGCACTCCTCGCGCGCCGGAAAGATTGACGTCTTCCAGGAGCGGACTCGCCACCGCCTGTTCAGCCGCGATCCTGGCTCTTTCTGCGCCGGATGCGATGGCGGAACCCATCATCGCCATACCCATTTCGGACATCACCGTCCTCACGTCGGCGAAATCGACGTTGACGAGGCCAGGGCAGTTGATGACTTCGGCAATTCCGGCGACGGCACCGTAGAGCACGTTGTTGGCCGCCTTGAAGGCGTCGAGCATGCTGACGTCCTCGCCCAGGACAGCCATCAGCTTGTCGTTCGGGATCACGATCAGGGAATCGACATGCTGGGTCAGCTCGTCTATCCCCGCCTGCGCGACCTTGAGTCTTTTTCCTTCGAATCCGAAGGGCTTGGTGACCACCGCGACCGTCAGTATCCCCATTTCCTTGGCGACCTGCGCGACGACCGGAGCCGCGCCCGTTCCGGTTCCCCCGCCCATTCCGGCAGTGACGAAAAGCATGTCTGCGCCTTCTATCGCTTGGGCAATCCTGTCCCTGTTCTCGATCGCTGAATCGCGTCCGATTTCCGGGTTCGCTCCCGCGCCGAGCCCCTTGGTGATTTCCTCGCCAAGCTGCATCACCGTGCTGGCGCGGTTTCTCTGCAACGCCTGGGCATCGGTATTGGCGCTGATGAACTCGACGCCCTGCACCCCGTTCTCGATCATGTGGTCGACTGCGTTGCCGCCGCATCCGCCCACACCGATCACCTTGATTACAGCCAGTTGATCCTGCGCATCCATCACTTGAAACATATGACCTCCCTTGTCAATTAAATGTTGCCCCGAATATCAGAAACTTCTTTGAAACCAACTCTTCATTCTTTCGAAAACCTGCCCCAGAGAACCCGAATGCATCGAAATCAGGCTCTGGCGTTTGTGCTGCTCCAGCCCCATCAGCAACAATCCCACCCCCGTGGAAAAGCGGGGAGTTCTCACCACTTCGGCAAGCCCCCCCACGTACTGCGGAATGCCGAGGCGTACCGGCATGTGAAACACCTCTTCGCCCAGCTCGACCATCCCCGCCATGGCGCTGCTGCCCCCCGTGATCACGATTCCGGAAGACAGGAGTTCCTCGAACCGGCTTCTTCTGAGCTCAGCCTGGATGAGCGAATAAAGCTCTTCCACCCGGGGCTCGATGACTTCCGCGAGCGTCTGGCGCGAAAGCTGGCGCGCCCCCCGCTCTCCCACCCCCGGCACCTCGATCATCTCGGAGGGGTCGGCAAGCTGGCGCAAGGCGCAGCCGTAATGCACCTTGATATCCTCGGCTTCCTTGGTGGGGGTGCGCAGCGCCATCGCGATGTCGTTGGTGATCTGGTCGCCTGCGATCGGAATCACCGCGGTATGCCGGATCGCGCCCTGGGAAAACACCGCGATGTCGGCAGTGCCGCCGCCGATGTCGACCAGGCATACGCCGAGATCCTTTTCATCCTCGGACAGGACGGCCATGGCGGAGGCGAGCGGCTGCAGGATCAGGTCGCGCTCGACCAACCCGCACCTTCTCACGCACTTCACGATGTTCTGTGCCGCGGAAATCGCGCCAGTCACGATATGGACCTTGACTTCGAGCCGCATCCCGCTCATGCCGAGCGGTTCCCTGACATCCTCCTGCCCGTCGATGATGAATTCCTGGTTCAGGATGTGCAGTATCTGCTGGTCGGTCGGGATGTTAACCGCTTTCGCCGTTTCCACCACGCGCTCGACATCCATCTGGCTGACTTCCTTTTCCTTGATCGCCACCATGCCGTGCGAATTGAAGCTCTTGATATGGCTGCCCGCGATCCCGGTGTAGACCTCCCGGATCTTGCAGTCCGCCATCAACTCGGCTTCTTCGAGCGCGCGCTGGATCGCGTTCACGGTCGACTCGATGTTGACCACCACGCCCTTCTTGAGCCCCCGGGAAGGGTGACTCCCCATGCCGATGATTTCGAGCTTGCCCTCGGGCGATATCTCCGAGACGATCGCGACGATTTTCGACGTACCGATGTCGAGACCGACGATCAAATTTTTCGATTCCCTAGCCATGCCCCGTTCCTTTTCCGAGAATTTCCGCTACGCGCCTGCCCGGGCCGCAAGGCCCGGAATCCGCACTGCAAATCCGTTGTCATAGCGCAGATCGACGTAATCGATGCGCTTCGCAAGCTGCCCCACGGTTCTGCCGTAGAGCGCTGCAAAATCCGCAAGTCGCTCCTCGACATGCTCCCTGCCCAGCTTGACCACCATGCCGTCGTCCAGCCTGATCTCCCAGGCGCGCCTTGCCGAAAGGCTGATCTGGTCGACATGCTTCCCGAGCGGCGCAAGACTTTTGCTGAATGCCGAATATTCCGCCGCCACCTCCTGCGAAGAACCGAAGGGACCGGAAAACTGCGGCAGCTTCGCATCGGTCGAGGCATCGAAAACGTCCCCGTAGGTGTCCACGAACTGATCCCCCCCCCAGTGCGCGAGCGGAACATGCTCCTCGATCTTCACGTCGATCTCGAGCGGCCATCTGCGCCTCACGCTCACATTCCTGACCCATGGCAGCTTTCCGAAGTCGTCCTTCAGCCCGTCCAGATTCACGGTGAAGAAATTACCCTTCAGCCTCCTGCCCGCGATGAACGCCACCTGGTCCCTGGTAAGATGCGCCGTCATGCCGTCGACCCTTATCGTCTTCAGATCGAAATAGGGCAGATGGATGATCCGGTACATCACGGCATAAAGGGCGCACGCGATCACCAGCGCAAACAGCAGGTTCGAAATCGCGTTCAGCTCCCGCGGCCTATCCCACATGGCTGCTCTCCAGGATGCGCATCACCAGATCGTCGAAACCGATCCCGGCCTTTCCCGCCGCCATGGGAACCAGGCTGTGGTCGGTCATGCCGGGAACGGTATTCATCTCCAGGAAACAGGGACCGTTTTTGCCGACGATGAGGTCCACCCTCGCCCATCCGCTGCAGCCCAGCACCCTGAAGGATTTCAGCACCAGCTCGTGCAGGCGTTCTTCCTCTTCGGGCGGCAGCCCCGGACAAATGTAGCGGGTGTCGTCGGCAAAATATTTCGCGTCGTAATCGTAGAATTCGTGCGGCGTTTCTATCCTGATGGAAGGCAGCACTTCGCCCCCCAGGATCGGGAACTGCACTTCCATCCCTTCGACGAAGGATTCCGCCAGAACCAGGCTGTCGTATTGCGCGGCAAGCTCGTAAGCCGCCTTCAGTTCTTCCGCCTTCGCAACCTTGCTGATGCCGATGCTCGACCCTTCGCATGCGGGCTTGACGAAAATCGGCAGACCGAGCCGCCTCGCCGCCGCATCGAAATCCGAATCCGCATTCAGCAGCTCGTAGTTCGCTATCGGAATGCCGGCAGCCTGCCAGATCAGCTTGGTCCGCCATTTGTCCATGGAAATGCTGGAAGCCATCACGCCGCTCCCGGTGTAGGGAATGTTCATCAGCTCCAGCGCGCCCTGGATCGTACCGTCTTCCCCATAGCGCCCGTGCAGCACGATGAAGGCCCGGTCGAACTCCTCGAGTTCCGCAATTTCGCGCATTGCAGGATCGAAGGCATGCGCATCCACGCCCCGCCTCAGCAGGGCAGAAAGCACCGCATTGCCGCTTTTCAGCGAGATTTCCCGCTCGGCGGATCTGCCCCCCATCAGGACCGCAACCTTTCCGAAATTCATGCCGCCTCCCCGATGATGCGCACTTCCCGCTCCAGCCTGATTCCCGTTTCCTTCAACACTTTCTCCTGCACGAATTCGATCAGGCTTTCGATGTCGGATGCCTGGGCTGCTCCGGTATTCACGATGAAGTTGGCGTGCTTTTCGGAAACCATCGCCCCACCCATTCTTTTCCCCTTGAGTCCGCAGGACTCGATCAGCCTCGCCGCATAATTCCCTTCCGGGTTCCTGAACACGGATCCCGCATTGGGAAAGGAAAGCGGCTGGGAAGCGATCCTCTTCTTCAGCATCGACTTGATTTCATCCATCCCGCCCTTGCCCGGCACCAGCCTGAACCAGGCCGACACGAACCATTCCTGGGCGGGCTTGACGACCGACCGGTAGCCGATCCGGTATTCTTCCGGGTAGCGCACCTTCACCACTCCGTCGCGTCCCATGGCTTCGACCTTTTCCACGATATTCCAGGTCTCCCCGCCGTAGCAGCCCGCATTCATGGCAAGCGCTCCGCCCACCGTTCCGGGAATCCCGGCCAGAAATTCCGCACCGCGCCACGCCCTCTGCGCCGAAAAGCGCGCCACCTTGGCGCAGGCGACCCCTGCCTGCGCATGGATCAGCCCGTCCTCTTCACGAAGCCCGTCCAGCACCTTGTGCATCAGGATCACCGTGCCCCTGATTCCGCCGTCCCTCACCAGGAGATTGCTCCCCAGCCCGACCACTTCCACCGGTTCTTCCTTCGGCAGGGATCTCAGGAACTCGGAGAGATCTTCGAGACCGGAAGGTCTGTAGCACCTGTCCGCATTTCCCCCCACCCGCCAGCTGGTGTGGCGGCTCATCGGCTCGGCATGCATCAGCTCTCCCATCATGCTTCCTCTCCGGCGAGCTGCCTGGGAATGCCCCCGATCGAGCCCGCCCCCATGACGAGAACCACATCCCCGTCCCGGACCACGGACCCCATTGCCTTGACGATCTCGTCTGGCGACTCCAGGAATATCGGCTCGGCTCGCCCGAGCAGCCTCACGCTCCTCGCGAGCGACCTGCCGTCAGCGGCGACGATCGGGGATTCTCCTGCCGGATAGACTTCGGTGAGGAAGAGCACGTCGACTTGAGCCAGCACTTTCACGAAATCCTCGAACAGGTCGCGCGTTCTGGTGTAGCGGTGCGGCTGGAAGGCCAGCACCAGGCGCCGCCCTGGATAAGCGCCGCGCGCGGCCGCGATGGTCGCGGCCATCTCGGCGGGATGGTGTCCGTAGTCGTCGATCAGGGTATAGCTTCCCCCTGCGGCTACCGGGATTTCGCCGTAGTTCTGGAAGCGCCTGCCCACCCCCCTGAATTCAGAAAGGGCGTGCGCTATCGTTTCGTCGGCAATGCCGAGCTCCACCCCGACCGCGACCGCGGCAAGTGCGTTCCTGACATTGTGCAGCCCCGGAAGATTGAGGGTGACCGGGAAGGAATGCCCGTTCCTTTTCACTCTGAATTTCATTTGTCCAGAGCAATGCTCGATGTCGAAAGCGCGAATTTGCGCATCCGGGGAAATGCCGTAGGTCGTGACCGTCTTGGTGATGCTGCGGCTGACTTCCATCACGTTGGGATCGTCTGCGCAAAGCACCGCAACGCCGTAGAAGGGAAGGTGTTCGAGGAAGTCGACGAATGCCTGCTTAAGCCTCGAAAAGTCGTGGCCGTAGGTTTCCATGTGATCCGCATCGATATTGGTGACGACGGCGATCACCGGCTGCAGGTAGAGGAAGGATGCGTCGGATTCGTCGGCCTCCACGACGATGAATTCGCCGCTGCCGAGCTTGGCGTTCGATCCTGCGCTGTTGAGCTTGCCGCCGATGACGAAGGTCGGGTCCATCCCGCCTTCCGCGAGGACGCTGGAAACCAGGCTGGTCGTGGTGGTTTTGCCGTGCGTTCCGGCAACCGCGATGCCCTTCTTGAGGCGCATCAGTTCGGCGAGCATCATCGCACGCGGCACCACCGGAATCCTGCTTTCCCTTGCCGCAACGACCTCGGGATTGTCCTGCTTCACTGCAGTCGAAACCACCACCGCATCCGCGCCGGAAACATGGGTGCCTGAGTGCCCGATGCTGATTGCAGCGCCGAGCGCCTTGAGCCTTGCCGTTGCGGAATTTTCCTGGATGTCGGAGCCGCTCACCGCAAAGCCCAGATTGAGCAGCACTTCGGCTATGCCGCTCATGCCGGAGCCGCCTATCCCCACGAAATGGATGTGGTTGATCTTATGCCGCACGATGTTCCCCTTTCATGCCGCTAGCTCCATGCAGATTTCGGCCACTTTTTCCGTCGCATCGGCAATTGCGAGCCGCCTCGCCTTTTTCGCCATTTCCAGCAGCGTTGCCCGGTCCATTTTCTTCAACAATTCGGCAAGCTTTGCGGGATCGAGATCCCGCTGCTGAATCAGAATCGCAGCGCCGGCATCGCTCAGATAGCGGGCATTGACGCTCTGGTGATCGTCGACAGCATGCGGGTAGGGAACCAGAATGCTGGCAACCCCTGCCGCTGCGATTTCGGCGACCGTGAGCGCCCCGGATCTCGACACCACCAGATCGCATTCGGCGTAGGCTTTTGCCATGTCGCCCAGGAAGGGCACCACTTCGGCTTCCATTTTCGCTGCCGAGTAGGCAGCCTTCACGCTTTCCACATCGCTCTGCCCGGTCTGATGCAGCACGCGGGGTTTTTCTTCCAGCATGCCCAGCGCTTTCGGGATCGCCTCGTTGAGAGCCCTCGCCCCGCGGCTTCCGCCCACGACGAACAGCCTGATCGGCCCGGTTTTCGAGGGGAAGCGGACTTCAGGTGCGGGCAGTCCCGATATGTCTTCCCTGACCGGATTGCCGACATGGATCGCCTTCCTGCCCAAAACCCCGGGAAAGGCGACCAGGGTTCTCGCTGCGATTTTCGAGAGCATCCTGTTGGAAAGCCCGGCCATCGCATTCTGCTCGTGAATGACGAGCGGCTTGCCCAGACCTGCGGCAGTCAAGCCCCCGGGAAATGAAGCGAATCCGCCCATTCCGAGCACGACATCGGGTCTGCGCCTGAGCAGCACGACTGCGCTTTGCAGGCAGGCGACGAAGAGATTCAGGGGCAGCGCCAGCCAGCGCAGGATGCCGGTTTTCCTCACCCCCGAAATGGATATATATTCGATTTCATAGCCCCTTTCCGGAACGAGCTTCGATTCCATGCCGCTTCTCGTGCCGAGCCAGACGATTTCGCATCCGGCCCGTTTCAATGCGTCCGCAACCGCGAGGGCCGGGAAGATGTGCCCGCCCGTGCCGCCTGCCATGATCAGAACGGTGCGCTTCAAAACACTTTCCCCTTCATCAGCAGCCTGTTTTCGAAATCGATCCTGAAGAGCATGGCAAGCGCGATGCAGTTCGAGACGATGCCGCTTCCGCCGAAGCTCAGGAGCGGAAGAGTCAGCCCCTTGGTCGGCAGCACCCCCATGTTCACCCCGAGATTGATGATGGTCTGGACGCCCAGCCAGATGCCGATGCCCTGCGCGACGAGGGCGGGAAAATAGCGTTCCAGGGAGGCGGCAGTCCGCCCTATCGAGAATGCGCGGATCACGAGCCAGGCGAACAGGCCGATCACTGCGGCAATTCCGACGAATCCGAGTTCTTCTCCGATCACCGCGAGCAGAAAGTCGGTATGCGCTTCGGGAAGATAAAACAGCTTCTCGACGCTGCCGCCGAGTCCGACGCCGAACCATTCCCCCCGCCCTATCGCGATCAATGCATGGCTCAACTGGTAGCCCTTGCCGAAGGGATCCGACCAGGGATCCATGAATCCGACCACGCGCTTCATCCGGTAAGGGGATGTCCAGATCAACAGGACGAAGCCGATCAGCAGCATCCCGATCAATCCGACGAACAGCTTCCAGTTCATCCCGCCCAGGAAAAGCGCCGACATCGCGATCGCGGTGATGACCGCGAACGCTCCGAAATCCGGCTCCTGCAGCAGTAGGAAGCCGGACACGAACATGACGAGGAACATGGGCAGGAACCCCTTTTTCAGATCCTGCATGTAGGCCGCCTTGCGCACCGTGTAATCGGCTGCGTATATCACGACGCAAAGCTTCATGAATTCGGAAGGCTGCAGGTTGATCACGAAAAGGGAAAGCCAGCGGCGGCTGCCGTTCACTTCGCGCCCGATTCCCGGAATCAGCACGAGGACGAGCAGGACCGTTGCCGCCGCGAAAAGATAGAGCGCCATCTTCTGCCATGTCCTCATCGGCACCTGGAATGCGATCGCGCCCATGAGAAAGCCCAGCACCAGGAATACCGCCTGCCTGACGAGGAAGTAGGCAGGATGCCCGCCGGATGCATGACGCCCCGCATCTGCAATCGCGAT
>JAJZQY010000051.1 GCA_021806605.1 Pseudomonadota bacterium
CATGCGCTGCTCCGATATGGACCGTGGAGGCGCAAGGGACATCCTGGAGAAGAGTCGCGCAAGCCTGCGCGGATCAGGGGGGAAGGCTGGTCTCGATCTGGGGAAGCGAAGCGGAGGAGGGCTTTGCAGTTTTCGCAGCCTGCGTTTTTTCGGAAGGAATGCTGATATCGAGGTGCGTCGCCGCGGACGGAAAATTCGAAAGCCTCGCCGACATTTTCCCCTGCGCGGCAAGGATGCAGCGCGCGGTTCACGACATGCTGGGTATAAGGTGCGATGGGGGAGACGAAAGACCCTGGCTCTCCCACGGACTCTGGCCGCCTTTCCCGTTGCGGAAGAATTACGATCCCGGGCCGGGTCTTGCGCCTGCCGGGGAAAACTACCCTTTCGTTGCTGTCGAAGGAGAGGGTGTGCACGAGATCGCAGTCGGCCCCGTGCATGCCGGGATCATCGAGCCGGGCCACTTCCGCTTCCAGGTGGTGGGAGAGAAAGTGCTGAGACTGGAAGAGCGCCTGGGCTACAAGCACAAGGGGATAGAGAAGGCTTTCGAGGGCCTCGCGCCGATGAGGGGGGCGGAGCTCGCGGCGAGAATAAGCGGAGACAGCACGGTTGCCTATTCCTGGGCTTATGCCATGGCGCTCGAAGCCCTCTGCGGGGTAACGGTTTCGACGAGGGCGAGTTTCCTGCGCGGGATTTTTCTCGAACGGGAGCGCATCGCCAATCATCTCGCGGATCTCGGGGCGCTCGGCAACGATGCGGGATTCTCCTTCGGACATGCGCAGTTTTCAGTGATCCGCGAGGACATGCTGCGCATCAGCAAGGCGCATTTCGGCCATCGCCTGCTGATGGATATCATCGTTCCCGGCGGGGTATCGAGGGATATCGATGCAACAGCCAGGGAGGCGATTCTGGCCGAGTGCGCTGCCGTCAGGGAAAAGGTGCTCGTTCTCAGGGAAATCTATGCCGATCATACCGGCCTTCAGGACAGGTTCCTCTCCACCGGAAAAGTGGAAGCCAGTCTTGCCGCGAAGCTCGGGCTCACCGGGCTTGCCGGCAGGGCGAGCAGGAACGCCTCCGACCTCAGAAAGGATCACCCCTGTGCGCCCTACGACAGGCTCGACGTTTCCATGGCGACCCATCACGGCGGGGATGTCGCGGCGCGCGTTTCGGTCAGGTTCGACGAGATTCTCGAATCCCTGCGGCTGATCTGCGCGATGCTGGAAAGGATGCCGGAAGGCGAAATCGCAAGGAAAATTCCCGAATGCTCCGGATTCGGGGCGGGCTGGGTCGAAGGCTTCAGGGGAGAAGTGCTGCTCGCTCTCGAAGTCGAGAAAGGCGTCATCAGGCGCGCCCATGCCCACGATCCATCGTGGCAGAATTGGCCGGTGCTGGAATTTGCGGTGATCGGGAACATCGTTGCGGATTTTCCCCTGATCAACAAGTCCTTCAACCTGAGCTACAGCGGGCACGATCTATGACGCGACTCCTGAAAAATCGCCCCATGGCTCTGGGAGCCGGATTCCTGCTACTCGCACTGGTCGGCATTGTCGACTACATGGTGGGCCGGGAGGTCACCTTTTCGCTGTTCTATCTTGCGCCCATCGCCCTCGTGGCCTGGGTTTTTGGAAAGCCCGCCGGCTTGCTGGTTTCGCTCGTCGCGGCAGGATTCTGGGTGATCGTCGATTCGAGCCACGCTCCCTATTCCAGGGTTTACATTCCCTACCTGAATTTTGCCATCAGGGTATGCGTTTTTGCGATCGTGGTGTCGCTTCTGGATGCCCTCAAGGGAGAGATCGAAAAGGAAAAGGATCTGGCGAGAATCGACTACCTGACCGGAGCCGCGAGCCTGCTCGCTTATTACGAATTGCTGGAAATGGAGATCGCGAGGTCCAGAAGGTACAGGCATCCCTTCACCATCGCCTACATCGACCTCGACAATTTCAAGGAAGTCAACGACAAGTTCGGGCATGCCGCCGGGGACGACACCCTGCGCAATGTGGTTGCATCCCTCAGGCAAGGCGTGCGCGAAACGGACATCGTCGCGAGGCTGGGCGGGGACGAATTCGCCCTGCTTCTGCCTGAAATGGACGGAGACGAGGCGAGACTGGTGTTTCCCAAGCTGCGGGAAGGACTTTTGCTGGAGATGGAAAGGCACCGCTGGCCTGTCACGTTTTCGATAGGCGTGCTGGTTTGCGAAGGCACTGCATTCGATGCGAAGCGCCTGGTCGGCATGGCGGACGAGCTGATGTATTCGATCAAGAAGGGCGGCAAGAATGCGATCGGCTATTCCGTGGTCAGGGGGGAGTGAATGTACCGGATTCTCAGGGAAATACTCAGGAACGGCATCAAGACCGAAAGGGAGCTCCCTCCTGATGCCTCGCTCGGGGTGTCCATGCCGCGGAGCGAGGAAGCGCTGGCCGCGCTGGGCAGTGCGCTCGCCATCCGCCATGTCGATGCCGGTTCCTGCAACGGCTGCGAGCTCGAAATTCATGCCCTCAACAATCCCTATTACAGGCTGGAAGGACTCGGGATGGGGTTCGTGGCAAGTCCCCGGCATGCCGACATGCTTCTCGTGACGGGCCCGGTATCCAGACATATGGAAGAGGCATTGCGGCGCACCTATGATGCAATGCCCGAACCCAAGCTGGTCGTGGCCATCGGCGATTGTGGAAAAAACGGCGGGGTATTCTGCCGCAGGGAAAACTATGCCTGCAAGGGAAGCGTCTCTAGCGTCATCCCGGTCGATGTGGAAGTTCCAGGCTGCCCCCCGGAGCCGGCTGCGATACTTCAGGGGATTCTGTCTGCCATCAGGACTTGAGCAGGCTCTCCATGTCCTGCGCCATGGCATCGGGTTTTTCCCCGTACTGCATGTAGGTTCGCAGCTTGCCTCTGGGGTCGAATACGAAACAGCCCGCCGTGTGGTCCATCGCATAATTCTTCATGTCGTCCTCGATCTGGACTTTCTGGTAGAAGACATGGAATTCGTCCGCCGCCTTTTTCGTTTCCGAGGCATTGCCGTAAAGGCCGAGAAAAGTCGGGTCGAATGAGGGAACGAACTGCTTCAGGATCTTCGGGGTATCCCTTTCCGGATCGACCGTGACGAAGAGCACCTGGACCTTTTTTGCGTCATTTCCCATTTTCTTCCTGGCCGCGGCGAGGTCGGAGAGCGTGGTGGGGCAGACGTCGGGACAATGAGTGTAGCCGAAGAAAAGCACCACGACTTTCCCTCTGAAATCCGAAAGCTGCCGCGCTCGCCCGTCGAAATCGGTGAGATGGAAATCCCTGCCGTAATCGACGCCGGAAAGATTCCTGGGCGGGGCGGCGTAGGAATCCTGTTTTTTCTCGCCGCATCCGGAAAGGACCGCGAGCAGAGCCATCAAGAAAGCCAGTTTGCGCATTGCCATGGAGCCTTGAGCCAAAACCCAATTCTAGCCCCGATTCCCGAAGCAGGAAAGCGTGCCCCTGTCGATAAGCCGGCAATTATGCAATAATCCGCACTATGAAAGCGCGAAATCTTTATGACAAATTATGGGACAGCCATGTCGTCCGGGAAGAGAAGGACGGCACGGCTCTGCTTTACATCGACAGGCATCTCGTGCACGAAGTGACGAGCCCGCAGGCATTCGAAGGGCTGCGCCTTGCCGGAAGAAAACCGTGGAGGACCGGGTCCGTTCTTGCCGTCGCCGATCACAACGTGCCCACCACGGGACGCGAAGGCGGCATCAGGGATGCCGTTTCCCGTCTTCAGGTCGAAACGCTGGATTCGAACTGCGAAGATTACGGTATCCTCGAATTCAGGATGAACGACTTGCGCCAGGGCATCGTGCATGTCGTGGGGCCGGAGCAGGGAGCGACTCTTCCCGGCATGACGGTGGTCTGCGGCGATTCGCATACCAGCACGCACGGCGCTTTCGCTGCACTCGCATTCGGGATAGGCACTTCCGAAGTCGAGCATGTGCTCGCCACCCAGTGCCTTCTGGGCAAGAAATCGAAATCCATGCGTATTGCGGTCGAGGGAGAGCTCGGCAGGGGGGTGACCGCGAAGGACATCGCGCTTTATGTCATCGGCAGAATCGGTACGGCCGGCGGCACCGGATACGCCATCGAGTTTTCGGGAAGCGCGGTCAGCGCGCTCAGCATGGAAGGGCGGATGACGCTGTGCAACATGGCCATCGAGGCGGGCGCGAGGGCAGGCATGGTCGCAGTCGACGAGAAAACCATCGAGTATTTGAGGGGAAGACCTTTTTCGCCGCAGGGCGAGCTTTGGGAATCCGCCTGCAGTTACTGGAGGACTTTGACAAGCGACGCGGGCGCGCATTTCGATGCGATGGTCGCGATCGATGCTGCAGAGATCAGGCCGCAGGTGACTTGGGGCACCTCTCCCGAAATGGTGGTTGCGATCGACGGCGCAGTGCCCGACCCGAAGAATTTTTCCGATCCCGTCAAGCGTCAGGGCATGGAGCGGGCGCTTGTTTACATGGGCCTTTCTCCCAACCAGAAGATCGAGGAAATTGCCGTGGACAAGATTTTTATCGGCTCCTGCACCAATTCCAGGATAGAGGATCTGAGGGCGGCAGCGAACGTTGTGAAAGGACGGCATGTCGCGAAGAACATCAGGCTTGCCATGGTCGTTCCGGGTTCGGGACTCGTCAAGCGCCAGGCCGAGAAAGAAGGGCTGGACAGGGTCTTCCAGGAAGCGGGATTCGAGTGGCGCGAGCCGGGCTGCTCCATGTGCCTTGCCATGAATGACGACAGGCTCTCTCCGGGAGAGCGCTGCGCTTCCACTTCCAACAGGAATTTCGAGGGAAGGCAGGGGCAGGGCGGGCGCACCCATCTCGTGAGCCCTGAGCTTGCGGCGGCTGCGGCGATCGCGGGACACTTCGTCGACCCCGGGAGGCTGCCATGAAGCCATTCGGTTATCTCGACGGCCTGGTGGTTCCGCTCGATCGGCCCAATGTCGATACCGATGCGATCATCCCGAAGCAGTTTCTGAAGTCGATAAGGCGCAGCGGCTTCGGGCCGAACCTGTTCGACGAATGGCGCTATCTGGATCACGGCGAACCCGGGATGGACAACAGCAAGCGCAAGCCGAATCCCGATTTCGTGCTGAATGCTCCGCGCTATCGCGGCGCACAGATCCTGCTCGCCAGGGAAAATTTCGGTTGCGGCTCGTCCCGCGAGCATGCTCCTTGGGCGCTCGAGGACTACGGGTTCAGGGCGATCATCGCACCGTCTTTCGCCGACATTTTCTACAACAACTGCTTCAAGAACGGACTGCTGCCCATCGTGCTCGACGCGAAGATCGTCGACAGGCTTTTCGCGGAAACCTTCGGGAATGAAGGCTACAGGCTAGCCATCGATCTCCAGAAGCAGGTCGTGGTGATGCCTTCGGGGGAGAGAATAGGGTTCGAGGTCGATGCTTTCAGGAAGCATTGCCTGATCGAGGGACTCGACGACATCGGCCTTACGCTGGTTCACGGAGACGAGATCAGGGCATTCGAAGACAGGTACAGAGGGGCGCAGCCCTGGCTTTTTATCGGGAATGAAAAATGAAAATCGCAGTATTGCCGGGAGACGGCATAGGGCCTGAGATCGTCGCGCAGGCTGTGAAAATTCTGGACAGACTCGCCAAAGACGGCCTGAAGATCGAGCTCGAATACGGGGACATAGGCGGTGCGGGTTACGATTCGGCGGGAGACCCCTATCCGGCTGCAACTTCGAAGCTCGCGCGGGATGCCGATGCGGTGCTTCTGGGCGCGGTCGGCGGGTACCGCTACGACAGCCTGCCGAGGCCCATGCGGCCGGAGCAGGGGCTTCTGAGGATCAGGAAGGAACTCGGCCTGTTTGCGAATCTGCGCCCTGCCGTGCTCTACCCCGAGCTTGCGAGCGCCTCCTCCCTGAAGGCCGAAGTGGTTGCCGGCCTCGACATCATGATCCTGAGGGAACTCACCGGAGATATTTATTTCGGCCAGCCCAGGGGATTGCGGCGGACTCCGGACGGCGAGCGCGAAGGCTTTGACACCATGCTCTACAGCGAATCCGAAATCGCCAGGATAGCCCATGTCGGTTTCGGGACGGCCATGAAGCGCGGGAAGCGGCTCTGCTCCGTCGACAAAGCGAACGTGCTGGAGACCAGCGTGCTCTGGCGGGAAGTGGTCATGGAGGTCGCGAAAAGCTATCCCGAAGTCGAGCTTTCCCACATGTATGTCGACAATGCCGCCATGCAGCTTGTCAGGAACCCCAAGCAGTTCGACGTGATCCTGACCGGGAACATGTTCGGGGATATTCTTTCGGACGAGGCCTCCATGCTGACTGGCTCGATCGGGATGCTTCCTTCCGCATCCCTGGATGCGCATGGCAAGGGCCTGTACGAGCCGATTCACGGTTCCGCCCCGGATATCGCGGGACAGAACATCGCCAATCCGCTTGCTACCATTCTTTCGGTTGCGATGATGATGCGCCATACCTTCGACAACGAGGCTGCGGCCGCAAGGATAGAAAGTGCGGTCAAGCGTGCGCTTGCCGAAGGCTTGCGCACTTCCGATATCCATCAGGAAGGGATGCGCAAGGTCGGGACGCGGGAAATGGGCGATGCTGTCGCCGCAAGAATTTGATTTAGAGGACTGATGTCGATGAACAAGAAATACGATGTGGCCGTTCTGGGCGCAACAGGCGCAGTCGGCGAGACCATGCTTTCCATCCTGGAAGAGCGAAAATTTCCGGTAGGGGAAATCTATCCGCTCGCGTCAAGCCGTTCCGCCGGAAGCAAGGTGCGCTTCAACGGGCGCGATGTGACGGTGCTCGATGTCGCCGATTTCGACTTCTCGAAGGCGAAAATCGGCCTCTTTTCCGCCGGCGGCAGCGTTTCCGCGGAATATGCCCCCAGGGCTGCGGCTGCTGGCTGCGTCGTGATCGACAACACCGCCCATTTCCGCTATGAGGACGACATTCCGCTCGTCGTTCCCGAAGTCAATCCGCATGCCATAAGCCGGTATAAAAATCGCGGCATCATCGCCAATCCCAACTGCTCGACGATACAAATGCTGGTCGCGCTGAAGCCGATCCATGATGCCGTCGGGATAGAACGGATCAATGTCGCGACTTATCAGGCCGTATCCGGAACGGGGAAGGAGGCGATAGAAGAGCTCGCCAGTCAGACCACGGCGCTTTTCAGCCAAAAGGAAGCCGTCTGCGAGGTTTATCCCAAGCGCATCGCCTTCAACGTGCTTCCCCATATCGACGTTTTCCTCGATAACGGTTACACCAAGGAGGAAATGAAGATGGTCTGGGAAACCCGCAAGATCATGGAAGACGATTCGATCAGGGTAAACCCGACAGCGGTCAGGGTTCCGGTATTCTACGGCCATTCGGAAGCCGTACATATCGAGACGAGGAAGAAGATCAGCGCCGCCGAGGCGACGGAATTGCTGAAAAAGTCCCCCGGAATAGTCGTGATGGACGAACGCAAGCCGGGCGGCTATCCGACCCCGGCGATCGATGCGGCGGGACGTGACCCCGTTTTCGTGGGAAGGATACGCGAGGATATTTCCCATCCGATGGGGCTCGATCTGTGGGTCGTCAGCGACAATGTCAGGAAAGGCGCTGCACTCAACAGCGTACAGATCGCGGAGATTTTGATTGAAAAATATCTCGATTAAGCGATAATAAGGTGCCGTTTCAGGCCGAATATCCATATTCCAGGCGAAGGCCACGTTCATGATAAGACCGATGCTTAAAGTCGCGCTGCTTGCCTTCCTGCTGCCCTGCTTTTCCATGGCGGCAGGCCTTGGCGAACTGAAGGTCATGTCTCCGTTGGGGCAGCCCCTCAGGGCGGAAATCAATCTGGTTTCGATGAAGGCAGGGGAACTGGAATCTCTGGAAGCCCACATTGCGGCCCCCGATGCATTCAGGCAGGCAGGTATTGAATACAACCCGCTGCTTGCGGACGTCAAGCTCAGCATAGCCACCCGCCCGGACGGCAATCCCTACATCAAGCTGTCTTCTTCCGGGATCGTGAACGATCCTTTTCTGGATGTGTTGATTTCGCTCTCTTCCTCCTCCGGGCGGATCGAGCGCGAATACACTCTGCTGTTCGACCCGGCGGAATCCGCCAAGGCCGCTGCAGTATCCCCGCCCATTGCCTTGCCGGAACGCCACCTGGAACAGCCCAAGGTGTTGGAGAAGCAGCCGGAACGGATCAAGGCGGCACCCCCCGCAACCCCCTCCGGCCAATACGGGCCGGTGAAAAAGGGAGATACGCTGAGCGGGATTGCCCTGGCGACCAAACCGGCAGGCGTTACGCTCGAGCAGATGCTCGTCGCCCTGTATCGGGCCAACGGCGATGCATTTGCCGGGAAAAACATGAATCGCCTCGATGCAGGCACGATTCTCCGCATTCCGGGGCGCGAGGACATCGCTGCCACAGGAAAAAGCGATGCCGAGAAAATCGTGCAGATCCAGGCTGCCGACTGGAACGCCTATCGCCAGAAGCTGGCATCTTTCGCAGCCGAGCGCAAAGAAGGTCTGAAGCGCAGCGTTTCAGGAAAGATCACTGCGGCAGTCGAGAAAAAGCCGGTCGCCCCGCAGGCCCAGGAAGTGCTGAAGTTGTCGAAGGGGGACGCGTCTTCCCCGACTGCCGCCGAGGAAGCCAAGGCAGCGCAAGTCAAGACCCTGAACGATGCGAGCGAACGCATTCTGATGCTTGAAAAGAACATCCAGGAAATGAAGAAGTTGCTCGACTTGAAGAACAAGGCCCTCGCCAGGGCGAGCGCCCCGCTGGCAGTTGTCAGACCTCCGGTCGAAACTTCCCTCATCGACGACATCATGGCAAATCCGGCGCTGCTCGGCGCTGCAGGCGGGGCGGTGCTTGGCATTGCAGGCGTGGCAATGCTGGTCTCGCGCAGGCGGAAGAAAGGCTTCGAACAGGCCATGCCCGAGTTTTCCGGACGCGAGAAGATGCATCCTGAGCCTGAATCCGAGGTGCCGGCAGCTAAGGTTGAGGTAGCTCAGCCTGAAGTTGCCATGGAAGCCGATCCTCTCGAAGAAGCGCAGCTTTACATTTCCTATCGCCGCTATGACCAGGCGGAGGAGATTCTGAAAGGCGCATTGCAAACCAATCCTGGAAATTTCGACGCGCTACTGCTCCTCATGAAAGTGCATGCCGCAAGCGGCGAGAAGGACAAGCTCGAGGTTGCGGCGCGCAAGCTGCAGGCGGCCGAACCGGCCGAGGAAATCTGGGAAAGGGCGATGGAAATCGGTCTCCTGGCAGATCCGGAAAACCCGCTTTACGGCGGAGCGGTGAAGGAGCATGAGGCGGCAACTCCTGCCGCGATCGAATTGACCGAGCCTGAAAGCCTGGATTTCGATCTCGGCATGGAAGAAGCGCCTGAAGTCGGAGAAGCACCGAAGGAAGAAGC
>JAJZQY010000052.1 GCA_021806605.1 Pseudomonadota bacterium
CCGTGAGCGGGCGGAATGCGGTGCCTGCGTTGCCCAGAAAAAGGCTAGCTTCCTTGACCGGGAAATTCCCGCCGCAACCGGTCACGCGGTAGGCATTGTCGCCCAGCGGCTCGATTTTCACGCCAAGCGCTTCGAGCGCTTCCAGCATCCTTTTCGTGTCGTCGGATTCGAGCAGGTCTCGAATTTCGGTGTCGCCGCTCGACAGCGCTGCGAGCAGCAGCACCCGGTTCGAGATGCTTTTGGATCCGGGAAGGGTGATTTCCCCTGCTGCGCCCATCAATGGAGGAAGGTCGAGATATTCTTTTTTCATCTGGGAGTCGGGATCATGATGTGTCGTGAAAAGTTGGCGGACGACCGGCTATCCGGGCTCCCAGCCGCTTCTGATGCTGCGGGCTTTCGAGAAGATTTCTTCGAGCCTTGCCGCATCCCCCTCCGCAAGCGCCTGCCTGACAGTCCCGAGTTCCTTCGCGTAGCGGTCGATCTCATGGATCAATGCATCCCGGTTGGAGAGGCAGATGTCGCGCCACATCTCGGGAGAGCTCGCCGCGATCCGGGTGAAGTCCCTGAATCCCGAGGCAGCATGCGAGAGCAGCAGGTCGCGGTTCTTCCTTTCGGCAAGATCGTGAACCAGGGCGAATGAAAGGAGATGGGGAAGATGGCTCACTGCGGCGAAAACTTCGTCGTGCTCTTCCGGGCTCATTTCGGAAACGGCGGCACCGCAGGCTTCCCAGATCCTCCTCACTTTTTCAACGGATGCGGCAGGGTTTTCCGGAAGCGGGGTCAGGACCACCTTTCTGCCCTCGAAAAGGTCGGCTGTAGCGGCGGAAGGGCCGCTCTTTTCTCCTCCCGCGATCGGATGGGCGGGGACGAACTGCGCCGATTTTTCCCCCAGAAGCCGGGCGAGCTGTGCGACATCTCCCTTCGTGCTTCCCGCATCCGTGACCAAGGTGTTTTTGCCGAGAAGGGGAGCAATGCGCTTCAGGATTTCCTGCAGCTGCCCGACGGGGGCGGAAAGCAGCACGAGATCGGCATCCTTCAGGTCTGCTTCGCTTCCTGTCCTGTCGATGATGCCGAGCTTCTTCGCCTCGGCCAGGGTGTTTGCGCTGCGCCCGAACCCCACCGCTTCCCTGACCATCCCGGCTTTTTTCAAAGCGAGGGCAAAAGAGCCGCCGATCAGCCCCGTTCCGAATATGACGAGCTTCTTAACTAGCGGTTCAATCATGATTTCTCGCAATGCCCATCGGAAGAAGAAGGTGCATTCAAAGTAACTGGATGACTTGGTGCCATGAATGGAGCCATCCAGTCAAAGCCATTTTCATCGTCAACTCCGCCTTGCCGAAAATGTGTGGGCGGCATGGGTAACTCGATTTGCTCCACGTTGCGTATATCGCCCTGATAGCGTATCAATCTGTCATTGAAGAAACCAGCCATCCACTCCCACTTGCCTCGTACTTTACATCCCAAGGGAAACTTCTGAAGATTTTTAATAATGGTATTTTTGTAGGCTTCGAACAGGCTGGATGGATCGTCTATATTGTTGCCGATATAACTTGAATGCGGATTCAGGGTATCCACGATCCAGTCGTTGCCTTCTTTGAGAAAGGTGGATAACTCACGAATTTTGCACCCTTGATACGCATTGTTATTATTGAGTACTTTTGCCGCTTCCTCATCCAGAAGAATCCGCGGGTTGATGGCCTTGTCTTTTTCGGTTTCGTGTGCGTTTTGATATCCAGACCCATAGATGTTGCTGGCGGTATGGGCCGCTTTGCCGACCGATATGCCGCCACGCACCAGGAATTCCATGCCAAGAAGCTGGTGCGCTATCTGGATTGTTTTGATCGCAACGCCGACAAGCCCGCTGTAGTCGTTGTCGCAAACTGGCGCCGACAAGATGACGCTGTCAGATATGTAGGTGCAGGTTGGTTTCAAATTTATCTGAAACCCGGAAACATCCAGTTCCGCTTCGATGACCGCTTTTAGATCGCAAAGCTTTCGATTTTCATCTGATACATTGACTTCCGCTTTTCGAATAAAAGTTTTGAAGCCGAGAATGTCCAGAAAAGCTACGGCACGATCCTCGAAATTGATTGCATCAGCTTTCATGGAGGAGATCGCCTTCCTTGCCCAAAACCCTGACGGATACCGGGATGCCCGCCCGCACGCTCGCGGTGACGACGCAGAAGTCCTCGAACTGCAAGAGGCACCTGTCGAGATGCTCGTAATCCGCATTCAGCCTGATTTCGACGTCTATCTGGCCGATCCTGAGGCGGCCCTTCTCGTTCCTGATCAGCGTCCCGGCGGCTGTCGTCTTCACCCCCTCGACTGGGTTCCCGAATTTCTTCAGGCAGAAAACCAGGCTCGCAGAGAGGCAGTTCGCGACCGCCGAGGCGAGCATTTTCGATGCGTTGGGCCCCGATCCTTTTCCCAGGGGAGGGGGCTCGTCGACCAGGAGATCGGAATTGCCGAAATCGACCCTGAAGCGGTAGTCTTCTTCCTGATCCAGAATGACCGAGAAGCTTCCTTCCATGGGAAACTCAGAGATCCCGGCCTATCGCCTGCGCGATCAGCTTGAGCGTCCCCATCAGATTTTTCAGCTCCTGGGGATTCAATGCCTGATCCGCGTCGCACCAGGCCTCGCAGGGATTGGGATGCATCTCGACCAGCAGCCCGTCCGCGCCTGCCGCGATCGCAGCCCTGGACAGCGCGGGAACCATCCAGGCCTTGCCTCCCGCGTGCGAAGGATCGACGATCACGGGAAGATGGGTCTCCTTCTTCAAAACGGGAATCGCCGTGACGTCGAGCACGTTGCGGTAGTAGGTTTCGAAGGTTCTGATGCCGCGCTCGCAGAAGATGATGTTGTGGTTGCCGCCGGCTGCGATGTATTCGGCGGACATCAGCCATTCGGATATGGTGGCCGACATGCCGCGCTTCAGGATCACCGGGGTGTCGATCCTGCCGACTTCCTTCAGCAGATCGAAATTCTGCATGTTGCGCGTGCCGATCTGGATCACGTCCACCCCGCGCTCCAGGAAGGTGTCGAGCATCCGGACGTCCATCAGTTCCGTCACGATGGGGAGCTTGTGCCTTCTCGCCGCCCGGTCGAACATGTCGAGTCCCTCGACTCCCTTGCCCTGGAAGGCGTAGGGGCTGGTTCTCGGCTTGAAGGCGCCGCCGCGCATCAATCTGCAGCCCGCATCGGCAACGTATTGAGCGGAAAGATCCATCTGCTCCTGGGTCTCGACCGAGCAGGGCCCGGCGATGATCTGGACGGTCTTGCCGCCCAGCGGAATTCCCCCGATGTCGATCACCGTGTCGGACGGGTGGGATTCGCGCGAGACGATCTTGTACTGCTTGGCGATATGCATCGCCGATTCCACGCCGGGGAGCGGGGTGAACATCTCCGGATCGAGCTTGCGCTCGTCGCCGATCGCGCCGATCACCGTGCGCTCTATGCCGCGCGAGATGTTGGCCTGCAATCCGGCCGCTTCCAGTTTCCTGACTACCGCGCCGATTTCGGCTTCGGTGACTTCCCTGCCCATCACTATGATCATGTCACTTCCTCAATCGCCTGCTGCAATGCAGATAAAAATTTATCGTTCTCGTGTTCCAGCCCGATGCTGACCCTGAGGTGCTCGGGCATGGCGTATCCTGCGATGGGGCGCACGATCACGCCCAGCTTCAAGAGCTTCTGGAAAATGCCCTGCGCATGTCCCACCCTGAAGCTCAGGAAATTCCCGAAGGAGGGGATGTAGTCGATCCCGAGCCTTTCCAGTCCTTCCCTGATTTGCGCCATGCCGGAAAGGTTCACCGCGCGGCTTTTGTCGAGGAAAGCCGCATCGGAAAGCGCCGCGATCGCGGCAGCCTGGGCGATGCTGTTGACATTGAAGGGCTGTCTCACCCGGTTCATCATGTCCGCGATATCCGGGTGGGCTGCCGCGAATCCCATCCTCAGCCCGGCAAGGCCGTAGGCCTTGGAGAAAGTGCGGGTGACGATGAGGTTGGGGAATTCGCGCAGCCATGCCATGCTGTTCGAAGCGGACCCGGAAGGCAGATATTCGTCGTAGGCTTCGTCGAGAACGACGAGCACGGAAGAGGGGAGCAGCTTCAGGAAGGCAGCGAGTTCTGCCTTCTGAAGCAGGGTTCCCGTGGGGTTGTTGGGATTCGCGATGAACACCACCCTGGTGTCGTCTTCGAGCTTCGAAAACATCGCATCGAGGTCATGCCCCCAGTCTTTGGCCTGAACCTCGATTCCCCGGGCTCCCACCGCCTGCACTGCGAGGGCATAGACGGCGAAGGCGTGCTGCGAGAATGCCGCCGAGCGCCCGGGCTCGAGAAAGGCGCGGGCCGCAAGTTCGAGAAGATCGTTCGAGCCGTTGCCGAGCACGATGGATTCGGCGGGAATACCGTAGCGGTCGGAAATCGCCGCCTTCAGTTCGAAGCCGTTTCCGTCGGGATAGCGCGATGCGTCGAGCAGCGCTTGTCTTGCCGCATCAAGCGCCTTCGGGCTCGTCCCGAGAGGGTTTTCGTTCGATGCCAGCTTCACGATGTCCCTGATTCCGAGCTCGCGCTCCAGTTCCGAGATGGGTTTTCCCGGCGCATAGGGGAAAATGGCGCGGATATGGGAAGGCGTGATTTCGCAGATGTCGATGTTCATGATTCTCAGGCCGCCGCAGGATAGGAGCCGAATATCTTGAGAAAGGAAGCCGCCGCCCCGATTTCTTCGAGCGCACGGGCTACCTCGGGGTCATGCTGGTGCCCTTCGATGTCGACGAAAAAGGCGTATTCCCATAGCCCGGTTCCGGCGGGGCGGGACTCGAATCTGGTCATGCTGACATGATGGTTCGCGAACGGGGCAAGCAGGTCGTGCACGGCACCCGGCTTGTTCCTGGCCGAAAAGACCAGGGAGGTTTTGTCCCGCCCAGAAGGCGCGGCATCCTCCCGGCCCATCACCAGAAAGCGCGTGGTATTGTCGGGTTCGTCCTCGATGTTTCTGGCGAGAACGGGAAGTCGGTACATCTCGGCTGCAATTTCGCCCGCTATGGCGCCGGCTCTCTCGTCGAGGGAGGCGAGCCTTGCCCCTTCCGCATTGCTCGATACTTCCAGTCTGGGAATCCCCGGCAGATGCTGGTTGAGCCACTCGTGGCACTGGGAGAGCGACTGGGCATGGGAATAGATTTTTTCGATTTTCCCGATGTCCCGTCCAAGCAGGTTCTGGTGCACCCTCAGCAGCACTTCGCTGCAGATCTTGAGCGGGGACTTCAGAAGCAGATCGAGCGTCCGCGGAATCGAGCCGCCCGTGGTGTTCTCCACAGGAACCACCGCATAATCCGCATTTCCGGATTCGACGGCCCTGAAAATGTCGTCTATCGATGCGCAGGGAATGGTTTTTGCGGCATGGCCGAAATGCTTGATTGCGGCCTGCTGGGAAAAGGTGCCTTCCGGTCCGAGATAGGCGATCCTGAGCCCTTCTTCAAGCGCCCTGCAGGCCGAGATGATTTCCACGAAGAGCCCGGAGACGGCTTCGTCGGAAAGCGGACCCGGATTTTTCTCCCGCAGCCTTCTCAATACCTGGGCTTCGCGCTCCGGCCTGTAGATCGCGCCGTTCTTGATGTGGCCGATCTCCCTGGCGTGCGTGGCGCGGCGGCTGACGAGGTCGAGAATTTCGAGATCGATGGCGTCGATCGATGCCCGGAGTGCCTTGAGGGATTCTTCGCTCATTTCGACTTGAGATCCCTGACTCTCACGACGCCCGGAATCGCTGCGATTTTCCGGATCACGGCCTCCGGCGCCGGGGAGTCGATGTCGGCGAGGGTATAGGCGATTTCTCCGCGCGACTTGTTCGACATGTTGTGAATGTTGATGCCGCCGGCTGCGAATGCGGTCGATATCTGTCCCAGCATGTTGGGCACGTTGGCGTTCACGATCGCTATCCTGTAGTTCGATTCCCTGGGCATGTCGATGTTGGGGAAATTCACCGTGTTCAGGATGTTGCCGTTCTCGAGATAATCGATGATCTGGTTCGAGACCATGATCGCGCAGTTGTCCTCGGCTTCCCGGGTCGATGCGCCGAGATGGGGGAGCGCGACGATTCCTTCCCTGTGGGCGAGCTTTTCGCCCGGGAAGTCGCAGATGTAGGATTTGAGCTTTTTCGCCTGGATCGCCTCGATCACGGCGTCCTCGTCGACTATGCCATCCCTGGCGAAATTGAGCAGAATCGCGCCGTTCTTCATGGCGGCGATGCGCTTCGAATCGATCAGGTTCCTGGTCGAATCGAGCAGCGGGATGTGCAGGGAAACGAAGTCGCTTCCCTTCAGCAGATCTTCCACGCTGTGCGCTCTCGTCACCTGGGAGGGCAGGCTCCATGCCGCATCGACCGTGATTTCGGGATCGTATCCCTTGACCTTCATGCCGAGCCGGATGGCGGCATCCGCGACCAGCCTGCCGATCGCCCCGAGCCCGATGATGCCGAGCGTGTGCCCGGGAAGTTCGCTTCCCGCGAAAGCCTTCTTGCCTTCCTCCACCTGCCTGCCGATGTCTTCCCCGGAAAGGTTCTCGGCGAATTTCAGGGCGGGAATCAGGTTTCTCGCCCCCATCAGCATGGCCGCGAGCACGAGCTCCTTCACCGCATTGGCGTTCGCTCCCGGAGTGTTGAAGACGGGAATGCCGCGCGCCGTCATTTTCGCCACCGGGATGTTGTTGGTGCCCGCACCGGCCCGGCCTATCGCGAGCACCGATTCCGGGATCGCCATGTCGTGCATCTTGAACGAGCGCAGCAGTATCGCATCCGGAGATTCGATTTTCGGCCCGACCTGATAGCGCGAATCGGGGAATCGCTCCAGGCCCAGGGGCGAAATCGAATTGAGGGTGAGGATTTTCTGCCGGTCAGGCATGCTCGAATTCCCGCATGTATTCGACCAGCGCCTTCACCCCTTCCAGGGGCATCGCGTTGTATATCGATGCGCGCATGCCGCCCACCGAGCGGTGCCCCTTGAGCTGCACCATGTTTCTGGCCTTCGCCCCTTTGAGGAATTCCTCGTCTCTGGAAGGGTCCTTCAGGGTGAAGGGGACGTTCATCCTGGAGCGGTTCTCCAGGGCCACCGGGCTCACGAAAAAGCCGCTCTTGTCGAGATAGTCGTAGAGCAGATTCGCTTTTTCGATGTTCCGCTTTTCCATGGCTTCCAGGCCGCCGGTCTGCTTCAGCCACTTGAAGACCAGTCCTGCAATGTAGATGGCATAGGTGGGAGGGGTGTTGTACATCGAATCGTTGTCGGCATGGATCTTGTAGTCCAGCATCGCCGGAATGCCGGCAACCGGATTGCCGATCAGGTCTTCCCTGACGATCACGATGGTGAGTCCGGCAGGCCCTATGTTCTTCTGCGCGCCGGCATAGATCAGTCCGAACCGGGATACGTCTATCCTGCGCGAGAGGATGTTGGAAGACATGTCGGCAACCAGGGGCACGTCGCCCGTATCGGGAATCCAGTTGAATTCCACGCCGCCTATCGTCTCGTTGGGGGTGTAATGGACATAGGCCGCGTCCCTGTCGAGCTTCAGCTCTTTCGGGGCATAGGTGAAGTTCCGGTCTTCCGAGCTTGCCGCCACATTCACCGTGCAGAATTTCTTCGCCTCTGAGATGGCTTTCTTGGACCATTCCCCGGTGTTGAGGTAATCCGCCGATTTCCTTCCTCTCAGAAGGTTCATCGGGACCATGGAAAACTGGGCGGAGGCGCCTCCCTGGAGGAACAGCACCTTGTAATTGGCAGGAATGGCAAGGAGTTCCCTGAGGTCGGTTTCGGCCTCTTCGGCGATGCCCATGAATTCCTTGCCGCGGTGCGACATTTCCATGACCGACATGCCGGAACCGTGCCAGTCGATCATCTCGGCCTGGGCGGTTTGCAGGACTTCCTCGGGCAATACCGCTGGCCCCGCGCTGAAATTGTAGACCCTCATTCCTCTCCCTCCGTTTCGACAACCTTTTCAAGACCCGCCAGCTTCTCGTCCGCACCGAGGTTGATCAGGGTGACGCCTTGCGTTGAGCGGCTCATTTCCCTGATTTCCGCAACGCGCGTCCTGATCAGTACGCCGCCTGTCGTGATCAGCATGATTTCGTCGGATTCCTCGACCAGGGTCGCGGCGACGACGCGCCCGTTGCGCTCGGAAGTCTGGATCGCGATCATGCCCTGGGTGCCCCGTCCGTGCCGTGTGTATTCGACGATGGAGGTGCGCTTGCCGTAGCCGTTTTCGGTTGCGGTGAGCACGGACTGCTTCTCGTCCTCGGCTGCCAGCAGGGAGATCACCCGGCTTCCCGCGGGAAGCTTCATTCCCCTCACGCCGCGCGCGCCGCGGCCCATCGGCCTCACGTCGTTCTCGTCGAAGCGCACGGCCTTCCCAGAATCGGAGAACAGCATGATGTCGTGGTGGCCGCAGGTGATGACGACGCCGATCAGGAAATCGTCCTCGTTCAGGTCGAGGGCGATGATTCCGGTGGAGCGCGGGCGGGAGAATTCGGAAAGCGGGGTCTTCTTGACCGTGCCCGAGGACGTCGCCATGAATACGAAATGATCCTCGGCGAAGGATTTCACCGGCAATATGGCATTGATCTTCTCGTTCTCGGCGAGCGGGAGCAGGTTGACGATGGGTTTGCCGCGGCTCACCCGGCTTCCCTGCGGCACTTCGTAGACCTTGATCCAGTAGACCCGCCCGAGGCTAGAGAAGCACAAAATGTAGTCGTGGCTGTTGGCGATGAAGAGCCTGTCTATGAAATCGTCTTCCTTGGTCGCCGCTGCCTGCTTGCCGCGCCCGCCGCGCCTTTGCGCGCGGTAGTCGTCGAGCGGCTGGCTCTTCATGTAGCCGCTGTGCGAAAGCGTCACCACGAGGTCCTCGGGAGTGATGAGGTCTTCCAGGCTGAGATCGAATGCCTGGGCGACGATTTCGCTCCTGCGCTTGTCGCCGAACTGGTTCTTGATCTCGGCAAGCTCGTTCGC
>JAJZQY010000008.1:0-24645 GCA_021806605.1 Pseudomonadota bacterium
AGACTTCCGGGGCTGAAGCGGCCAGCCATCTTGAAGAAAGATACGCGCAGCCTAAGCAAGTCTCCGTCGAACCTTATTTCTGGTCTGCAGGCGCCTGCGCGCTCGCCACGGGAATGGCCGCACTGCTTTTCCCCTACTTCGACCTCGCCAACATCGCCATGCTTTTCCTGCTCGACGTCGTTCTCGTCGCGCTGAAATTCGGCAGGGGCCCAGCCGTTCTGGCTGCCTTCCTGAGCGTGGGATTCTACGACTTCTTCTTCGTCCCGCCCCGGTTCTCCTTCGCGGTGAGCGACGTGCAGTATCTGCTCACCTTCCTGGTCATGCTCACCGTCGCCCTCATCATCGGCCAGTTGACCGCCAGCCTGAGGTATCAGGCGAGGGTCGCCTCGCATCGCGAATTGCGCCTGAGATCGCTTTACGAAATGGCGCGGGACCTGTCTTCGGTCCTGGTCCAGGGCGAAGTCGTTTCGATCGCAAGGAAATTTGTGTCGGCCACTTTCGGCGTCAAGGTTGCGCTGTTGCTGGTCGACGATGGCGACAAGCTGCTCAAGGATGCTGAAGTGCCGGAAGCGGATATCTCCATTGCGCAATGGTGCTTCGATCACAACACCCCGGCAGGCCTTTCCACCGATACCCTGGCCGGAAGCACCATGCTCTACCTGCCGCTGCAGGCCCCGATGCGCACCAGGGGCGTACTCGCCGTGGAGCCGAAGAACATGAGATGGCTCATGATTCCGGAGCAGAGAAGGCAGCTTGACGGCTTCTCGGCTTTGATCGCGACAGCCCTCGAACGCGTCCACTACATCGAGGTGGCGCAGCAGGCGCTCGTCAGGATCGAATCCGAGCGGCTCAGGAATTCCGTTTTGTCTGCCTTGTCCCACGATCTCAGGACCCCGCTCACTTCCCTTTCTGGCTTCGCCGAATCCCTGGAGAAGACCCGCCCGCCCTTGAGCATTGAGCAGGCCGAAATTGCCGAGGCGATACGCAGCCAGGCATCGAGAATGAGCGCCCTCGTCAACAATCTTCTGGACATGGCCAGGCTGCAATCGGGGGATGTCAAGCTGACCATGGGCTGGCATTCCATCGAGGAAGTGATAGGCAGCGCGATCAAGTCGCGCGAACAGCTGCTGAGGAAACACAGGCTGGAGATAGCGCTGCCCGAAAACCTGCCGCTCATCGAGTTCGATGCCGCGCTCATCGAGCGGGTATTCTGCAACCTTCTGGAGAATGCGGCAAAATACACCCAGGAAGACAGCACGATCAGGATAGAAGCGATGGCGAGGGGAGGGGAGGCATGGATTTCAGTTTCCGACAATGGTCCGGGGCTCGCAAAGGGATCGGAGGAAGCGGTATTCGAGAAATTCACGCGGGGAGAAACTGAATCCGCCACGCCCGGAGTCGGGCTGGGCCTTGCCATATGCAAGGCCATCGTCGAGGCGCATCACGGGAAAATATGGGCCGAGAATCCGGATGCAGGCGGCGCGCGATTCACCTTCACCCTCCCGGCAGGCAATCCGCCCAGGATTGATCAGGAGGAAATGGAATGAATTCGATCATCCTGATCGAAGACGAGCAGCACATCCGCCGCTTCGTCAAGGCTGCCCTCGAAGCGGAAGGACACCAGGTTTTCGAGGCCGGAACAGGAAAGCAGGGCCTGATCGAGGCGGCGACCCGCAAGCCCGATCTCGTGATCCTCGATCTCGGCCTGCCGGACATGGACGGCCTGGAAGTCATCGGGAAGATCCGGGAATGGAGCAATGTGCCCGTGATCATCCTGTCCGCCAGGAGCAAGGAATCCGAAAAGATCGACGCCCTCGATGCGGGCGCGGACGACTATCTCACCAAGCCTTTCGGCTCGGGCGAATTGCTCGCCCGCATCCGGGTGGCCCTGAGACGCAGCATGCTTCTTCCCCAAGGGCAGAGCCTGTTCTCGGCAGGCGGCCTGTCTGTCGATCTTGCCGAGCGCCGCGTTCTTCTGGACGATGCTGAAATCCATCTCACCCCGATCGAATACCGGCTTCTTTCCATCCTCGCAAGGCATGCCGGCAAGGTGCTGACCCACCGGTTCCTGTTGAAGGAGGTCTGGGGCCCTTCGCATGTGGACGACGCGCATTACCTGCGCATCTACATGGGCCAGCTGCGGCACAAGCTGGAAAAGGAGCCCGCCAATCCGCGCTTTCTGCTCACCGAGACAGGCGTGGGCTACCGGCTTGCGGCAGAATGAAAAGAGTCCCTCTATTTGACCACGCCAGGGCCGCTGATGGCAGCTTCATTCTCCAATCAGCTGCCCCGCAACTGCATTATGCAACAAGCATCTTTTCGAATTCACCAGAAGGTACGGGCTTGGAATAGAGAAACCCTTGCATGTAGTCACAGCCAAAGGATTTCAGCAGGTCTCGCTGTGCTTCGGTTTCCACTCCCTCGGCAATCGTTCTGATCCCCAGCTTGTGGGCCATCAGGATGATGGCCTCGGTCAGAGAACGGCTGGCCGGATCCATGGCCATTTTCTGCACGAATGCCCTGTCTATCTTCAGGTAATCGACGTCGAAGCGGTTCAGGTAGGACAATGCAGAAAAACCCGTCCCGAAATCATCGATCGACAGCTCTATCCCGTTTTCCCGGAATTTGATGAAATCCTGCTTCACTTTTTCAGATTCGGAAAGCAGCAGACCTTCCGTAATCTCCACGGCAATGCTTTTCTCTGGCAAATTTGAGCCAAGGTAACTTTTCAGCCAGGGGTGGACTTCAGTCCGGGTGAACTGGATTGGCGATTTGTTCACGCTCACCTGGATCAGATGCCCCGTGTGCGCCTGCCAATTCACTATGCTTTTCAGCGTCTCCTCGAATACCCATTCGCCGATTTCCAGAATCAGCCCGGATTCCTCTGCAAGCGGGATGAACACGCTGGGCTGGATCATGCCACGAACAGGGTGGTGCCAGCGAAGCAATGCCTCGGCCTTGACGATTTGGCCATCGCTCGCATCCACGATCGGCTGGTAATACACCTCCAATTGATTCTGCTCAAGAGCCAAGTGCAGGTCGTTGATCAGGGACATTTTTTCCTGGGCTTCCTGCTGCATGCTGTGCGTGAAATAACTGAACCCGTTGCGCCCTGCGAGCTTTGCCGCATACATCGCCTGATCGGCATGCTTCAAGAGATCCTCTATGCTTCCGGCATCCTGGGGGTAAAGCGCAATCCCCACGCTGCCGGAAATATGCCCCAAATCCCCATCTCCGAGATCGAACGGCATGGCAAGATCGTGCACCACGTTCTGCACTACCCGGTCTATGCTCGGGCGCTCCCCGCATTCGGGCAGAATGATGGCGAATTCGTCTCCGCCGAGACGCGCGAAGGTGTCCGTGTCCCTGACGTGTTGCCGGACCCTCCTGGCCGCTTCGATCAGCAGCACATCGCCCTTGTCGTGCCCGAGCGTATCGTTCACCTCCTTGAATCGGTCCAGGTCTATGAACAGCAACGCAAGCGAAGCGTTGTTGCGCATTACGCGCTTTACATCCTGTTCCAGCCGGTCGCGGAACAATCTCCGGTTGGGAAGCCCTGTCAGGTAATCGTAGTAGGCGAGTTGCTGGATCTGCGCTTCGGATATCTTCCTGTCAGTGATGTCCAGCAGAGAGCCGACATAGTTCGTGACGCGCCCATCGTCATCCTTCACCGCCGTTATAGTCAATTGCTCGGGAAATATCTCGCCGCTTTTGCGCCTGTTCCATATCTCGCCCGACCAGAAACCCTCCTTGTCGATGGCGCCCCACATTGACTCATAGAAATCTGCACCCATTCGACCAGACTGGAGCATGCGCGGATTCTTGCCGATGGCGTCAATAGCCGAATAGCCCGTAATCTCGGTAAATGCCACATTCACTCTCAGAATATTGCCATTGACATCTGTGATCATCATGCCTTCCTGGGATTCGAAGGCTGTGCCGGCAACGCGCAACACCTCTTCCATCTTTTTTCGCTCGGTGATGTCGGTCAGAATCGAGCGACTCATGTGGAAATTTCCATCCTTGTCGTAGATTGCAGTGCTGTTGAGTTGAACAGGAAGAACCGTTCCGTCTTTGCGCACGAATTCACGTTCGGCGCCAAGCAGTTGACCTGTCTTCATGAAGGCATCGAAAATATCACGCACTTTCTGTCGACTGGCAGGTGTCAAAAAATCCACAATGGGTTTTCCGATCATTTCATCCCGGCTGTAGCCGAGCCAGTCGAGCTCGGTTTGATTGATCTTGACAACTTTGCCCTCCGCATCGATAGAGTGGTATCCGCAAGGCGCATTGTCATAAAGATCCTCAATCTCCCTGGAGAAGTTTTCCAGGATTTTCTGGTTCAACTTGTGCTCGGTAATGTCCGTCTGGTGAGCGATCAGCAACATGCCTAATTCAGGGTGCTGGAAACTGGAAATATTGGCAACCGTCCACAGATCGGATCCATCCTTTCTACGGTTCAGTATTTCGCCTGACCATCTACCGTCATTCTCCAGAGCCGCCATGATTTCCGCAGCCGTTTCCTCAGGGGACTTGTCCGTCGGGGCGTTGAGAAGAGATACGGGCATGCCCTGCAATTCACCGGAAGCGTATCCGAACATTTCTTCGAACCGACTGTTCACATAGTGAAAAGTAGCATCAGATCTAACCACGGCAATTCCCGCTGCCGCATTTTGGGTAATCTCGCCGAGCAGCTGCAATGTACTTTCAGCTCGCCTGGTCTCGGTGATATCGATGCCTATGGCAATCAGAGAGCGAGTGTTTCCCCCTTCATCCGTCAGCAATGAATTCGACCATCTGATCAGGCGCTTCTCGCCATTGGCTTTGATCCAGTAATTTTCAATCTGGGGGGTGATATTTCCGGCCATCGCCGAAGCGAATGCAGCCTCAACCCTTGAACGCTCTTCGGGCAACAGGAAATTTTTCCAGAAAAAGGGCTTGTTTCTGACGTCATCGAAATTGAAGCCCGACAACTCTTCGGCTGTCCTGTTGAAGCTGACAATAGAACCCGTTTGATCAATGACAAGAATGATTGGGCCGGCCAGCTTCAGGATTGAAGCATTCAACCTGCGTTCTTGCTGAAGGCTGAATTCGAGTGCTTTTCTCCGGGTGATATCTCTTGAGGAGTTGAACAGTACAGGCTTGCCTTCAAGCTCGAAGGGGAAGCCGGAAATTTCGACATCGAGGATTGTGCCATCCTTGCGGCGATGTTTCGTTTCGAACTGCGAGCGCTCCTTGCTTTCAAATTGCCTGTTCAAGGCTGAACGTATTTCCTCGGGGCCGTTTAACATGGCATCCCACTGGGACACGTTCATGCCATATATTTCTTCATGGGTATAGCCCAGCATCTGGCAAAACGCATCGCTTGCTTCAATGATGTTACCGTCTGGATCAAGAATGTGAATGCCATCGCTGGCATTGCGCAATAGCGCCAAATAGTTTTCGTATTCCATCTGCGACTGCTTTGTTTCACGAACAATCCCACTTTATAACATATGCATAAAGTCAATCAATAAGCGCCGGAATGATTTGAGGACATGGCTTCCTTGGCTTGGCCAACGTCAGAAACATGAAATGCGCCGATGCGCTGGATGTTGTTCCTACCTCATTTGCGGGGCAATGAAATAGTAGAAGACGAATGCCGCCGCGACATTGAACGCCACGATGAACGCGAGGACCTCGATGCCGATGGCGAGGTAGTTCGGCTCTGCCTGATCTTTTTTCCTGTTCATTCGAGCCCCAGCCATTTGTCGATCAGGCCGATGCGCTCGAGCACGAGGAACAGGATGATGCCGAGGGCGAAACCTATCCCGAAGGGCAGAATCAGTTGGTGGATGACGGGATCGGTCATGACAGTTCTCCTTTGATGAGTTCATGCGAATTTCCGGTATTTCTTGCAGCGTAGGCGCCGGCCAGCACCTCGCCGATTATTCCGCCGAAGTTGGCGGACTCGACCGCGAGAATGAGGCAGGGCCCCCAATAATAGAGATTGAGTTGATAGAAGAAATCGCCGTGCGGATGGAAATAGTGCAGATGAAGATAGCTCGCGCTCCGCACGACTAGCGGGGGGATGCAGGCCAGGTATTTCCCGCCTTTGAGGCCGTATATTTTCGCGACGGCGAAGCCCGATGCAAACGGCACCAGAAAAATGTCCATCATCCAGGGAAAGGTGAAAGTCGCGATTCCCGAGAAAATCTCGATCTTCACGCCGAGCAGCATGTCGCCAAGAAAATTCAAAACAATCCCGGCAAGGAGGGCTGCCGCCCCCATTTTTCGATTCCGGTTCATCATTCCTCCTGAAACTGGTCTGCACGGTTCACACATTAACGGACAATGGGCGCACAATACATGTACAATTCATGAACCGATTGTCTTTACTGTATAGGGTGAACGACCATGCCAATGATCAGCCTGGATCCGGGGGATGCCCTTCCGCTCATCGACCAGATCGCGAATTCGATCAGGAAAATGATCGACGACAGGGCCATCAGGGCGGGCTCGCGGATGCCCTCGATCAGGCAGTTCGCCAAAGACCACGGCATCAGCACCTTCACCGTGGTTCAGGCTTATGACAGGCTGGTCGCCATGGGCTATCTCCAGTCGAGGCAGGGCTCCGGATTCTATGTCCTGCAGCGCCACATGCCGCATTCCTCCGCCGAAAGCCATTATGTTCCGGACAGCGCAGTGGACATCGTCTGGCTGCTCAGAAATTCTCTGGAGCACAGGTCGAGCAGCACCATGCCGGGCGCGTGGTGGCTTCCCGCATCCTGGATGGAAGAAACCGGGATAAAGAAAAGCATGCGGGCGCTTTCGCTCAAGCAGGGGGAATTCATGACCGCCTACGGCACGCCTGCAGGCTATTTTCCCCTGCGGGAACTCCTGTGCAGCAAGCTCGCCGGCATTGGAATAGGCGCCGATGTGTCGCAGATCGTGCTGACTTCTGGGGTGACCCATGCCATGGATCTCGTCTCGAGGTATTTCGTCAGGTCGGGGGACGCGGTGCTCGTCGACGATCCGGGCTATTTCATTCTTTTCGGCGGACTGAAATCATTCGGGGCCAAGATCGTCGGCGTTCCCTGGAACTCGGATGGGCCCGACACGCTGATCATGGAGGAGCTGATCAGGGAGCACCGCCCCAGGCTTTTCTTCACCAATACGATCCTGCACAATCCCACCGGCGCGAGCATCAGCCAGGCGGTCGCCTATCGAATGCTGCAGCTCGCCGAGAAATACGACATGATCCTCGTCGAGGACGACATTTACGGCGATTTCCATCCATCGAACGTGACCCGGCTCGCAACGCTCGACCAGCTCAATCGCGTCATCTACGTCAGCAGCTATTCGAAGACCGTGTCGGCAAGCCTCAGGGTCGGATTCTTCGCCTGCAACGCCGATCTCGCCGCCAATCTTTGCGACGTCAAGCTGCTGACCGGCCTCACCACGTCGGAAATCGGCGAGCGGTTGATGTACCAGCTGCTCACCGAAGGGCATTACCGGAAGCACCTGGACAAGCTCAAGTCGAAGCTTCTGGCCTCGAGGCAGAACGTCATTTCAAGACTCGAATCCCTCGGCTTTGCCATGCATTGCGACCCGGAAGGCGGAATGTTCGTCTGGGCAAGGCTTGCGGAAGAGTGCAATGCTGCGGAAATTGCCGGACTCGCCGCTGGCAAGGGGATCATGCTTGCCCCCGGCAACATGTTCAGGCCGCATCAGGAGCCATCCCCCTGGTTCAGATTCAACGTGGCGCACTGCGGCGACGATGCGACTTTCGATTTTCTTGCCTCGTGCTCGAAGAGCTGATGGCCTGGGGCGGCTTCAAGTGCGACAGGCTTGCCGATTCAGTCGGCATGGAAACGGTCCAAGCTGTCGTTCTTGAACATCAGGCAGCCGTATAATACAGCGGCATTCATCAGGCTACGTTCCGCAGAACGTCTGATATCTGGCGGTGTGTTCTCTTGGCGCCGGGCGCGAATAAGGCAGCGCGTCGCAGCTTTCGGCATACGGGTCGGCCAGCGCATCGAGCAGCCTGTCGAATGGCCCCATATCACCTTGGAGGCTGGCGGCTTCCAGCGCCTGCTCGACCAGATAGTTGCGCGGTATGACGAAGGGGTTGGTCCGGCGAAGGTCTGCCGCAATGCCGCCTGTTGGCCGTCCTTCCCGGGCCAGTCTTGCCTGCCAGCGCGGCAGCCAGGCATCCAGTGTTTCCCGATTGCCGACGAACAGGCCAAAAAGCGATTCGCCTCCTTCGGCGGTATCGGCAAGGGCGCGCCAGGCGAGGGTGAAGTCGGCTTCCCCGGCAAGCATCGCCTCCAGAAATCCATCGGCGAGCGAGGCATCTTCCTTCTCTTCGCGCTTCAGCCCCAGTTTTTGCCGCATCACCGAGAGCCAGGCGTCCCGGTAATGGTCGGCGAACGCATCAACCTCTTGCGTCGCAAGCCCGACGGCGCGTTCGCCGTCTTCATCCAGCAGCGGCAGCAGCGTCTCGGCAAAGCGCGCCAGGTTCCACTGCGCGATCGCCGGCTGGTTGCCGTAGGCATAGCGTCCGCGGCGATCTATCGAACTGAAAACGGCGAGCGGGTCGTAGTGTTCCATGAATGCGCAGGGCCCGTAATCCATCGTCTCGCCGGAAAGCGCCATGTTGTCGGTATTCATCACGCCGTGGATGAAGCCGGCGCCCATCCATTGCGCGACGAGCTCCGCGAGGCGCATCGAGAAGGCGCGCAGGAACTCGATGTAAGGCCGCTCCTGCAATTCGGGATAGTGGCGCGCAATGGTGTAGTCGGCGAGGCGCTTCAGCATCGGGAAGTCGCCGCGCGCGGCGACATACTCGAAGGTGCCGATGCGGATATGACTTGCCGCGACCCGGGTGAGCACGGCGCCCGGCAGCGCCGTTTCGCGGTATACCGGTTCCCCGGTCGCAACCACGGCGAGCGCGCGGGAAGTCGCGATGCCGAGATTGCGCATGGCTTCCCCCATCAGGTATTCGCGCAGCATCGGCCCGAGCGCAGCTTTGCCGTCGCCGTTGCGCGAAAATATCGTGGGGCCGCTGCCCTTGAGCTGGATGTCGCGGCGATGCCCGGAGCGGTCGAGCACTTCGCCGAGAAGCAGCGCGCGGCCATCGCCGAGCTGCGGCACGAAGTTTCCGAACTGATGCCCGGCATACGCCTGAGCAATCGGCTGCGATCCGGGCGCCACGGCATTTCCCGAAAAATATTGCGCCCATTCCGGGGAGCCGAGCTCGTCAGGTGCCAGGCCGAGCTCTTCCGCCAGGGAACGGTTCAGCCTGGAAATTTTCGGCGCAACCTTGCGCTCGGCGCAGCCGAAGACATACAGGCCTTCCAGTTCGCGCACATAGCTGTTGTCGAAGGTGAGCATGGGAGGATCGGTGAGCGGAAGATTAGGAAAATATTACCAGAGTAATTCGATCGACAAAAGCGGCCCATCGCATATAATGGACCTCATGGCTGCTCGCGCACCATAACCCAACGAAGGAGGCGATATGTCTGATCTTTGCAACCGGTGCACCCAATGGGCACCGCAGCTATTAAGCGTTCTGCGCATCATGGTGGCTTTCCTGTTCATGCAGCATGGCGGCGAGAAGCTGTTCAGCTTTCCTGCGCCGTTCATATTCCATGTCCCGGCATTCTCGCTGATCTGGTTCGCTGGCGTGCTGGAGGTGCTGGGCGGGTTCCTGATCCTGATCGGCCTGTTCACGCGGCTGGTTGCCTTCGTCCTGTCGGGAGAAATGGCGTTCGCCTATTTCATGATGCATGCGCCGCAAGGCTTCTGGCCCGTGCTCAACCACGGCGAAGCGGCAGTGTTCTATTGCTTCGCGTTCCTTTACATGGCGGCTGCCGGAGGCGGTGCCTGGAGCGTGGACAAGCTGATCTGCGGCAGGAAAACCGCCGCCTGATTCTAGGCGGATCTGGCGATCGCCGGTCGCCGCGCCAGCTCGACAAAGGCTTTCAGGTAGTCGATGTCGGCGTCGCTCTCCCGGATGCCCAGGAAAATCTGCTTGGCGATCCCTTTTTTTCCGAGGCGTAGCGGAACGACTTCCATTTTGTCGGCATATTCTTCCACCAGCCAGCGCGGCAAGGCCGTGATTCCTCGTCCGCTGGCGACCATTTGCAGCATGATCTCGGTCGTTTCGATTACCCTGTGGCGCCTGGGGCTGATGCCGGCGGGCATCAGGAACTGATTGTAGATGTCGAGGCGTTCGATCTCGACCGGGTAAGTGATCAGCACTTCGCCGCCGAGCTGTTCCGGATCGACATGGGGGGCTCCTGCCAGGACGTGCTGCCGCCCCACGACCAACACCTGCTCGTAGTCGAACACGGCCTCGAAGCGCAGGCCGGGCTTGTACAAGGGATCGGGCGTCACGAGCAGGTCGATCTCGTAAGCGAACAAAGCGCCGATGCCGCCGAACTGGAATTTCTGCTTGACGTCCACATCCACGTCCGGCCAGTCGTCAAGATAAGGCGACACCACCTTGAGCAGCCACTGGTAGCAGGGATGGCATTCCATGCCGATGCACAGCGTGCCGCGCTCGCCTGCCGCATACTGCTCCAGGCGCTCTTCGGCCCGCTCCAGCTGGGGCAGCAGCCGCTCGGCGAGCGCAAGCAGGTATTTCCCGGCCTGGGTCAATCTGAGGCTGCGGCCTTCGCGCAGCCAGATATCCGTGCCCACCTTCTGTTCGAGCTTCTTCATGGAATGGCTCAAGGCTGACTGGGTCAGGCACAGCACATCGGCTGCCGCTGTCAGCGAACCCCGGCGCTCGACTTCCCTGACGATGGACAGATGAATTTTCTCCAGCATCGCAAAAAATGAAAAATATTCATAGAAAGTTGAAATAATACCATTTCATTTCATAAAATAAAAAGCTTACCATGACTACACCACATATCAGGAAACGAATGAGGAAAGACATGGTTAAGACGCACAATCTCGGTTTTCCGCGCATAGGTGCGAGGCGCGAGCTGAAATTCGCCCTGGAATCCTATTGGAAAGGGCGGTCTTCGCGCGCCGAGCTCAAGGCGCTCGGCGCGCAGCTGCGCAAGCAGCACTGGCAGGCGCAATCCGGACTGGACTGGATACCCGCAGGAGATTTCTCCTTTTACGATCAGGTGCTGGACATGAGCTTCACGCTGGGCAATCTGCCGCAGCGCGCCCGAGGTTTTCAAGGCGACATGCTCGACAACTATTTTCGCGTGGCGCGAGGCCGTTCGGTGCAAGGCGCCGAGGATCACGCTGCCTGTTGCGACGGCATCTCCGCAGGCGAATTGACCAAATGGTTCGATACCAACTACCACTACATCGTGCCTGAATTCTCGGCCGACGCTGAATTCAAGCTGGATCCTTCGCGCCTTCTTCAACAGATCGGAGAAGCCAGGGAGCTGGGAGTCGAGGTCAAACCTGTCATCATCGGCCCGGTCACCTATCTTCGGCTGGGAAAATCCAAAGACGATTCCGACAGGCTGGCCTTGCTGGAGCGCCTGCTTCCCGTCTATTCCGAACTGCTCGAGGCAATGGCTGCCCATGGCGTGGAATGGGTTCAGATCGACGAGCCGGCATTGGTCACCGAGCTCGACCCCGCTTGGCGGCACGCCTTCAATCTCGCGTACCATCACCTCAAGAGCTGCCGAATCAGGATCCTGCTTGCAACCTATTTCGGCACCTTGCAGGAGAACCTGCATCTCGCCTGCAACCTTCCGGTCGCCGGCATCCATCTCGATGCCATCAACGCTCGCCACGAGATCCAGCCGCTGCTTGATCTGCTGCCTTCGCACAAGGTGGTATCTCTGGGAGTCATCAATGGCCGCAATATCTGGAAGACCGATCTCAATGCCACGCTCGACTGGCTGGAGCCTTTCGCCGAGCGTCTTGATAGCCGTCTGTGGATTGCCCCTTCCTGCTCACTGATTCATGTTCCTGTGGACCTGGGGAACGAGCATGGGCTGGATGACGAGATCAGGTCCTGGCTGGCATTTTCCATCCAGAAGATTGAAGAGCTGAGGGTTCTCGCAACCGCCCTGAATGATGGCCGGGTGGCAGTCGCTTCGGCATTGGCGGCGAACCGGGCAGCGACCGCAAGTCGCCGCGCTTCGCCGCGCGTGAGCAATCCTGCGGTGAAGAAAGCGCTTGCCACCATCACGCCAGCGCTGGGCCGGCGCAGGCATGCTTATCCGGTTCGCGCCAGGAAGCAGGCTGACCTGCTCAGGCTGCCGCTTTATCCAACCACGACCATCGGCTCCTTCCCGCAGACTGCGGAAATCAGGCAGACGCGCAGCCGATTCAAGGCTGGGGAGATCGACGATGCATCCTACAAGTCTGCGATGAAAGCCGAAATCGAACGCAGCGTGCGCGAGCAGGAGGCGCTGGGGCTTGACGTGCTGGTGCATGGCGAAGCGGAGCGCAACGACATGGTGGAATACTTCGGCGAGCAGCTCGAAGGCTATGCCTTCAGCCAATTCGGCTGGGTGCAGTCCTACGGCTCCCGCTGCGTGAAGCCGCCGATCCTGTTCGGCGACATCAGCCGCCCGAAAGCGATGACCGTGGAATGGATCAAGTATGCGCAATCTCTTACCGAAAAACCGATGAAGGGCATGCTGACCGGACCCGTGACCATCCTCAACTGGTCTTTCGTGCGCGACGACCAGCCCCGATCGGTATCCTGCCATCAGCTGGCGCTGGCGATTCGCGAGGAAGTGCTGGATCTGGAGAAGGCCGGGGTGCGCGTGATCCAGATCGACGAAGCCGCTCTGCGCGAGGGGCTGCCGCTGCGCAAGGCACAGTGGGAAAGCTATCTGGACTGGGCGGTCGAATCTTTTCGCATCGCGGCCAACGGCGTGCAGGATGAAACCCAGATTCACACTCACATGTGCTATTCGGAATTCAACGACATCATCTCGGCCATTGCCGACATGGACGCCGATGTCATCACCATAGAGACTTCGCGCTCCGACATGGAGCTGCTGGATGTCTTCGATCATTTCAGGTACCCGAACGAGATCGGCCCCGGCGTCTATGACATCCACTCGCCGAACATTCCCACCCGGGAGCACATGGTCGAACTGATGAAGAAAGCTGCCGAGCGCATCCCTGCAGAACGCCTTTGGGTGAATCCGGACTGTGGACTGAAGACTCGCCAATGGGCCGAGGTCATCCCGGCATTGACCAGTATGGTCGCTGCCGCCAAGATCCTGCGTGATTCGGTGCATGCGCCCAGTGCTGCATGATAATCCGAGACTACACGGACATCGAATTGCCAACCCTGATCGGCGTGTTTGAGTGGGAAAGGAAGTCGCCGCGGCCCCTCGTTTTCGATGTGCAGCTGACTGCGCCGGATTCGTTCAAGCTTTCCCGATCCGAGCTTGAAGCCCGGATGGCAGCATGGCTCCAATCCTGCCGCTACCGTTTGCTGGAAGCGCTGGCCGAGCATCTTGCGCAGCGCGTGCTGCAAGAATGGCCCTGCTGCCGCGTTGTGATCGGCATCGAAAAACCCGGTGCACTGGGGAATCGCGTGCGGGTGGGGGTGCGGATTTCGCGCAGCATCTGGACCGAACCAGTTCCCCAGCAGGCGCCATCAAGCGGCAACAGGTGACCAAGGCAAATGCCGGGGTGTTTTACGCTATTGCCGTGACAATTCATAGCCCGTGAAGGTCGCAGCCAGCCTTGTTATGGTTGTAGCTGATGGATGCCCAGCTTTCTGTTCATTGCGCAGTGAGCGTGGAAGAGAACTGCTGCACGACATCCACAACTTTCTGCGCGCCGGCGCGAATCTGGTGGATTGCCACTCCGGCCTCGTTGGCAAGGCGAACGCCTTCTCCGGCTTCGCTCAGGCTGCTTTCCATGCTGCTCGAGACCGCATCGCTTCCTGACTGAATGCGCGCAATCATGGCGGAGATTTCCGAGGTCGATCCGCTGGTCCGCTCGGCAAGCTTCCGCACTTCGTCGGCCACTACCGCAAATCCCCGGCCGGATTCCCCTGCGCGGGCAGCCTCGATTGCTGCATTGAGCGCCAGCAGATTGGTCTGATCTGCAATTTCCTTGATCGTGTTGACGATCGAGGTGATTTGGGAAGTCTGGGTGCCGAGGTCCCTTACCTGTTCGGAAGAAACCCGGATTTGATCCGACAGGGCTCGCACCTTGTCCGTCGCCTGCAGAATGATCTTTTCCCCGTTTGACGAGACTTGTTCCGTTTCAAGCGATATTTCGTAGGCAATCCGGGCGCTTTCGGATTCGGCCTGCTGATGCAGCACCCTTTTTGAAATGTCCGAAGCGAACTTGATCACGCGATAGGGATTGCCGAGGCTGTCATAAATCGGATTGTAGGTGGCTTCGAGCCATACGGAATCGCCGCTCTTCGAGACGCGTTCGTATTGGCCACCGAAGAATTCCCCGTGGCTGAGTCTTTCCCAGAAATGTCTGTATTCGGGGCTCGATGCATACTCGTCGCGGCAAAATATCCTGTGGTGCTGCCCCTGGATTTCTTCGATACGGTAACCCATCACCTTGAGAAAGTTGGCATTGGCAGTGACGATCCTGCCTTGCATGTCGAATTCGATCATTGCCATGGAACGGTCGAGAGCGGTCGCTATGTTGTTCAGATGTTCGGCCTCCAACACCTGCTTCGTCACATCGGTTGCTATCTTGACTACCTTCACCGCATTTCCGGATGCATTGGGCACGGGGAAATAGGTTGCTTCCAGCCAGACCGTTTCACCCTGCCTGTTGCGCCTCCTGAATTTTCCGCTGAAGGACTCGCCCTGCCTCAGGCGCGTCCAGAAGTTCGCATACTCCTCGCTTTTCGCGTAATCCGGATCGCACAGTGTGCTGTGATGCATGCCTCTGATCTCGCTTTCCGAATAACCCATGACGCGGCAGAAAATGGCATTTCCCTCGACGATCGTGCCATCCATGGAAAATTCCACCATCGCCATGTTCCGCTTCAATGCGTTGTACACGGTTCTGAGCGGAAGCATTTCCTGCTCGAGCGATACTATCCGTGCTTCATGTTTCCTTGCAAAGTTGAACATCACTATCCTTTCGGTCGAAGATTTGAAAGCAGGTTCTCTTTATTGCGGCAGATGTCGAGCCTGCAACGTGATGTACCTCCGTGCTACTTGTTGTCTTTTTCAGGTATCATTATCCCCATTGTAACAAATTTGTCTAGGACAAATGGAAAATCATCCGATCGGCTGGGTCGAGAAAAACACCGGGATAAGCAAGGAAACGCTGCGGAAGTGGGAAGAAAGGTATGGATTTCCCAAGCCCTCCAGGGACAGGAAGGGGAATCGCTTTTACCTTATGGACCAGATCGCTCTGATTGCGCGAGTCGGTCATCTCACGAATCAGGGCGTGCCGGTTTCAAGAGCGATCAATGCAATATTGACTGGAGACCGGGGCGGAAATGTACCCAGCGTATCGGGAGCATTCCCGGAAAAGGCATTGAAAGCCGTTTCCGGAAGCGATGCGGAGGCATTGAAGGAATCGATGCTTGAAGAGTTGCGCCTGAACGGGCTTGCCAGCCTGGTTGTGGACAGTCTTCCCGGTCTCAACGAATCGGTGGGGGGGAAATGGGCAAATGGCGAACTATCCCTATACCAGGAGCATCTTTATACCGAAGTGGTGCAGCAAGTTTTGCGGCAGGCGATTCCGAGCGTCAATTCCGGGCTTCCTCTCTTCGCCCTGCTGGCCACGCCTCCGGGAGAGTCGCATGCATTGGGGATACTCATGGTGCAATCCCTGTGCGCGGTTGGCGAGAAGAGAACCATTTCTCTGGGTTCTCAGGTGCCCATTGCGGATTTGTCGAAGGCCGTCGAAGAATTGAATCCCTTTGCGCTGGGATTGTCCTTCAGTTCGTCCTATCCGAAAAGGTCGATAGGCAAATTCCTGGCTGAGTTGCGGGACAGGATTCGGCCGTCCACGGAAATCTGGATTGGCGGGTTGGGTGCCCAGCGCGCAAGCAATCTCCCTAGCGGAATCAAACGCTTCCGTTCGATCTCGGACTTCGACGGCTACCTCAAGGAAACCCGTTCGAGCCTGGGTTAGGGCACTCGAAAAACGCCAGACCCCTGGAAGCTGTGGCCGGTCGCATTCATTTCAGCGTCGCCATGTCGATGACGAAGCGGTACTTCACGTCGCTCTTCAGCATGCGTTCGTAGGCGGTGTTGATGTAGTCCATGGGGATGGTCTCGATGTCCGAGACGATGCCGTGTTTCGCGCAGAAATCGAGCATTTCCTGGGTTTCCCGGATTCCTCCGATGAGCGAGCCTGCGAGCTGCCTGCGCTTGAATATCAGGTTGAATACGCCGGGGGAAGGGTGGGGCTCCGCAGGCGCGCCCACCAGCGTCATGGTGCCGTCGCGCTTGAGCAGATTGAGGTAGGCGTCCAGATCGTGGGGGGCGGCAACGGTGTTCAGGATGAAATCGAGCTGGTTGGCGTGTCTGGCCATCTCGGCAGGATTTTTGGAGATGCACACTTCATGCGCCCCGAGGCGCTTGCCGTCTTCCACCTTGGATGCAGAGGTGGTGAAAAGGGTGACATGGGCGCCCATGGCATTGGCTATCTTGACGCCCATGTGCCCGAGTCCGCCCAATCCGACTATGCCAACCCGCTTTCCGGGACCTGCCTTCCAGTGGCGCAGCGGCGAATAAGTGGTGATTCCTGCGCAAAGCAGCGGGGCGACGCTCGCCAGATCCTTTTCCGCATGGCTGATCTTGAGGACGAAGGATTCCTTCACCACGATCATCTGCGAATAGCCGCCGTAAGTATTCTCCCCGCCGAATACCGGCCCGTTGTAGGTTCCGGTGAAGCCGTTCTCGCAATACTGTTCTTCCCCGTCATGGCAGGAATGGCAATGCCCGCAGCTGTCGACCATGCATCCGACTCCTGCAAGGTCGCCCACTCTGAAATTTCTGACCGCATTCCCGACTGCCCTGACCCTGCCGACGATCTCGTGCCCCGGGACGGAAGGATAGAGGGTGTTCTTCCATTCGTTCCTTGCGGTATGAAGATCCGAATGGCATACGCCGCAATAAAGTATCTCGATCTCGACGTCTTCCGGTCCCGGCTCGCGTCTGTCTATCTCGAAAGGGGCCAGCGGACTTGTTGCATCCGATGCTGCATAGGCTTTTGACTTGATCAATTCATTCTCCTCTTAAGGGACGGTTCGGTTATCTGAAAGAGCCTCAAGCTTGGAAAGATGGGCATTCAAGAGAGGGACTCGTCAGACTTGAATTGGTTCATTTTGCCTTCCTCGATCAGGAAATCCAGGAATACCTTGGCGGTGAGCCCGAGCTGCTTGCCCTTCAGGTGCGCCGCTTGCCAGGTCCTGTGCAGCGGAAAGCTCTCGACATTCAGGAGAACGATTTGCTCGTAGCGCAATTCGAGGTTCAGGCTCGCGAGCGGCACGACGGATATGCCGATTCCTGCCATGATGGCCTGCTTGATCGCTTCTCCCGAACCGAGCTCCATGTAGGGGGTGAGGGCAATCCCGGCCTTTGCAAAGAGCTCTTCGGTGGCCCCCCTCGTGCCCGATCCGGGTTCTCTGACCAGGAGTCTTTCCCCTGCAAGCTCGGAAATCTTGATCTTCTTCCTGTTCCTCAGCGGGTGGTCGGGGTGCGCCGCCAGGACGAGGGGGTTGTCCATGAAGGGGTACATCGTCAGGTCGAGCGGTTCGGGAATCTGCTGGCCCAGTATCACGAAGTCGTCGAGATTGTCGGCCAGCCTCTCCGAGATGCGCAGGCGGTTCGTGACAATCAGCTGAGGGTGGACATCGGGATAGATGCGCAGAAAGCGGCCCAGGATATGCGGCATGAAGAATTTCGCCGAAGTCACTACGGCGAGCTTGAGCGGCCCCGCCACCTTGCCCTTCATGTCGTTCAGGGACATGTGAAGCGACGATAGCCTGGAGAGGACCTCCACGACGGCTTCGTAAACCAGGTCGCCTGCCCTCGTGATGAGCAGCTTCTTCCCGGCCTGCTCGATGAGCGGAAGCCCCATGCTTTCCTCGAGGCGCTTCACCTGGATGTAAACCGCAGGCTGGCTGAGATTCAGTTCCTCCGCTGCGCGAGTATAGCTCTTCAGGCGGGCAACGGCTTCGAAAAGCCGCAATTGCTGCAGTGTCCAGTGATGAATCATTTACTTTTGTAAATCCCGTAAATTTGAAATATTAAGTTCTTTTTATTACATGTGTTGGGTTAAAGTCAATTCCGCAGGCAATAAATAAGCGATTTGCAAGAAGGCGAGGCCGAGCCAGCCCGCCGATTTGATGATGCTCACCTTAATACAAGGAGTAAGACATGGCAAAAACCTACCAAGCGGGTGTCAAGGAATACCGGCAAACATACTGGGCGCCGGACTATGTTCCCTTGGACTCGGACATACTGGCTTGCTTCAAGATCACCCCTCAGGCGGGAGTGGATCGCGAAGAGGCCGCTGCAGCAGTCGCTGCGGAATCCTCCACCGGAACCTGGACCACCGTCTGGACCGACCTGCTGACCGACCTCGACTACTACAAGGGCCGTGCCTATGCGATCGAGGATGTTCCCGGCGACGACACCTGCTTCTATGCCTTCATCGCCTATCCCATCGACCTGTTCGAGGAAGGCTCCGTGGTCAACGTGTTCACTTCCCTGGTGGGCAACGTGTTCGGCTTCAAGGCGGTTCGCGCGCTGAGGCTGGAAGACGTGCGCTTCCCGCTGCACTACGTCAAGACCTGCAATGGTCCTCCCCACGGCATCCAGGTCGAGCGCGACAAGATGAACAAGTACGGCCGCCCGATGCTGGGCTGCACCATCAAGCCCAAGCTCGGCCTTTCCGCCAAGAACTACGGCCGTGCCGTCTACGAATGCCTGAGAGGCGGTCTCGATTTTACCAAGGATGACGAGAACGTCAACAGCCAGCCATTCATGCGCTGGAGAGACCGCTTCCTGTTCGTTGCCGACGCCATCCACAGTGCGGAAGCGCAGACGGGAGAGCGCAAGGGCCACTACCTGAACGTCACCGCTCCTTCCCCGGAAGAGATGTACGAGCGCGCAGAGTTCGCGAAGGAACTCAAGATGCCCATCATCATGCACGACTACATCACGGGCGGCTTCACGGCCAATACGGGTCTTGCGCGCTGGTGCCGCAAGAACGGCTTGCTGCTCCACATCCACCGCGCCATGCACGCCGTGCTCGACCGCAATCCGCACCACGGGATTCACTTCCGCGTGCTGACCAAGATCCTGCGTCTTTCCGGCGGCGACCACCTGCATACCGGAACCGTCGTCGGCAAGCTCGAAGGCGATCGTGCTGCGACCCTGGGCTGGATCGATCTGCTGCGCGAATCGTACATTCCCGAAGACCGCTCGCGCGGCATCTTCTTCGACCAGGACTGGGGTTCCATGCCCGGCGCGTTCGCAGTGGCATCCGGCGGCATCCACGTCTGGCACATGCCCGCGCTGGTGACCATCTTCGGGGACGACTCGGTTCTCCAGTTCGGCGGCGGCACGCTGGGTCACCCATGGGGCAATGCAGCCGGCGCTGCAGCCAACCGCGTTGCGCTGGAAGCCTGCGTGGAAGCCAGGAACCGCGGCCGCAACCTCGAGCGCGAAGGCAAGGAAATCCTCACCAAGGCGGCAGCCAGCAGCCCGGAATTGAAGATCGCCATGGAAACATGGAAAGAAATCAAATTCGAGTTCGACACCGTCGACAAGCTCGATGTGCAGAACCGCTGAGACCATTTTATAAGGAATTGAATCATGGCTGACGTACAGGATTACAAGCAGGCAATCAAATACGAAACCTTCTCCTATCTGCCGCCTCTTTCGGCAGAAGAGATCAGGGAGCAGATCAAATATATCGTCAATCAGGGCTGGAATCCTGCGGTCGAGCACGTCGAACCGCAGCGCTCCTTCAACTATTACTGGTACATGTGGAAGCTCCCGATGTTCGGCGAACAGAGCGTGGACCGCATCCTCGCCGAAATCGAGGCCTGCCACCGCGAGCATCCCGGCCATCATGTCCGGCTGATCGGCTACGACAACTATTCGCAGTGCCAGGGAACGTCCTTCGTGGTTTACCGGGGGGCATGAAGAGTGCCGGATTTCCGGTAATCGAGAGACGAGCATGAGGACAGAATGATGTCTGGACAAACTTCAAGCAGCGAGGCGAGATCAACCGCCATGGCTCGGCGCCGGGCCATCTCAAAAGGCGGCGCAGGGACCCTGTCGAAGTCGGATTTGGCGCTCTCTGGGCTGAGCGGGAACGAACTGGCCCGGGCAAGGCGGGCGATGCTGGCAAAAGGCGGCAAGAACCTGTCGTCTCCGCCTGCAGCCGCTGCGGTGACCGCGCAGGTGGAATATGCCAGGCCGGAACCGCAGCCCGAAGAAAGCACGCCTCAGGTGGAAATGCAGAACGGGCGGGCAGCCGCCAGGCAGCACCGCGCGAGGCAGTGCATGGGCAGGGGGGATGCGCCTGGCTGCCGTCCCTCAGGGAGAATTCGCCCCGGTCCGAAAAAGGTGGAATTCGGCACGACCCTTTCCGGCAGTCTCGTAAGCGGCAGCCAGGTGGAGCGCACTTTTCCGGTGACCGGAAACGAGGCGGGGACATGCAGAACGGTGACCGGAACCGAATATGTCGGGTCCGAACAGTTCGACCAGTTCTGCGGTACGCGTCCCGAACCTGCCGAGCCGAAGAGCGGCGTGAGCGAGACAAGCCGAGGAGGATTCGTCACCGGCAGCCAGATCGGCAGATCCGTCAGGGTAACCGGGGATGAATCCGGAAGCTGCAAGACCGTGACGGGGACCGAATATCTGGGCGCCGAGCGCTTTGATGAATTCTGCCAGCGCAAGGGATTCGCGGAGCGGCCGGAAAAGGTGGCGGTGGGCTCGACCCAGGTCAAGGGAATGATGGTCACGGGCTCCGACGAAGCGCGCGCATCCCGCGTGACGGGGACAGAACCCGGTTCTTCCCGCGTCATCACCGGTGCGCAGTATTCCGATGCCGGCGTTGCCAGAATGACGATCAACGGTCCTGCAAAGGTCGCGCTGACCCATACCGTTGCGGGCAGGCCTGTGACAGGGACGGAAGTCGGGCGCTCGGTGAAGGTGACGGGAGACGAAGCCGGGGAATGCATCCAGGTTTCCGGCTCGGAATATCTTTCGAACGAGCAGTTCGTGTCGCTCTGCAATAGCCGTCCTGCTGCTGCGCCTGCGAAAGTCTCCGAGTCGCGGAGCCGCAGCGGGCAGAGGATAACCGGCGTCATGGCAATTCCCGGCCCAAAGCCGACCGGTGACGAGGGCATTGGCTGCCGCCTCGTCACCGGAAACGACAATTACAGCGGCCAGGAATCGCCTGCTTCAGCCCAAACCGGTCAAGGAAAAGCCTATGCCGTTTCCGGAACGGCGCTGGAAGGAACGGGCAGGGTGACGGGAGGCGAAAGCGGAAGGCTTGCCATCAGCGGTACGCCCTACGCGAACCAGGGCGGCTGCGGCTGCCGTCATGCGGCGCAATCGGAAGGCGTGGCGGTGCAGTCGAGCCGATTCGTTCCCAGAGAGCCTGTTGCGAAACTGCCGGAATTCGAGCCTGCATCGGCCGAATTCAGCATCGTGAGCCCGGCCCGCCAGGCCCAGGGGCGCGTCACCGGCACGCGGTACGGCAGCGCCGAGCGCATCACGGGTCCTGGCGACAGGGCCGGCGGTCTGGTTTCTGGTACGCCTGAATTCCGCTATCGCGACGAGGCATCGCCCGAGCCGGTCCAGATTCCCAAAAGGGTCACCGGGGAAGGCCGGGAGCAGGGTGCGCGCATCACCGGAGACGACTGGGCAAGAGGCGGCAGAATTACCGGCACGGAAGGCATGTGGTCGCAGGGCCGCAATCCTACCTTGCGCGGAGAGAACCGCAAGATGGCCTCAGGGGCTCGCGCCAACATGGAGATCGAGCGCCCGGAGATCCAGTCGACGAAAGTGACGGGAAGCAGCGGCAATACCGGAAAGGGCGCCATGATCACGGTCTCGGGTGGAGCGAGGGGATAGCATGAATACCCGCAATGCCTACGCACTGAGAGCGCGTCAGACCAGGCAGGTTGCCCCTTTCGGACTGGGAGCCGCCCATCGCTCCTTGCCTGTGCCGGAGGGCGTGCCGCCCCACCCTGCCTGCGCCACGCTGCCCGATCGGGTATGCCGTCATGCGCTCGCAGACAGGAACGAGAATGCCAGGCTGAACGCCCGGGAGCAGGCAGTGAAGGGGCGGTTCGATGCGATCGTGCCGCTGCTGAAGGCGATTTCGGCCTTGCAGCACAATGCGGATTTCGTGGAACGCGCACAGCTTTTGGCGCGGCAGCAGCTCGGATACGCATTGCCGGAGGATATCCTGGAAAATGCGTGGTCGAACGGGCTCGACGTGAAAGCGCTCTATTCGCGCTGCGTGTTTGAGACCCTGCTTCTTTCTGCGGAGGAATATGCATCCGACTACAGGAGCAAGAGCGGCTCCTGGCAGGATCTGCACAGTTTCTTCCTGGATTGCGGGTTCCACGCAGTCGACATCAGCCCCTGCGCAGACGGGAGGTTGAAGGGCTTGCTGCCCTATATCCTTCGTCTGCCCAGCACGCCTTTCATCAGGCGCAAGGCTTATGCAGGCGCGATGTTCGACATCGAGACGGATGTCAGGCAGTGGATGGCCGTGGAGCTCAGTCGGTATCGGGAAGGGGTGCCCAATTTCGCGGAGGCCGGGACGCGCTATCTGAAGATTGCCGTCTATCACTTCAGTTCTTCCAATCCGCATCATGAAGGGTGCGCTGCCCACGGAAGCGACGACAGTGCGGCGATCGATGCGGGGCTGCAGCGGCTGCTTGAATTCAGGCAGGCGATCGAGAATTCTTTCTGCTGCGGGGCCGGGACAGACATCCTCCTGATCGGCGTGGATACGGATACGGATGCGATTCGCGTCCATGTGCCCGACGAGGAAGGGAATCTCTCGGCAAGCCGGTTTGTCGACAACGCGGCGCTCTATGCAGCGTCCCTCGGACTTGGCGAAAACGACGCGAGAATAGCGGTTCACCAGGCGATTCTGGATGCCGGCGCATCCAGGCCGCACGAAGGCATGAGGAGGCTGGTTGCAAACCTCCTCATCAACAATCTCTCGCAGATCGAATATGTGGGCGAATATTACGGCGGACGCTATCCGGATATCGGCCACGCCGAGCGCTACATCAGCGTCGGAGACGGATTCGAGGAAGTGCAGATGCGCAATGTCGCCTACTATGCGCATCTCCAGACCCTCGAGGAGGGGATGTCGGACATGGATATCGGCATCAAGATTTTCAGGCATCTGATGGGAAAGCGCGGATTGCCCGTGCCGATCGCCATACATTTCAGGTATGACGCAAGGGTTCCCGGTTCAAGGGTGCGCGCGGTGAGCAGGACTAGACGAGTCGAGGAAGCAATCCGGTCGCGATATGCGGACCTCGAGGCCGCAGGGCTGCTTGCCTGCCATCTGACCGTTCAGGATATGCCTGCGGGAAGCATGATTGAGGAGATCAGTGATGAAGATCATGCAGGTTGAAAAAACGCTGGTTTCGACCAATCGCATTGCCGATCTCGGCCACAGGCCGCTGCTCGTGGTCAGGGAAAAGGCGGGCGGAGCGAGACAGGTTGCGGTCGATCCGATCGGATGCATACCCGGAGACTGGGTGATTTGCGTCGGTTCTTCCGCAGCGCGGGAGGCGGCGGGAAGCAAGGAATTTCCCTCCGATCTGACGATCGTGGGGATTATAGATCACTGGAACGGAGACTGACGTGGAAATCATGAAGGTCAAATCCGATCTGGTGGCGACCCGCAGGGTGGATGGCCTAAAAAACATCTCCCTGCGTGTCCTGACAGACGCCAAAGGGGCGCTCAGCGTGGCTTGCGACCCGGTAGGCGTGCCGGAAGGGAAATGGGTGTTCACGGTAAGCGGTTCTGCCGGGCGCTACGCTTCGGGAGATCCGAAGCTGCTCACCGACCTCACCATAGCCGGGATCATCGACGAGTGGGAAGAAGCTGTTTGATAGTTGTTTTTTGATTCATTTCTGTAAAGGAGAGAAGCATGGCTGAAGTGACTGGAATTGCCCTTGGCATGATTGAAACGAGGGGTCTCGTGCCCGCGATCGAAGCGGCTGACGCGATGACCAAAGCAGCGGAAGTTCGCCTGGTAGGCCGCCAGTTTGTCGGCGGCGGATATGTGACTGTGCTGGTCCGCGGCGAGACGGGCGCTGTCAACGCGGCAGTGAGAGCCGGGGCTGACGCGTGCGAGCGCGTGGGCGACGGTCTTGTGGCTGCGCACATCATCGCTAGGGTTCACAGCGAAGTGGAAAACATCCTGCCCAAGGCGCCCGCCTGAAGCAGTTCTTGAATTGATTGGGAGAAGAAAATGGCTGAAGTGACTGGAATTGCCCTTGGCATGATTGAAACGAGGGGTCTCGTGCCCGCGATCGAAGCGGCTGACGCGATGACCAAAGCAGCGGAAGTTCGCCTGGTAGGCCGCCAGTTTGTCGGCGGCGGATATGTGACTGTGCTGGTCCGCGGCGAGACGGGCGCTGTCAACGCGGCAGTGAGAGCCGGGGCTGACGCGTGCGAGCGCGTGGGCGACGGTCTTGTGGCTGCGCACATCATCGCTAGGGT
>JAJZQY010000008.1:24655-44765 GCA_021806605.1 Pseudomonadota bacterium
GCGGCGGATATGTGACTGTGCTGGTCCGCGGCGAGACGGGCGCTGTCAACGCGGCAGTGAGAGCCGGGGCTGACGCGTGCGAGCGCGTGGGCGACGGTCTTGTGGCTGCGCACATCATCGCTAGGGTACACAGCGAAGTGGAAAACATCCTGCCCACTTCCGCGAAATCCGGCGGAGGCGGAAGAGATGCCGAAGTCGCGATGGAGCAGAGCTGAGGCAGCAAGATGAAAGCCCGCGTGACCAGCTACCTGATGGATGCGCTTTCCCATGAAATGAGCATCGTGCAGCAATACCTCGCCCAGTCGAGGTTGTGCGCTCTCCTGGGTCTGCCGGAAGAGCATTATTTCCGGCGCGAAGCGGGTGAGGAATTGGGACATGCGGCGCAGCTGATAGAGGTTCTGCTGAAATTCGGCGTCTCTCCCAATGCCACGCGGCTCGCTCCTGCAAGGCCCGGGCGGAATCTCGCCGAGATGCTGAGCATAGACCGCCAGCTCGAACTCGAGGCGATCCGGCTCTATGGAGAAGCCGCAGGTTATTGCGAGCGCTTCGGGGACGCGGCAATGACAGGTTTTTTCCTCGGTCTGATGCAGGACGAAGAACATCACTTGGGCGAACTGGACAGGATGCTGGCGAGCCTGAAAGGAAAGGAGCAATGAACATGAGCAATGGATGGGAAACCGGCCAGTCTTCCATGACCCGGCGCTACGAATTCGCTTCCTACGGGGAGACGCGTACCTTTCTGGACAGGCTGGCGGAATATTCGAAAGAGCAGGGGTACTATCCCGACCTCAATTTCGGAAAGACCCATGTCAACGTCAGCATCACGTCCGAAAATCCTGACCGCAGCGCTTTCGCGGCCGGGGTGGACGCACTGAGCCAGGGCTGACGGGAATGGCGAGCATTGCGCTGGCCAATCTCAAGGGAGGATGCGGGAAGTCGACGCTGGCATTGAATATCGCCGCAGGCCTCGCCCAAAGGGGGCGGGTTGCGCTGATCGACGTCGATCCCCAGGGCGCACTCGCGCACTGGGCAGAATGGGCGTCTGACATTTCCGGCCTCAGCGTGCTGTCAGGCCTGGACAACCTGCATGATGCCAAAGCCAGCTTCGATCATGTGGTGGTCGATTGCCCCCCTTCGGTCGACTGGAATCTCACCGGAAAAGTGCTCGAAGCCGTGGAAATGGTGCTGCTTCCCGTCATTCCCTCTCCGCTCGATCTATGGGCGACGCATGACGCAGCATCCGCCATTCACAGGGCAAGGCGCGCCAATCCCGATCTCAAGGCGTGGCTCGTGCAGAACCAGGCCGAGAAGCGCAGCGCATTGTCCGATGCAATGGCGAAAGTGCTCGACCAGCAGCCGCTTCCCCTGCTGAACACGGCAGTCAGGAGAAGGGCGGCCTACCGGCTTGCGCTTCTCGAAGGAAAAAGCGTCTATCAGATGGGGGCGAGAGGGCGAGAGGCAGTTATAGAGATCGAATCCATCCTGAAGGAGGTATCTGTCAAATGAGCAAAATGGAAGACAAGCTTAAGGCAAGCATCCAACCCAAGCAGCCTGCCGCAAGAGCAAAGGCCCAGCCCAAAAGCAGCTCGCCGAAAAAGGCCGTCGTTCGCGATGCCGATCTGAATGCACCCGACATTCAGCTCCATCCAAGCCGAATCTGGCCGGACTGAATGGCATGGCGATTCAGCTGGCTGAATATGAAGACCTGCTCGAGGAGCTGGGCGAGGGACCTCGCACCGTCCTCGAGGCCGCCTGGAAGGATGCGGCAAGGGCCTTCTCGCCCCGTGGGCTCGATGCCTATGTCAGGGCGGCGGCCAGCCTCAAGGCGCTCGGGCGGGGAACAGACCTCGTAGAATCCTTCATCGAGAGCGCACCCCAGGTCGCCAAGGAAATCGGAGAGCAGGCGGTGTCCGAGCTGTTCTCTTCAGCCATCAAGATGTATTCGAAGACGAGCGCGGGCGTGCTCGTCCTGCTCTTTTCCACGGCCCCGACAGCCGCTGCCAGGCTGGGCGAACTCGAATTGTTCAGGGGTTATCTGGCGCTTCTGGATGTCCTGCTTTCTCAGGTGCCCAGAGCCCTGCGTCCGATGCTCGAGAAGCTGGACGTTCTGCTCGCGCATCTGACCCTCGGCGGACTCAGGCGCTGGGCGATGTGGGGAGCTTCCGCCCATCGCAGCAATTTCGAGAACCAGGCCAGCTATTTCGGACTCGAGTCCGAGGATTCCCTTGCCGTCATGAAGAAGGAGCAGCGCGGCGTGCTCTTCGTCGACGTGCAGCGCAGGCTGATCATGTACCTCAGGGCGCTCTGGGGGAGAGATTTCTTCCTCCGTCCGACATCGGGGGACTTCGAAACGCGCGAGGGCTACAGACCCTATGTCGAATCGTATTTCATCCATCTTCCGGATGCCTTCGACAATAGAGGAGAGATATCGGGGCTGGAAATATATCGCGCAGCGGCAGCCCATGCCGCAGCGCACATCGTCCATTCCAGCCGAGATGCGGATCCTGAATCCTTGAGTCCGGTCGAGCGCGCCTTGATCGGTGCGATCGAGGACGCCAGGGTGGAAGCCCTGGCTTGCCGCGCCTTTCCCGGGTTGAAAACGATCTGGCTGGGGCTGCTTGCGCCGAGGGTGCCCGGGGACGAGCGCTTCGGCGCGTTGCTGGACGGCATCGCCCGGGCGCTTCTGGATGAAGCCTACAGGGACGACCATCCGCTTGTCGAAGCGGCGAGAAATGCCTTTTCGGCCGCATCGGCGAGGCTCGAAGACAAGACGCTGGCAAGGGAAATCGGGCTCGAACTCGCGAAGCTCGCTGCCGGCATGCCCTTCAATCCCAGAACGGATTTCGCCAGCTGCCCGTACCGGGACGACAATCGCCATCTCTGGGCCGAGCCTGACGAAGACGAAATGCTCCTGCTGACAGGACTGCGTCCCCAGGTGAGAAAGTACGTCAGCCTGATGGAAATGATCAATGCCGTCGATGTCGAATTTGCCGGCGAAGATGCGCAAGAGATCTGGGTTTTGCCCACCGAGCTTTACGACGACGACGGGGTGAGCTTCAACGAGCGGGAAGGGCGCGAGCCTGCCGCTTCCCCGGTCCATTACAGGGAATGGGATTACCAGACCCAGCTCGAGCGTCCGAACTGGGCGACGCTGCTCGAGAAGCGTCCCAAATATGGCGACCCGGGAAAAATCGACGAACTGATAGAAAAGCACAAGCCGCTGATCAGAAGGCTCAAATATCTCATCGAGGCGATTCAGCCACAGGGCGTCATCAGACAGCGCAAGGTGGAGGACGGGGACGACATCGACATCAATGCCGCAATCCATGCCGCAGTGGACCTGCGCATGGGGATGCAGCCCGATCCCAGGATAGGGATCAGGACCCGCCTCCAGATCAGGGACCTTTCGGTATTGCTGCTGATTGATCTTTCCGAGTCGACGAACGATCCTGTCAGGAATGGCGACGGGGAAGTGAAGGTGCTCGATCTCGCGAGAGAAGCTGCGGCGCTGCTGGCCGATGCGCTCTCCAAGATAGGGGATCCTTTCGCCATCCATGGTTTCGATTCCAATGGCAGGCATGAGGTGGAATATTTCAGGTTCAAGGACTTCGACGGGCCTTACGACGAGAAGGTCAAGGCTAGACTGGCGGGCATGACGGGAAAGCTCTCCACGAGGATGGGTACGGCGCTCCGTCATGCAGGATCGCTTCTTTCGAGGCGTGCGAGCCAGAGGAAGATGATATTCCTGCTGACCGACGGAGAGCCGGCGGACAACGACGTGAGGGATCCCCAGTATCTTCGCCATGATGCGAAAAAGGCCGTGGAGGAACTTGCCCGCCAGGGGATCACCACCTTTTGCCTGAGCCTGGATCCCCATGCAGACGATTATGTTTCAAGGATATTCGGCTTCAGGAATTACATGGTTCTTGACCATGTTTCCAGACTGCCGGAGAAGCTTCCCACCCTTTACATGAGCCTGACGAGATAAGGAGAATGCCGTGCCGATAATCGATATGAAGGACATGCTGAACCATGCCAGGCAGAACGGATATGCAGTCGGCGCATTCGAAGTCTCCAGCCTGGATGTGCTCCAGGCAATCGCGAGTGCCGCAGAGCAGCACAGGGCGCCGGTCATTCTCGACATTCCAGAGGGAGAGAATTGCGAACTGCTCATGGCCGCAGCCGAAATGGCTGCCCGCCGTGCCCGCGTTCCCGTGGCGCTTCACTGCAGGTGGGGATACGATTCGGATTCCGCTCGGCACGCCGCAAGAATCGGATGCAACGGGATATCGGTCGACGGCTCCAATCTTCCGCTGGGGGATCACATCGAACTGACGCGGAAAACCTGCGCCATGGCTAAAACCTGCGGCATCGCCTGCGGGGGAGCGCTGGGCGGAGAAGGGCCTACCCATGTGGCGGAAGCGAAAGGTTTTTCTGAAATGACCGGGATCGATTATCTCGAGGTTTCCTTCAGCAACAAAATTGCTGGCGGCAAGGTGAAGCTCGACTGGACAAGGCTCAGGGAGATCGGCGAGGCAGTCGACATCCCCCTTTCTGCCGAAGCGGGAAGCGAATTGTCCGATGAGCAGTATCGAAAGCTCTCGGCCCTGGGCGTGGCCAAGGTGGGCTGCAAAATTCCCCTTGAAGAAGTCGCTCAGAAGCTGATCCGCGGAAAATCGGATCTGCAGTCGCTGCTTTCCGGGCTCAGGCAGGCCGCAGAAGAGGAAGCGGGGAAATACATGCTGCTTCTCGGTGCAGCGGGAAGGGCAGCCGAAATTCTCGCCCAGTCCAGGATATGGCTCAACGTCGAGCACGTCGTGGCCTTCAATGCCCCTTTGTGCTCGGAGGAGGAACTGCGCTTTGCGATGAAGGAAGGGCAGCGGATTCTGGAAGACATTCCGGGGGTTCGGGCAGTCGTGGCCGGAAGCGTGACGGAAAAAAGTGCGCGCTACAGGCATTGCTGGCTGGTTTTGCTGTCATCCCCCGCCGCCCTGGAAAACTTCAGGAAGCATCCGGATCAGGCCGCGTTCGAGGAAAAGCTCTTGAGGCCTGCAACCGCTGATCGCATCGTGGGCGATTACACCATAGCCGATCAGGATACGGGCGCAGAGCAGCTTCCTGTTTCGATCGCGCATCCCACCGATGCTGAAATCAGGAATTCGGAGAAAAGATGGCAACTCAAAGGGAGAGTGCATCATGGCTGATATAGGTCTGGTCATGGGTTCGGATTCGGACTGGCCGGTGATGCAGGCTGCAGTCCGAATCCTGGAGGAATTCGGCATTCCTCACGAGGCCAGGGTGGTATCCGCGCACCGCACTCCGGATCTCCTTTTCGATTATGCGGCAAGCGCCCGTGCGCGCGGATTGAAGGCGATCATCGCCGGGGCGGGAGGCGCGGCCCATCTTCCTGGCATGCTCGCATCGAAAACGACGATCCCCGTGCTGGGCGTTCCGATACCGAGCCGGCATCTCCAGGGGCTGGATTCGCTTCTTTCCATCGTGCAGATGCCGAAAGGGATCCCTGTCGCGACTTTCGCCATAGGGGAAGCGGGCGCTGCCAATGCGGCCCTGTATGCGGCGGCGATGCTGGCCAACAATGATCCTGCAATCAGCGATGCCCTTTCCAGCTTTCGCGAGCGTCAGGCGGAAAGGGTGATGCAGATGGAGCTTTCGAGATAAGCATGATTCTTGCTCCGGCCAAACTGGGATTGCTGGGCGGCGGGCAGCTGGGCCGATATTTCGTCATGGCTGCCCATGAACTGGGATACGAAGTGACCGTTCTCGATCCCGACCCCGATTCGGTTGCGGGCAGGATCGCGGACGAACATCTGATCGCTTCCTATGAAGACGAGAAAGCGCTCATGCATCTTGCGGGAAGCTGCCAGGTGGTGACGACGGAATTCGAGAACGTGCCCGCGACTTCTCTGGCAAGGCTCGAAGCGCATCTGCCGGTTCGGCCGGGAGCCAGGATCTTGGAGATCTGCCAGGACAGGCTGCTCGAAAAGTCGTTCTTCGCCATGCAGGGGCTTCCCCATGCGCCCTTTTCCGTGGTCAGAAGCGAGGCGGACATCATGGGGGCCGATCCCGGGCTGTTTCCGGGAATCCTGAAGGTCTCGAGGTTCGGCTATGACGGAAAGGGGCAGGCCGTCGTCCAGGACAGGCAAGCCGCACGCGATGCCTTTCTCGACTTTGGCGGAGCGCTGTGCGTCCTCGAGCGCAAACTGCAATTGGACAGCGAAGTGTCGGTGATCCTGGCCAGGGATCCGTCGGGCAACTGCGCCGCCTTTCCGCTTGTCGAGAACCGGCACAAGGGCGGCATTCTCGATTTTTCCCTGGCGCCTGCAGCGCTTCCGGCAGAACTAGCCGAGGAAATCCGCCGCGTTGCATTCGGCATTGCGGAGAGGCTCGGCTACGTCGGCGTTCTCGCGATCGAATTCTTCATCGTGGGAGGCAAGCTCTGCCTCAACGAACTTGCGCCCCGCCCGCACAACTCGGGCCATTACAGCCTGGACGCCTGCATCACCAGCCAGTTCGAACAGCAGGTCAGGGCGATCTGCGGGCTTCCGCTGGGAAGTACGGAATTGCTGTCCAATGCTGCCATGTTCAACCTTCTGGGCGACATCTGGTTCAGGAACGAAGCGGTTTGCGAGCCGAACTGGTCGAAACTGCTCGCCGCGGATGGACTGAAGCTGCATCTCTATGGCAAGAAAAAGGCTAGCCCCGGCAGGAAAATGGGGCATTTAACCCTGCTCGGCAGGGATTGCGGCGAAATCGCCAGAGCCGGGCAACGGTTCAGGGACAGCCTGTTGTAGATGAGCGGTTTTTCCTATTCGGGCTCGACATTCAGCTTTCTGACCCGACACGGCAAGGAGAAGGTCGTCTCTCCGGTGCTGGAAGCGGCGCTCGGCTGCAAGATCGATCATACCGACGCTTATGATACCGACCGTCTGGGAACATTCAGCCGGGAGTCGAGGAGGATCGGCAGCCAACTCGAAGCCGCGCGAAGCAAAGCCAGGATCGGGATGCAGCTCACCGGTCTCAGGCATGGGATTGCCAGCGAAGGCGCTTTCGGCCCCGATCCTTTTACCGGGCTATTGCAGTGGAATGTGGAACTGCTCGTGCTGATCGACGATGAAAATGGCCTTGAGCTGACCGGGATTGCGCAGCGTCCGGCGAGATTCGAACACCGCTCGTGCACAAGCTGGGCGGAAGCGGAGGCATTTGCCGTCCAGGCCGGGTTCCCTGAACATTATCTCGTCGTGAGACCATCCCACCAGGAAGATGCACGCATCGAAAAGGGAATTTCCGACTGGGGCGCATTGAAGTCGTGTTTCGCAAGGGCGCTTCGCGATTCCGGCAATGGCATTGTTTTCATGGAAAATGATCTGAGGGCTCATGCCAATCCGGAGCGCATGGAAACCATCAGGCTTGCTGCGCTGGATCTGTGCAAAAAGGCCTTGTCCCTGTGCCCCGCTTGCGGGACCCCCGGCTTCTGGTCGTCTGAGCAGGTGAAGGGATTGCCCTGTTCAGATTGCGGCCTGCCCACCCGGCGAGCGAGATCAGAAATCTGGAAATGCCCTGCCTGCAGCCATCAAGAGCAAAGGGATTTGAGTCTGGGTTCGGCTTCCCCCCAGTATTGCGATTACTGCAATCCCTGAAATGGATTATCTGCTGCCATAGGGATTCAGCATGTCGACATGATTCCTGAGGAAATCCATGAAGGCTCTTGCCACTACCGAGAGCTGCTTGTCTTTCGGCGTGACCAGATACCAGGAGCGCATGATCGGAAATCCCTCCACATCGAGGACTGCGATGTCGCGCTGGGCAATGTCGAGGTTGAGGGTGCTCATGGACAGCACGGAAAGGCCGAGGCCTCCTGCCACTGCCTGCTTGATCGCCTCGTTGCTGCCGAGTTCCATTTTTACCCTGAGCGGAAAGCCGCGCTCCCTGAATGCCTTCTCGATGGCCAGCCGCGTGCCGGAGCCATGTTCGCGCAGTATGAACTGCTCGCCGGCAATCTCGGAAAACCGGATGTGCTTTTTTGTCGCAAGCCGGTGGAATTGCGGCGCCAGGACGACAAGCGGATTGTCGAGAAAAGGCTCGGATTGGCACGGCATGTCTTCAGGGGGAACGCCCATCACATAAAGATCATCCTGGTTGTGTGACATTCTTTCCAGTAGTCGGTCCCTGTTGACCACTTCGAGGGCGATGTCGATCCCTGGATAATGGCTGCAGAATGGGCCAAGAATCCTGGGCATGAAGTACTTTGTCGTCGTGACCGCGGCAATGCTCAAACGTCCCTGCTTCACGCCTTTCAGATCGGAGATGGTCTGCTCGAATCTTCCCCAGGAATCGAGCCAGGCGCTGCAGGTTGAATAGAGTTCTTCGCCTGCCTGGGTAAGAAACACCTTTTTGCCGATCAGCTCGATGAGGGGCAACCCGATCTCTTCGTGAAGCAGCCTCATCTGCTTCGAAACGGTGGGCTGGGCGACATGGATTTCCTCTGCCGCCCGGGAATAGCTCCTGAGTCTCGCAACCGCCTCGAAAACCTGCAGCTGGCGCATGGTTACCCGCATCATTTCCGGCACCTCATTATCATAGCCAAAAGGATATGGTTTTCATTATAACAATTCATTTTTATTTTTTCCATGCCTTCCATAGAATGAACTTCAGAAATTGAACGAATCATTCTTGAAGGAGAATACCATGTCCACCAATGTGACCTTGCCCGTTCTGCTGGCGCCGCTGCTTCTCATGCTGGTCGGGATGCTTCCCACCAGATGGGTCAACAGGAATCCGGCATTGACAGGAAGCCTTTGCTACAGGGCTGCCACGGCGGCCTTGCTGGTATCCATTATTGCGGCGGTTCTCAGGGAAATTTTGCCCGCCCGGCTCATTGCTCAACGCGCCATCGAACTGCCCTTCGGGCCGACCGAGCTGACCATCGACGTGTTCTACAACAGCGTCACGATGATCCTGCTGGTGCTTGTTTCGTTCGTGGGGATGATCGTGAGCCGGTATTCGATTCGCTATCTTCGGGGCGAGCCTGACCAGGGCCGCTTCTTCAAATGGCTGGGCCTGACGCTTGCCTCGATCCTCGGGCTCATCGTGTCTGGCAACCTGATCATGTTCATGGCTGCATGGGTTGCCACCAGCCTTTGTTTGCATCAGCTGCTGATGTTCTATGGAGAACGGCCGGCTGCGGTTCTTGCGGCGCACAAGAAATTCGTCGCCAGCCGCATCGGGGACTTCAGCCTGGTTGCAGCCATCGTGCTGATCGGGTCGAGCCTGCATACCTTCGAATTCTCCGAAATATTTAGGGTCATGGCCGGCTATCAGGGCAACCTGCCGATTGCCTTGAGACTGGCCTCTTTTCTGGTTGTGCTGAGCGCAGCGCTGAAGTCCGCCCAATTTCCCCTGCATGGATGGTTGATACAGGTGATCGAAGCGCCGACTCCCGTTTCCGCATTGCTGCATGCAGGGATCGTCAATGCCGGGGCATTTCTGGTGATCCGCATGAGCCCGATTCTTTCCCGTTCGCCAGAAGCGCTGGGGATGCTGGCTGCAATCGGCCTCGTCACCCTGGCGCTGGCTTCGCTCGTGATGCTGACCCAGACCAGCATCAAGGTTTCGTTGGCATGGTCGACGGTAGCGCAGATGGGATTCATGCTGCTTGAATGCGGACTGGGCTTGTACAGCCTGGCCATGCTGCATCTCGTTGCCCATTCGTTCTACAAGGCGCACGCCTTCCTCGCATCGGGAAGCGGGGTGGATGCTTTCCGGGCTCCGCAGATGCCCTATACGCCTTCCGGATTCAGGCCGGGCAGGATGGTCCTTTCCCTGTTCATTTCCATCCTGATCACAGGCGCGATTGCCTACCTGTTCGGCCTGACTCCCGGCCAGCAGCCGGCGATACTTGCAACGACGGCAATCGTGGCGATTGCGCTCACCCAGCTTATGCTGCAGGCGGCAAACACGGACAGAACGCCAATGTTTCTGTTCCGCGCGCTGGGCATGAGCGTCCTGACCTGCGCGTCCTACTTCGCGCTGCACGATGTTTTCGCGAAGCTCATGCAGGACAGCGCGCTGCCTGTTCTCGCCACAGGACGGTTTCAGTACACCCTGGCGGTGCTCGTGGTGATCTTCTTCATCTTCCTTCTGGTGCTGCAGCATATTTTCAGGAATGCGAAAGGAAGGGCATGGGAAGCGATCTATGTTCACCTCTACAACGGCATGTACGTCGATGTCTATATCACGCGGATGCTGCAGAAACTGTGGCCGGTTACTCGAAAAATCAGAGCATAGGAGACCCATCATGCACGCAGAAAGAAATGAAATCGCCTTCAGGTCCGGCAGTGCCGAAATCGATCGTTGCATCGATGCGGCCTGCTCGAGAATTGCGCCCCTCTGGCCGCTCAAGCACTTCGTTGCGGTCAATCCTTTCTTCGGGATGATGGATCATTCGTTCCAGGATGCCTCGGACACGCTTGCCAGAGTGATCGGCACCAGCCTCTACATGCCGCGTTCCTATTATCTCGAGCAGATGGAGTCCGGGCGGATCACCGATCAGGACATCGAGCAGGCGATCCGTGCCTGCGGCAGCAGCAAGACGCTGGAACATGTCAGGCACGAACTTTATCTGCCGGCGCCGGTGCCGAATGTGGGCATGGCCTCCGTCAGCGAGGTGTTGGACAAGGTGGAAGGGGAAATCTGGACGAGATTCGTGATGGAGCGCATCAGCCTGCATTGCGCTGCCTATTTCGATCTCGGGCAGGCGCTCTTTGCCTATCCATGGAAAGGCATGACCCTATATCAGTCCTGGCTGAAGACTGCCTCGATAGACAACAGCCCGGCCATGATGGGACTCGCCCAATTCAAGAAGCATGTCGCCAAGTTGCCAACCGATCCGCGCGCCGCGATTGATTGGGCCGCTGCGCAACTCGGCATCCCGGAGGTTGCGATCGAACGCTACCTGCAGGCTTCCCTGCTCGGGATAGGAGGATGGGCATCCTGGGCCAGATATCTGCGCTGGCAGGCGGAGTTGCGGGGCGGGCAGGATGATTCCCTGGTCGACTTGCTTGCCATCCGCCTGGCCTGGGACGTCCTGCTTTTCGAGGAAAAAAGATCTGCTGCGCTGATCGCCAGGTGGCGGGACATGCTTGCATCGAGCATGCGCGCCCCTTCCGACAAGAGGAGGGCTGCGGCAGAACTGGACAGGATCATGCTCAACGCCATGGAAATCGGATTCCAGCGTTCGGTCATCTCGGGGCTTGCCGCATCCGGTGGCAGCAAGAAAGTCGGGGTCAGGCCATCAGTCCAGGCAGCCTTTTGCATCGACGTGCGTTCCGAGGTGTTTCGCCGAGCCCTCGAAACCGTCGCGCCCGCTGTGCAGACCATCGGGTTCGCGGGATTTTTCGGCATTTTCATCGAATATGTCCCGCTCGGCGCAAGCTGCGGAAATTCCCATGTCCCGGTCATTTTCAATCCTGCCTACAGGATTTACGAAGAAGTCAGGGATGGAGATCAGGCTGCCGAAGAGAAGAGGCGCCGCATGCGCATCGGGATTTCCAAGGCATGGAAAATCTTCAAGCTTTCAGCCTCTTCTTGCTTTTCTTTCGTCGAGTCTGCAGGCCTTCTCTACGCATTGAAGCTGCTTGCCGACAGCTTCGGATGGAGCAGGCCGGTCCCGGATCCCTTGAGGCAGGGGCTGGACAAATCAACGAGAACCGGGCCTTCCCTTGCCCGGAGGGGAGATCTGCCCGCTTCGGGCATGCCGGAAGCGGACCGGGTGGAGCATGCCGAGCGCATTCTGCGCGCCATGTCCATGACCGAGAATTTCGCCCGTCTGGTGCTGCTCGCCGGTCACGGCAGCAGCACTGCCAACAACCCGCATGCCACCGGGCTCGATTGCGGCGCCTGTGCAGGGCAGACGGGAGAGGCGAGCGCAAGGGTGGTGGCAGCGCTGCTGAACCAGCCGGAAGTTCGCAGAGGCCTCGGAGCGCGAGGCATCGCGATACCCGAAGACACCTGGTTCATCGCTGGGCTGCACGATACCACCACCGACGAGCTGAAGCTCTTTGAAGCCGAAAGGATTCCTCAGGACCTTCTCAAAGACCTGGCACAGCTTCGCCAATGGCTGGAACAGGCGGGAGATCTGACCCGCATGCAGCGCGCCGCTCTTCTCGGCGTTTCCGGGCTCTCGGACAGGGAGGTGGAGTCGGATGTGCGTCGCCGCAGCCGCGACTGGTCGGAAATCAGGCCAGAATGGGCGCTTGCAGGAAACGCGGCATTCATCGCAGCGCCGCGATCGAGGACGGCAGAACTGGATCTTGGCGGGCGCGCCTTCTTGCATGAATATGACTGGAAAGAAGACCGGGAATTCAAGATCCTCGAACTGATCATGACTGCGCCCATGGTGGTCGGAAACTGGATCAACATGCAGTACTACGGTTCGGTCGTCGACAATCAGCATTTCGGGAGCGGCAACAAGGTGCTGCACAATATCGTGGGCGGGGCGATCGGCGTTCTGGAAGGAAACGGCGGAGACCTGAGGGTGGGGCTTCCCATGCAGTCCCTGCACGACGGCAGGCGCTGGGTGCACGAACCGATCAGGCTGAGCGTATTCATAGAAGCGCCCAGGGAAGCCATCGAAGACATCATCGGCAGGCATGAAGTCGTCAAGCATCTGGTCGAGAATGCCTGGATTCATCTGTTTCAAATCGATGGCGCGTCGGGGGAGATTTCGAAATGGCACCCTGATTCCCGCTGGACAACTGCTGCCTTCGAGGAGCGGCCTGCCGGGCTTCATGCTACAGTATCGCTGTGAATTCGGAGGGCTTCATGAAAATCAACGCGGATCTGTCGAAGCGAGTCGTCATCGATTCTTCCACCCTGCAATGGGTCGATTCGCCGATTGCCGGGATCATGCGGCTGATGCTCGAGCGTGACGGGGTCGAACAGGGGCGGGCCACTTCCATCGTGCGCTACGAGCCCGGGTCGAGATTTTCAAGCCATGTCCATCCCGGAGGCGAGGAAATCCTGGTGCTGGAAGGCGTATTCAAGGATGAACATGGAGAATATGGCCCGGGAACCTATATCCAGAACCCGCCGGGCTCCTCGCATGCCCCCGGTTCCGAGACGGGATGCAGGCTTTTCGTCAAGCTCGGGCACCTCGATCCCGAAGACAATCGGCGCATTGTCGTCGATACGAAGCAGAGTCCCTGGCATCCCGGACTGGTTCCGGGCCTCCGGGTGATGCCGCTTTCCGAGTTCGGAGTCTGCCATACCGCCATGGTGCGCTGGGATCCGGGGACCTTGTTCAATCCGCACCGACACTATGGCGGAGAGGAAATCTACGTGCTGCAAGGCGTTTTTGAAGACGAGCATGGGAGATATCCTGCGGGCACATGGATACGCGGCCCGCACATGAGCGCCCACCATCCTTTCAGCACGCAAGGCTGCGTCATTCTGGTCAAGACAGGCCATCTTCAGTAATCCCGCGTCGGTTTACGCCGAGACTGCGGCAGTCCGAATTTTCATCGCCAGTTCAGGCGAAATCATAGACAAATGTATATTCTGAACATCATAATAAATCATTATTAATTTTGCTTGGCCTTCCTTAAACTTGTATTCGGCGATTGTCGTCCAGCCGGTCGCAAAACCGTGTCATTCTTAAGGGAGGCAATTTGACATTGTCCATCGGCGGTCTGATGCCTTCGTGCATCGTGGCCGTACCTATGCTTTCAGCCCTGCTGATCACGCTCGTCCCCTTGAGGGCGCGACGCGGCGTGGCCCGTCTGAGCGTCGGCATGAGCGCGGTTGCCTTTTTCCTGAGCGCGGCTTCGCTCGTCCTTTATGCTGCAAATCCCCATCCCGAATGGATTTCATCGGGCGAGGCCTGGGGCAGCCTCTATCTCGATCCCCTGGAAAGCGTGATGGCGCTCGCAGTTGCCGGCATCAGTCTCGTGGTGCATGTCTACGCCGTGCGCTACATGGCCGATGAGCCTGGCTATGCGCGCTTCTATATCCTGCTCGATCTGATGACCGGCACCATTTTGCTGATGGTGGCGGCCGGAGATCTCATCACGCTGCTGATTGCATGGCATCTTGTAGGCGTGCTGCTTTATTTTCTGCTGGGCCATGATCTGGAGCGCCCCGCAGCCCAGCGCTACGCTTTCTGGACATTCTTCACCTACCGAATCGGCGATCTGCCCCTGACCCTCGCCGCAGTGCTGCTCTACAAGGCCTACGGCACATTCTCGCTTCCCGTACTGTTCGAGCGTATTGCCGCAACCCCCGATGCCTACCCGGTATTCGGCATGCCGCTTCCCGTTGCAGTCGGCCTTCTGGTCGCACTTGCCGCATTCGCGCGCTCGGCGCAGTTTCCGTTGCACACCTGGCTGCCCTATACCATGGAAGGGCCGACGCCCGTGTCCGCCCTGATGCATGCAGGCATCGTCAATGCGGGCGGCTTCCTCATCAACCGTTTCGCCGCCGTTTTCATCCATGCTGGCGGCGTGCTGCATCTGGTATTTGCGGTCGGGCTGGTCACTGCCGTGATGGGTTCGATCCTGATGCTGACCCAGAACGACATTAAGAAATCCCTGGGCTATTCGACCATGGGGCAGATGGGCTTCATGTTCGTGGAGTGCGGAGTCGGCGCCTTCTCTCTGGCGATTTATCATCTGATCGCGCATGGCCTGTTCAAGGGCACGCTTTTTCTCGATGCAGGCAGCATGATCGGAGAAGCCAGAAAGCAGGATGGCGTTCCCCATGACGACGTTTACACCTTCGTCGTCGAGCGCAAGCCGGTCGCCTCCCGGCTGCCCTGGATGCTCGCTGCCGTCGTGACCGTGGTGGTGCCCTTCCTCGTGCTCGGGCTTTCGCGCTGGCTGGTGGGCGGAGAATTCGTCGGCCAGCAGGGTGCGGTCATCCTGCTTTTCTTCGGCTGGGCAACAGGCGCACAACTGCTTTTTGCGACCTATCGCTTGCGGGCGGAAAACCCGTGGCGCACCATGGCCATGATCATTCTGTCGCTGATCATCGTCGTGGCAGGCTATACCCTGATCGAACACGCTTTCGATCTGTTCATGTATCCGGACAGAACGATCAGGGAGCAGATCTATAGCGCGGCCAGCATTCCGCTTTCCACCTTCGATGCCCTCGTGGCCATATTGACTGTCACGATCGTGGTGGGCTGGCTGGCAACCTATTATGCAGCAGCGAGCGGCAGGCCCCGCAGCGCAGACCCCTCTCCTGCAAGGCTAGCGCTGTATTCCCTGATCTCCCGTGAGTTCTACGCGGCGGACGTCTATGCGCTGTTCGCCCAGGCCGTGCTTTCGATGTCCAGGCGCATGAATGTCTGGTCGAGGTGGCTATGATCGAGATCCTGGCAGCCGCCCTGTTCTTGCCCTTGTTTCCGCTCAGCATGCTGCTGAACGGCCTGCTCTCCAGGCTGAAAAGCCCGCTGGCCAGGTTCCTGATCACGCTCTTGTGGCCCCAGATCGGGATATTTCTGCTGCATGCGGCAAAGCAGCCGGTGCCCGAAGGCTTCGTCACATGGTCGCTTGCGAGTTCCGGCTTCTACGCCTTGCGCCTCCTGACTGTGCGGGATCTCGGGCTCTGGGCAGGATTTCTGGCTTCTTCCGCCGTTGCGCTCGTCTGGATATCAAGCGAATCCGACAGGCACCTTCTGGCATTCTGGCTGAGTCTTCCTTCGGCATTGCTGTTCCTGCTTTCAGGGGCGATAGAGAAGCGTTGCGGCGCTGCCTATGCAGGCCTTTCCGGCGGGCTCGCAACCCGCTTCCCGAGGCTGTCTGGCCTGCTGATCCTGACCCTCCTGGCAGCCGTCGCCACCCCGCCGTTTCCCGGCTTTTTCGAAATGCTGGGATTGCTGCAGGGGGCGAACATTGCACCGGCTATTCTCTTCATCTGGCTGCTCTGGGGCTGGGCTGGGATCAAGCTGGCGCAAGGCTTTCAATCCGGCAGCGATGAATCTGGTCCTGTCAATGACATCGGGAAGGGTGCCACCCTGATGTTCGCCTGTCTGCTCGGAACCGTTGTCGTCGCGAGCCTTTATCTGAAGGGGGGGGCATTATGAAGACCGACCTCGGAGGAAGGCTGAAGATTCGGGCCATGGTCCATGTGGCAGGGGAAGCGATTCCCTTTTTCTGGCCGATGAGGACCTTCATCCACCACAACCCGCTTTACGGACTGGAGCATCTTTCCTTCCACGAGGCTGTTCTAGAAGGAAGCCGACTCTTCCACGGCAGAGGCTATCTGCCGCGCGCCATTTATCAACGCTATCTGGCCGAAGGCAAGATCGATCAGGGGCACCTGTCCGGGCAAATCGAACGATTTCTGGAAGATCAACCCGAAATTCCCGGACTGGATCGGCATCATTTGCTGCTCGCCCTGGCGACAAGGATCAGCGAGCCCGTGGGCACAGTGATCCCGACCGGCGAGGAAATCCATGCGGTGCTGGCCGACCGGCCGTTCCCGAAACCGGGTGTCGATGCAGAATGGCTGAAGGGGCAGCTCAAGGCGCAAATACACTCCAGCAGACCCTTTTACGCCATCGTCGACGAGTTCTTCGGCACTGAAATCGGCAACGATCTGAACGAGCTCCTGATCAAGAGCTGTCTCGACTTTTTCGATGAAGGTCAGTCCGTATGGCAGATGCCGGGTCGGGAAAAGGGGCTTTTCAGCGCATGGAGTCAGCTTGCAAGAAGCAACCTGAGACTCTTTATGCGCGGCCTGCACATAAAAAAAATACTCGGCGTCGATCAGACGCCTGAAGGCATCATCGGCCATGTCATGAGCGAACTGGGCATTCCGGAAGACGACTGGATGGACTGCTTCACCAGCGAGCTGACCCGCCTGCATGGATGGGCCGGATTCATCCGCTGGCGCTCCAGCGCAAAGGATTATCACTGGAGCCGGAACTACCCGGCGGATCTGGTCGACTACCTCGCCATCCGCCTGGTGCTGGGGCTCGCATTGCTGCGCGAACATGCCCAGCGCAAAGGCACCCCTGCCAGCCTGGCGGACATCGTGCGGCTCGTCGAATCCCAGCCGGAGGAATGTTTCCTGCGCCATGAATTTCATTGCGGGAAGGTCGTTCCGGAACTCGCCAGGGCTGTCGAGGATGCCATTTCCGGCCGAGACGGTCAGCGCGCGAAGCGTCTTTTGCCGGAATATCTCGAAGTGAAAAGAGAGAAGGAAGCGCGGCTTGCCGCAGCAAAAATTGGCGCGCTTGCCGATGCTTCGGGCATGCATCGTCAGATCGGGCAGTTGTCCCCTGAAGCATTGGACCAGCTGCTTTCGATGCTGACAGCCTTCGAGCGGGAAGAAGGGCGGATGTGGCTGAATGCCCAGGAATCGCGCTATATGGAGCGGCTGATGTCGGGATTGAATCTCGATGCTGCCGTGCAGCGCGAAAAGCGCCCCTTCGCGCAGATGCTGTTCTGCATCGATGTTCGCTCCGAGCGCATCAGGCGCCATCTGGAAAAGGTCGGCGATTATCAGACCTATGGCATTGCCGGATTTTTCGGCATTCCCGTGGGCTTCATCGGACTGGAGAAAGGCAGCGAAACCCAGCTCTGTCCGGTCGTGGTCAGCCCGAAGAATCTGGTGCTCGAGCTTGCCATCGCACGCAGCCCGGACGAACAGGCGCTATTCTCCGTTCTGGAACATGTTTTTCACGAACTGAAGGCATCCATCCTTTCGCCTTTCATTACCGTCGAGGCAATCGGCCTGCTTTTCGGCTTCGACATGTTCGGGAAGAGTCTTGCGCCGCTCGCCTACAACCGCTGGCGGCAGCGTCTGCATCCGGAGAAGCAGGGCAGCCGCCTGCTTCTCGACAAGCTGAGCCGCGATCAGGCCGAATCCATTATCCGTTCGCTGCAGCGCGCCATGATCGTCAGGGCCATCGGGCGAGAGCTCGGCATCCAGCGGGAAGCCGTCACCGACGAGATGATCCGCGAACTCAGGGATGCTGCGCTGGAGAACCATGCCGGGCCGACCCGTATTGCACGCGAATTCAACCTGGACGAACAGGCCGAAAGAAGCTTCGTGGATCGCCTGCAGCGCGTCTACCGCATCAATCGCGGCTATGCAAAGATCCAGCTCGAACGCCTCGGAAGAATAGGATTCACGCTCGACGAGCAGGTCAATTTCGTCAGCCAGTCGCTTCGCTCGATCGGGCTCACCCGTGATTTCTCGCGTTTCGTTCTGCTTGCGGGGCACGGCAGCACTTCCGAAAACAATCCCTACGAATCCGCCCTGGACTGCGGCGCCTGCGGCGGGAACCATGGCATCATCAATGCGCGGGTGCTGAGCCAGATTGCCAACAAGACGGCTGTCCGGGAACGTCTGCGTGCGCAAGGCATCGCCATCAATGACGACACCTGGTTCATCCCGGCCTTTCACAATACCACCACGGACGAGTTGCGCCTTTACGATCTGGACCTCCTGCCGTCAAGCCATCTCGTCTATCTGGAGCGGCTGAACAACGGCCTGCGTGCCGCTTCGCGCCTTTGCGCGGCGGAGCGAGTATGCACGCTGGAAGATTCGGGACGCGTCGAGCGCCCCTCTAAAGCCTATCGCCATGCGCAGCGCAATGCCATGGACTGGTCTCAGGTGCGTCCGGAATGGGGGTTGTCGCGCAATGCCGCTTTCCTCATCGGCCGCAGGAATCTGACGGAGCAGATGGATCTGGACGGGCGGGTGTTTCTGCATTCCTACGACTATCGCTGCGATCCCAAGGGAAGGCTCCTGGAAAACATACTGACGGGCCCGCTGGTGGTCGGCCAGTGGATCAACATGGAGCATTACTTTTCCACGGTCGACAATGCGCATTATGGAAGCGGCAGCAAGGTCTACCACAATGTCGCCGGACGCTTCGGGGTCATGACCGGAAACCTGAGCGACCTGCGCACCGGATTGCCTTCGCAGACGGTGCTCAAGAACGGGCTGCCCTACCACGAGCCGATGCGTCTTTTGACCATCATAGAAGCGCCTCTTGCGCGTGCCAGACAGGCCATAGAGGGCGTTGCCAAGGTCAGGGGCCTGGTGCACAACGGATGGGTCCGCATGGCCATCCTCGATCCGGAAAGTCGCAAATTCCACGTATTCCAGGAAGGCGAATGGCTTCAGCTTGCAATGCATTCGGAAGACAGGGCCGCAGAAGAAAAGGAGATCAAGGCATGAAGAATCTGAACAGGAATCCCCTCAAGAAGCTCGAGATCATCCTTGAAGGAGAGCACCAGCAATTTGCCACAGACCTGCTCGACATGGCAGGCGTGACAGGCTATACCATCGTCAACAATCTTTCGGGAAAGGGGCGCCACGGCTTCCATGAGGGGCACCTGATGTTCAATGAGGAGGCGGTCCTGATCATGATCATCGTTGCCGTGCCGGAAGAGCTTGTGGATCCCATCCTTGAAGGGTTTGCGCCATTTTTCAACAAGCATACCGGCGTCGTGTTCATTTCCGATATCCAGGTCACGAGGCTGGTGAAATTCAAGCACTGAGCGCGAAACGCAAGACAATTTATTTCAATCAACTAGTTCGGGAAATCTTATGAATGTCATCGATCAGTACGTCATCGCCAAGGAACCCTATTATCGGGCCGTGTCGGACGAAGTGGCGCTGTACGAAGCGGCCTATTCGGTGCGGATGCCGATGATGCTGAAAGGGCCGACGGGATGCGGCAAGACGCGCTTCGTGGAATACATGGCGTGGAAGCTCGGCAAGCCGCTGATCACGGTGGCCTGCAACGAGGACATGACCGCATCGGACCTGGTGGGGCGTTTTTTGCTGGATGCTTCCGGCACGCGCTGGCAGGACGGGCCGCTGGCGATCGCGGCGCGGTACGGGGCGATCTGCTATCTGGACGAGGTGGTAGAAGCGCGGCAGGACACCACGGTGGTGATCCATCCCCTGACCGACAACAGGCGGGTGCTGCCGCTGGAGAAGAAGGGGGAGCTGGTGCATGCGCATCCGGATTTTCAGCTGGTGATTTCGTACAATCCGGGCTATCAGAGCCTGATGAAGGATCTGAAGCAGTCGACCAAGCAGCGTTTCGGTGCGCTCGACTTCAATTATCCGG
>JAJZQY010000053.1 GCA_021806605.1 Pseudomonadota bacterium
GCCCAGGTAGGTCTGACGAGTCCGGGCAACATCGGGGCGGACGTATGCCACCTCAACCTGCACAAGACCTTCGCCATTCCGCACGGCGGCGGCGGACCCGGCATGGGCCCGATCGGCGTGGCCGAACATCTGGTATCCTTCCTGCCCGCGCATCCGGTGATCAAGACGGGCGGGGATCAGGGCATCCATGCGGTTTCCGCAGCACCTTACGGCAGCGCGCTGATCCTGCTGGTTTCCTACGGGTACATCAGGATGATGGGCGGGGAAGGGCTCGCCCTGGCAACGAAAATGGCGATCCTGAATGCCAATTACATCAAGGAATCGCTGAAGGATCATTATTCGACATTGTACGTCGGGGAAAACGGCCGCTGCGCGCACGAGATGATCCTGAGCTGCAGCGAGTTCAAGCGCGACGCGGGCATCGAGGTTGCGGACATCGCCAAGCGTCTGATGGATTACGGCTTTCATGCGCCGACCACTTCATTCCCGGTGGTGGACACCCTGATGGTCGAGCCGACCGAGAGCGAATCCAAGGCGGAGCTCGACCGCTTCGTTGATGCAATGATCGCCATTCGCGGCGAAATCGACGAGATCGCGTCAGGCCGCGCGGACAAGAAGGAAAACGTCATAAAATTTGCGCCGCATACTGCGAAGGCGGTGGTCTCAAGCGAATGGAGCCGCCCCTATACCCGCGAGAGGGCGGCGTATCCGCTGCCCTGGGTGCGGGAGAACAAGTTCTGGCCCGCCGTCGCAAGAGTGGACAACGTGTACGGCGACAAGAACCTGATCTGCTCCTGCCCGCCTATCGAAAGCTACCTGTAGCAATGGAAATGCATAATTAGGGCGCTGGATTGGGGTGGCGGAAATGGATGGCGTCGATCTCTCTCAGGGCTTCCTCGTCGAGCTCGACTTGCAGGCTCCCGATGTTTTCCTTCAATTGCGTCATCGAAGTTGCGCCGATGATGGTGGAAGCGACGAACTGGCGGCTCCTGACGAAGGCGAGCGACAGCTCGGCGGGGGAAATGCCGAGCTTTTTCGCGAGATCGCAATAGTTTGACACCGCTTCAGCCACGTTCTGCTTGTGGTAGCGCTGGCCGAACTGGGGAAAGAGCGTGAGGCGACCCGTTTCCCCGTTGCCGTATTTTCCCGTAAGCATCCCGAACCCGAGCGGACTGTAGGCGAGCAGCCCCATATTCTCCCTGTGGCAGATTTCAGAGAGTCCGTATTCGAACACCCGGTTGATGGGGTTGAAGGCGTTCTGGGTGGATATTATCCTGGGAAGACCGTGTTTTTCGGAGAGCTGCAAAAATTTGCAAATCCCCCACGGGGTTTCGTTGCTGAGGCCGATATGACGCACCTTGCCCGATTTCACCAGATCCGACAGCACCTCGAGCTGTTCCAGAATCGGGACGGTATCGTGTTCGAGCTTCGGGTCGAAGAAGCTCTGTCCGAACATCGGCACGTTCCTGTCAGGCCAGTGAAGCTGGTACAGGTCCACGTAGTCCGTCTGCAGCCTTTTCAGACTGGAATCGATTGCGGAAAAGATGTTTTCCCGATCGAGCGCCTTCGGGCCGCCCCTGATCCATGAAAATCCCCTGGAGGGTCCGGCCACCTTGGTCGCGATGAACAGCTTGTCCCGCTGCTGGTTTTTCAGCCACTTCCCGACATATTCCTCGGTCCTGCCCTGGGTCTCGGGTTTTCCCGGAACCGGGTACATCTCGGCCGTATCGATGAAATTGACGCCGTTTTGTATCGCGTAGTCGAGCTGCTCGTGGGCTTCAGCAAGGCTGTTCTGTTCGCCGAAAGTCATCGTGCCGAGGCAGATTTCGGAAACATGCATGTCTCCAAGCCTGTTGTGTTTCATGGTTACGCCTTTCTCAGCAGATCGACCCTGATGGGCATGGAGAATTCCGCGCCATTTGCCCCCATGTGCTTCTCGAATTTCGCACGCACTTCCTGAAGGAGCTCGGGGGATAGCCTGTGGTCGGTATGCGTCACCCCGATGATCTTTTTTTCGAAGTCCGCGAAATTTTCGAAATGCATGGGGGACATGAAAAATTCCTGCCTGACAAGCCCGAAAAGGCCGCGCGAAACAGATCGCTTCACCGCCTCGAATGCCGCTTCGCGCACGATTTTCTCGTCGTGGAAGAGCCGCAATATTTCGTTGAAATCGCCCTTGTAAATCGGTTCGGAAATGTAGGCATATCCTCCCGGCTTCAATACCCGGTGGATTTCGCGGAAGGCTTCATCCATCAGTTCGATCGGCACGTGGTGCAGCGATTTGAACATCATCACGATGTCGAAGCTGCCGTCTTCTTCTGGAATTTCCTGCGCGCCGCCGTGATCGAACCGGACGTTGGGGAGGTCTGCAATTTCCCTGTTTTTCGCGAGCTGGATTTCGTCGACTTCGAGGGCCAGGATGGACGCAGCCTGCTGCGCGACGATGCGGGTTTTCTCGGCTTTCCCGCAGCCGAGTTCGAGAATTCTTGCGCCTTTCAGGGGCAGCTTTCCGAAAATTTCCCGTTCGTCGCAAACAGGACCTGAATCAGGGGAAAAAAATAGCATGATGGCTCCGTTCGGTGTTTTCATTTAAAGATACAGCATATCAACCCGCCTTGTCTCGGAATGGGACATCCTCTAGACTGGGTTGGTTCATGAGGGATGGAAAATGGGATTTCACGACACCTACAGGATGAGTTCTCACGCGGTCATCACCAACCCGGAAGGGAAGGTGCTGATGGTAAAGGCGACCTACGGCAATCTGAACTGGGGGTTCCCTGGTGGCGCGCTGGATCCGGGCGAGACGGTGCACGAGGCGTTGCGTCGCGAATGCATGGAAGAGCTGGGTTGTGAAGTCGAAATACTTTACCTGAGCGGCATCTATTATCATGTCGGGGTGAATTCCCATGCCCTGATCTTCAGGTGCGGGCTTCCCGGAGACGCCCGGATCGTCCTGAGCGAAGAGCATTCGGAATGGAAATACCTGCCGCTCGATGAACTGAGTCCGAGCCAGAGAAAAAGGGTGGAGGACTGCCTTTCCTTTGCAGGGGAGGTCAGGAGCGAAAAGCTCTAGGGCGTTAACACGCCCTAGATGGACTCCGGAATCATCTTGATCGCGCCGCAGGGGCATTCGGATGCGCAAAGGCCGCAGCCCTTGCAATAATCGTAGTCGAACGCAAAGCGCAATCCGGGTCCCAGCTTGATCACGGCATTGTCCGGACAGACGCCGTAGCAGTTGTCGCATTCGAAGCAGTTGCCGCAGGAGAGGCAGCGTCTGGCCTCGAACAGGGCGTTTTCCCCGGTAAGCCCCTTGACCACCTCGTCGAAAGTGGACCCGCGCCTTGCGATGTCGAGTTCGGGCTGAATCGTCCTGGGAGCGTCGCTGTAATACCAGGTATTCATCTTGTCGAATCCGGCGATTTCGTGCTTTTCCGGGGCGATGCAAGTCTCGTTCCTCAGCCATGCACTGATGTTTTTCGCAGCCTTTTTGCCATGCCCGACTGCCGAAGTGACGGTCCTGTCGGAGGGCACCATGTCGCCTCCCGCAAAGATGCCGGGATGGCTCGTCATCATCGACCGGTTTACCTTGACCGTGCCTTTTTCGATTTCTAGATCGGGGACGTTTCTCAGGAGATCCAGCTCGGACTCCTGCCCGAGCGCAAGCACGAGGGAGTCCGCCTCGATTTTCTCGAATTCTCCGGTCGGCTTCGGAAACCCGGTTTCGTCCAGCGTCATCTTTTCGACGGTGACGCTGCCCCCGGCCATGGCCTTCACCGTGCTGAGCCATTTGAAAAGGATACCCTCTTCCAGCGCCTCGTTGAGTTCCGACTCGTGCGCGGGCATCTGCTCTTTCGTCCTTCTGTAGACGATGAGGGACTCAAGAGCGCCCAGGCGTTTTGCCGTCCTAGCCACGTCCAGCGCCGTATTGCCTCCGCCGTAGACGACGACGCGCCTGCCGAGCATGGGAGGCGATCCGTCTTCCAGGTCGTGCAGCAGGGAAACCGCATCGAGTATCCGGCTGGCATCTCCTGCGGGAATGTCGGTACGCCTGGCAAGATGCGCCCCCACTGCGAGAAAGGCCGCATCGAACCCCGCCATCGCTGCCATGAGGTCGTCGATTTTCGAGTTCAGGCGCAATTCCACGCCCATTCTTTCGATGCGCGAAATTTCCGCATCCAGCACGTCCCGGGGAAGCCGGTATTTCGGAATGCCGTAGCGCATCATTCCCCCCGCTGCTTTCGCCGAATCCATGACGATCACTCGATGCCCCATGAGGCAGAGATGGTAGGCGCAGGAAAGTCCTGAAGGCCCCGAACCCACGACCAGAATACGCTTGGCGCCGGGTTCTGCGATTTTCCCGGGAAGCCAGCCTTCCCGGATCGCCAAGTCGCCGAGAAAGCGCTCCACCGCATGGATGCCGACCGCCTCGTCGAGTTTTCCCCTGTTGCAGGCAGCTTCGCAGGGATGGTAGCAGACGCGCCCCATGATTGCGGGGAAGGGATTGTTCTTCATCAGCGCTTCCCAGGCGCGCCTGTAATCCCCGCCTTCGGCATGATAGAGCCAGCCCTGGATGTCTTCCCCTGCCGGGCAGGCGCAATTGCAGGGCGGGAGCCTGTCCACATAGACCGGTCGCTCCGTGCGCCATGAACCGGTATGGTTGGCCAGGCTGGAACCGGGGTCGAGGGTGATGGCGAAAGGTTTCTTCATGGAGGACTGTCCAGGCCGAATTTTTCGATGTTCCGGTCAGCGATTGCCTGGATCATGGCGATCGTGTCCCTGTCCGGTTTTTCCCCGAAAAGATGGGCAAAGCGCTTTTGCAGCTTCAGGTAGGCTTCGACAGGCGCCTTTTTCCTGAGGGGCTGGCTGGCGGTGATTTCGCCGTGCTCGGCCTCGAAGAGGGGGAAAAGTCCGGACTCGACCGCGAACCGGGCGACTTTCAGCGTGTCAGATGGGTGCGAGCCCCATCCCAGGGGGCAGGGCACATGGATGTGGATGTAGCGGGCGCCGTGGATTGCCATGGCTTTCTTCACCTTGGCTTCGAGGTCGTGCAGGTTGGCAACGGACGCCGTTGCGACATAGGGAATGCGGTGCGCCATTGCAATCAGCGGAACGTTCTTTCCCGTGCCGAAAATGTTCCCGGGATGGGCCCCGGCTGCCGGAGTGGTCGCCGTGCGGGCGGCAGGCGGCGTTGCCGACGAGCGCTGTACCCCGGTGTTCATGTAGGCTTCGTTGTCGTAGCAGATGTAGAGCACGTCGTCGTTCCGCTCGAACATGCCGGAGAGGCAGGCAAAGCCGATGTCGGTGGTGCCGCCGTCTCCGCCCTGAGCAATCACCCGGACATCCTGCCTGCCCTTCACCTTCAATGCGGCAGCGATGCCGGTTGCGACCGATGCGGCATTGCCGAACAGGGAATGCATCCAGGGAATCTGCCAGGAAGTTTCGGGATAGGGGGTGGAAAACACTTCGAGGCACCCTGTCGCGTTGGCGGCGATCAGCCGGTTTCCGGCAGCCTGCATGGCCGCATCTATGGCGTAGCGCGCCCCGAGCGCTTCTCCGCATCCCTGGCATGCCCTGTGTCCTGAATTGAGGGAATTCGTCCTTCTCATGTTGGCCTGGACGGTCCTTTGGGATTCGTCGAGAAGGCGGTTGCCCACCGTGAAGGTCCCGGTCTGGTAGAACTTGATCGGCTGAAGGGACATGTTTTCTCCTAGGCTATGCGCGATGCGACCGTCCCGATCGACTTCAGCACGTTTTCCGCAACGGGGCCGGAGCGCCGGGTTTCCTTTTCCCGCTCCAACTGCCCATTGACGATGTCGAGATCGAGGTCGAGGAAATTCAGCAGTTCCAGCTCATCCTTTTCCGCCTTCACGAAGAGATCCATCAGCGATTTTCTGGTGATGGCCCGTCCCCCCAGCCCTGCGATAACGGTATGCCCCTTGATCCCCGTTCCGCTCAGGGATTTTCTGACGCCGTCGGACAATGGACCGCCAAGCCCCACCGAGAGCGACTTTTCCAGGATCACGATGCGCTTCGCATCGACCAGCGCCGCCCTGACTTCATCCAGGGGGAAGGGGCGGAAGGAGACGATGGCGAGGCTGCCCATTGCGTGCCCTTCGTTTCTCATTTCGTCGATCACGTCCTTGATGGTGCCGTTCATCGAACCCAGGGCGACGACGATGGTTTCGGCATCCTCCAGCCGGTACGGCTTGACGAGCCCTCCCGAATCCCGCTTGAATCTTGCCGAAAATGCGGAAGCGATTTCCGGGATCAGTTCGAGCGCTCTGAGCTGCTTGCGATGCTGCAGGTATTTGACTTCCGCGAATGCTTCCGGCCCCACCATGGCGCCTATCGATACGGGATCATTGCAGTCCAGCACCTGCACCGGGTCGTAGGGCGGCAGAAAGGCATCGACATCGCGCTTGTCGGGAATCTCGATGCGCTCGTAGGCATGCGTCAGAATGAAGCCGTCCACGCAGACCATTACCGGACAGGAAAGGGCTTCGGCAAGCTTGAATGCCTGGATGTGCAGGTCGAGCGCTTCCTGATTGGTTTCGGCATAGAGCTGTATCCAGCCCGCGTCGCGCATCGCCATGCTGTCGGAGTGGTCGTTCCAGATGTTGATCGGAGCGCCGATGGCCCGGTTCCCTATGGTCATGACGATGGGCAGCCCCAGTCCTGCCGCATTGTAGACGGCTTCGCACATGTAGAGGAGTCCCTGGCTTGCGGTTGCGGTGTAGCTTCTCGCCCCCGCCGCGGATGCGCCGATGGCGACGGATAGCGCTGCGAATTCCGATTCGACGTTGATGAATTCGCAGTTCGCGAGTTCACCGGTTCTGACCATCTCCGCCAGCGCCTCGACGATGTGCGTCTGGGGGGTGATGGGATAGGCGCACACCACTTCTGGTTTGCAGAGCGCGATGCCCTGCGCGATCGCCCTGGAGCCTTCAAGCTGTTGCAGCATGGCGCATTTTCTCCTGTACCAGATGGAAGGCGGCGTTCGCCGCATCCTTGTTGTCCATTCCGGTCTTTCCCCTGAATTTGTCTCCTATGGCCTCCAGCAGAGCATCGATTCCGATTTCCCCGCTCAAGGCTGAAAATCCTCCCAGCAGCGCGGCGTTGGGCAGGGGGCGGCCGATGTGCTTGAGCGCGATCTCGGTTGCAGGAAGAGTCGCGAGGCGATTTATCGGATGGGTATGCAAAAGCGACTCAAGCCCGAGTTCGGCGAAACTTTTTCCGGAATTGACGAGAATGAAGCCCGATTTCGAGAGGCCGCTGAACAGGTCGACCTGGTGCAGCAGGGTGGGGTCCTGGACGATGAGCGCATCGGGCTCCATCACCGGTTCCCTGAGGCGGATTTCATGGTCGGATATGCGGCAGAAGGCAACCACGGGCGCGCCCATTCTCTCGGAACCGAAGCTGGGGAAGGCCTGGCTGTGCTTGCCTTCGAGAAATGCGGCCACGGAAAGCATCTCGGCTCCCGTCACCACCCCCTGTCCGCCCCTGCCGTGTATTCTGACCTGGAACACCTGGATTCCTTAAAAATGCAGCACGCTACCCTAAAAAGAATAGTTCATTTTGACGAAAGATTCGATCGCGCCGAGCAGACGGGGCAGCCCGGATCCTTTTTCAGGGCGAGTTCGCGCCAGGACATGGATTTTCCATCCAGGAGCAGCAGCCGTCCGGAAAGCGATGTTCCGAACCCGGCCAGAAGTTTCAGGGCTTCCAGCGCCTGGATCGAGCCGATGATGCCGACAAGCGGCGCAAATACGCCCATCAGGGCGCAGCGCAATTCCTCGTCGACCGCGTCCGCGGGAAAAAGGCACTGGTAGCAGGGGCCATCCTGCCGCATGTCGAATACCGAGACCTGGCCGTCGAAGCGTATCGCGGCACCGGAAACCAGCGGCTTCCGGTATCTTGCGCAGGCCCGGTTCACCTCGTGGCGGGTGGAAAAATTGTCGCTTGCGTCGATCACCACGTCCGCCTTTTCGACAAGCTCGAGCAGCAGATCCCCGGCAGCTCTTGCCCGCACGGGGATTATTTCGATTTCCGGGTTGATGCCTTGCAGCGCGCTTTTGGCGGATTCGACTTTCGGGGAGCCGATCGAGCCGGTCCGGTGCAGGATTTGCCGCTGCAAATTGGTGAGATCGACATCGTCGTCGTCGCACAGCGTGATTCTGCCGACGCCAGAGGATGCGAGATAAAGCGCTGCAGGGGAGCCGAGCCCACCCGCGCCGATGATGAGCGCATGGGAATTCGCCAGCCTTTCCTGTCCTTCCAGTCCGATTTCAGGCAGAAGAATATGGCGGCTGTAGCGCAGCAGGGAACTGTCGTCCATCAGCGGTATTCGCGCCACTCCTCGGGAGTTTCGTCGTGGTCGCCGTGGGGGTGGTGATCGTAGACTTTCACGAAGATCTCCATGTTTTTCTGCAGCCTTGCCGGCTCGCTAAGATTCTGGCACTGCACTTCCTCGACGTAGTGGACGAGTGCGCGCACGATTTTCTGCAGCAGCGAATTGTCGAGATGAAATCCCTGCTCAACGAGAGTATCTTCCAGGGTTTCCAGGCGGTGATGCGGTAATTGGTAGGAGACGGACAAAACGTTCGGCGCGATCATCTCGGCCTTGAGGCCCATCTCGAGAAGGCTCTCCAACGCCCTTGCCGCCTGCCCCGAAGGCAGGGGAGAGAAATGGATTTCACGCTTTT
>JAJZQY010000054.1 GCA_021806605.1 Pseudomonadota bacterium
GTATTCCCGCAGTCGCTGCAGTGGTAATCATAGATCGGCATGAATGCTCTCCGGACAGGTCATAAGAGAAAGATTGCGGCGATCGCAATCAGGATGAACACGGCGAATCCCGCCCAAAGCAGGCTTGCATCGGATTCCTGCCGGGCATCCGGCAATCCCTGAAATTCGGTCAGTATGGCAAGCTGCCTGGTCGCTTCGAAGGAATCGAATGCTTTCGAGATGCCGAGCGTAGGGGCGGCGTCGACGGATTCGCCGTCCATTTCGGCGAAGTGCGCAAGCATGGGCGTCATTTCCCCCTCGCCCTGGTCTTTGGCGCAGGCTTTCAGGTCGTCGGCGATTTCGCTTGCGCTCTGGTAGCGCTGCTCGGGATTCTTGGCGATCGCCTTCGCGACAATGTAATCGAGGATTCGGGGCGATTTCGGGTTCACGCTGCTGGGCGCAGGCGGATTGTGATTCATGATCTGGAACATGATGGCATGCACGTTCTCGCCGGTGAAGGGCGGGGTTCCCGTCAGCATTTCGTAAAGCACGACGCCGAGGGAGAAGATGTCGGCACGGTAATCGATGCTCTTTCCGGTTACCTGCTCGGGAGACATGTATTGGGGCGAGCCCATGACCATGCCCGTCATCGTCTTGACTGCAGAAGAGGGAATCATGGCTATGCCGAAATCCGTGATCTTCGCCAAGCCGCTCTTCAGTATCATGATGTTGGAAGGCTTGATGTCGCGGTGCACGATGTGGTGCTCATGGGCATAGGCGAGCCCCAGCGCGACCTGTCCGGCAATGTCGATGATCCTGTCCATGCCCAGCGGTTTGCCGGAATCGAGGATCTGCCGCAGCTCCTGTCCTTCCAGATATTCCATGGCCATGTAGGCAAGGTTCTCGCTCCTGCCGACATCGAACAGGCTGACGATGTTGGGATGGCTGATCTTTCCGGTCGCTTTCGCTTCCTGGTAGAAGCGCGCTTCGTATTCGCCGAGTTCGGCTTCCGATAGCGAAAGGTTCAGCGTCTTGATTGCGACAGTCCTGTCGAGGACGGGGTCCCTGGCCTTGTAGACGACGCCCATTGCGCCCCTTCCTAACTCCGAGATGACTTCGTAGCGGCCTATCCTGTCGGGCAGCATGATGCTATTTGAAAGTTCTCTTGACGCTGCGAAACACCGTGCCCCACATGGGATGCCCGGCTTCTGCAGGGGTGAGTTCGAAACTGGGGTCGATGGTCAGCGCCTTGGTGAATTCTTCACGGCAAAGCGTTTCCCTGTGGGAGATGCAGTAGGTGAAGGCAAGATATTTGTGCGCCTTCACTTTTTCGGAATCGGAAAGGCCGGCGTTCAGGGCGCCTTGAAGCTCGCCGACGGCTTCCCGGTAGCTCCCGTCCTCATAGCTCTTGATGCCGTCGTTGAGCTGAGGAAGCCCCTTCGATTGCAGCATCTGCCCGAAATTGAATCCCTGCGATGGAACAACGCTGGCGCAGCCGGCGAGGAGCAGGATCATCAGGGCAATCCAGTATTTCGTCATTCGAATCCCCACCCTAAAAATGATGCTCGATTATAACGCGCTCACCGGGGTGTGCTTCAACCGTTTTGGAGTGCTTGGGCAGGGTTGCGTTCCGGATCTCGATTTCGTGCCTGCCTGCCTTGATCCTGAGGGACTTGAGCGGCGGACTGATGCCGCGCATCTTGCCATCCACATAGATTTCGCCCCATGGCATGACCTTGAACACCAGGGTCGCGTTGTCTGTCGGCGCGGGTTTCTTCGGAAGGGGCGCTTCGGTTCGGTTTGCTCCCGTCCTGGGATGCGGTGCCGCTTGTGCAGGGGCGAGTTTTTCGGGTACGGCTTCTGCCGGTTTCGGCGCAATGACCGGGGCTGCATTCTGGGCCATCTGCGCGGGTTGCTGCGGGACGGCCTGTTTGGCCGGCTCTTGGGCCGTCTTCACCAGGATTGCTGCGAGGATGAGCAAGGTGGCGGCTGCCGGGAAGACCTTTTTCAGCAGCAGATTGCGGTTGCTCCACCAGGGCGTTGCTTTCGGCTTCGTTTCCACCTGATGGGCGTGCTTGAAGGAAGCCTTGAACGCATCTTCCTGTCCGATTTCATTCTTGACCGCGTAGAGTTCATGTTCACGCACATGCTTGTCGGTACGGGATCCCTGATATTCGAAAAGCTTTGCATATTCGTCGGTGACGCATGAAATGACGTCGAAGAAGGAACGCGAAACCAGGATCTGATTGGGTTCGGCGAAGTTCATGATGCGCTGCGCCACGTTGATGCCGTCGCCGATGATGTTGGGCTGCTTGTTGATGTCCTGTACCAGCCTGACCGGCCCGAGGTTGATGCCTATTCTCAGGAAAAACGGAATCTCCTGACCGGAATGAACGGCTTCCCGGAGCTTCATGGCGGTGAGCAGGGCATCCTCGGGATCCCCCAGGAAGCTGATTGCAGCGCCGTCCCCGGTATCGAGAATGATTCTGTCCGTGACCGGGACGTTCTTGATCGCCAGAGAAATCAGGGCGTTGAACTGATTTTTCAGCTTGATTTGTTCGGCAACGGATTTCTTCGAATATTCGACGATATCGAGGAATACCACGCTGCATATGGTCGTCTTGTTCACCGCTGTCTCGTTCCGTCCAGGTTGCCTTGTGATCCGTTCTGGTTTATGCTTCGCACCTCTGCGGAGAGTTGGCCGAGTGGTTTAAGGCGCACGCCTGGAAAGCGTGTTGAGGCGTAAGTCTCTCGGGGGTTCGAATCCCCCATTCTCCGCCACCCATCATTATTTTCAAATTCAGTGTGTTATATGGCATGATTCCGGTGCTGCGGAAGATTTCCGCGCCAAGCCCGGCTATGATACCGAATTTGACCCGGACCCGCCATGGAATTCACCATCTTCACTGACGGGGCATGCGGCACGGATTCATAAGACGCAAAAAATATGGCTATTGTGTAATTCAGCTAACCGACAGCTGTCGGCGCAGCATGCTAGGATGTTCCTCGATCGCGATTGCTTCAAGGCAATGGCATCGCGATTCCCCCCCCATAACGACAAGTTTCATGCTTCGGGAGAGCTTGATGGCCAGCCTTGATTCATCCGCACTCCACGCTTTCTATGAAAAATCGAGATCCGGCATGGCGATTCTCGACCGCAACATGCGCTTTCTCAGCGTCAATCCCGCATTTTGCCTGGTTCTGGGCTATGCAGAAGACGAACTGCAGGGTCAGGACTGGGCAATGGTCTCGGATTCGCTGGATCGGGAGGTTTGGGAGCGTTTGAAGTCGGGGGATTTGCACGAGGCGTCGCTCGACCAGCGTTTCATCAATAAAAGCCATGCCGTCGTCGAATTGCCCGTGGTCGTTACGGCAATACTTGGCGGGGAGGCAACGCCTTCGCTTTTTGCCGTTCTTGCCGAAGATGTCGCGTACGATCTGGAGGATGATTCGTCATTCCACTATCTGTTCGACAACATGCTGAACGGTCTGGCTTACTGCCGCATGCTGTTCGAAAACGGGGAGCCTCTCGATTTCATCTATCTCAGGGTCAATTCGGCTTTCGAATTGCAAACCGGGCTGAAGCGGGTCGTCGGGCGCAAGGTTTCCGAGGTGATTCCCGGCATACGCGAGACCGATCCGGGATTGCTTCAAGCCTATGGTAGGGTTGCCATGACGGGCCAGCCTGAACGCTTCGAGGTTTTTCTCGAAGCGCTGCAGATGTGGTTCCACGTTGCCGTGTACAGCCCGAAGCCGGAGCATTTCGTGGCCGTATTCGACGTCATTACCGAGCGCAAAAATACTGAAAATCACCTGAGGCTGATTTCGGAAGCCTTCGCGCATGCGGACGAAGGCATCCTCGTTGTCGACAGGCAAGGAGATATCGTCGAGGCGAATCCGGCCTGCTCTCGCATCACCGGCTACAGCAGGGAGGAGCTTCTGGGGAAAAATCCCAGGATATTTCAATCCGATCGCCAGGATGCGGCTTTTTATGCCGCCATGTGGGAAGGGATTTTGTCGCAGGGCCATTGGGCCGGAGAAATCTGGAATCGGCGGAAAAACGGGGAAGTTTATCCGGAGAAGCTGGTCATTTCCGCCATCAAGGACGGCGCCGATGAAGCGGTGAACTATATCGGGCTCTTCTCGGACATATCCACCCTCAAGGAGCAGCAGCGCCAGCTCGAATTGCTGGCCTATCATGATCCCCTTACCGGGCTGCCGAATCGTGCCTTGTTCGATGACCGGCTTTCCCTGTCCATGGCCCAGGCAAGACGCTCGGGCGCGAAGATGGCGCTGTGCTTCATGGATCTCGACGGCTTCAAGCCGGTCAACGACAGCCTCGGTCACAGAGTGGGGGACATGCTTCTCGTGGAAGTGGCGAAGCGGCTTTCTGCGACGCTGCGGGCAACCGATACCGTGGCGAGGCTGGGCGGGGACGAATTCGTCATGATTCTGTCCGAAATTCAGGACGACCAGGAATGTGAAAGCATGCTGCAGCGTATCATGGATTCGATTCGGAAACCCTATGTTCTGGAGGGGGTTCAGGTCGAGATTTCTTCGAGCGTCGGGGTGACGCTTTACCCGGATGACGGCGTCAATGCGGATATGCTGCTGCGCCATGCCGACCAGGCCATGTACCTGGCCAAGGATTACGGACCCAATCGCTGCCATTTCTTCGACGGCACCGTCAATTGACCCGAGAAACACGGGATGCCTTCCTCATGCTCCCTAGGCGGGGCAAAAAAAACGCCCGCATTGCAGCGGGCGAAATAGGAGGGTATGCAATTGATGCATGAGGCCATTCTAGCTGCCAATTGTTAAGGGAATATTTCGCTTTGTTGCAGTCATGGCTGTTGCATGACGAAACTAAACTGGACTAAAATAGTCCTACTTTAGCGAGGTGACTATGTTGAGATTGAGCAAGCTCGCCGATTATGGCAGCCAGGTCATGGCCTACATGGCGCGGGACAACACGGTGCACAGCGCAAGCGAGGTGGCCGCTGCCACGGGAATCGCGACTCCCACGGCGAGCAAGATCCTGAAAATGCTTGCACGGCGCAATCTGCTCGCATCCGTCAGGGGCGCGAAAGGAGGCTATGTACTTTCCAGAAGCGCCGGAGGCATATCGATTGCCGAAATCATCGATGCCATGGACGGACCGATCTCGATCACGGAATGCAGCACCTCGACCTGTCAGCAGGAGTCGGTCTGTTCGACCAGGAGCAACTGGCAGGGTATCAACCAGCTGATTCGGGAAGCGCTGGAGAAAGTGACGCTTGCCGAAATGATCGAACCCAAGCCGCAGATCGTGAATATGGTGCGATCCGGCGGAATTATTGCGTGAGGAGGGCATAAATGAGCGTCATGATGAGCGAGCGGGCTGCGAAGCATGTGCAGCGTGAGGTGATCAAGGCGGGCGGTCTGGGATTGCGCCTGGGAGTGAAGCAGGCCGGCTGCACGGGACTGGCGTACGTATTCGACATAGCGCGGGAAGCGGGTGCCGGGGATGCGGTATTCGAGAGCCATGGTGCGAAGGTGGTGGTGGACGAGGCGAGCCTGCCTTATCTGGCGGGTTCGGAGCTGGATTACGTGCGGGAAGGGCTGGGCCACGTGTTCAAGGTGAATAATCCGAACGTCAAGGCGAGCTGCGGCTGCGGCGAGAGTTTTTCGGTAGAGGGCTAGGCCATGAGTTCGACCCTGCAGCAACTGGTGAATCAGCCGTACCGTCACGGCTTCGTGACGGACATCGAGACGGAGGTGGTGCCCAAGGGGCTCTCCGAGGAGGTGATCCGGCTGATTTCGAAGAAGAAGGAAGAGCCGGAATGGCTGCTGGAATTCAGGCTTTCCGCCTACCGGCACTGGCTGACGCTGGAAGCCCCGGACTGGGCGGCGGTATCGCATCCGCCGATCGACTTTCAGGAGATCATCTATTTCGCGCAGCCCAAGCCGAAGAAGCAGCTTGCCAGCCTGGACGAGGTGGACCCGGAGCTCCTCAGGACTTTCGAGAAGCTCGGCGTGCCGCTGCACGAGCAGAAGATCATGGCCGGGGTTGCGGTGGACGTGATCTTCGACAGCGTTTCGGTGACGACCACCTACAAGGCGAAGCTTGCCGAAATCGGGATCATTTTCTGCTCGCTGTCGGAAGCGGTGAAGGAGCATCCGGAGCTGGTGAGGCAGTATCTGGGCAGCGTGGTGCCGCCCTCCGACAATTTCTATGCCGCGCTCAATTCCGCGGTGTTCACGGAAGGTTCGTTCTGCTTCATTCCGAAGGGGGTGAAATGCCCGATGGATCTGTCGACCTATTTCAGGATCAACACGGAAGGCTCGGGGCAGTTCGAGCGGACCCTGATCGTGGCCGAGGAAGGGGCGTCGGTGAGTTATCTGGAAGGGTGCACCGCGCCGCAGTTCGACACCAACCAGCTGCATGCGGCGGTGGTGGAGCTGGTGGCCCTGGACAACGCGGAGATCAAGTATTCGACGGTGCAGAACTGGTATGCCGGGGACGAGAGCGGCGTGGGCGGAATCTACAACTTCGTCACCAAGCGCGGATTGTGCCGCGGGGTGAATTCGAAGATTTCCTGGACCCAGGTGGAGACGGGTTCTGCTATCACCTGGAAATACCCGAGCTGCGTGCTGCTCGGAGACGGTTCCGTCGGGGAATTCTATTCGGTGGCCTTGACCAACCATATGCAGCAGGCGGACACCGGGACCAAGATGGTGCATGTGGGCAGGAACACCAGGAGCACCATCGTTTCCAAGGGCATTTCTGCGGGAAGGTCCTCGAACAGCTACCGCGGCCTGGTGAAGATCGGGCCGAAGGCGATGGGTGCGCGCAACTATTCGCAATGCGATTCGATGCTGATCGGGGATCAGTGCAGCGCGAACACCTATCCGACGGTGGAAGTGCAGAACGAGAACGGGGTGGTGGAGCACGAGGCGTCGACCTCGAGGATCGGGGAGGACCAGATGTTCCTGTTCGCCAGCCGCGGCATCGGTCAGGAAGAGGCGGTGTCGATGATCATCAACGGCTTCTGCCGGGACGTATTCATGCATCTGCCGCTGGAGTTCGCGGTGGAGGCGACCAAATTGCTGGGATTGAAACTGGAAGGGAGCGTGGGATGAAGCTGCTGCAGGTGAAAGGGCTCAAGGCGAGCGTGGACGGGGTTCAGATTCTGAAGGGAGTTGACCTCGAAATCGGCTACGGCGAAGTGCATGCGATCATGGGACTCAACGGCTCGGGGAAGAGCACGCTCTCGAAAGTGCTGGCAGGGCATCCTGCCTATACGGTGACCGGGGGAGAAGTGCTGTTCGAGGGGAAGAACCTGTTCGAGCTTGCCCCCGAAGAGCGCGCGCGGGCCGGACTCTTTCTGGCCTTTCAGTATCCCGTGGAAGTGCCGGGGGTGTCGAACAGCGCGTTTCTGAGGCTCGCCTACAACACCCAGCAGGCGTCCAAAGGAGGAGAGGAGCTCGATCCTCTGGAATTCGACGACCTGGTCAGGGAGAGAATCAAGGTGGTGGAGATGGACCCTGCCTTTCTGGATCGGAGCGTGAACGAAGGGTTTTCGGGGGGCGAGAAGAAGCGCAACGAAATCCTGCAGATGGCGATCCTGTCGCCCAAGCTCGCGATTCTGGACGAGACCGATTCGGGGCTCGATATCGACGCGCTGCGGATCGTGGCGAACGGGGTGAACAGCCTGCGCTCCGAGCACAATGCCATCGTGATGGTGACGCACTATCAGCGGCTGTTGAACTACATCGTGCCGGACTTCGTTCACGTGATGCACGCGGGGCGGATCGTGAAGACGGGCGGCAAGGAGCTGGCGCTGGAGCTGGAAGAACGCGGCTACGATTGGGTGAGGGCGGCGGCGTGAACTGGATGGATCAGGCGCGGCTGGACGCGGGGGCGAGGGCGGCTGCGCTCGGCATTCCGGGTCCCAGGCATCCTGGCTGGCGGCTGATCGATGCGTCGGCGCTGAAGCAGGATTTTGGCGGAGAGGCTGCCGAGGTTTCGATCGATCGCCATGTGCTGCCCGGATCGGTGCGCATCGTGTTCGTGAACGGACGCTATGCAGCATCCCTGTCCGAGCCGGGAAATGATCCGAACGTGCGCGTTGCGCCCCTCGGCCTGGAAGCCGATGCCCTGCACGCGCATTTCGGCAAATCGCTGGAAGCGGAATATTACGCGCAATGGAATGCGCAGCAGTTCGAGGACTGCGCTTTCGTGCAGGTGAAGGGAGACGCGCAGCAGGCGATCCATGTTCTGCATGTCGGCACGCACGGCACCAGCCATGCGAGGTGCCTGGTGGTACTGGAAGTGAACGCGCGCGCGACGCTCGTCGAGGAATATCTGGGCGACGGATTCACCAATGCGGTGACCGAGGTCGTGCTCGGGGAGCATGCGCATCTCAAGCATGTCAGGGTCCAGGAAAATGTGGGCTTGCATGTCGGGAACACCGGCGTAAAACTCTCTGCATCATCGAACTACGATGCCACGCAGCTTTTGCTGGCCGGGAAGCTTTCGAGGCATTACCTGCATGTCGACTACCTAGGGGAGCATGCGGAGGCGACGCTGAACGGGCTGAATCTCTCCGACGGGCGCCAGGTGGCGGACGTGCACACCCGGGTGGACCATCGGGTGCCGAACTGCAGGACGGTGCAG
>JAJZQY010000009.1 GCA_021806605.1 Pseudomonadota bacterium
ATGGTAGCGATAGGCGAGCTTCACCAGGATGGCCTTGGCCGAAAAGCCGACCGCAGCGAGCAGCGCGAAGACTATGCCGAGCGGCGCTTCCCCGTTTCCCAAGCTGTTTCGCGAATTGTTTGCCATGTCGGACCCCTGGAATAAAGGCTCATTCGGGTCTTGGGCTGATCAGGCAACGCGGTCGGACCCGCTTTGCCAAGTTGAAAATCAGAACAGAAAGGCGCTGCGGCGGGGGAAAGGTTTACCCGACCACAGTCGTTTGAATGCGCGCGGTGCGCGAAAAAGATGCCGGTTCATGTTTCGGACTATACGGGTTCGGAATGGGCGCGTCAACGGGATCGGCGGCGAGCCGCAAGCCGCCGAGGGGCCGGCCTTACTTGACCTTCTTGGCTTCCGCGCGAGGCGGGCGCGAAATGAAAGGCGTGCCGGTCTGCGCAGCCAGCTGGCGCGCCTTCTCGGCTGCGCGCATCAGGGCCTGCGGAACCTTCTGCAGGTCGGGATCTTTGGAATGAGAGACGGGGGCTTTCATGGCATCAACTTTCATCAAGCAACACAGGTGGCGCACTGGAATTATCGTACAATTGCCAGGCATCCACCAGCAATTTGTAGCGCTCAAGATTGGCGATGCCATGCGCGAAGCGGCGTCGAATGACATTGACCGGAATATTGTGTCCGCCCTGCTTCACGCGAATCGCCACACGTTCGATCGCCATCTCCGCCTCCGGCAAGGACAGGAAAATCAGCTTCACCGCGTAACCCGATGCGCGCCAGACCGGGATCATCTGCGCGTAGGTCAGGCCGGAAAGCGTCGTCTCGAAAGAAAAGCTCTCGCCGCGCTTCGCATAGTCCGCTATAGTCTCCAGCATCAGCCGCCCGGCCTTGAAAGCTGCAAGCTCCGGCGCGAACGGAGAAAGGCCGGCTGCGATCAGGTCGGCATTCACGAAATTGGGCAGCTCGGCATCCGTCGGCAGGAACTCGCGCGCAAAGGTCGTCTTGCCCGCGCCGTTCGGCCCGGCGATGATGACGATGCGCTTATTGTTTGTGGCGGTTGTCATGCTTGCTCAGAAAACGTGGTCTGTCCCCAATTGGCCCCAAAAAGAGAATGTTGTATTGCAAGACCTGACCCCGTGCATTTTTACGTGCATTACATAACCGTGAGCCGGGCCGTGCGCAAGTTCGAAAATGTTGGAATGTAAGACCTGACCCCGACCCCAAAATCGGACCGGCCCATGCTTGACGCCCAAGACGGTATCTGACCCCGTCTTCCTCCGGAAGCAGTTCGACCTACATATCAGTGGCCCAATGGTGTCCTAAGGATCAAGAATTGCATGAGGATAATGAACAAGTATATTGACGCAGAAAATCCCAAAATTACAAAAATACCGAAGAGAACCTTTAGCCCTTTACTAACAATTGGTTGAGGGTACATTTGAATGGTTTGAGCCACACACTCTGCGCTCCGAACAGTCAAAAGCATAGGTAAATCTCCATTCACTATTAGAACCTCTATCCCGATAACCTCAGATGGAGCCAAGCTTTCGAAAACAAGAACATATCGATTATCCGTCTCAGTATGCTCAGTAAAATGCCTCGCAGGCCAGAGATTAAGGCACATAGGTTTCCAATTGAAAACGACTTCAACTTTGGACGCAGAAATCTTACCAGCATTTTGGATCGTATAAGAACATGTTCTTACCGTTTGGTTGGGCGAGATCAATTGGCCTTCGGGATTATATAAAGGCTCTTGGACAAGGAAGGTGAATTGATGAGGTGAAGCCAACAGCAGCTTTGCTTTTGACTTAAATACTTGGTTTAGTATCCAAATAATTATGGGAACAACAAAAGAAACAATCTCTTTCCCATAAGATTCAAAAAATGTCATCTAGAGCTCCCCGAATTGCCCCCGCGTATCCGCGGCACTTTAACATCAAAAAGTCTGGAAATATTCACTAGTTTTGTCACTTAGCAGCGCGATACAGATTGCCCGCTTTGGCCGAGAATCCGCCAAATCGCAACTGGGCCCGACCGAAGACCAGATTTGCCGGTTCACCCTTCCATGCAGCCTGCTGCCCAGTCGGGACGAACGTCCCTGGTTGGCTACCGGCTGATCGGCTTGTATCTGAGGCGCCTGGGCTTCGCGCCTTCCACCCCGAGGCGCTTCTTCTTGTCTTCCTCGTATTCCTGGTAGTTGCCGTCGAAGAATACCCATTTCGAATCCCCTTCCGCCGCGAGGATGTGGGTCGCGATCCTGTCGAGGAACCAGCGGTCGTGCGAGATCACCATCACGCAGCCGGCGAATTCGAGCAGCGCATCCTCCAGCGCGCGCAACGTTTCGACGTCGAGATCGTTGGAAGGCTCGTCGAGAAGCAGCACGTTCCCGCCAGAAATCAATGTCTTAGCGAGATGCAGCCTGCCGCGCTCGCCGCCGGAAAGGTTGCCCACGATCTTCTGCTGGTCGGAGCCCTTGAAATTGAAGCGCCCGATGTAGGCGCGCGAAGGCGTCTCGTACTTTCCCACGGTGAGAATGTCGCGGCCTTCGGATATCTCCTCGAACACGGTCTTGTCTGCGGCGAGCGCATCGCGCGACTGGTCGACATAGGCGAGCTTCACGGTGGCTCCCCTCTTCACCTCGCCGGAATCGGGGGATTCCTTGCCCGTGATCATCCTGAACAGGGTGGACTTTCCCGCGCCGTTGGGGCCGATGATGCCGACGATCGCCCCAGGCGGCACCTTGAAGCTGAGGTCGTCGATCAGCAGGCGGTCGTTGTAGGCCTTGGAAACATGGGAGAACTCGATGACTTCGTTGCCGAGGCGCTCGCCGGCGGGAATGAAGATTTCCTGGGTTTCGTTGCGCTTCTGGTATTCCTGCGAACTCAGCTCCTCGAAGCGGGAAAGCCTCGCCTTGGATTTGGCCTGGCGCGCCTTGGGATTCTGCCTCACCCATTCCAGCTCCTGCTTCATCGCCTTCATGTGCGCGTCGATCTGCTTGTTCTCGGTCTCCAGCCGCGCTTCCTTCTGCTCCAGCCAGCTCGAATAATTGCCCTTCCAGGGAATGCCGTGGCCGCGGTCGAGCTCCAGTATCCATTCGGCGGCATTATCGAGAAAATACCGGTCGTGGGTGACGGCCACCACGGTTCCCGGAAAGCGCGTGAGGAACTGCTCCAGCCATTCGACCGACTCGGCATCCAGATGGTTGGTCGGCTCATCCAGCAGCAGCATGTCTGGCTTGGAGAGCAGCAGGCGGCAAAGCGCGACGCGGCGCTTCTCCCCCCCGGAAAGATTCTTGATCACCGCATCCCAGGCGGGAAGCCGCAGGGCATCGGCTGCGACTTCCATCTGCAGCTCCGCATTGTGGCCGTCGGATGCCGAAATGATCGCTTCCAGCCTCGCCTGCTCCGTGGCGAGCGCATCGAAATCCGCATCGGGTTCGGCATACGCTGCATAGACGGCTTCCAGCTTCTGCTGGGCTTCGAATACTTCTCCCAGTCCCTGCTCGACTGCCGCTCTCACTGAAATGCCTGGATCGAGTTGGGGCTCCTGGGGAAGATAGCCGATGTTGAGGTTGGGCATGGGGGTGGCTTCCCCCTCGATGTCACGGTCTATCCCCGCCATGATCTTCAGCAGGGTGGATTTTCCGGAGCCGTTGAGCCCCAGCACGCCGATCTTGGCGCCGGGAAAAAAGCTCAAGGATATGTCCTTGAGGATCTGACGCTTCGGGGGGACGATCTTGCCCACCCGGTTCATCGTGAAAACGTATTGTGCCATGGCCGTTCTTTGAAGATGTCGAATCTCGGAAGCTTAACCGATGACCGCGCTTTTGGGTAGCGCCTTGAATCTCGCCCCCGGTGGTCTATAAATGGAAAAAGCATTCCTCAAGGAGCCGCCATGCCCAGAACCCACTCGCACAGCAAGTCAGCCGAAGAGCGCTTCAGGATGGTCTCGGAAGCCGCCTATTTCCGGGCGGAAAAGCGCGGCTTCGACGGCAATCATGCCATGGAGGACTGGATCGAGGCCGAGGAGGAGATCGACCGGGTGCTCCTCGAACCGCGCAGGATGAAGGAAAAGGAAGCCTTCCGGAAAAGGATCGAAGCGCAGCTCGACGAATGGGATGCGAGGCTCGCCGATCTCGGGCACAAAGCCAGGGAAGCCGGAAGCGAAATCAGGGCCGACTTCGACGCTCAGGTCGGAGCGCTTGCCGAGAAGCGGGAAGCCCTGCAATCCGGGCTGCACGAGCTGCTTGCGCATACCGGAAGCACATGGAAGGAGCTGAGGGGCGGAATCGAGAAATCCTGGGATGAAATGCGCAAGACGCTCGATCGCATCGCTTCCCGCTTCAAGTAGGCAGTTCCCAGGAAAGAACTGTCTACAACAGCCCGAGCTCCGACTGGAAGGCGAAGTGCGCGGCGAAATAGGCCTGCAGTCCGGGGCCATTGGACAGCTTCACCCTGGCCCTGCTGCAATGGGCTGCCCCGTCGCCACCGGATGCGGACGCAGGCAGCGCCGGCAAGGCCAGCAGACAAACCACGAGGAACATTCTCATGCCATTCCCGTCAGGGGCGACGATGCATCATCATGAAATGCCTGTCGGCCGCAGCCTGCTGCTGCGGCGTCAGCACGCCGTAGAGCCGCTTGAACGCTTCGTCCATGTTCTCGAGGGAGGCAATGCGGCGCTTCATCATCTCGATGCGCCTGTCGAAACGCTGCGGAGCGGTCTGCGGCATGTCCTGTCTCGCCTCGCGCATGGCTTCGCGCATCTGCTCCATTTCGCCCTTCGCCTTCTGCGCATACTCGCTCCAGGCGCCTTCCTGGTCGGGCGTGATGCCGAGCGCCTCCTTCATCCTGGCGAGATGCCTGTCCAGATTCGCCTCCGGATTTCTTTCCTGCATTTTCCCGCCCGGACCGCAAGGGCCGTAGGCATAAGCCGGAACCGCCAGGCCGATGACGAAGATGGCGAGCAATACCCTGCCGACTTTTTTCATGATTTCTCTCCCTGTTCAAGAATTTTGACCCTTCCATTGAAACGCAGTCATGTAATCGGGATGTTTCAATACGGTTAAACTTTGTGACATGGCTTCGGAAGGGGAGTTGTGATAGATTTTGAGGGTGCGCTGGCATCAACCATAACCGGGAGAAGCATCATGGCAGACAGGAAGAAGGCTGTTTCGAAGATCGACATAGGCATATCCGACAAGACCCGCAAGGCGATCGCATCCGAGCTTTCCCGCCTGCTCGCGGATACCTACACGCTGTACCTGAAAACCCACAATTTTCACTGGAATGTCACCGGCCCCATGTTCCAGACGCTGCACCTGATGTTCATGGATCTCTACAACGAACAGTGGATGGCGGTGGACTTGATCGCAGAACGCATCCGCGCCCTGGGATTTCCCGCGCCGGGCTCCTACCGCGAGTTCACGGCGCTTTCCTCCATCCAGGAAAGCCATGGCGCGACTGCCGCGAAAGACATGATTCGCCAACTGGTGGATGGCCAGGAAGCCGTGGTGAGGACTGCGCGAAGCGCTTTTTCGGTCGCCGAGCAGGCCAACGACCAGCCTACCTGCGACCTGCTCACCCAGCGCATGCAGATTCACGAAAAGAACGCCTGGATGCTGAGGAGCCTGCTCGAAGAATAGCCGCATGAGCCGCCCTTTTTCTGGGGAACCTGGCCCTGCCGAACCGCATCGTCAATTTGCCGCGACGGCAGCTCCCGTCATGAAGTATTCCAGAAGCTCCCCGACGGTCCTGATGGCGCTGCCGAACGGCAAAGGCTCGCTCCCCCTGAAAAAGAGGCCTTTCCTGACGTCCCCCTTGAGGGCGGCCGCGAGCTGGGCATCGATGCAGAACTGCCCCGCCCTTGCAATACCGTCCCGCAGCCCGCAATGCAGCAGACAGCCGAGGCCGGATGCGCAGCGTCCTCTCTCCGCCCTGGCGCAAGCCTGCAGTTTCTTCTCCCGGCCCAGATAATTCTTCAGCCAGGGCGTGATTACCGCGCGTGCGGGAAGCCCGGCGACGCTCATGAAAGTGACGATCTCTTCGGGCTTCGCTTCCGCAAGGACCTTCTTGAAGTTGGGATGAGCATCTCCTTCAAGCGTCACGGCGAAAGGCGTGCCGATCTGAACGGCGCTCGCCCCCAGAGCAAGCAGCTCGCGTATCTTCTCGTGGGTGTTGATGCCTCCCGCCGGAATCAGAGGAATGCACTCGCGCTCGATGCCGAGGACTCTGAGCGACTGGAGCACCTCTTCGATGACCGAAGGGAAATCGAAGCGCGGATCGCCGATTTCCTCCGGCTTCGGCGCGCCCAGATGCCCGCCGGCATAGCGCGGATGCTCGATCACGACGGCATCCGGCAGCCGGTTCTTGCGCATCCATTTCTTCAGCACCAGGTTCACGCCGCGCGCATCAGAAAGGATCGGAATCAGGGCAACTTCGGGAAAATCTTCAGCAAGATCGGGCAAGTCTAGCGGCAACCCGGCTCCCATCACGATCGCCTGAGCCCCGCTCTCGCATGCCTGCCGCACCAGTGCGGCGTGCTCGGTGACCGCCTTCATGACGTTGACCGCGATCAGCCCGTTTCCACCGGCAAGTGCCAGCGCGGCCCTTGTTTCGCGGTCCAGCGCGATCAGATTGGCCCTGTCGAGGGCGGATTTGTCCTTTCCGCCGCGGGCCATCAGGTCGGGATGGTGGTGGCGCAAATCGATGCTGGCAATGGTGCCGATTGCCCCGGAGGCGGCCACCGTTCCGGCAAGGCGGTGCGCAGAGACGCCGACCCCCATTCCCCCCTGCACGATGGGGAGCAGCGCTTTTCCCTTCAGATGCAGCGAAGGCAGAACGTATTGGCTCATGCTGTACTCCTGGAATCTTCATCATGAAAAGCTGATATGCCAGCATAGATCGGACAGAATCCTCCCGTCTTGATCCAGATCAAGCCAGCTCCCTTTTCATGTCGAACGATCTAATCTCGGCAGGGATTTTTGACATTGCATCATGCTGCGTCTAGTATTCTTTGATGGATTGCGCGATAGCGGCGACGCCGCATTCCCTGGAAAAACCGGCATGGAATCAAAAGGCGGCATTTACGCTGCGCTGTACAAATACACGAAGGCCTTGTCGGTTGCCCTGGGCTACCGCGACCTTCTGACGCGGCTCCACTCCGAGCGCGTGCATGGCCTGTCGGTAGCGATCGGAAAGCGATGCGGCCTGGACAAACATGAACTCGAAGCGCTGCGAATCAGCTCATCGTTTCACGACATTGGCAAGATCGGCATACCGGACCGTATCCTGCTGAAGCCCGGGCAATTCGACGAAGACGAATGGTCGGTGATGAAGCAGCATTCCGAAATCGGCGAGAAAATCATGCTCGCGACCGAACTCGAAGACTCGATCCAGCCGGCTCAGGCAATCCGTCATCACCACGAGCATTACGACGGGCGGGGTTACCCTGACGGCCTTTCAGGGGAAAGCATTCCGGTCTGCTCGCGCATCATCTCCATCGCGGACAGCTACGATGCAATGGCCGTGACTAGATCGTACCATCCGGCAAGAAGCCACGCGGAAATCATGTCCATCATGCACGAAGAGACCGCAAGGAAATTCGATCCGCACCTGATGCGCATCTTTTCCGAAGTCATCCCTGGAAGCCAGTTCAAGGTTGCCTGAGAGGCCTTCAGCGGTTTCCCTAGAACCCGATCTTGGATTTTCTCCTCGAAAGCCTGCCGACATCGAGATCCCTGGAAAGCAGGTGAGTTCGTCGTTCCAGCATCGCATTGCCGAAGGCATCGACCAGCAGCTTCCGCATGTCGCGCGGCGGAATTTCCGCAAGAGCGGCAAGAATTTCCTCCGCAGGCTCGTCTGGAAAGCCCCAGTTGTGATCGTCCAAAATGTCGCGATAGACCGCCAGAGCGATCTTCATCGCCCCCTCCGCGTCCGGCCTGTCGATGACGTAGACGTTCATCCTGTTGAGGATCGGCTCGGGAATGGCGCTTTCGTCGTTGGCGGTGGCGATCCACAGGATATGGCTCGCATCCATATCGACTTCGATGAATTCGTCCCTGAAATGCTCGGCGGTATCCCGCTCGAGCAGGCCGTAGAGTGCGCCCATCGGATCGTATCTGGAATCTCCGCCGCATTTGTCCACTTCGTCGAGAACGACGAGGGGATTGGCGAATTCTCCGTTGACCAGGGATTGCGCGACCTTGCCGGGCTTGGCGCTGTTCCATTGCGAAGATGCGCCGGACAATATCCAGCCTGCGGTGAGCGAGCTCATCGAAATGAATTCGAAATGCGTGCCGAGCACCTTGGAAACGCATTTCGCGAAGTGGGTCTTGCCGAGTCCGGGTTCGCCGAGCAGCAGAATGGGCGTGAAGCTCACCGGCTCGTTGCCGAAAACGGCGAGCGCCATCTGCTTGCGCAAGTCTCCTATCACCTCCCCGAAATTCGGCGCGCTCTCGTAGAGGGAATCCAGCCCTTCATCGCTGGAAGGCTTGACGATGTAGCGCACGCCGCCCGCCTGCTTCATTTTCTGGTAGACGGAATTGAGCGATTCGTTGTTCCGCGGCGCGGATTCCTCCATCGCCCGGTCGACGTCCGCAACGCTGTAGATGGACTTGTAGTCCGCTATGGGAATATGCAATGCATTGGCCATGATCGACTCCTTGAGATTCGATGAAATTCAAGCATGAACCGTACCCGCTCCCCCTCCTCCATTCGGTCGATATAGCGGCATCCCCAGCGGGGACTTGAGCCAGAATGCACCATAACGGTGCCGCTTACTGGGCGATCAGCCCCTTCTTCAGGCAATCCTCGTGGTAGCCGAAGACAACGTCGGGATTGGGCAGGGTGATCTCCTCATCCTTGGCGTCGTACTCCAGGCGGGTCAGGATATCCTTAATCACGCTGATCCTGGCGAGCGGTTTGTCGTCCGCCCTGACCACGGTCCAGGGCGCGACGATATTGTGCGTGCGCGCGAACATCTCGTTGCGCGCATTGCTGTAGGCTTTCCAGCGGCCGAGTGCGGCTTCGTCGATGTCGCTGATCTTCCACTGCTTGAGGGGGTCCTGCTTGCGGTCTTCCAGGCGAATTTCCTGCTCCTTCCTGGAAATGTCGAGATAGTACTTGAATAGCTTGATTCCGGAATGCACCAGAAGGCTCTCGAATTCGCAGACCGACCCCATGAACTCCTCGTATTCGGCATCGCTGCAAAATCCCATCACCCGCTCCACCCCCGCCCGGTTGTACCAGCTCCTGTTGAAAAGAACCAGTTCCTGGGCCGCGGGAAGATGAGGCACGTAGCGCTGGAAATACCAGGAGCCCCGGTCCCTGTCGGAAGGTTTTCCCAGAGCGACGACGCGCGTCTCCCTGGGCGAGAGGTGCTCGACGATGCGCTTGATCGTCCCGTCCTTTCCCGAAGCATCCCTGCCTTCGAAAATGATCAGGATTTTCTCGCCGCACTTGATGAAATGCCGCTGCAGCTTGGTGAGTTCTATCTGCAGCAGATGCAGGCTTTCCCCGTATTCATGCTTCGCAAGCTTCGGCAGTTTCTTTTTCATGCCCCTCTCCTGAAAACCTGATTATGCCATAAGCGACCTCGTGGCGGCGGCAAGGGCCTCTCCGCTCCTTACGGGAGCTTTCAGCCTGACCAGGACATCTTCCAAGGCGGAAAGGCAGAGCAGCACGTTTCGGGCATTGCAGGCATGCCCCATCAGGCCGATGCGCCAGACTTTGCCTGCCATCGCCCCGAGGCCCGCGCCGATTTCAAGCTGCCAGTCGGAAAGCAGCATGGATCTCACGGCAGCATCGTCGACTCCTTCCGGAATGGCGATCGCGTTGAGCTGGGGAAGGCGCTCTGCTTCCGGGACCACGAAGGCCAGCCCCATCGCCTCGATCCCCGCACGCAGGGCAAGATGATGCTTCCTATGGCGCGCCCACGCGTTTTCCAGACCCTCGTCCTGCAGAATCACCAGCGCTTCGTGCAAGCCGTAAAGGGCATTGATCGGGGCGGTATGATGGTAGGCGCGCTTGGCATTGCCGCCCCAGTAGCCCATCACGAGATTGAGGTCCAGGAACCAGCTCTGCACCTTCGATTTGCGGCCTTTGATCCTCTCAATGGCGGCATCCGAAAAGCTCACCGGGGAAAGTCCGGGAGTGCAGGAAAGGCATTTCTGGGTGCCCGAATAGATCGCATCGAGCTTCCATTCGTCTACCTTCAGGGGGGAGCCTGCGAGGGAGGTGACCGCATCGGCAATCACGAGACATCCGTGCCTGTGGGCGATCTCCGCCAGGGTTTTCGCATCGGACACGGCGCCGGTCGACGTTTCGGCATGCACGAACGCCACGATTTTCGCGTCGCTGTTGGCCTTCAGGGCATCTTCCAGCTTTTGCGGATCGACGGCCCGCCCCCATTCATCCTGAACCATCACCGCGATCCCGCCGCAGCGCTCGACGTTCTCCTTCATCCTGCCGCCGAAAACGCCGTTCTGGCAAATGATCACCTTGTCTCCCGGCTCGACGAGATTGACGAAACAGGTTTCCATGCCCGCGGAGCCCGGCGCGGAAACGGGCATGGTCAGCTCGTTGCCGGTTTGGAAGGCATATTTCAGAAGCGCCTTGACTTCGTCCATCATGGCGACAAAAACCGGGTCGAGATGGCCCAGCGTGGGCCGGGACATCGCCTCCAGAACGCGGGGGCTGACATCGGACGGGCCGGGGCCCATCAGGGTGCGCTGCGGGGGATGAAAAGATCCGATTTTCATGTTTTCTCCTTCAGGTTTGATCAAAAAGTTCTATCCAGTGTCTGACCGGGAGCCTGGTCCCGCTTTCGAGATGCATCTGGCAGCCGACGTTGGCCGTGGCGATGATCTCCGGCATGCCGCCCTGCAGGGCGGCGAGCTTGTTTTCGAGTAGCTGCTCCGAAATTCCGGGCTGAAGCAAGGAATAGGTTCCCGCCGCACCGCAGCAGAGGTGGGAATCCGCAACCGGGGTCAGCTCGAAGCCGCAGGCTTTCAGCACGGATTCCACAGCGCCCCCGAGCTTCTGCCCGTGCTGCAGGGTGCAGGGGCAATGCCAGGCCACTCGCCTTCCCTTTCCGATTCCGAAAAAAAGGGTCAGGTCCTCCTTCGCCAGAATCTCGGAAAGATCCCGGACGAGCGAGCTGATTTTCTCCGCCTTTTCGGCGTAGTGCTCGTCCTCCTTCAGCATCTGCCCGTATTCCTTCACGGCAAGGCCGCACCCGCTCGCACTGAGGACGATAGCCTCGATGCCCGCCTCGACATGCGGCCACCAGAGATCGATGTTGCTGCGCATCACCGCGCGAGCCGCCTCTTCCTTTCCCATGTGCTGATGCATCGCACCGCAACAGCCGGAAACCGGAATCAGGGATATGCCTATCCTGCCGAGGACGCGCGATGCGGCGATGTTGGTGTTCGGGGAGGCAAGGGTCTGGACGCATCCTTCCAGAACCAGCATCTTGCGCTTATGGCGCACCGGCGGGAAGGCCTCCGCCGACCTGCGGGGAAAGATTTTCCTTTTGAGATGGACCGGCAGGAAAGGCTTTGCGATTCTGGCGAACTTCAGCGCGAGATTCAGTCTGCCCGGATGAGGGAGGACAGCCAGCATGGCAAATCGGCGGGCCCTGTCGAGAAAAGGTCGCCCGGCCTTCTCGTCGACGATCGCGCGCCCGATGTCGATCAGGCGGGCATACTTCACCCCGGAAGGACAGGTCGTCTCGCAGGAGCGGCAGGTGAGGCAGCGGTCCAGATGGCGGCGCGTCCTCTCCCCTGCGACGCCTTCTTCGAGCATGTTCTTGACGAGATAGATCCTTCCCCTGGGACCGTCAGGTTCCGATCCGAGAAGCTGATAGGTCGGGCAGGTCGCATTGCAGAATCCGCAGTGCACGCAGCTTCTCAATATGGCCTCGGCCTCGGCAATCCTGGGGTCGGCATTCGATGCGGAATCAATCCTGGTCTGCATGTCAGAATTCCGGGTAAAGGCGGCCTGGGTTGAAGATCGCTTTCGGGTCGAACGCGGCTTTCAGTCTTCGATGCAGCATGCCAAGCGGCCCCTTCAGCGGATGAAAGGCATCGCCCTGCCCCCTGAAAAGGGTGGCATGCCCGCCGATGGCCTCGGTCGCTCGCCTGACTTCGCCTTCTCCAGCCTCGCTCTTCAGCCAGCGCTGCGATCCGCCCCAATCCATCACCCAGGCTCCCTGCAAATTCGGCATGGGCGCAGACGGCCCGGATGCGATGCGCCACAGCGGCGCATCCGATCCGAAAAAGGGCAGACGCTGCTCGCGCAGGTCCTCCCAGAAGGCTTCATGCCCATCCAGCGCCTCGCCGCCCAGCAGATTTTTCGCCTCCGAGACGGCCTGGATGCTTCCGGAAAGGCGGATATGGCACAGTCCATCGACATGGGCTGCCGCATCGACGGGAATCGGTTTCGAGGCAAGTCCGCAAAGATAGGGAACGGGATCCCTGCATTCGTGCACCAGAGTGAGCGATGCAGCAGGCCTGGGCAGCACCCTGAGGCTGATTTCGAGGAGCACGCCCAGGGTGCCGAAGGCCCCGGCCATCAGGCGGGAGACATCGAATCCCGCGACATTCTTCATCACTTTTCCCCCGAAATTCAGGATCTCTCCCCTGCCGTTGATGATCCTGCAGCCCAGCACATGATCCCTGACCGATCCGGCATAGGGGCGCCTCGGCCCGGAAAGACCGCAGGCTACCGCCCCGCCGAGTGTTGCCCCCTCCCCGAAACGGGGCGGCTCGAAAGGAAGCATCTGGCCGGATGCCGCCAGAACCTGCTCGATTTCCTCCAGTTTGGTGCCGCATCTTGCCGTGATCACGAGTTCCCTGGGGTCGTAGTCGACGATGCCGCTGTGTCCTGCGACATGCAGGGGCTCGGCCGTCACCCGGTTCCCCAGAAAGGATTTGGTGCCGCCTGCAATGATGGCGACTGGGGTTCCGGAATCGATCGCGGATTTCGCCCGCTCCTGCAACGCGCTTTCGATATCGGCCATCAGAAGCGCTCCAGATGGGCATGGGGGAGCTTCCCGCCGTGGACATGCATCGCGCCGAATTCGGCGCAGCGGTGCAGGGTGGGAACGGCTTTCCCCGGATTGAGCAGGCCCTGCTGATCGAAAGCGGACTTGATCGCATGGAACTGGGCAAGCTCGGCGGAATCGAACTGGAGGCACATGGCATCGAGCTTTTCCACGCCGACCCCATGCTCTCCGGTAATGGTGCCACCCATTTCGATGCAGAGCGAGAGTATCTCCCGTCCGAAGGCTTCCGTCCTTTCGAGCTCCCCTTCCCTGTTTGCGTCGAACAGGATCAGGGGATGGAGGTTGCCGTCCCCGGCATGGAACACATTGGCCACCCTGAGACCGTATTTTTTCGACAGGCTCGCGATGCGTTCGAGCACTTCCGGCAGATTGCGGCGCGGGATGGTGCCGTCCATGCAGTAATAATCGGGAGAAATCCGGCCCACTGCAGGGAAAGCCGACTTCCTTCCCTTCCAGAACATGCTCCGCTCTTTCTCGTCGCGTGCCGTGCGCACTTCGGTTGCGCCGGCATGCTGCATCACTTCCCTGACCTTCATGACATGCTCGGAAACTTCGGCATTGGTGCCGTCGAGCTCGCAAAGCAGGATGGCCTCCGCCCCTACCGGATAACCGGCGTGGGCGAAATCCTCGGCGGCCCTGATCGCAAGATTGTCCATCATTTCCAGCCCCGCCGGAATGATTCCGGCTGAAATCACCGCGCCGACCGCTTCAGCCGCATGGCGAACGTCGTCGAAGGCGGCAAGCAGCACCTGTGCCCGCTCGGGTCTGGCGAGGAGCTTCACGGTCACCTCGACGATCACCCCGAGCAGCCCTTCAGAGCCCGTCACCAGGGCAAGCAGATCGTATCCCTGGGAGTCTGGCGCAGCGGATCCGATTTCCAGCAGTTCACCTTCCATCGTCACGACCTTGAGCGCCAGCAGGTTGTGCACCGTGAGCCCGTATTTCAGACAGTGCACGCCGCCGGAATTCTCCGCGACATTCCCGCCTATGGTGCAGGCAATCTGGGAAGAAGGGTCGGGCGCATAATAGAGCCCGTGAGGCGCTGCCGCTTCGGATATGGCGAGGTTCCTGACGCCTGGCTGAACGGTGGCAATTCTTTGCTCCGGGTCGATAGCGATGATGCGATCGAATCTGGATAGACTCAGCAGAACCCCGTCACTGATGGGCAGCGCGCCACCGGAAAGGCCGGTTCCCGCCCCCCTGGCGACGACGGGCACCCCATGGTCGCTGCAAAGGCGCAGTATGCCCTGCACTTCTTCGACCGTGGATGGGAGCAGAACCGCCAGGGGCAGCTTGCGATAGACGGAAAGCCCGTCGCACTCGAAAGGCGCGAGTTCCTCTTTTTCAGTCAGCACCGATTCTTCGCCCAGCATGGCGCGCAAGGCCAGAATCAGGGATTCCCGGCCCGATCCTCCAAACTGCATTTATTACCTTAATTCTTTAGTCAGGTATGTATTGCAGCAGAGTTGGGAAGGAAAATCAACCGGGAGTTATTTCGCCCGCTTCAGGTCATTGACCCCGGGAACGCTGAACATGCCAGCAGAATCAATAAGTTCGTCCCGGTGCAGGCGTGCGAGCCTCTCGACCATCCGGTTTCCTTCCGGGGTGAGATGAACCTCCACTTCGCGCTTGTCCGTTCTCCCCTGCATGCGATACACCAGGCCGAGCTTTTCGCAGCGTGAAACCAGGGAAACAGCCCCGTGGTGATGGGATTGAAGCTTCTCCGCGAGTTCCCCTATGGTCGCCCATTCCCTGTCATGGTAGCCCTTGAGGTGCAGCAGCAAGAGATACTGAAGATGAGTCAGACCGTGGCTGTGCACCGCCTCTTCGCTGAAGCGCAGAAAACGCCTCAACTGGTAGCGAAAATTGGACAGTGTTTCGAATTCCTTCTTGCTGAGTGCATCGTCGGCCATGGCGCATACTAACCCCGTTCTTCATTGCAAGACAAGTCGTCACTTGCCGGTCATGCAACTGGCTTCCACTATTCCCTCGTGGAACATCCACAAAGTGCCGGGATCCATGATCGCCCAGGACTCGTTGTCGGTCAGCGGAGCTGTGGCAATTACCGCAACGCGATCGCTGGAGGAAGTCACTTCGCTGAAGTCGACCGAAATATCCTCGTCCTTGAGGTGCGCGACAGCGAAAGGGGCCTGCCGCACGATGTAGGCGAGATTTGTCGAACAATGGGCGAACAGGCAATCGCCGTTGGAGAGGAGGTAGTTGAATATGCCTCGACCAGCGAGCTCGCCGCTGAATTCGGCCAATGCGGAAAAAATCGCTTCGCGATCCGGGGCAATTCTGCCGAAACGCCGTGCGAGGCGCTGCAGCAGCCAGCAGAACATGCGCTCGCTGTCCGTGTCGCCTACCGGAACGAAAGGTCCTTCGAGCTCCGGGAAAAATTCGGGGAGATTGCCGTTGTGCGCGAAGATCCAGTACCTGCCCCAAAGTTCGCGCATGAAAGGATGGGTGTTTTCGAGGGCCACGCTGCCTTGGGTCGCTTTGCGGATATGCGCTATGACGTTGAGCGATCTGACCGGGTAGCTGCGCACGAATTCTGCGACGGGGGACTGCGCCGAAGGCTGCGGATCGACAAAAAGCCGTACCCCCTTGCCTTCGAAGAAGGCGATTCCCCAGCCGTCGCTGTGTATGTCCGTTCCCCCGCCGCGCTTCTGAAAGCCGGCGAAGGAAAAGCAGATATCAGTGGGAACGTTGCAGCTCATCCCGAGCAACTGGCACATCTCAGTCCTTGCGTTTCACCCAAGTAGCGGATGATTCTAGCAGAATCCGGCACATCGCAGATTCCGTATCTCGGGTGTATCATGTCCGCATGTTCATCAAGCATCAGGAAAGACACCGCACCCACCATATCGGATGGCTGCGCGCCGCCGTGCTGGGTGCCAACGACGGCATCGTATCGACCGCCAGCCTCGTCGTCGGTGTCGCAGCCTCGGGCGCCAGCCTGAAGGAGATTCTGGTGGCAGGCATCGCAGGGCTCGTCGCGGGCGCCATGTCCATGGCTGCGGGCGAATATGTTTCGGTCAGTTCCCAATCGGATACGGAGCGCGCCGATATCGAGCGGGAGAAGCAGGAGCTTGCCGCCGACATCGAGCATGAAAGGCGCGAACTCGCTTCGATCTATGCCGGGCGCGGGCTGGAGCCGGAACTCGCGAGGCAGGTCGCCGAGCAGCTCATGGCAAAGAATGCGCTCGAAGCGCATGTCCGCGACGAACTCGGGATTTCCGAAACAGCTGCAGCCAAACCGGTCCAGGCCGCCTTCACCTCGGCTTTCACCTTCTCCGTTGGCGCAGCGCTGCCGCTGGCAGTCATTCTGATTGCGCCGATGGCGGATCTCATCCCGCTCGTCTGCCTCACCTCCCTTTCCTTTCTTGCCTTTCTCGGCGGGCTGGCTGCCCATACCGGGGGCGCATCCATCATGAAAGGCGCGGCCAGGGTAACTTTCTGGGGCATGCTTGCCATGGCGCTGACCGCGGGCGCAGGAGCGCTTTTCGGAAGTCATTCGTAGCGCACGCTGCGACAGCATCGTCGCCGAAGCAATCGGTCAGACCGTCGATTTTCTGCAGAACCCCGCAGACCGGAAAATTTAAACAAATATTTATTTTTCTCCAAAACCGTGGATAATGTCAGATTGGCCGGAAAAGCGCGGGGACATCTTGGAAGTTGTCGAACTGCTGAAGCAAAATTTGGCGATCGAACCGGATTTGCAAAGTTTCGCCGCCTTCATTCTCGATGCCGTGGAAACGCTCGGCGGGAATGCTTTCGCCTCGGTTCGGCCGGCGCTCGACCTGATGCAAAGGCTGCGCAATTCGGGCGCGTCCACAGGCTATCCCCTTTGCGCCACCCTGCACCTGGAAAGGGAATGCCTTTTCGTACGCTGGGAAGATCAGCATGCAAGGATAGCGACGCTCGAACACCTTCCGGAAAAAGAAACCGTCGAACGATTGCGCCAGCGCCTGCACGACTCGACAGTGGCGAACGACCCCGACCTGCTGCTGCTGAAGAACGCCGAGATGGCTCGCCATCTCGAAGAGACCCGCGAGCAGGCCAGGCAGGAAATGGCCTCCTTGCAACAGGCCCTGGAAAAGCACCAGAACAAGCTCTATGAATCCCTGCGTCAGGCCGAAACCGACCCGCTCACCGGGCTTCTCAATCGCCGCGCCTTCAACGAGAAGCTCGACCACGCCTTCCGCAGCACCCTGCGCCAGAGGCACTCCCCGCTCACCCTCATGCTGCTCGACCTCGACCATTTCAAGGAAGTCAACGACCAGTTCGGCCACCAGTATGGCGATCATTACCTGATCAGGACAGCCGACACCTTGCGCAGCGTCATCAGGGAAGACGTTGATTTCGCTTTCAGGATCGGTGGGGACGAATTCGCCATTCTGCTCTTCGCCGACACGCAGCTTGCCAGCGAGAAGGCGGAATTCCTGCTCAAGCTGTCGGAATGCAAGATGAGCATCGGCATTGCCTCTGTCACTCCCGATACGCCGCAGGAACTCGAACTGGACAAATTCATCCACTGTGCTGATGAAGCGCTCTACAAAGCAAAAAACCTCGGCAGAGGCCAATTCGCGCTGGGATTTCCCGAAACCCATTCCGATTCCCCCGTATTTTTCTCGACATGGCTCACATCGTAGACAGCATCAAGGACAGCAAGCTGCTGTACAACGGCGCCACGCAAAACGAGGGGGCGCACATCGTGCTGCGCTCGAAGCTTTCCGCGATAGCGAAACGCCTCGGCATTGCCGACCTGAAGCGGGAAAACATGCTCCTTGTCGCGGCTGAGCTGGTGAGCAACAACATCAAGCATGCCGGCGGACGGGGCCTGGTTCAGATCTGGCAGCAACCCGGACCGGTTCTGGACATTTTCTCCCTCGATTACGGGCCGGGCATCCGCGATCTCTCCCGTGCCGAGGAGGATGGCTATTCCAGCCTTGGCACGCTGGGAAAGGGGCTGGGCAGCATCCGCCGCCTGAGCGACGAGTCGTATATCTATACCCAACCCGAAGGCCAGACCAGGAAATGGAACGGCACGGCATTCCTTGCGCGTTTCCTGCTGGGGAAGAATTCGGAAAACATCGGCTTCTTCTCCAGATCCCTGTCGGATGTCCGTCACAATGGCGACAGGATCTACCTTTACGAGACCCAGGGCAGAATCCGCTGGTTCCATCTGGACGGCCTGGGGCACGGCATCGAGGCCCAGGCTGCCACAGCCGATCTCGCATCCTGCCTCGCCCATTTCGATGATCTGGAATCGGCCATAGCCTCTGCCGACAGCCAGCTCGCAGCCAAGCGCGGAGCCGTGGCGATTTTCGGCGAGATCGACCTCGAAAAGCAGAAGCTCAAGCTGCTCGGCGTGGGAGACATGCACGCCCATCTTTATATGGATGAGCAGATGCGGCATGTTTCCTTCGCGCCAGGCATCCTGGGGCGGGATCACCGGTCTCCGTCGCAATTCCAGGCTGACGTCGCCAAAAAAAGCGTGATCGTGACCGCCAGCGACGGCGTACGCCGGAATTGGGACACCTCGAATTTCGCCGGACTTTTCAACCAGCATCCCCAGCTCATCGCCTACATCCTGGGGAACATCATGGGCAGACTATCGGACGATCAGTCCCTATTCGTATCAACCATCAAATAAGGAAAACGTGACATGAACCAGAAACTCAGCGAAAAGCTCTCCGCGCTGTTCAGCCTCAAGATCGGCAACATTTCCCCTTTGCTCGAGGAGCCCGGGAAGATCCATTTCGGCAGCGACAGCAATCTGATGGACGACGACGAAATCGCCGACCTGAGCGCAGAATTTCTCAGCCTCATGGCGGAGCTTCTGGGATCGAAAAATCCGAACGACCGGAAATCCCCCGAGTTCCATGCCCTTGAAATGTTCTTTGCTGCCCTTTCCCACAAGATACTGATGCGGGGAGGGAGAGTCGAGGAAGTGGTGCGCTATACCCAGCTCCTGCAATACGCCCTGATAGAGGCACTGGAAAAGGACAGCGGCATCCCCTTCACCGAATCGAGATCCGTCCTGCACTATTTCACCAGCATCTTCAACGAACTGATCATGGCCGTTTTCCGCGCCTATCTGGAAGAACGCGAGCGCGTCCTCGAAGCCCAGGAAGCCGAACTCAGGGAAACCGCCACTCCGATCACCGAAATATGGGATGGCGTACTCACCCTGCCCATCATCGGCACGCTCGACTCCAGCCGCACCATGCTGGTGATGGAAGCCCTGCTCAACCGCGTGGCGAAAGATCACGCCGACGTCGTCGTGATGGATCTGACCGGCGTGCAGAACATCGACTCCCAGGTTTCCCATCACCTCATCCAGATCGTCAGGGCGGTTCAATTGATGGGATCTAGCGCCATCATCACCGGCATCCAGCCCGAAATCGCGCGCGCCCTGATCAGCCTCAACATCGATCTCAGCGGCGTCACCACAAGAGCCAGCCTCTCGGACGGACTCAAGGAAGCTTTCCGCCGCCTGGGCATTCAGGTCAGCCACAAGGCATCATGATCCCGGGACTGCATCTGACCCGGATAGGAAGGGAAGCCTTCCTGCTCGAGCCCTCGCGGAGCCTGAACATCAGGGACGAGGCGAGGCTGGTCGAGCACATCGCGGCAAAACTGCAGCAGGCGAAGGCATCCTGCCTCTACTACGATCTTGCCGAGCTGGCGCTCATCGACCCCGTCTATTACGCCTGGCTGAACGCCCTTGCGCGCACCATGGCGGCAATCAATGTGCGGATGATTTGCATCCACATGCAGCCGACCGCCGCCTTTTCGCTTTCAGGCTTCATCGCGGGCAAACCCGCTTTCGAAACCGCACTGGACATACCGGACGTTCATTTCACGGGAAGTCCGGTATAAGGATCCAGCATGAGGCGTCTGGAGATGGGGCGGGAGAAATCGAACAGGTCGGCGAGCGATCCCGCCTTCTCGTCGAAGGACTGATCCCCGATCCTGCCCAGATTCCAGTTGTCCTCGATGAAGCGCAGGATCGAGCTCTGGTCGGCAATCGAATGGCTCACGTAATTCGGTTTGGCCCAGGGTGAAATCGCAAGCAGGGGAAGGCGCGGCCCGTAGCCGCAGCGAACCGGATAGCCGGAATTCTTGCCGCAACTGGCATCCAGGCTGGAGCCCGACTGATTAACGATCGGTCCCATCACATGGTCGTACCAGCCGTCCGAGTCATCGTAGGCAATGAATACGGCAGTGTCCTGCCAATCCTTCAGCTTCTGCAACCGGTTGAGCGTCCCCACAATGAAAAGCTGCTCGTCGAGCGGATCGGAATAGCCGGCATGACCGTCTTGCGCCATTCTGGCCTTGAGGAAGCTGACGGCGGGCAGATGCCCCGATTCTGCGGCCTTCCAGAAATCCTCCAAATCGTACTGATGATTGGCGCGGCCGTTGCGGCCGATTTCCCCGACCGATGCAGGCGCTAAATGGTGGGGATTGGCGGTGGAGGCATAATACTGGAAAGGCTCGTGGTGAGGACTGTAATCGGGAACGGCATTTCCCGCGATATTGCGGCTACTCGCCCCGCAGACTGCCTTTCCTCCGGCATATTCGGTGGGACGGAACCCGCCCTGAAACCAGCCCCAGGTAAGGTTCCTGGCATTCAGCAGATCGCCCAGATTCTTTCCGGACATTGAAACTCCGGCGCCGTGCGAGCAATCGTCATAGGCAGGGTCGACATCGCCGTAGAGCGTACCGTCCTTCGTGACCTCGGAAAGATTCGGGGGCGCAGCGCCGTGGGTCTGCCCGGAAATCAGGTTGATCGCGCCCGGCGTGGAGGGGCCGAAAGTGGTGCCAAAGAAATTGTCGCTCATGGAAAAATGCTGCGCATAGTTCCATAAGGCGGTCACGGTATTGCCGTCGAAATACCCCATCACCTGCCCCGGGTCGCAATGCTTCGAAGCGGTGTATTCGACGAATTTGTCGATCAGCCCCGAATGGTAGGCAAGCTGCTCGGCGGTGTATTCGTGCTCCATGTCGCAGGTCATCGCATCGCGCCTTGCCAGCCTGCGGGGATTGGCGGCATTGGGATTGTGCCGGAGCAGCGTCTCGTTCAGCCCGTTGACCGAAGGCGTGCTTCCGGATGCGTGAAAGGGCGGCTCCCCCGGCTCGTTGAGGGCATTCGGGTAAGTCGCGAAATAGTGGTCGAAGGAAACGTTCTCCTGGAGGATCACGACGACATGCCTGATCGGCGAGGCCCTCCCCGCCGCACAATGGAAGAGCGCGAGCGCACAGAACGCCAAGGGCAGCCAGGGCTTCATCGGCAGCTTCATCTCCGCTTCAGGAAAATCAGCGCCCCGTTGGCATCTATGTCGTAGGCCGTGACGTCGTTGTCGCCGCCGTTGGCAACGTAGGCGAACTTTCCGGAAGGATCCACGGTCACGGCCTTGGGCGCATGTCCGGATTCGAAGGGGCTGCCGTCAAGCTGGGCAAGCGCCCCGGTTTCCTGATCGACGCTGTAGCCGGATATTCCCCCGAGCCAGTTCACCACATAGACATTTTTCCCGGAAGGCGAAACCGTCACCCAGAGCGGCGTCATTCCGGTCTGGAACGGGCTGCCTGGAACGGGGCTCAATCGGCCCTTCCGGTCCACTGCAAAGGCCGAAACCTTGGTGGTGAGAGAATTCGTCACATAAATATATTTCCCGGAAGGGGTGAGCGCTATGGCGAAAGGCCCGGAACCGGTCTTGAAGGGGCTTCCCGGGACGGATGCGAGCGCCCCATCTTCCCTGATGGAAAAGACCGAAACGCTATTGGAACTCGAGTTCGCGACAAAAACGAATTTCTCGTTCGCCGCAACTGAAGCCGGGGCCTTGCCTGAGTCGAATGGAGATCCCGGCACCTCCTTCAGCGCCCCGGTCCTTCCGTCTATGGCATAGGCCGAAACAGTGGTCGATCCGTAGTTGGTCACATAGGCATATTTTCCGGAAGGCGTGATCGCGATGAAGGTGGGATTGTTTCCGGCCCGGAAAGGACTTCCGGAAACCGGCTTCAATGCGCCGCCATTACGGTCTATTGCATAGGCCGAAACGCTGGTCGAATCGGTATTCGCCGTATAGGCATACTTCCCTGAAGGATCGATTGCGATAAGATTGGGCCCCCAACCGGAAGCGACGGGGGAAGCCCCGAGAGGTTCGAGCTTGCCGTCCCTTGCAATGGCGTAGATCATGACGTTGCCGCCGTTGGAATTCGTCACGTAGGCATATTTTCCGGCAATCGCAACCGAACTCGGCGTGATTCCCGCCTTGACCGTGCCGTTAGAGCGGAGCCGATCCGCGGGATTGTCCCTGTTTTTCACGACATCCGAAAACCTGGAATCGACCGGATTGGTCGGCGATGGGCTGCAGCCAGCCAGGAAGAAGGGGAGAAGCAGCAACAATCTGGAAAACATGAATCTGCCTTTGATCTGATGAATCCCGCCATTATGCCGTTTTTGCGTCCGCGCAAAAAGCGCATGCCCTTCACGGCCTGCTCGCGTTACAAAACCGTCACAATAAAATGTGAACTTTCCGAACCAGGGAACAGTCTCTATCACATCGACAGTGAAAACCTGTATTGAATATGTTTCTTATCTTCAAACGAATTCTAAACCTCAGCCGCTCCTTCGATCACGCTTACGGCAGCGGCATCCCCAATTCGTCGCAGGCCCGGAGCGGATCGTTCATCCCTCCGGCAAGCCGGCCACAAGTTGAGGTACGCAAACGTCATCGCTTTTCAGCAAGGAATCCACAGCATGAAAAATAGTCATATCGCAATATTCAGCATAATAGCCGCCACAACCTCCCTGCCTGCGCTGGCAGGCCCAAACTGGCGGGTGATCGACCAGGAACGCCAGGACCAGGTCCGCTTTTCTCAGGAAAATGCGCATCAGAATCGGTGTCCCTGCCCCAAGAAAACTCAAAGCCTGAACGGCAAACATGGGCTTGCGGGGATGCACGCATCGAAAATGAATCATGCGGCATCAAGCCGGCAAAGCTAACGCACTGACACCGGAAATCTGAAGCATGCCACGCCGGGCGCATTCGCCCGGCAATCCTTTCGCCCGAATGGCTCCCAGCCGGGCAAATCTCCCTGAAAAATGAAACCCCAGGCTTCATCCGCGGAACCCCGTCTCACTGAAGATGTATTTTTAGTACATTATCTATTGACAGACTTGATGCGGGAAGATAATATGCCATCGGAATATATCAATTCTTGATGTATTCTGGTTTGAAGCGGTCAGCGAACCCCTTTTCCTGACCGTGTTGCGGCATTCGAGGGGGAGCTTCCTCCCCCTCTTTTTTCGGTGAAAACATCAGCATATCATGATAGTATCAATAGTTGATATTTCAAGGAGGACCTGAACATGCCGGAAATCGACGAAGAAGGTTATCTGATCGAACCCCAGGACTGGAGCGAAGAAATCGCCATTGAATTCGCGCGCCAGGAAAACATCGTTCTCACCGAAGAGCACTGGAGCGCGATCCGCTTCATGCGCGAATATTATGCCGAGCACCAGATCGCGCCGGATGCGCGCTTCGTGATCAAGCACCTTGGGGAACGGAACAGGCTTTTCGAGCTATTCCCCTACGGCTATGTGAAGCAGGCTTGCAAGATCGCAGGCATGAAGCGCCCCCGGGCCTGGAGCACGGGCTGACTCAACGCACGATGAAACTCATTTATTGCCAAGGAAGAGATGCAACACGAACATCGCACTCCTCTTGAAGGGGAGGGATTCAGGATTTTCTTCGTTTCCATTCTTTCAGCGCCGATAGGCATACTTGGCGGCCTAGCCGCCTGGCTGCTCTTCAAGCTCATCGGCCTTTTCAGCAATTTCGTCTTTTACCAGAAATTCTCGTTCATGCTCCCCATGGATCTTTCGGATCACAGGCTTGGGTACTGGCTGCTTCTGGTTCCTGCCCTCGGCGGACTGATCGTCGGCCTGATGGGCAAGTACGGCACGGCAAAAATCCGCGGCCATGGCATTCCGGAAGTCATGGAAGCTGTGCTGACTAACAGAAGCCGCGTGCAGCCCCGTGTCGCATTGCTCAAGCCGCTGAGCGTCGCAATATCCATAGGAACGGGCGGTCCGTTCGGAGCAGAAGGCCCGATCATCCAGACCGGCGGCGCGCTGGGTTCCCTGTTCGGTCAGATGATCGAGGTCTCGGCTTCAGAAAGAAAGGTTCTGCTTGCCTCAGGCGCTGCAGCGGGCATGGCGGCCACGTTCTCGACGCCCATTTCCGCCGTCATTTTCGCCATCGAACTGCTTCTTTTCGAATTCAAGCCCCGCTCTTTCATTCCGCTCGTGATCTCCGCCACGCTGGCCATGACGGTACATGATGCGCTCGTCGGAAACGGTCCGCTGTTCCATGTCTCGCCCATGGATTTCGGTCTGCCTTTTTCGCTCCCCTTTTATGCCCTTCTCGGCATACTGTGCGGGCTCGGGGCTGTCGGATTTTCCAGGCTGTTCTACTGGGTTGAGGAACAATTCGAGCGCCTCCCCCTCGATCCCCTCTGGTGGCCGGCGATAGGCGGCGTCGGCCTCGGCGTGGTGGGCCTTGTCGAACCGAGAGTCCTCGGCGTGGGGTACCAGACCATCACCGCCATCCTGAACGACAAACTCGATCTCCTGTCGCTCTTTTCCATCCTGATCTGGAAGTCGATCGCGCTTCTTGTCTCGCTCGGCTCGGGCACGTCCGGCGGTCTGCTCGCGCCGATGTTCACAATGGGTGCGGCTCTCGGCGGCGCCGTCGCCATACTGCTGAACCTGGCATTTCCCGCACTCCATCTTTCGCCGGCGGCTTTTGCCATGGTCGGCATGGCCGCGCTCTTCGCCGCGGCCTCCCGCGCCACTTTCGCCTTCATCATTTTCGCGTTCGAAATCACCCGCAACTACGACTCCATTCTTCCGTTGATGTTTGCATGCGTGCTCGCAACGGCAATCGCCCTGAAGATTTCCCGCCATTCCATCATGACCGAGCGACTCGCGAGACGGGGGATGAAAGTGGACCAGAACTACGAAGTCGATCCTTTCAGGCAGACGAACGTCGAAGACGCCATGGCCGACATCCCCTTCACCCTTCAGGACAGTGCGACAGTCGGCGAAATCGCTTCCCGCATCGCCGCCCACGATCCCGTTCTTTCTCTTCAGCAGAGTTTCCCCATTCTGGACGAAAATGGACGACTTTCCGGAATACTTTCCAGAGGCGACATTCTGCGCGCAGTTGAGAAAGGAGACATGGCAAAAAGCGTGATCGAAGCAGGTCGGCGCGAGCCTGTCGTGGCCTATCCTGACGAGTCGCTGCACGATGCACTTGCCAAGATGCTTTATCACGAGGTGGCCAGCCTTCCCGTCGTTGAAAGAGACGATGCCGGACAGATGGTGGGGTTGCTCACGAGGGCTTCGATGCTGGAAGCGAGGCTGGGGCGCTTCCAAGAGGAACATGTCAGGGAAAAAGGCTGGCTGGGCAAATTGTTCGGCAAGGCCGCCTGATAACATGATCGATTTTGCAAGATATTCGCGCATCCTGCCTCCGGCGCAGTTCATCCTGCTCAATCTCGCCCTCGGAACAGGCCATTTCCTGGTGCTCCTCAATGCGGGCGCCTACCTTCCCATGCTGCCATACATTTCCGGTAGCGCCGGGGAGGCCATAGGCTACGTCGAGTGGGGGCAGATCGATTATTTCACGGCAATGGGCGCATCCATGCTGATCGCGCGCCCGATCATGCAACGCTACGGCCCGAAGAACGCGTCCATTTTCGCCTATCTGCTGTTCTCGCTGGCCAGCCTTGCCGCGCTTCTCGTCATACCGTACTTCTCGGTCTATACCACGATAAGGGTCATTCAGGGCTTTGCAGCGGGAATCAGCATCGTTCCCTCCTTTTTCCTGCTTCTCGAATACTACAGGGAAACCGAGCAGAAAACGGCCATATCCCTCTGGAGCCTCGCGCTCTTCGTCCCCTACACGATCGGCCCGGCACTGGGTGGATGGTTCGCTTATGTCATGGGAGACTGGCGCCTGCTCTTCGAGGCATCCTTTGTCATTTCACTCGCCATTTCGGCGATCATCTGGGCGCTGCTCGCCGACTGGGAAGACAAGGCGGAAAAAAGCCGCCGCGCCTTCTTTTCATCGCTTACTCTTTTCGCCCTGTTCTTTTCAGCAGCCATGGCGCTTCTAGGCTTCTTCGATGTCGGGATACTGACCGACATCACCAGCAATGAAGCCACGCTCTGGCAAGTTTTCATGGCGTTCCTGCTCCTTTCCTGGCTATTCTGGCTCAAAAACGGGGAAGCGAGACATCCGCTCATTGATTTTTCGCTTTTCAGGCACACCAATTACGGATTCAGCATGCTGATCCTGTGCTTCTCATTCATGTGTTTCCAGGGATCGATCGTCCAGTACCTGCTGCGCATCCAGCTCATCGAAGGTTATACGGCCTGGCACGCCGGACTGATCTTCCTGCCCCTTTTCGTTTTCTCCAAACCCCTCAACATGCTCACGCAGAAGCTGATTCACAATGGACTGGACCCCCGTCTGCCGGCAAGCGTTGCGCTCACCGCATTTGCCGCGAGTTACTGGTGGATATCGGGATACGCACGCCCCGCTACCTGGGAAACCCTGATCTGGCCGCAGTTCCTGATGGGGGCGGCAATGGGCCTATTCTTCGTCTCCATGACCTCCCTTGCCCTGAGCCACATACCGAAGAAGGAGCAGGTCCATGCCGTGGACATGCTCAACGCATTCCGCACCCTGTCCGCTGCGCTGGGCATCACTATTTCGGACATCGCATGGGACCTCATCAACGATCACGAGCAGAACAGGCTCGCCACCCCTGACCCGGCCAATGCATATCGCTTCTCTTTTTCCTTCGACAACCTGCACCTGATGCATGAAAAATTCAACCTGCAAGCCGCTCTTCTGACGCTCAACGACTTATTCTATCTGCTTGCTGTGGTCTTCGTCTTCCTGGCCGCCACAGTATGGCTGCTCAGACCTGACGCGAGAAAGGAGCCTGAAATGGTCATTATCGAAAATCTTGGGGAGGAGACTTGAGACTTATTTTCATCCTGGCCCTGTTCCTTGCAGGCTGCGCCCCGACCATACGCGAAGGAGCCCCCCTGCTGAACAAGGTTTCTCCTCAGAAGGCGGATTCCAATCCCGCCGTGAAACCCGTGACCGAATTGCCCGAGATGTGGTGGAAGGCATTCAATGATCCCGATCTCGACAGGCTGGTCGATCTCGCCATGCAGGGCAACCCTGCGCTCGATGAAGCCCGTGACCGTCTGGAAGAGGCCCAGGCCAGGACAGACGAATCCGGGGCGAGCCTTTATCCGCATGTCGACAGCGTGAGCAGCTTCAGGCGGCAAAGGCTTTCGAGAAACGGCAATAACGACATCTACAACGGAAAGACGGCAACCATAGCCAACGTTTTCCCGCTTTTCGTCAATTACAACCTCGATCTCTGGAACCGCAACGGAGAAATCGTATCAGCCGCTTCTGCATCCGAAAAGGCAACCCGGGCTAAATACAGGCAGAGCGCATTGATGCTCAGTTCCGCAGTCATCAAGACCTATTTCGCATTGAGCACGGCGAAGAATCTCGCTGCAATTCAGGCGGAAATAGTGAGGCTCAGCGAAGAGAAGACGGATCTTCTCGATTCAGCCTACCGGGCCGGGATCAGGCCCAAAAACATTCCCGTTTCGGCGCGCGCCGACCTGAGAAAATCGAAAGCGGTCTTGGCTGCACTGCATCAGCGGAAGGAAACGCTGAATTTCGCCCTGGTCGAGCTTCTCGGCAAGACGTCCGAAGAAGAAATCCGGACGGCGTCCACCGGCATCCCGGAGCGCTTCGGCATCCCGGGCCGCATCGACCTCGACCTCCTCTCCAAGCGCCCCGACGTGCAGGCTGCACTCTGGAATGTGAGAAGAGCCGCTCACCTCGAGAAATCCGCCAAGGCCGCCTTCTACCCCAACATCAACCTGTTTGCCCTGACCGGATTCAACAGTATCGGGATTTCCGATCTGCTGGGACCCGGGGGCGCAACCTACGCTTATGGGCCGGCCATAGACCTTCCCTTGTTTGAAGGCGGCGCCCTGGAAGGCAGGTTGCATGAACGTGAAGCAGCCTACGATGAGGCTGTTCATGCCTACAACAGGATTCTGCTTGCGGCAGTCAGGCAGATCGCGGACGCGCTCTCTGCGATGCGGTATGGCAGGCAAAAGCTCGATGAAAGGACCGCGTCAGTCGATCTGCGCAATTCCGAAACGAGCATCGCGCGATCGGGATTCCAGTCCGGAGTGTCCGGAAAACTGCCCTATCTGGAGGCGGAAATCCGCCTGAACAAGGAAAAAATGGCCCAAATGGAGGAAAGTTTGAACTGGCTTTACAGCATCACAGACGCCGCAACGGCGCTAGGCGGCGGATTCGGGAGATGGCCCTCATGAAAGCGAATCCCGTAGTCCGCTCGAAAATCAGGCATCACCGGCTGAGAGGGGTAATCGCCCTGATCATCATCGCCATCGCAGGATTCTCTTCCTACTGGTATCTTTTCATGCGACAGGCGGTCGAAAGCGACGATGCCTATGTTTCCGGGAACATCATTCCGGTTCAGGCGCTCGTTCCTGGAGTGGTCTCGAACATAGGCGTGGACAACAGCATGAGGGTCAAGCCAGGGCAATGGCTCTTGAGCGAAGAGAAAAATCTAACCGGCGCAAGAATGGACAGGGCAGCAGCCGCGCTTGCCGAAGCCGTACGCAGCACGAAGAGCCTGTTCGCGCAGGTCGACAGCGAAGCTGCTGAAATCGCCTCCCTGAATTCGCAGGAAACGAAACTCTCGAATGATCTTTCCAGATATGAAGCGGCAGCACCCAGCGGCGCGGTCTCTCTTCAGCAGATTTCAGACACGAAGGAAGAAATCAATGCGTTACGCGGAAAGATAGCAAAGGCGCAGGCCCTGCTACGCAAGGCGAAAGCGCTGGTTTCAGGTACAACCGTGTCGGACAATCCGCATGTCTTGAAGGCGCGCGCCGAGTATGTCGAAGCCTATATCGAATGCCATCGTTCTAGCCTCTATTCCCCTGCCGATGGCTATGTGGCGGACAGGCAGGTTCAGGCGGGCGAACAGGTGAAAACCGGCCAAAGGTTGATGTCCATCGTGCCGCTCGACGAATTGTGGGTCACGGCGAATCTCAAGGAAACAAGGCTGTCCAGGGTGAGAACGGGAGAAGGCGTGAGCATGACGGCGCATGCCTATGGCAGCGAATTTACCTACCATGGGCGGGTGATCGGCATGGATCCGTCCGGAGGAAGCACATTCAGCCTGTTCCCGCCCAACAATGCCACGGGAAACTATATCCATATCGTCGAGCGCATCCCGGTGAGGATCAGCCTCCTGAAAAGCGAACTGAAGGACCATCCGTTGAGGCCGGGCATGTCCGTCACGGTCAGAATCGATACCGGAAATTTCAGAAGCCTTCCCATGCTGGCAACCGAAGTCGCAGCGCGAGATGCAAGCTACAGAACGGTCCTCTACAACCAGGAAATGCTTTCGGCACAGCAATCCGCCCAGAAAATCATCGAAAGCAATTAGGGCGCGTTAACAGTACTCAGGGCGACTGGCTGAAAAATTCCTTCATCATGAAAGCCTGCAGTTGCGCGTCGTCCTTCAGGCGGGCCGAAAGCACGACTTCGCCGCCCAGTCGATCGGATTTCCAGTTGAAATCGCCGTCGTAATAGCGTCTGATGATTTCTATCATCTTGCGTACGACGGCGCGCCGCACATCTCCGTCTGCCCCGGCACTGACATCGAACACTTCGCGATGGGAATTGCTGTATTCCGAATGCCAGCCGAGAAATGAAAACTCGGCCGATTCGTCATCGATCCTGAGGATCTGGAATACGCCGCTGGTGCCTTCCTTTTGTTTCCCGCTGTCGGGGAACGGCCCCATCGCCTGGGGCTGAACCGGATATTCGTTGGCGCTGGCTTCCCTGCGCGCCCTGGATGCATTGACATAATCCAGGAAGCTCATGTGCGGCTGCGGAGTGGGGTTCGGCGCGCGCTGTTCTGGAATGGCCACGGCTTTCCTGGAGGGGCGCCTCACTGCGATGATTTTCCTCGTGGTCAGGGCCTGAGGCACCACAACAGACTTCTGGATCTTTTTCAGGGGAACCAGTTCCACTGCCAGGGGCTGGGTATTCGCATGCGTGATCGCGATCGGGGGATGCCGGAATGTCACAAAAAGAACCAGCGCATGCAGCAACAGCGAGACCAGAATCGCGATCGTCAGGTTGCGGCTCAGGCGGATCTTGAAAAAAACGTCCCGCCTTCCCCAACCCGGACTTTCCAGTTCGAATCCGGCGCCGGAATCAGGCGACGCATCCAGTGGCAGAGGCTCACCCATTATCTCAGAAATTCTCGCAGGAAATCATGCCGCTTCACTTTGCCTCGCTCAGGAAGCGAGATTCTCCTACCAGCCGAGAAATAATTCAATCCATGAACAAGAAATCATCGGCGCCTGAAGACGATCTGGCGCCGAGTTCAGTCCACTGCTGTCGCGTGACAATCCCTACAGGCGATCGGCCAGAAGCTTTTCCAGCTTGATCTGATCGACGGTAAATCCGCGAATGCCTTCTGCAAGCTTTTCCGTAGCCATGGCATCCTCGTTCATTTCCCAGCGGAACTCGGCTTCCGTCATCGAAGCCGGGCGGGGCTTGATCTCCCCGGCATAGTGCAGGCGGCGCTCCAGCGCACCGCTGGCATTGTGCAATTCCTCCAGGAAATTCGGCCCGATGGTGAGGCGATCGCATCCTGCCAACGCAATGATCTCGCCGCTGTTTCGGAAGGACGCCCCCATCACCGTGGTAGGATAGCCGTGTTCCTTGTAATACTGGTATATCTTCCGGACCGACAGCACCCCCGGATCTTCTTCCGGCGTGAAAACCGCGCCTCTGGACTTGTACCAGTCCATGATGCGCCCGACGAAGGGCGAAATCAGGGTAACGCCGGCCTCCGCCGCGGCGCGCGCCTGGGCAAATCCGAACATCAATGTCAAGTTGCAATGGATGCCTTCATGCTCGAGAATTTCCCCGGCCCTGATGCCTTCCCAGGTCGAGGCGATCTTGATCAGGACGCGCTCGCTGCCTATGCCGGCTTCATGGTAGAGGCGCATCAGTTTGCGGGCCCTGGCGAGCGTGGCCTGCGTATCGAAGGAAAGGCGGGCATCCACCTCGGTGGAAATGCGCCCCGGCACGATCTTCAATACTTCCAGCCCGACATCCACAGCCAGCCTGTCGCTCGCGTCGCGAATCTGCTGTTCCCGGTCATCGCTTTGCGTGCGGGCCCATGCGATCGCATCATCGATCAATGGAACATATTCCGGCAGCGCCACCGCCTTCAGCAGAAGGGAGGGGTTGGTCGTGGCATCTTCCGGATGGTGGCGCCGAATGGCTTCTATATCGCCGGTATCGGCAACGATCGCGGTCATGGACTTCAACTGCTCGAGCAGCGTGCTCATTGTGATTCCCCCTTCAAAGGGTTGATTGGTCGTTTTCGATGCAAGTCTGCTCTTGCGAACACCCTGCATTGCTCAGACCAGTCTGGCTCTTCATAGTTTCAATTGCAATGATCAAAACCGGGATCGGCGATTCAGGCGCGGCTGGCAAGCTCTCCCAGGAAGCGCCTGAAATTCGCCGCCCTCTCGTTTCCCGGCGCCAGCCTGTCGAGCGCATCCAGGTAGGAGGAAGCCTTCTGCGCATAGGCCTCGTCGTAGCCATTCTGGCTCATCCAGAGTAGATTGAGCTGCGCCGCGGCCATCAGTGTTTCCACATGGTCGGGCGCCCTGTCGAAAGCTTCCTTCAGCTTCTCGAATGCCTCGGAAAATTTGGCCTTCCGCATCAGCGCTGCAGCTTCCGAAACGATGGCCAGAATTTCCTTCTTCGCGGGATCCACGATGTCCTCGATATGCGCTTCGAGTCCGGAATCCACGAGGGCTTTCCTGGCAAAGCCGACAATCCTGCGGTTTTTTTCATCCGCCCTGACCGCCAGGGAAAGCAGCTTGAGTCCTTCTTCGTGATCCCCCAAAGCGAGGCAAGCCTTGGCCATCGTCACCGTCGCCAGATCCCCCTGCGGATCGCGGATCAGATTTCTGGCCCGCTCCAGAGATTTCCTGGCGAGTTCCGGCTCACCGAGAGCGGCATGGGCCTGCGCCTTGACGGATGCCTTGACCTGGGCGAAAACCCCGGTATCCCCGAACGATTTCGTTCCGGTATCCAGAACCTGCAGCGCCTTGTCGGGTTCTCCCGCATCCACGTGAGCCTGGGCCAGCGACAGGAAGTCCGTGGACTGCTCCGTCATCGACCCTCTGGTATGCTTGATGACGCGCTCGTAAGTCGCCTTTGCAGTCTCCAGGTCGTTGGCCTGATAGGCCACCTCGGCGACGATCCGGTGCCGCCTCGGGCTTGGAATGATGGCCGACGCCTGCTTGAGGATGTCCAGCGCGGCCGCCTTGTCTTCCTGCTTTTCGGCAATTTCGGCCAGCACATCGTAAACCGCGATGAAATTGCCGTTCTTTTCCAGCAGTTCGGTGGCAATCGCATTGGCTTGCCCGGGATTTCCGGAAGCCAGGTGGCATTTGGCCAAACCGAGCTTCGCCCATGCCAGATCTTCCCTCTGGAGCAGCACCGCCTCGTAAGCGGCTTTCGCTTCTGTATGGCGCCCCATCTCGAGAAGGATGGCTGCCTTTTGACGATAGGCCTCAATGGCCCATTTCGTATCGAGAAGCTTGTCGCACTCCTGAACGGCTTTTGCGGGATCTTTCGAATTCAGGCAGTTCATGATCGGCTGCAATGCCCCCTGCTTGTCCAGCAGGCGCTTGAGCCTCGCCCTCAGGCTGTCGGAAGTGAACGGCTTCAGCAGGTAGTCGTCGGGCTGAAATTCCGAAACGGAGGCCACGGCATCGTAATCGGCCTCGGCCGTAACCATCAGGAACAGGGTGTGGGCTGGAAGAATATCCTGTGAGCGCAAGAATTCCAGAAACTGCTGCCCCGTACTGGCACGGTTGAGATTGTAGTCGCACAATATGACGTCGTACTTGGCGCCCCTCACCCTGTCGAGCGCATCCTCCGGATTGGAGGCTGTATCGACATCCGCGATGCGCAGCTGGTTCAATTGCGCTTTGAGCGAATTGCGCATGGCGCCCATATCGTCGATGACCAGCGCTTTCAGTTCCGACAGATCTCTTTCCAATTTCATCGCCTCAGCATATCAGGAATCGGGCCTATATTACGGCAAGTGGAGGGTAAAACTGAAGCGTTTTCAAGAAACATCGTCATGCCTCATCCCGCCCCACGGATTGTTCACCGGAAATCGCGATGATAAGTTAGCCGATGCATTTCATGTTGCGGATCGGGTAATCGCGTTAACCCGATAATCGATATAAATAATTTTTGCAATCCACATTTTCTGTGGATAAGTTTGTTGACAACGCAAGACGATGCTTCTCAACACATTTGCGCAAAAGGATTTTTACGGAGCCGCTTATTTTTTAGTCACAAATTATTTATTTAATAAACATCATGTTACGAAATCAAATGAAATTCCCGCGCGCCTCTTGACATTTCCGTGGCAATGATTGCCGCATGGTGGATAACGTCGCGAAAATCGGAAGGTATTTTTGCACTAACTGTCTGTCCCGCTGGGAGATTGGCTGAATATCCCAGGCGTTCCTTTCGCCTAAACCGCCTCGTCGACATGCCCGGTTTCACCGCCGGGGTCGTGGCGGCGCCGGTCGACCAGAGAACGGAGTTCTTCCAGGACCGGCCAATGATAAATGCGCCGGCAGTAGGTCCTGCGTTCTTCCTGCGGGGGCGGGCCGTACCGGCGCTCCTCCCCGACAGGGTGCTGTTGACCAGCCTCTGCCCGCGTCGCGTCCTGCTTCATGTGAGGCTCGACCGGATGAACCCTGGCCACTTCGTTGACCTTGTCGATCACCCTGTTCTCGGGCGGATGAATCACGAGGTCGGACGGAACATACTGCACCATGCTTGCCCCCTGTTCAATTGTCGATGGATGGCGATCCTAACAACATGACAATAAAAAACCCGGACTATACGATGATAGACCGGGCATTATTTACATAACCACCATAAGGTGAATCCTAGAACGGGATATCGTCGTCCATGTCGTCGAAGCCGCCCTTCTGCTGGGCCTGCTGCGCAGGCCGCTGCGGCCGCGATTCGGAGGGCGAATCGGAAACCTCGAAGCTGTTGCCGCGGCTCCCCAGCATCTGCATCCTGTCGGCGACGATCTCGGTAGTGTAGCGGTCCTGCCCTTCCTTGTCCTGCCATTTGCGGGTCTGTATTCGCCCCTCGACGTAGACCTGGCTGCCTTTCTTCAGGTATTCGCCCGCGATCTCGGCAAGCTTGCCGAAAAAGGCGACCCTGTGCCATTCGGTTTTTTCCTGCTTCTCCCCGCTCTTGTCCTTCCAGTTTTCGGTGGTCGCCAGCGTGATGTTGGTGATCGCAGAGCCGTCAGGGGAATAGCGCACGTCCGGGTCCTTGCCCAGGTTTCCAATCAATATCGCCTTGTTCACAGATGCCATGTACGCTTCTCCTTTTGAATGCCGTAGCCGTTGTCACATTCTATCTGATTAGCCTGCCAACTCAAACCGCTGGAGAAGCCTCCGTGACATGGCGAACCTACCCCATGCCGGCCGCAATGCTATAATCAGGAGCGTCACAAATCTACAACAAGGCATCATGCACCCCGAATCATCCCCGGTTTCAGATATTTTCGTATGGGACAGCCAGTTCGAAACCGGAATTCATGATCTCGACAAACAACACAGACAGCTCGTAGACCTCATCAATTCTCTGGGACGCATCCTTTCCTCGGAAACGGAAGCCGTCGAAAGCGCCCTGCTCGGCGTTTTCGACGAACTGTCCGATTATGTCGTTTTCCATTTCAATTACGAGGAAGGCCTGATGGCGCCTTTTTCCTCCGGGCACGAGTCCGCCCACCGGCAGTCCCATGCGAAATTCGTCGAGCAGCTTGCCGAAGCCCGGGCCGCGGCGCAAATCTCCCCTTTCGAAACCACCGGAAAGATGCTCACCTTCCTTTCCAGATGGCTGATGCTGCACATCGTCGGCACCGACAGGCGTCTCGCAAAGAAAATCATCGCTGTCGAATCCGGATTGTCCCTCGAAGAAGCGGAGCGCGCGGCAAACGCCGCCATGGGCGATACCGGCGAAGTCCTGCTGCATGTCATGAACAGGCTCTACGACAACCTCGCCACCCGAACCAGCGAACTGCTGGAAGCCAAGCGCAGGCTGCGCAGGGAGATCGACGCGCACAGGCTCACCGAATTCGAACTGAGAAAGCTCTCCAGTGCAGTCGAGCACAGTCCGGTTTCGATCATCATCACGGACGAACGCGGATGCTTCGAATACGTCAATCCGAAATTCACCGAACTGACCGGCTATGGCTTCCACGAACTGGATGGAAAAACGCCGAGGGTATTGAAGTCCGGGGAGACGGCAGACATCGCATACGAGAAGCTCTGGAAAACCATCAGCTCGGGACAGGAATGGTACGGCGAATTCCACAACAGGAAAAAGAACGGGGAGCATTACTGGGATCACGCCTCGATTTCCCCTATTTTCGATTCCAGCGGTAAAATCACCCATTACGTCGCCATCCGGGAAAACATCACCGCGCGCAAGCAGGCCGAAGAACATCTGCAACAGCAGAAGCAGTTTTCGGACGACATCATCAACAGTCTTCCAGGCATCTTCTACATGCTCAACGAGCATGGGCGCTTCGTCAGGGTGAACCCTCAATTTTCAGATGTCACCGGCTATTCCAGGAGCGAGATTCTGGACATGACCGCCCTGGATTTTTTCGACGGAGAAGATCGCGAGCGGATCGCGGCGAGGATAGCCGAGGTGTTCGAGAGAGGGGAATCCTGGGTCGAGGCCGATCTCGTCGTGAAGGACGGGCGAAAAATCCCCTACTATTTCACCGGGCACAGGACGGCATTCAGCAGCAAGTCCTACCTCGTCGGGCTGGGCACCGACATTTCGGAAAGGCGCAAGCTGGAGCTGGAGCTCGTCCGCCAGGCGAGGATGGACATGCTCACCAATCTCCCCAACCGCCGCCACTTCCTGGACCTCGCCGGACAGGAACTCGCCCGGGCCAACCGTTACGGCAGCCTGCTTTCCGTCCTGATGATAGACCTGGACGAATTCAAAGCCATCAACGACGAATACGGCCACCACACGGGCGACAAGGTATTGATCAAATTCGCCGAGATCTGCCGTCAGACGATGCGCGGCATCGACATCACGGGACGCATTGGCGGGGAGGAATTCGCCGTCCTGCTTCCGGAAACAGACGAGAAACGCGCGCTCGATGCGGCAGAAAGATTGCGGCAGCGCGTCTCCGAGGAAGCAATCGAATCGGAAGTGGGAAAAACCTTCCATTTCACCGCATCGATCGGGGTGGCGACCCTCTCCCCGGCGAGCTGCGACATCGACATCCTCCTGAGCGCGGCAGACAAGGGGCTTTACGAGGCGAAGCGCTCGGGCCGCAACCGGGTCGTCAGCTTCAGGCCGTAGTCAGTCTGGCGACGCCCTCTTCGTCGAAACCGCTCATGTTGGTCTTCAGGTAGGCCACCCCTTCGGAGCCGATCACCACCGCCTCGTAAACCCCCGAGAGGGCGGAAAGCTGCTCGGAAAGCAGCTTCGCCTGAACTTCATCCATCAGCTTCACGTGATACATCTTGGATCGCACTGCCGGAGGCGCCTTCATCGTAATCGCAAGAACCAGCCAGAGCGCGCTCATGGCGGCGCCGAAAACGAACACGGAAACATGCCCGCCGAAGCTTGCAAGCACGCCCCCCACAGCGCCACCGGTGAACAGCCCCAGCGACTGGCTGGTGTTGTAAACCCCCATCGCGGTTCCCTTGGCAGAAACCGGCGCGATCTTGGACACCAGCGAAGGCAAGCTCGCTTCCAGGATGTTGAAGGCGGTGAAGAAAAGCAGCAAAGTCGCCGCGATGCCCCAGAAGGAGGTGAACAGCACAGAGAAAAGCAATTGGGAAAAGAGCAGGAGGGCAATCGCCCCGACGAATACATTCTTGAGCTTGCCCTTCTTCTCGCCGTAAATGATGAGCGGCACCATCAGGATGAAGGCGAAAATCATCACCGGCACATAGATCTTCCAGTGCTGGCTCTCGGGCATGTGCCCGGATTCGATCAGCGCAGAGGGAATCACCACGAACATCGCCATCTGTGCCGCATGCAGGCTGAAAATGCCGAAATTGAGCCTGAGCAACTGGGCATTCTTCAGCACACCGGAAAGCCTGGCCGTCGAGACTTCCGTGTCCGAATGGAAAAGCCGCCTTTCCGGGTTAGGAATCAATTTCGCCACGACGAAGATCGCCGCCAGCGATAGAATGCCGGTCAGGGCGAACATGCCCGGCACGCCTATCGCCTGATAGAGCAGCGGACTCACGGCCATGGAAACGGCAAAGGTCATGCCTATCGTCGTGCCGATCATCGCCATCGCCTTGGTTCTGTGTTCCTCGCGAGTCAGGTCGGCTAGCAGCGCGGTAATCGCCGCGGATATCGCCCCAGCGCCCTGGATGGAGCGGCCGATAATGATCCAGTAGATATCGTGCGCGGAATAGGCAACAAAGCTTCCGATGGCGAATATGGCAAGGCCGAAATAAATGACGGGCTTTCTGCCGAACCTGTCGGAGGCCATGCCGAAGGGAAGCTGCAGAACCGCCTGGGTGAGCCCGTACATGCCGAGGGCGAGTCCGATCAGCATATGGTCTTCGCCCCCCGGAAGCGACTTGGCGTAAATCGCAAAAACCGGAAGAATCAGGAACATGCCCAGCATCCTGAGGCCGAATATGCCTGCAAGTCCCATGCTCGCGCGCCGCTCCAGAGGCGTCATGTTGTCGATATTGTTGGTATTTTTCATATTCCGTTTCCGCAAATCCAGATAAGACGGTATATTAGCAGGTTGAGTTCAACTTTTTTAGATTTCATGGAATACATCAGGATCCGCGGCGCCAGGACGCACAATCTCAGGAACGTCAATCTCGACCTTCCCAGAAACAGCCTCATCGTGATCACCGGGCTTTCCGGGTCGGGAAAATCCTCGCTGGCATTCGACACGCTCTACGCGGAAGGGCAGCGCCGCTATGTGGAATCGCTCTCGACCTATGCCCGGCAGTTCCTGCACCTCATGGAAAAGCCCGATGTCGACCTGATCGAGGGACTTTCTCCGGCCATTTCGATCGAGCAGAAGGCGACCAGCCACAATCCGAGATCGACCGTCGGCACGGTGACCGAAATCCACGACTATTTGCGACTGCTTTTCGCGAGAGCGGGAGACCCGGTCTGCCCCGAGCACGGCATCACGCTGAAAGCCCAGAGCGTGAGCCAGATGGTCGACCACATCCTTTCATTGCCTGCCGACACCAAGCTGATGATCCTCTCCCCGCTCGTGGTGGGCAGGAAGGGGGAGCAGATCGACCTCATCGACGAACTGCGCGCGCAAGGGTTCGTGAGGCTGAGGCTGGACGGCGAAATCCATGAAATAGACAACGTTCCGAAACTGCAGAAGAACCGGAAGCACACTATCGAGGTCGTCGTCGACAGGCTGAAGGTCAACGTCGAGGCCAAGCAGCGCCTCGCCGAATCCCTGGAAACCGCATTGCGCCATGCAGACGGGCGGGCGCTCGCTGTGGAAATGGATACGGGAGCCGAGCATCTTTTTTCGGCGAAATTCTCCTGCCCGGTCTGCTCCTATTCGCTCCCCGAAATGGAGCCGCGGCTCTTTTCTTTCAACAATCCCATGGGCGCCTGCCCGAAATGCGACGGGCTCGGCCAGGTCAGCCTTTTCGATCCCAAAAAGGTCGTCGCCTTTCCCCATCTTTCCCTCGCCTCGGGGGCGATCAAGGGATGGGACAAGCGCAACCATTTCTATTTCCAGATGCTGGCTTCCCTCGCTGCGCATTACGGATTCGATATCGAAGCGCCCTTCGAATCCCTTCCGGAAGCACCGAAAAACGTCATACTTTACGGTTCCGGGCGGGAAAAGATCGAATTTCATTACCCCACGGAACGAGGCGCGAAGCGCATCCAGCAGCATGCCTTCGAGGGCATCATTCACAATCTGGAGCGCCGCTACAGGGAGACCGATTCGGTCATGGTACGGGAAGAGCTGTCCCGGTTCCTGACCAACAGCCCCTGCCCCGAGTGCCATGGCACGCGGCTGAGGAAAGAGGCGAGGCACGTGATGGTGGCCGGCCTCACGCTGCACGAAATCAGCCAGAAGCCCCTGAAGGATGCCCTGTCCTTTTTCCAAGCCCTTTCCCTTCCCGGAAGCAAGAAGGCGGTCGCGGAAAAAATCTCGCACGAAATCGTCAGCCGCCTCACCTTTCTCAACAACGTCGGCCTCGACTACCTTTCGCTGGACCGGAGCGCCGACACCCTGTCCGGCGGGGAGGCGCAGCGCATCAGGCTGGCGAGTCAGATCGGCTCGGGGCTTACCGGCGTCATGTACGTCCTGGACGAGCCCTCGATCGGGCTGCATCAGCGCGACAACACGAGGCTCCTCGACACCCTCAAGCATTTGAGGGATCTGGGCAATACGGTGATCGTGGTCGAGCACGACGAGGATGCGATAAGATGCGCCGACCATGTCGTCGATATCGGCCCTGGAGCCGGCGTCCACGGCGGCAGGATCATCGCGGAAGGGCCGCCGAAAGCCATAGCGGAAAATCCCGATTCGCTCACCGGCCTCTACCTTTGCGGCAGAAAATCCATTCCCGTCCCGAAAAAAAGGATATTGCCTTCCGAATCGCGCTGGCTGAAGCTCAAGGGGGCCTGCGGGAACAACCTGAGAAACGTGAACCTCGATCTCCCTGTCGGCCTCTTCACCGCGATCACCGGCGTATCGGGTTCCGGCAAATCGACCCTGATCAACGACACGCTCTATGCTGCAGTATCCCAATCCCTCTACGGCAGCAGCCGCGATGTCTCCCCTTTTGAATCGATTGCCGGAATCGAGTATTTCGACAAGGTGATCAACATGGATCAGAGCCCGATAGGCAGGACTCCCAGATCGAATCCTGCCACCTACACCGGGCTTTTCACCCCGATCCGGGAGCTCTTCTCGGGCACCCCCCAATCGCGGGAAAGAGGCTACGGCCCCGGGCGGTTTTCCTTCAACGTCAAGGGCGGAAGATGCGAAGCCTGCCAGGGAGACGGCGTGATCCGGGTCGAGATGCATTTCCTCCCCGACATTTACGTGCCCTGCGACGTCTGCCATGGCAAGCGCTACAACAGGGAGACGCTGGAAATCCATTACAAGGGCAAAAACATCTACGAGATCCTCGAAATGACCGTGGAAGCTGCAGCCGAATTCTTCTCCGCAGTGCCTGCCGTATCCCGGAAGCTGCAGACCCTGCTCGACGTGGGACTGGGCTACATCACGCTCGGGCAGAGCGCGACCACCCTCTCGGGCGGAGAAGCGCAGCGCGTCAAGCTCTCGCTGGAGCTGTCCAAGCGCGATACCGGCAGGACCCTCTACATTCTGGACGAGCCGACCACCGGGCTGCATTTCCAGGATATCGCCATGCTGCTCAAGGTGCTGCACCGCCTGCGCGAGCAGGGGAACACGGTGGTGGTGATCGAACACAACCTGGACGTCATCAAGACCGCCGACTGGATCATCGATCTGGGTCCCGAAGGCGGTAACGGCGGAGGAGAGATCGTCGCGGAAGGATCGCCCGAATCCGTGGCTGAAAATCAGCGCAGCCATACCGGGCGCTATCTGGAAACAGTGCTGCACAAATGAAAAACCCGCCACCTCATGCAAGGTGACGGGTTCGGCATCTCGGAACTTCCCTGGCTTATTCGGCCTCGGGCTGATCCATCAGCATGACCAGCGCCATCGGGGCATTGTCGCCCTGGCGGAAGCCTGCCTTCAGTATCCTGAGATAGCCGCCATTGCGGTTCGCGTAGCGGGGGCCGAGCTCGTCGAACAGCTTGACGACCATGTCGCGGTCGCGCAGCCTGTCGAAAGCGAGCCTGCGGTTTGCGAGCGATGGCTTCTTGCCCAGCGTAATCAGGGGCTCTGCAACGCGGCGCAGTTCCTTTGCCTTGGGCAGCGTGGTCGTGATGGTTTCATGCTTCAGGAGCGAGTTGGTCATATTCCTGAGCATCGCCAGACGATGGCTGCTCGTGACATTCAGTTTTCTCAATCCGAGACGGTGACGCATAACTTATCCTTTCTTAAGGCTTTTCCAGCCCTGCAGGAGGCCAGTTTTCCAGTTTCATTCCCAGGGAAAGGCCGCGCGACGCGAGCACTTCCTTGATTTCGTTGAGCGACTTGCGCCCCAGATTCGGCGCCTTCAGGAGCTCGTGCTCGGTGCACTGGATCAGGTCGCCGATGTAAAAAATGTTTTCAGACTTCAGGCAGTTGGCGCTTCTCACGGTCAACTCGAGATCGTCCACGGGCCTCAGCAGGATCGGATCGATCTGGGGAGCCTTGGGCTGCTCGGCAAGCGCGGGAGTCCCTTCCAGGTCCGCGAAAACCGAGAGCTGATCGACCAGAATCCTCGCTGCATGCCTGATCGCATCCTCGGGATCGATCACGCCGTTGGTCTCGATATTCATCACCAGCTTGTCGAGGTCGGTACGCTGCTCGACGCGAGCGCTTTCGACAGCATAGCTGACGCGGCGCACCGGGCTGAAGGAAGCATCCAGCATGATCCTGCCGATCGCCCTGTTCTCGCCGGACTTGATGCGCACGGAACTGGGCTGATAGCCGCGCCCCTTCTCGACCTTGATTTCCATTTCCAGCTTGCCGCCTTCGGTCAGGTGGGCGATCACATGCTCGGGATTGACGATCTCCACATCGTGGGAAGTCTCGATATCGCCAGCGGTGACCTTGCCTTCGCCTTCCTTCTTCAGGGTGAGGAAAGCCTCATCGCGGTTGTGCAGCTTGAGCACGATGCCCTTGAGATTGAGCAGGATATCGACCACGTCCTCCTGCACGCCGTCCAGGCTCGAATATTCGTGGAGCACGCCGCTGATCTGAACCTCGGTAGGGGCATAGCCCGTCATCGAAGACAGCAAGATGCGGCGCAGTGCATTGCCCAGGGTGTGGCCGTAACCACGCTCGAAAGGTTCCATGGTGACCTTGGCATGCGTAGATGCCAGGCTCTCGACCTCGATAATACGCGGCTTAAGAAGAGTACTGCTTTGCATATCCTGATTCCCTCGGTTGCGAATTACTTGGAATACAACTCGACAACAAGATTTTCGTTGATGGTGGAAGGCAATTCGGAGCGCTGCGGCTTGGCCTTGAACACACCTTTCATCGCCTTGGCGTCGACATCGACCCACTCGGGGAAGCCGCGCTGCTCGGCTGCCTCGACGGATGCCTTGATCCTGAGGTGCTGCTTGGCGCCTTCGGCAACTTCGACCACGTCGCCCACTTTCACCTGGTAGGAAGGAATATTGACCCGCCTGCCGTTGACCAGGATCCCGTTATGCCTGACAACCTGTCTCGCTTCACTCCTGGAAATGCCGAATCCCATCCTGTAGGCCACGTTGTCCAGACGGCATTCGAGCAGCTGGAGCAGATTGTCGCCGGTGATGCCACGCCTTCTGTCGGCTTCCTTATAGGAAAGGCGGAACTGGCCTTCCAGAATGCCGTAGATGCGGCGCAGCTTCTGCTTGGCGCGCAACTGGACGCCATAGTCGGAAAGTCTGCCCTTCTTCTGTCCGTGCTGGCCCGGCGCATAATTCCTGCGCTCGATCGCGCACTTGTCGGAGAAGCACTTCTCGCCCTTCAGGAAAAGCTTTTCGCCTTCACGCCGGCACTGACGGCACTTTGCATCGAGATTTCTAGCCACTATCAGACTCCTGAATTAAATACGGCGCTTCTTGGGCGGACGGCAGCCGTTATGGGGAATGGGGGTCACATCCGAAATGCTGGTGATCTTGAACCCTGCCGAATTCAGCGCGCGGACAGCGGACTCGCGTCCCGGGCCGGGGCCCTTGATGCGCACTTCCAGATTCTTGACGCCGCATTCCTGGGCGAGCTTGCCGGCCGTTTCCGCGGCGATCTGCGCGGCGAATGGCGTGCTCTTCCTGGAACCCTTGAAACCGCCGCTTCCCGAAGTCGCCCAGGAAAGCGCGTTGCCCTGGCGGTCGGTGATCGTGACGATGGTGTTGTTGAACGAGGCGTGAATGTGCGCAATGCCTTCAGAAACATTCTTCTTGACCTTTTTGCGCACCCTGGTATTAGTTTTTGCCATATCGGTTCCCCTGATTATTTAGCGCGCATCGACTTGCGCGGCCCCTTGCGGGTCCTGGCATTGGTCCTGGTACGCTGCCCGCGAACGGGAAGCCCGCGTCTGTGGCGGAGGCCGCGATAGCAACCCAGATCCATCAGACGCTTGATATTCATGGACACTTCGCGGCGAAGATCGCCTTCCACCGTGATATGCGTCACTTGATCGCGCAGCTTTTCGACCTCCGCCTCGGTCAGATCCTTGATCTTGGTCGAGGTGCTGATCCCTGCCGCAGCGCAAATTTGACGTGCCCGAGTGCGACCAACACCGTAGATCGCGGTCAACGCGATTTCAGCGTGCTGATGATTCGGAATGTTAACCCCTGCTATCCGGGCCATTCGTTCACTCCAACTTAGAAAAATTGATAATTATAACACCAGAACCGATCGAAACTCAATCA
>JAJZQY010000055.1 GCA_021806605.1 Pseudomonadota bacterium
CACTGCGCTGGCAAGATCGGCGTATTTCGAAACCTCGGCAGCCGGCCTGGCCTGCGGGATGGCAGCAACTGGTGGAGACACGGCTCGCGGCTGAGACAGCACCTTTTGCTCGAGTCTGGGCATCCTGAGCTTTTCGACAGGCTTGATGGGCGCCGGCATCGCGACGGGGGAGGATGCGGGCAGGATGGTTTCAGGGCGCTTCGGGGCAGGTTTCTCTGCAGGGGCAGGAGGTGCAACAGGCTGCGGACGGAGTGGCGCAACGCTCGCCAAAGGCCTGGGCGCCGGCAGCGGGGAGGCCGCAGGCGGCTTCGCCTTCTCCCCCATGGAGAAGAAAACGATGCCGGCGATCAGCGCAATGGAGAAAACCCCCGCAATGACAAGTGCAGGCCGCTTGAATGCATGCTTTGCGGAAAGCTCCGAAACGCTTTCTGTTGGAACTGCCGCCTCTTCCGGATCCATGTTGCCGGAAGAAATTTCCGGGGCGGGCATTTCCTCGAGGGCGAGCATGACGTCGTAGGCCGCTCTTTCTTCCTGATCCGAAAGGATATCGTAGGCATGGTTGATGCGCTTGATCCGCTCTTCTGCATCGGGATTGTCCGGATTCCTGTCCGGATGGAAGCGCTGGACGAGACTCTTGTAAGCAGCCCTGATCACCTCGGGACTCGCGGTGCGGCTGACTTCCAGGATGTCGTAAAGCGACTCCACGCCTTCAGCCCAGGAAAAGCCTGTAGGCAGGATTGTCCGTCTCCGCCCAATGCCGGTGGCCCAGCTGGGCCAGGAAGCTGCTGAATTCGGCCATTTCGCTTTCTGGAACCTGCATGCCGATCAGGACCCGGCCATAGTCGGTGCCGTGATTGCGATAATGGAACAGGCTGATGTTCCAGTTGTGGCTCATGCTGTTCAGGAACTGCATGAGCGCGCCAGGGCGCTCGGGAAACTCGAAGCGATAGAGAATCTCGTTCTCGACCTGGGGGGCGTGCCCGCCCACCATATGGCGCACATGCAGTTTCCCCATTTCGTTGTCGGTGAAATCGAGCGCCTTCAGGCCGTTTCTGCGCAATTCATCGAGCAGCCCCAGGGTTTCCTGGCGGTTATGCACCTGGACGCCGACAAAAACATGGGCTTCTGCCGGATCCGAAAAGCGGTAGTTGAATTCGGTGATGTTGCGTGCCCCCAGAATGGAGCAAAACCTCTTGAAGCTTCCGGGCTTCTCGGGGATGGTCACGGCCAGGATGGCTTCCCGTTTCTCCCCGAGTTCGGCGCGTTCTGCGATGTAGCGCAGCCTGTCGAAATTCATGTTCGCCCCGGATGCAATGGCCACCAGGGTCTTGCCCGCGATCTTCTCGCGCTCGACGTAGCTTTTCGCGCCCGCCACGGCAAGCGCCCCCGCGGGCTCCAGGATCGATCGCGTATCCTCGAAAACATCCTTTATCGCGGCGCAGATCTCGTCGTTGTTCACCAGAACGATCTCGTCGACGAACGCTTTGCAAAGACGGAAAGTTTCCTCTCCCACCAGTTTGACCGCAACGCCGTCGGCGAAAAGTCCGACCTGGTCGAGCTTCACCCTGCTTCCAGCCTGCAGCGAGCGCGACATTGCGTCGGCATCCACGGGCTCGACGCCGATGATCCTGATCCCGGGATAGAGACGCTTGATGTAGGCTGCGATTCCCGCGATCAGCCCGCCTCCGCCGACGGGAACGAAAATGGCATGAATCGGCTGGGACTGCTGCCTCAGGATTTCCATCGCGATGGTTCCCTGGCCGGCAATCACGTCGGGATCATCGTAGGGATGCACGAACGTCAGATGCCGCTCCTGCACAAGCTGCATGGCATGGGCATAAGCCTCGTCGTAGGTGTCCCCGAAGAGCACCGCCTGCGCGCCCCTCGCCAACACTGCCTGCACCTTGATCGCAGGGGTCGTGGCCGGCATGACGATGGTCGCAGGAACCCCCAGCTTCTGCGCGGCAAGGGCCACTCCCTGGGCATGATTGCCTGCCGAAGCGGCGATGACGCCGCGCGCCAGAACTTCTCCGGGAAGCCTCACCATCTTGTTGTAGGCACCGCGCAGCTTGAATGAAAAAACGCTTTGCATGTCTTCCCGCTTGATCATGAGGCGATTTTTCATGCGAGCGGAAAGATTTGGCGCCAGTTCGAGCGGACTCTCGATCGCCACATCGTAGACCTGGGCAGTCAGTATTTTTTCCAGATAATCGGGTGTCATAAAGTTTTAACCGGATGTGTCATAGAGTACAAGCTCAAAGTTTAACCTGTTTCCTCTTCGCGGAATTGTGCAAATCGATCCTAGGCGCTATTCTAACGGCTGAACAATAGGAAAGCGGAAAATTTATGACGCAGGACGAAATGAAGCAGGCGGTGGCAAGGGCCGCCATAGAACAGGTCCCGTCGGGGTGCATCATCGGCGTGGGAACGGGTTCGACTGCCAACCACTTCATAAACGAACTCGGCAAGATCAAGAACAAGATTGAAGGGGCCGTGGCGAGTTCGGAAGCGACGGCAAACCTGCTCAGGAGCCACGGCATCGCAGTGCTCGACCTGAACAGCGTGGACCAGCTCGAACTCTATGTCGACGGGGCTGACGAAATCACCCACAACATGCACATGATCAAGGGCGGCGGCGGCGCATTGACCCGCGAAAAGATCGTCGCCGCAGTCAGCCGGAAATTCGTCTGCGTCGCGGACGAAACGAAGCTGGTGGATTTGCTCGGAAAGTTCCCTTTGCCGGTCGAAGTAATTCCCATGGCAAGAAGCTATGTCTCGCGAGAGCTCGCCAAGCTGGGCGGACAGCCCAAACTCCGGGCAGGCTTCACGACCGACAACGGCAATGTCATCCTCGACGTTCATGGTCTTTCCATCATGAATCCGGTCGAACTCGAGGGCATCATCAACCAGATCACCGGCGTGGTGACCAACGGGCTTTTCGCGCGTCGCCCGGCCGACTTGCTGTTGCTGGGAACGTCGAACGGGGTCAGGCAAATCAGGGCATAGGCAATAAGGAAGAAACCATGGGAAGCAACGAACATATTTCAAAGCAGTTTGACGTCGAGCTCGAATCGGTACGCTCCCTGGTCCTGAAAATGGGCGGGCTCGTCGAAGAGCAGATTGCGAGGGCGCTGGACGGACTCCAGACTTGCGATCTGGATTCCATAGAACAAACCATTGCCAACGACCATCGCGTCAACGCGCTGGAAGTCGAAATCGACGAACTCTGCTCCCAGATTATCGCGCGGCGCCAACCCGCAGCGGGAGATCTGCGGCTCATCATGGCCGTAGTCAAGACGATCACCGATCTCGAGCGCATCGGGGACGAGGCCGAGAAAATCGCGCGCATGGCGAAGCTGATTTGCGCCTCGGACCGAATCGCCCATCCCCGCTTCAACGAAATCCGGCGCGCGGGAGAAACCGCCCTCGACATGCTCAGGAACGCCCTGGATGCCTTCGCCAGGCTGGACGTCTCCATGGCGGCAAAAGTCGTGCGCCAGGACCAGATCGTCGACGAACAATTCCAGAACATCCTGAGGCAGCTCATCACCTTCATGATGGAAGACCCCCGCACCATCTCGACATCGCTCGAGATCCTGTTCGTCGCCAAGGCGATCGAGCGGATCGGGGATCATTCGAAGAACATGTGCGAATACGTGGTCTATCTCGTCAAGGGCAAGGACGTGCGCCATGTCACGGTCGAAGAAATCGAGCGGGAAAGCCGGGAATAAGGTTTGACCCCAGAATATTCCACCCTGGCGGCGGTCGATCTCGGCTCGAACAGCTTCAGGCTCCAGATCGCACGTATCGTAGACGACCAGGTTTATCCCCTCGATTCCCTGCGCAGCACGGTCAGGCTCGCGGCTGGACTCACGTCCGACAATTATCTCGATGAAGCCGCAGAGGCCAGGGCGCTCGAATGCCTGAGCCGCTTCGGCGAACGCCTGAGAGGGCTGCCCGCCCACGCTGTACGCGCGGTCGGCACCAATACGCTGAGAGTTGCGGCGAACGCACAGGAATTTCTCGACAAGGCCGAATTCGCCCTGGGCTTTCCGATCGAAGTGATCGCCGGACAAGAGGAAGCCCGGCTGATCTATCTCGGCGTCGCCCACGGCCTGCCCGCCTCCGATGATAACCGCCTCGTCGTGGACATAGGAGGCGGGTCGACCGAGTTCATCATCGGCAACAGGCTGAAGCCCCTGAAGCTCGCCAGTCTCTACATGGGCTGCGTAAGCTACAGCCTGCGTTTCTTCCAGGACGGCAAAATCAGCAAGGCCAGTCTGAAGCAGGCCGAACTTGCCGCAAGCCTGGAACTGCAGGGCATTGCCAGCGACTTTTATCAGGGGCAGTGGCAGCAGGCCATCGGCTCTTCGGGCACGGCGAGATCGCTTTCCGACATCCTGGAGCAGAACGGGTTTAGCGAATCCGGAATTACCTTGGAAGGGCTGGAGAAGCTGCGCGCCCACCTCGTCAAGGCTGGAGACGTCAAGCGTCTCCAACTCCCCGGCTTGCGCCCCGAAAGAAGCCAGATCCTGCCGGGAGGACTTTCCATCATGTATGCGGCTTTCTGCGAACTCGGCATCGAACGCATGACTCCTGCATCGGGCGCGCTCAGGCAGGGCGTGCTTTACGACATGCTGGGCAGGTTCCATCACCAGGACATGCGCGATGTGACGACCCAGCAGTTCATGCGGCGCTACCATGTCGACGCGACCCAGGCCGAGCGCGTCGGGGCATTGAGCTTCTTCCTGGGTGAAAAGCTGCTCGGCGAATCCGATGCCGAAGGCGACCTGCAGTATCTCGCCTGGTCGGCGAAGCTGCACGAAATCGGCATTTCGGTCGCGCACAACGGCTATCACAAGCATTCGGCCTATATCCTGGCGCATGCCGACATGCCCGGATTTTCCAAGAAGGAACAGGCACGGCTCAGCCTGCTCGTGCTGGGCCACAAGGGCTCTCTTGCCAAGATGCAGGGCCTACTGCACCATCTTGCCGATCCCTCGCTGATTTTCGCGCTGAGAATGGCCGCCCTTTTCTATCGCAGCAGGACCGATGTCGCATTGCCCATGATGGAGGCAGAAGCGGCTCCTTCCGGATTCAATTTTTATCTCGAAGCGGGGTGGCTGGACAGGAATCCCCTGACTTCGACCGCTTTGAAGGAAGAGGTCAAGGAATGGAAAACCCTCGGCGTCGAACTGAAACTGATCGAACTCAAGAAACGCTAGAATTCGAAGACCTGCCCCCTGGAAACCGCCTTCGGCGTGAATCTTCCGGATAGCGCCAGAATCTCTTGCATCGTCTCCTCTTCCCTTCCCGCTTCCATGTGCGTGATCAGAATATCTACCGGGCGTCCGAGCCTTTCGAACCCCTTGGCAAGCAGGCCCGGCGTCATGTGTCCTGAAATCTTCGCCCGTTCGCGGCTGGACTCGAGAAAGGTGGCCTCGATCATGAGATGGCGTAGGTTTTCGGCTTTTTCGAGCGACTCCCAGAATGCCTCGCAATAGGTGGTGTCTCCGCTGAATGCAAATGACGACTGCCCGCTGTCGACAAGATAGCCCACGGCGGGAACCGCGTGTTCTGCCGGAAGCGCAGTGATTTTCCCGTCCTTCAGCAAAATGCTCTGGCCGACCCTTATTGCCATGAACCTGAGGTAGGGCCTCTCGGGCGTAGGCTGCACCGTGTAATCCGGCCAGAGATGCGAATTGAAGACATGCGCTTTCAGCACCGCTATCGTTTCGGGAAGGGCATATACGGTAAGCGGTTCATTCCTGAAACTGCCGGCGCTGTCCGCAAGCATCGGCAGCAAGGCCACATGATCGAGATGGGAATGGGTCAGAAAGACCCGGTCGATGCCTATCATTCGGGCAAGGCCGAGGTCTCCCGCCCCGGTCCCGCAGTCGATCAGCGTGTCCTCGTCGAGCAGCAGACAAGTGGTACGCAAATCCCCGCTGATGCCGCCGCTGCAACCCAGTATGCTCAATCGCATGCGCCCCTCCCCTTTGAAACATAGCCAGAGGGGAGCCGTATTTCAAGCTCCGATCAGATCGGGGGAGACAACCGCTCTCAGCACGGTCTGGGTTTCATCCCGTCTCGTCCTGTTGCTGAACCACCATATCGCACCCTTCTTGACGCTCCATTCTCCCTCCACTCCGGAAAGCAGGAGGGATGCGACCTGCCCCAAAGCAGGCTGGTGCCCGACCAGGACGACGCAACCCTTGGCGTCCGGCCACCCCGTTTCTGCCAGAATCGAGGCATAGGAAGCGCCCGGACGAACCGCATTCGAAACGGAAAATCGGGCCTCCAGCGCCTGGGCGGTTTGCCGGGTTCTCTTGGCAGGGCTGACGATCAGTTTGTAGTCTTTGGGGAGTCTCGGCTTCAGCCAGCCGGCCATCAGCGCCGCCTGCCTGATTCCCCTCTCCGTCAGGGCTCTCCCTTCGTCCGGAAAGCCGTCTTCCGCTTCGGCGTGACGCCACAATATCAGGTCCATTTCTGCTCCTTAATTTTTCCAGAACGGCGTCAAGGTCTTGAACCGCTTCCTGTCAAGTTGGCCAGCTCGATGCCTCGCATCGCAACACGCCCATCCCCTGACGAGTCGGGAAGCTCCCCTCTCGGGCAGGGCGTCGAGCAGACGGTTTGTGGTCGCGGCATCGTTGATCGCGCCCAGGGCATCCTGGATTGCGGCCATATCTCTGAGAAAACCTCGGGCTGCATGGCCGGGATAAAGGGCGGAGAAAAATTCCGCAGCATATCGCAGCTTCTTTCCGCTGATGCGCAAGGCGTGCAGCCCTGCCGCATCGAACGACCCGACATGCTTTCCGCTCCTTTCGAAGTTTCGAAAGCGCTTCTCCAGTATCCGGTTCGCAAAATCGAAAATGGGTACGGACGGCTTTTGCGGCCAGGATTCCCGGGAAAGCGCCGCGCCGAGCTTGAGAAGCAGGCTCTGGAAGCGGTGCGAAGCAACCGCCTCGACGGCCCGCTCCTTGCTTTTCATGCGCAGGGTTTCGCTCGCCAACTCGAGTTCCCGAAAATCGCACTGGCTCGACAAGGCCTCCCTGACGGGAGGAAGCGTCTCGAGAACGAAAACATCCCAGCTTCTCGCAGGACCCAATTCCCCGCCCAGCCATCTCAATTCAGGAATCAATTCGGAAAAGGCCGCCTTGCCGAAAGCAGGGGAGAACATGCCGAGGGCGCAGCGCATGCGCCTGAGTCCGATGCGCATCTGGTGCAGGTATTCGCAATCGGCTTCTCTGTCGAGAAGCCCCTGGACATTGCCCTGCAATTGCCGCAGGCAGCCCCGGAAGATTTCCCTGAAAGCCGACCCGACATCCGTCTTCCTGTCGAGATTGACGGCGGATGCCTTCGCAGGCGCCCCGATCGAACCGCCCATGGAAAGCGCATAGCCGCGTTCGGCCTTGCTCCTTCCCTCGACGAACAGGGGAAGAGTTTTCTGCAGTTCCAGGGCGAAATCGAAAAGCGCCGAAGGATGGCCAGACTTCAGTTCGAGCTCGACCTCGGAAATGCACTCTTCCCTGCCGCCGGACAGGATTTTTCCCCTGTCGAAGCAGACGGCTATGGTACTCCCGCCGAATTCGACGGGGATGGTCTTCCGGGAAAACTCGGTGACGAATACCGGGCCCAGGTTTCGGCGCAGTTCGCTGTTGCCGAACAACCGGATGAGAGACCGGTCTTCGATCTTGGTGAAATCGAGGGCATTGCGCACCACGGGCGCCTCCCATTCGCAGCGGGTATGTACGCCGGCAAGCATGCTTCCGCCTCCCTTGACGGTCTGGATCCAGCGCCTTCCTTCCTTCCTCAGGCGCAACGCAATGGATTTCGACTTGAGCTCCAGGGAAGGGGTGTCGAAATAGACGCTCACGAGCTTAACCGGCCGGGATGCCGACTTGAGAAGAGGGTGGCGCTGAAGCTTCCGGACAGCCTCGGGAGGCACCCGCAACTTGAGTTCGATCTCGACATTCATGCCCAATTGTATCACCCGGAATATTCAAGAAATGTGACCGCTTGAACTAATTATATATACGGTTTATACTCTATTCAAGCCGCTTTGCGGTTCCATACCAGGAGACTGAAATGACGACCAAGGCTTCAGCAAAACCCGAGCAAAAGAAACCGACGCCAGCGAAACCCGTCGCAAAGACGGCTGCGTCAAAACCCGCATCCAAAGCCGTCGCAAAACCGGCCGCTAAGCCCGCTGCCAAGCCGGTAGTCCAGGCAAAGGCAGCCAAGCCCAAGGCATCGAAAGTGATCCGGGACAGCTTCACCTTTCCGGAGACGGATTATCGGAAAATTTCCGAACTCAAGAAGGCCTGCCTCGGCCTCGGCATCAATGCCAAGAAGAGCGAGATTTTGCGCGCGGGTCTGCATGTGCTCGCATCGCTCGACAAGGCAAAGCTCAAGGATGCGATCTCGAGAATCGAGAAAATCAAGACCGGAAGGCCGCTCGGCTCCGAAAAATCCTGAGCGTCGATTTCCACCTCCAATTGACGCCCGCTTTTGCAGGCGTTAAAATCCTTTAGTTTCCTTAAGT
>JAJZQY010000056.1 GCA_021806605.1 Pseudomonadota bacterium
TCTCCTCGACCACACGCCCATCGCCGCCCTGCTCTGGGCCATACTCGGTTTCATGATCGGCACGCTTGTTTTCTCCGGAAAGATTCCCGAGGCAGGCAATGCTCCGCACGAAACCGACTCTGCTTCAGTCTGGCGGATCTTGGGCAAAAGCGAAGTCGTTGCGCTTTTCGCCTCCTGTCTGCTGATGACGGCGGCGCACGGCCCCTATTACACCTTCTATTCGATCTATCTTGTTGCGCACGGCTACTCGAAAAGCAGCATAGGCTGGCTGTGGGGGCTGGGCGTCATCTGCGAAATCGGCGTATTCTTCCTGATGCCGCAAATCATGGCGAGATTCTCCCTGAAATCAATCCTCGCCTTCAGTCTCGGATGCGCCGCCCTGCGCTTTTCCCTGATTGGATGGGCGGTGGACATTCCCATTCTGGTTATCCTCGCCCAAACCCTGCACGCTGCGACTTTCGGCGCGCATCATGCCGCGGCAATGGCCGCCATTCATCATTTTTTCAGGGGAAGATACCAGGCTCGGGGGCAGTCATTCTATACCAGCCTGGTCTATGGCGCCGGAGGCATTCTGGGCGCATTGGGAGGAGGCTATGCCTGGGGGGCGTTCGGACCCCAGATCACTTTCAGTCTCGGCTCAATTGCTGCCCTTGCCGGGCTCCTCTGGCTGCTCCTGAAATTCAGGCTTTCACCCGGCTGATCTTGACCACGTCCGGAATCTTGCGCAGGGCGCGCATCACCTGGGCAAGATGCATCCTGCTGCTGACCTGCAGTGTGAAGTTGATGGTGGTGTAGCTTCCTTCCCCTTCCATGCTGATATTCTCGATGTTGGAGCCCGCCTCGGCAATTTCCGCAGCAACCCTGGCGAGCACGCCGCGCTGATTCCTGACTTCGAGCCTGATGCTGACGTCGAATTGCCGGGTGATTTCGCTGTCCCATTCGACGTCCAGGCATTTCGCCGGATCGACCCTGCTTTTGCGAACCACCGGGCAATCATGGGTATGGATGATGAGCCCCTGCCCTTTCTTGATGAAGCCGAGTATCGGATCCCCGGGAATCGGGCTGCAGCATTTGGCGAATTCGACAGCCATGCCTTCTGAGCCGCGTATGAGGAGCGGCGCAGGTTTCTCCTCCGGAGAAGGAACTTCATCGCTGACCAGCCGCTTCGCCACGACGATGCCGAGCCGCCGCCCCAGTCCGATATCGGTCAGGATGTCCTGGCGCGACTTGGCTCCGGTCGACTTCAGCAATCTGTCCCATTTCGCATCGTCCACCGACTCGGGCGGAATCTTGAGCGCAACCATCGCCTGGTTGAGCAGCCGCTCTCCCAGCATGGCGGACTGCTCATGCTGCATGGTTTTCAGGTAGTGCCGGATATGCGTCCTGGCCTTGCCCGTAATCACGTATTCCAGCCATGCCGGATTGGGCTTGGCATAAGGCGCCGTGAGTATTTCCACCGTATCGCCGTTCCTGAGCGGCGTCCTCAGGGGCTTCAATTCCCCGTTGATCCTGACGGAAAGGCAGCGGCTCCCGATGTCGGTATGCACGCTGTAGGCAAAGTCGACGGGAGTCGCCCCCTTGGGCAGCACCAGAATCTTGCCCTTGGGCGTAAATACGTAAATTTCGTCCGGAAAAAGATCGACCTTGAGATGCTCCAGGAATTCCACGGAATCCGTGCTCTCTCCGAGGGACTCGAGCAGACTCTGCAGCCATTGATGGGTTTTGCGCTGCATCTCGCTCAGGTTGGCTTCCGAGCTCTTGTACAGCCAGTGGGATGCGACCCCGGCTTCGGCGATCTTGTGCATCTCGGCAGTTCTGATCTGGATCTCGATCGGGGTACCATAGGGGCCGAAAAGCGCAGTATGCAGCGACTGATAGCCGTTCGATTTGGGCAAGGCGATGTAATCCTTGAATTTCCCGGGAATGGGCTTGTACAGGCCATGAAGCACACCCAACGCGTAGTAGCAAGTCGGAATGTCCTTCACCACCACCCTGAAACCGTAAATATCCTGAACTTCGGAGAAGCTCAGCTTTTTTTCAAGCATCTTCCGGTAAATGCTGTAAAGATGCTTCTCGCGCCCGGTAGTCTGAGCCTCGATTCCGGCTTCCTTGAGGCGCTGGACGATGTTGTCCAGGATCTTGCCGACCACTTCACGCCGGTTTCCCCGCGCCGCCTTGATCGCCTTGCTGAAAACCCGGTACCGGTATGGATGGAGGTGCTTGAAAGAAAGGTCCTCGAGTTCCTGGTAGATGCTGTTGAGTCCCATGCGGTTGGCAATCTGGGCGTAGATCTCCAGGGTTTCCCGCGCGATGCGCTTCCTTTTCGCAGGATACATCGCATCCAGGGTGCGCATGTTGTGCAGTCTGTCCGCAAGCTTGATCAGGATCACGCGCACGTCGCTCGCCATCGCGAGCAGCATCTTCCTGAAATTCTCCGCCTGGGCGTCTTCCTGGGTCTGAAATTCGATCCTGTCGAGCTTGCTGACGCCGTCCACGAGATCCGCCACCGGCTGGCCGAACAGATTTGCGAGCTGGTCCTTCGTGACGGCGGTATCTTCCATCACGTCGTGCAGCAGCGCTGCAGTCAGAGTTTGGCCGTCGAGACGCCACTCTGCCAGAATTCTGGCGACGGCGAGCGGATGGGAGATGTAAGGATCCCCCGATATTCTGAACTGTCCCCGGTGCGCAGCTTCGCTGAAGCGATAAGCGGAATCGACTTGAAGCGCATCCTCCGGCTTGAGGTAGCCGGATATTTCCCTGGTAGGCAGGGGTTCTTCAGGCAAGGCGCCTACGCCAGACCCTTGTTGAGGACTTCCAAGCCCACTTTTCCTGCGGCGACTTCCCGCAGGGCGATCACGGTGGGCTTGTCGCGATTGGGCTCCACCATCGGGTTCGAGCCGTTGGCAATCTGCCTCGCCCGGATCGTCGCGGCGAGGGTAAGTTCGAAGCGGTTGGGAATGGTTTCGAGACAGTCGTCTATGGTGATGCGTGCCATTTGGTTTCCTTCAGATAAGCGCTTGTATCAATTCATGGTGCCTGGCGAGCTGGCCTGCAAGCTTCAGTCGCTCCGCCCTGATGACGCTGACGAGATCCCGCTTCGCCTCTTCCATGTCGTCGTTAATGATAACATAGTCGAATTCCTTCACATGCCCCATCTCTTCGCGGGCGGCCGCTATGCGCCGCTCTATCACCTCGATGCTGTCCTGTCCGCGTCCGGTCAGGCGCGTCTTCAGGGCATCTATCGAAGGCGGAAGGATGAAAATGCCTACGGTTCCGGAAACCAGCTTTCGTACCTGGACAGCGCCCTGCCAGTCGATTTCGAGCAGGATGTCGCACCCCTTCCGTCTTTCGGCCTCGATCCATTTGCGCGAAGTGCCGTAGTAATTGCCGTGCACATGGGCGCTTTCGAGAAACTCCCCGTGCCTTTCCATTTCCTCGAAAACCTCCCTGGAAACGAAGCAATAGTCACGCCCGTCCACTTCTCCCGGTCGCGGCATGCGCGTGGTGAAGGAGACGGAAAGGTGCACATTGCGGTCGGCCTCGAGCAGCGCCCTCACCAGGCTGGTTTTTCCCGCCCCCGAGGGAGCACTGATGATGAAAAGGTTTCCGGTCATGTCGATATCAAACTTTCAATGCCCAATTGTACCCAGTATGCGCCCGAACCGGAAGCGGACTACAGCACTACCTGGGCGCCGATCTCGACCACCCGATTGGGTGGAAGCCTGAAGAAGGGAATGGCGCTGCCTGCATTGCGGAACATGGCGACGAAAAGCTTCTCGCGCCAGAACGCCATTTTGTGGCCAGCCTTGGGAATCAGCATTTCCCTGGAAAGAAAGTAGGAGGTATCCATGGATTCAAGCGCCAGGACATTCTCGGCGAAAAGCGCCTTGGGCAAGTTGGGCTCGTCCTTGAAGCCGAACTGGACAATCATGCGATGGAAGCCGTTTTGCAATGCACGGTATTCGATGCGTTCTTCAATCGGGACATGGGGAATGTCCTGAATTTGCACATTGAGGATCACCACTCTTTCGTGCAATACCTTGTTATGCTTAAGATTGTGCAGGAGAGCATGCGGCACGCCTTCGGGATTGGCGGTCAGAAAAACCGCCGTTCCCGACACCCTGACCACAGAATCCAGGGAAAGCGATTCGACGAAAGGTTCGAGCGCTATCGATTCGCGCTTCATGCGCTCCGCAAGCAGAACCCTCCCCTGCTTCCAGGTCGTCATCAAGGTGAAGATGACGGAGGCGAGAACGAGCGGGAACCACCCCCCCTCCTCGACCTTGATCAGGTTGGCCCCAAAGAAGGCGAGATCGATTGTCATCAGGGGAAAAATCAGCAGCGCCCCCCTGATCAGCCCCCATCCCCACAACCTGCGCACGACGATGAAGGCAAGCAGGCTGGTCACGGTCATGGTGCCGGTCACGGCGATGCCATAAGCCGATGCCAGGCTGGACGACGCCCTGAACCCGAGGACAAGGGCTGTCACTGCGAGCAGCAGGGTCCAGTTGATCCCTGGAACATAGATTTGACCGATCTCCTCCTCGGAAGTGTGCTGAGTCTCCATCCTGGGTGCATAGCCCAGCCTGATAGCCTGACTGGTCATCGAAAACGCACCTGAGATGACCGCCTGAGAAGCGATCACCGTCGCTGCCGTGGAAAGCACGACGAGGGGGAAAAGCGCCCAGTGGGGAGCAAGGAGATAGAAGGGATTGGCTATCGCCTTCGGGTCGTGGATCAGCAGCGCTCCCTGGCCGAAGTAATTGAGCAGCAGGGCCGGCAGCACGAAGCCGAACCATGCGAGCTGTATGGGTTTTCTGCCGAAATGCCCCATGTCCGCATAGAGCGCTTCCGCCCCTGTCAGCGCCAGCACCACTCCGCCAAGAGAAAGAAAGCCTATCTCGGGGTTATTCTCCAGGAATAGCAGGCCGTGCATGGGACTAAATGCGCCCAGCACATGCGGCTCGGACAGGATGCTGCGGATGCCGAACAGCGCCAGCACCAGGAACCAGAGGCACATGATTGGGCCAAAAAGTGCGCCCACGCTCGCAGTGCCCCTGCGCTGGAAGAAAAACAGCGCGAACAATATCACGAGCGTCATCGGGATGACATAGCTTTTGAAGAGCGGACTCGCCACCTGCAACCCTTCGACTGCAGACAGTACCGAGATGGCTGGCGTAATGACGCCATCGCCATAAAACAGCGCAGCGCCGAACAACCCCAGCATCAGAATGGTCGTGCGCTGCCTGCCAGATTTCCTCAGCTTGCCGAGAACCAAGGAGAGCAGCGCCATGATGCCACCTTCTCCCTTGTTGTCGGCGTGCATGATGAATACCACGTATTTGAGGGAGACCACGATCATCAGCGCCCAGAAGATCAGGGAAAGGATGCCGAGGATGTTTTCCTGATTCAGCGGGACAGGGTGCATCCCGGCTGTGAATATCGTGTTCAGGGTATAGAGCGGACTGGTTCCGATGTCGCCGTAAACTATGCCCAGAGCGGCAAGAGAAAGAGAGAAGAGGCCGGACTTGCCGTTTTTTTCCATGCTTTGAGGAACTGCTCCAAGAAACGTCGGCCAAGGATAGCCGATACGGCAAGACCGATCAACCGCTAACGTTGTGCTTAAAGTCCTTTTCTGCGGTGCTTCAATTGCATAATCCCGTTCAGATCCCGGAATGCAGCAGCCAGATCAGCCTCGATCTTTGCATATTCCTGGGCCGTGACGCGATTCTTCATGGTTTCATCGATCTTTCTTTTCTCGTCCCTGAGCCTGCCTTCGCTCATTTCCTCCTCGGCGATGGCAAGGTCGGAAAGAATGGTCACTCGCCTCGGCTGCACTTCCAGCATACCGCTGGAGACGTAGATGACTTCCTCGTCGCTCCGGTCGGGAAGCCTCAAGCGCACAATTCCGGCACGAAGCCGCGCGATCATGGGGGCATGCCCCGGATAGATGCCGACTTCCCCCAACTCGGCGGGGGCGACCACGAATTCGGCAAGGCCTGAAAAAATGGAGCTCTCTATGCTGACGATGTCCACCTGAACGGTCATTGCCATATACGGGTGTCCCTTTCAAACAGCCGACGCACCGGCAATGATCTCCGTAATTTCCTCGGTGATCGCAGTTTGCCTCGCCTTGTGGTAAATCTGTTTCAGTTCATCCATGACATGACCTGCATTGTCGGATGCTGCCTTCATCGCGACCATGCGCGCGCCCTGCTCGGATGCCATGTTTTCTGCAACGGCAAGATAGATCTGCGACTCGATATAGCGCCGCAGCATCTCGTCCACGATGGTTTTCGGATCAGGCTCGTAAATGTAGTCCCAATAGCCCGAGGGACTGCCAAGGCTTTCTCCCTTGAGGGGCAGAATCTGCTCCATGACAGGCTGATGCAAGATGGTGTTGACAAAGCGCGTGTAGCAGATGAAAACCGCATCCAGGTGTCCTTCCCGGTATGCCTGAAGGAGCTTTCTCGAAGGTCCGGCAAGCTGTTCCATGCGCGGCGTATCTCCCAGAGCGACCGCGCTGGATACGATAGCGGCATTCATGCGCTTCATGAAGCCGAGGCCGACCGCCCCCAGGGCGCAGACCTCCAGATCGATTTTATGTTCGGCCCAGCTTTTCATATGCCCGATCGCAAGACGCAAAGCATTGCTGTTCAGCGCGCCGCACATCCCCTTGTCGGATGTGACGAGCAGCAGGCCTATGCGGCGGACATTTTCCCGAACCGCCAGATAGGGGGACTTGTATTCCGGGTGGGCATGGCTCATGTGCGCGGAGACGTTGCGGATTATTTCGCCATAGGGACGGGCGGCAGTCATGCAATCGCGCACCTTGCGAATTTTGGACTGCGCCACCATTTCCATGGCATGAGTGAGCTTCTGCAGGTTCTGCACGGTGCCGATCTTGCCACGAATTTCCTGTAAGCTCGCCATGCTTCACTTCTCCCTGCGACGGGTAATATTCATTCGATGTTCTGGATCTGCTCGCGCATCTGCTCGATCAGCACCTTGATTTCCATGGCAATCCTGGATACTTCGAGATCGACCGATTTCGACCCCAGGGTATTCGCCTCGCGGTTGAGCTCCTGCATCAGGAAGTCCAGGCGTTTTCCGACCACCCCGCCCTTTTCGAGTATCCGCTCCATTTCGTCGAGATGCGCTGCAAGGCGCGATAGCTCCTCGTCGACGTCGATCTTGCCTGCGAAGAGCGTCAATTCCTGCCTGATGCGCTCATCGTCAAGGTCGACCATGGCCGCCTTCAGACGCGAAACCAGTTTTCCCTGAAAGGAGGCGATCAGTTCCGGTATCCTCGGAGAAACCAGCGCGATCTTTTTCCTGATCTCAGCCATGCGCGAGAGCAGGATGGCTTTCAGTTTTTCCCCTTCTCGCTTTCGCGTTGCGGAAAAATCGGCCATGGCGATATCCAGCAATTCGCCCACTTCCCTTTGAGCATTTTCCCGGGAGAAGGTTTCCTTCCCGAAAATGCCAGGCCACTTCAGTATTTCCGCGACGGAAAGGCTGACAGCCTCGGGAATCTTTTCCCTGACCTGGCTGTTGAGCCCGGCAAGCTTTGCCAGCACCGCTTCGTCGATAATTCTGCGGGTCTCGCTTTCTTCAGAGGCATTCACGCTCAGCCTGCAATCGACCTTTCCCCTGCTCAATTCCGAGGCCAGCTTCTCGCGAATCACGGGCTCGAGAAACTTCAGCTCGTCGGGAAGACGGAACTGGACGTCGAGATAGCGATGGTTGAGGGAGCGTATTTCGAGAAGGATCGAGCCGATCTCCGTTTCTCTGGAGACGGAAGCAAATCCGGTCATGCTGGCAATCATGGGCGAAAAGATCTCTCGTAAAATGCCAGTATAAATGAAAACCGCGACAGGAGCAGGGATGTTCCCTGTCGAGCCGCATTCATCCGACTGCAAGAAGTCGTGCCTGATCCTTAGGATTTTTATATACTATTCGCGGCAAGTCGCCAATCATAACAATCAATTCGGGGGGATCATGCACAAACAGAACATCGCCATCATCGGCCTGGGAAGAATAGGATCGGCTTTTCTTGGCGCCATGCTGCAAAAGAAGCAGAGCATCAATCTGACCTGTGTCGCAGAGCGCTCGGATACGCCGGCCAAGTCTCAGGCGGCCTCGGCAGGCATCAGGATCGTCACGCTGGACGAAGTCGTCGCCATGGGCAATGCGATCGACATCATCTTCGACCTGACCGGCATTTCCGACGTGCGCAGGGAACTGCGCGAAAAGCTCCTCGCCTCGAACAACAGCCACACGATCATTGCATCGGAGACTGTCGCCCGCCTGATCTGGTCGCTGATCAGCGATGCCGATCTGCCGGAAATCGCGGGACGCAAGACCGGGTATTGATG
>JAJZQY010000057.1 GCA_021806605.1 Pseudomonadota bacterium
TTCATCCCTTCCCTCCGGGCAGGTTTTAGGCAACCCCGATTCTGAATCATGAAGCGCCATGCCTACTCCGAATAGATGGCTGATGTTTGACTGAAGAAGCGCAAGATGTTGCGCAGTTTTGCCCGTGACAAGAGCGCGGGAGAAAATAAATAATGAAACGCATGTTGTTTAATGCGACCCAATCCGAAGAGCTTAGGGTCGCGATAGTGGATGGTCAAAAGCTGATTGACCTGGATATCGAATCGGCTAGCAAGGAACAAAGAAAAAGCAATATATACAAGGGAGTAATCACAAGAATAGAACCCAGCCTGGAGGCTGCTTTCGTCGATTACGGCGGAGACAGGCACGGCTTTCTCCCCTTCAAGGAAATCGCCAGGAGCAATTTCCTCGGGGAAAATGTCGATGTCGGCCGCGCCAGAATTCAGGACGTCCTGAAGGAAAAGCAGGAAGTCATCGTCCAGGTGGACAAGGACGAGCGCGGCACCAAGGGCGCTGCGCTCACCACCTTCATCAGCCTGGCCGGACGCTATCTGGTCCTGATGCCCAACAACCCCAGAGGGGGCGGCGTATCCCGCCGCATCGAGGGCGAAGACCGCAACGAACTGCGCGATATCATGGCGCAGCTCGAAATCCCGCAAGGCATGAGCATCATCGCCAGGACTGCCGGAATCGGCAGGAGCCTGGAAGAACTGCAATGGGACCTCAACTACCTGATGCAGCTCTGGACCGCGATCGAGAGCGCGTCGAAGCAGCAAAGCGGCGCCTTCCTGATCTACCAGGAAAGCAGCCTGGTCATCCGTGCGATCAGGGACTACTTCAACCAGGATATCGGCGAAATCCTGATCGACACCGACGATATCTACCAGCAGGCCAGGCAGTTCATGAGCCATGTGATGCCGTCCAACGTGAACCGGGTCAAGCTCTACAGCGACGATATTCCGCTCTTCTCCCGCTTCCAGATCGAGCACCAGATCGAAACCGCCTATTCGCGCACGGTTTCCCTGCCCTCGGGCGGCGCGATCGTGATCGACCATACCGAAGCGCTGGTTTCCATCGACGTCAATTCGGCACGCGCCACCAAGGGCGCGGACATCGAGCAGACCGCCTTCAACACCAACCTTGAAGCCGCCGACGAGATCGCCAGGCAATTGAGACTGCGCGATCTGGGCGGACTCATCGTGATCGACTTCATCGACATGGAAAGCGGCAAGAACCAGCGCGAAGTCGAAAACAGGCTGAAGGAAGCGCTCCACCACGACCGGGCGCGCGTGCAGACCGGGAAAATCTCCCGCTTCGGGCTGCTCGAATTGTCGCGCCAGAGGCTGCAGCCCTCCCTGGGCGAATCCAGCCACATGCCCTGCCCCCGCTGCCACGGGACAGGCCACATTCGCGGCATAGAATCCTCGGCCTTGCACATCCTCAGGATCATCCAGGAGGAGGCGATGAAGGAAAACAGCGCCCTGATTCGCGCCCAGGTCCCGGTGGATGTCGCGACCTACCTGCTGAACGAAAAGCGGGCGGAAATCCATACCATCGAATCCAGGCTCAGAGTCGACGTGGTGCTGATCCCGAACATGCATATCGAAACGCCCAATTACACCATCACGAGGCTCCGTCACGACGAACTGAACGCTTCCGACAATGCAGCGGCGAGCTATCAGCTTGTCGAGAAGCCGCTCGAAGAAATCCTGGAGCCTGCCAAGGAAGCAGCCAAGGCTTCCCGTCCGCAGGCTGCAGTCAGGGGCATCACCCCCGACCAGCCCGCTCCGGTGAAGGCCGAAGCGAAGAAGCCGGGCTTCTTCGAGAAGATGTTCTCGTGGTTCAAACCCGAGGAAAGCGAAGCGCCCAGGACCCCGGCGCCGGCCAAGCCCTTGCCGGCTCGCGAGAGGCCGCGCCGCCAGGAAAACAGGCAGCGGCCTTCGGAAGCGAAGCGCCCGGCGACGCCCAAGCAACCCAAACCTGAAAAGCAGCCGCTGCCCGCAGTCGAAGCGGTCGAGGCAGAAAAGCCGCCGCGCGAGGGGGGCGAAGGCGGGGGACGCGGCAAACGCAGGCGCGGCAGGCGCGACAGGGGAAGAGGCGATCGCCAGGAAGTTCTGGCGATCGAGACCGGAAAACCGGCAGGCGCACCGACCATCGAAGCGATCATAGAATACGCAAAACCCGCGAGCGGCGAGGCGGTCGCGGAAAAAGCCCAGCCCAAAGCCAGGCCGGCCAGAATCGAGGCGATCATCGAGTATGCCCAGCCTCCAATGGACGAGGATGCGCAGCCTAAAAAGGACGAACCGGAGTTGCAGCAGGTCGAGACGAATCCTGAAAAGGTGCAGCAGACCGCGTCGGAAGCCAGCTTCGAAAAGGCGAGAACCAATCCGCGCCGCCGCAGGACGCGCAACGTCACCCCCATCGAATCCGAGCAGCTGCTCCAGGTCGAAACCAAGCAGGCAGAATAGGCTCTAGCGGGCTGCCGCGATTTGCGCGAGCAGCCCCCTGGATGCGCTTTCCACCCTGTCGAGCACGGTCTCGAAGCCCTGCGCGCCGCCGTAATACGGGTCCGGCACTTCAGGGTCTGCGAAATCCCCGCTGAATTCCATGAAAAGCCTCGCCTTGCCCTGCAACCCGGGAGAGGCGATGCGCTTCAGCATCGCTAGATTGTCCCTGTCCATGGCAAGGATGTAGTCGAAATGCAGGAAATCCTTCGCCTCCACCTGCCTCGCGCGCAAGCCGCTCATGTCGTAGCCCCTTCCCCTAGCAGCGCGCATCGAGCGCTCGTCCGGGGGACTTCCGATATGGTAGTCGTGGGTGCCTGCCGAATCGATGAACACCCTTTCGATGAGCCCCGCCTCTTCCGCCATTTTCCTGAACACCGCTTCCGCTGTCGGGGAACGGCAGATGTTGCCCATGCAGACGAAGAGAATGCCTGTTTTTTCATCTAATTTCATAAAGTTGCCCTTAAAACCGGTCGATGGAGATTATACGGCAAATCGGCCCAGGCGCGTGCGTGGCCGGGCCCCTTCCGCTATAGTGGCGGGATGAACCAGAACAGCACGGACCTGATAGGCGTGGCCCAAATGATGCGGCGCATCGCCAATGGCGAAAGCCTGCCGGATCTGGTCAATCTTGCTGCGCAAAATCCCGACCCGGCGAACATGCTGATGGGGCTTTCCTGCGCCTTCCAGCTTCTCGGAAACCGGGAGGCCGCGATCGAGATGCAGGGCAAGGCGCTCGCCCTCAGGAGAAGCTACCTTCTGCCGCCGGCATGCCCTCCGGCAATCAGATTGCTCGCCCTGATGCGGCCTGGCGACATGCAGGACAACACCCCCCTGGATTTCCTGCTCGAAGCATCCGACGTCGAGCTGATTCTGCTTTATGTTTCCGAGGCGCATCCGATTCCCGAGGAAATTCCGGAGCACGACCTGCTGTTCGTCGCCATAGGCGAGTCTTGCGAAAACTCGAAGCTCCTGGCTGGCATCGGCGAGCGCATCGCAACATGGCATCGCCCGGTCATCAACCGTCCGGAAAGCATCATGAGGCTTTCCAGGGATCGCGCAAGCCTGCTTCTTTCCCCGGTGAAGGGGCTCTTCATGCCCGCCACGACAAGGATGGGGAGAGGCGAGCTGGCGAAAATCGCCGAAGGCTTCCCGTTCATTCTGAGGCCGCTCGATTCCCATGCCGGCCGGGATCTGGAAAAGATGGAGGCGCCGCGGGATATCGAAAACTATCTCTCGCGAATCGGGGGCGATGAATTCTACCTCACGAAATTCATCGACTACAGCAGTCCCGACGGACTGTTCCGCAAATACCGGATCGCGATGATAGACGGGCGCGCGTTTTCCTGCCACATGGCGGTATCGGACGAGTGGATGGTCAATTACAGGAATGCCGGGATGATGGAGAGCGCCGGGAAGCGGATCGAGGAAGAAAAATTCATGGCGGAATTCGGGAATGGCTTCGCAATACGGCACCAAGCCGCGCTGCGCGAAATCCAGCGGCGCATCGGGCTGGATTACTTCGTCATCGATTGCGGCGAGCTGGACGAAAAGCTGCTCATTTTCGAACTGGACAACCGCGCCTTCGTCCACGACATGGATTCCCGTGAAATTTTCCCCTACAAGGGCCCCGCCATGCGCAGACTGCTCACAGCGTTCAGGGACATGCTGGGAAACCGCTGCTGATTCAGGCGACGCCGAAGAGCTGCGCCTTCAAGGCATGCAGCTCGTCCCTGAAATGCGCCGCCTTCTCGAATTCCAGGTTTTTCGCGGCATTGAGCATTTCCTTTTCCAGCCGCTTGATCTCCTTCGAAAGCTCGGCTTCGGACATGGCAAGCATTTTCGCCTCGGCCTTTGCCGCCTGGGCGGCCCTGGCTTCGCCCTCCGCATCGTAAACCCCGTCTATCATGTCGCGGATGCCTTTGGAGACGCCGGTCGGGGTGATGCCATGGGATTCGTTGTGGGCGATCTGCTTCCTGCGGCGGCGCTCGGTCTCGCCTATCGCGCGCTGCATCGAGCCCGTCATGGCATCCGCATAGAGGATCGCCCGCCCCCCGGCGTGCCTTGCTGCGCGCCCGATGGTCTGGATCAGGGAGCGCTCCGACCTCAGGAAGCCCTCCTTGTCCGCATCCAGTATCGCGACAAGCGAGACTTCCGGAATGTCCAGCCCCTCCCGCAGCAGATTGATCCCGACCAGCACATCGAACACGCCGAGCCGCAGGTCCCTGATGATCTCGACCCGCTCGACCGTGCCGATATCCGAATGCAGATAGCGCACCTTGACGCCGTGCTCCGAAAAATAGTCGGTCAGATCCTCCGCCATGCGCTTGGTGAGGGTCGTGACCAGCACCCGCTCGTTCTTCGCGACGCACAGCCTGACTTCCGACATCAGATCGTCCACCTGGGTGGATGCCGGCCTCACTTCCACCTTCGGGTCGACCAGCCCCGTGGGGCGGATCACCTGCTCCACCACCTGCTGCTGGTGTTCGGCTTCGTAGGTCGAAGGGGTGGCGGAGACGAAAATGCTCTGCCGCATCACGCGCTCGAATTCGTCGAAGCGCAGCGGCCGGTTGTCGAGCGCAGAGGGAAGCCTGAAGCCGTATTCGACGAGATTCTCCTTGCGCGACCTGTCTCCCTTGAACATCGCCCCGATCTGCGGGATGGTGACATGGCTCTCGTCCACGATCATCAGCGCATCCGGCGGAAGATAGTCGATCAGGGTGGGAGGAGGATCTCCGGGATTCCTGCCGGATAGATGCCGCGAGTAATTCTCGATTCCCTTGCAGAACCCGAGTTCGTTGAGCATTTCGAGATCGAAGCGCGTCCTCTGCTCTATCCTTTGCGCTTCCACGAGCTTGTTTTCCCTCTGGTAGAAGGCGATTCTCTCGCGCAGTTCCGCCTTGATGGTTTCTATCGCGCGCAAAGTGGTGCTTCTCGGCGTCACGTAATGGCTGGAAGGATAGACAGTGTAGCGGGAAACCTTCTGCTTGACATGGCCCGTGAGCGGATCGAAAAGGGAAAGCGACTCGACCGTGTCGTCGAACATCGAGACCCTGAGCGCGAGTTCATTGCTTTCCGCCGGAAAGATGTCGAGAATGTCCCCCCTCACCCTGAACACCCCGCGCCTGAATTCGATGTCGTTGCGCTCGTACTGCATTGCGACCAGGCGCTTCACCGCGTCTTTCTGCGACAGCTTCTCGTTCTCCCGCAGATGCAGGATCATGCCGTGATAATCGACCGGGTCGCCTATGCCGTAGATGGACGAGACGGTGGCCACGATCACGCAGTCCGGGCGCTCCAGCAGGGATTTCGTGGCGGAAAGGCGCATCTGCTCGATGTGCTCGTTGATCGAGGAATCCTTCTCGATGAAGAGGTCGCGGGAAGGAACATAGGCTTCCGGCTGGTAGTAGTCGTAATAGGAGACGAAATATTCGACCGCGTTCTCGGGAAGAAAATCGCGCATTTCCGAATAGAGCTGGGCTGCGAGCGTCTTGTTCGGCGCCATGACGATGGCCGGACGGCCCAGCCTCGCGATGACGTTCGCCATGGTGTAGGTCTTTCCCGAACCCGTCACGCCGAGCAGGGTCTGGAAGCGCATGCCGGACTTGACCCCATCGACCAGTTTTTCGATCGCTTCGGGCTGGTCCCCCGCAGGCTGGAAAGGCTGGTGCAGGCGATAGGCGCTATTGGGGAAAGTGACGATCATCAGTATAATTCGATAGCAGCAAAGGGCAATTTTAACATAGGGATCACCGTGAAACTTTCGACTCGCGTCCAGGCCATCAAACCCTCCCCCACGCTCGCCGTCACCGCAAGAGCCGCGAAGCTCAAGGCCGAAGGCCGGGACATCATCGGACTCGGCGTAGGAGAGCCCGATTTCGACACCCCGCAGCACATCAAGGACGCCGCGATAGCCGCCATCAGGAACGGCTTCACCAAGTACACCGCGGTGGGCGGAACGCCAGGACTCAAGCAGGCGATCGTGAACAAGTTCAAAAGAGACAACGGACTCGACTACACGCCGAAGCAGATTCTCGTGTCATGTGGGGGCAAGCAGAGTTTTTTCAACCTGGCGCTCGCGACGATAGACGAAGGCGACGAAGTCATCATTCCCGCACCCTACTGGGTATCCTATCCGGACATCGTCCTGATATCGGGCGGGACGCCCGTGATTGTCGAGGCCGGAATCGAGCAGGGCTTCAGGATCACCCCGGAGCAGCTGGAAGCGGGCATCACCCCGAGGACGAGGATGGTGGTATTCAACAGCCCGAGCAACCCGAGCGGCGCGGTCTATTCGCTTGCGGAACTCGAAGCGCTCGGAAAGGTTTTGAGGAAGCATCCGCAAATCCTGATCGCCTCCGACGACATGTACGAGCACATCAATCTGACAGGCTCGAAGTTCGTCAACATCCTCAACGCCTGCCCCGACCTCTATCCCAGGACCATGGTGCTGAACGGGGTATCGAAAGCCTACTCGATGACGGGATGGCGCATCGGCTATTGCGCGGGCCCCGAAGCAATCATCACGGCGATGGAGAACGTGCAGTCGCAAAGCACTTCCAACCCGACCTCGATTTCCCAGGTTGCAGCCGAAGCCGCCTTGAACGGCGACCAGAATTGCCTCGCTCCGATGCTGGAAGCCTTCAGGAAAAGGCACGTTCAGGTGGTCGAGAAGCTGAATGCGATTCCCGGAGTGAAGTGCCTTCCCGCGGGAGGAGCCTTCTACGCCTTCGCCGATTCGCGCGGCGCGATCGCGAAGCTTCACCGGGAGGGGAAAATCAGGGAAGCCACCGACATCGCCTTCTGCGAATACCTGCTGGAGAAGGCGGGGGTTGCGGTGGTGCCGGGTTCGGCCTTCGGACTGGAGGGCTACATGCGTCTTTCCTTCGCCACTTCGATGGAGAACCTGGAAGCGGCGCTTTCCCGCATTCTCGAGGCCGTCGGGTCTTGACCTGACGGTTCCGAGCCATTAGAATCTCGCTTCTATTCCCTGATAGCTCAGTCGGTAGAGCGACGGACTGTTAATCCGCAGGTCCCTGGTTCGAGTCCAGGTCGGGGAGCCAGACAAAACAAGCACTTAGCCCAGTTCAAAAGACTGGGCTTTTGCTTTCCGGGTTTCATGTAGGCACCATGTAGGCAAATTCGGGGAATTTCGCGCAGCAGGCAATCGCAAAAACACCTCATGCAAAGGCTTGCCCGATGGCTTCCACGCGTCATGCACGCGTCAGGCACGCGTCATCAAGGTGCAAGATTGCCTCTTGATTTCCTCCTGGGTGTGAACCTACCTTCACCGATAGCGCACCAGAAAGGCTGATGCTGTCCCCATCATCGAGCGCCAGCAGTGCGTCTCCCACTTCATCCGAAAAAGTTATCACGTTCACGAAAACAGAATCACCGTCAGCGGTTGCCGTTCGCACCTTCGCCGTGGTGAATGCCTTGCCGCTTTGCCCTGTGCGTTTTGCAGCCTTGCCGAAAAGCTTGCCGCCTATCAGTCCATCAATCATTGCGCTGTCCTTTCAATGTCAAAATTCAATGCTCCAGGGATGAATTTCCCGTTTTCAATTTTTCCCGTTTTCTTCCCGCCCCTCTTATAGGGGGCGCGGGAAGTTCGGGAATGTCCGGCGCTTCCTGTTTCGGGAAGTTTCGGGAAGTTCGGGAAAGCTCACGGTATCCATAACCAGCCGTCAAAATGCTCAATCGTCTTGTTTGCCACCAGTCCATTTATCGCTTGTCTGGTGACCCTGGGGAATGTGCTCATCCAGATTGAAACTGTAGAACAACCGATTCTGATCTGACTTCCGATGCCCCATCATTTCGCTTATCCTCGTATAATCAGTACGTTAATCATACATCAACCGGTCGGTAGGCGC
>JAJZQY010000010.1 GCA_021806605.1 Pseudomonadota bacterium
GGGTGCAGACGCTGTTCAGGAAGTGGCGGTCATGGGAAATGATGATCATGGTGTTGTTGCGCTCGTTGAGCACGCCTTCGAGCCAGCGTATGCTGTTGATGTCGAGGTTGTTGGTGGGCTCGTCGAGCAGCATGATTTCGGGATCGGCAAACAGCACTTGGGCGAGCAGCACCCTGAGTTTGAATCCGGGCGCGATTTCCTTCATCAGTCCGTAGTGCTGCCCTGTCGGGATGCCGACTCCGAGCAGCAGGTCGCCCGCCCTGGATTCCGCGGTATAGCCGTCCAGTTCGGCAAAGCGCCCCTCGAGTTCGGCCACAAGGATGCCGTCTTCTTCTGTCATGTCCGGCAGGGCGTAGATCCTTTCCCGCTCCTGCATGATGTGCCACAATTCCTCGTGCCCCATGATCACGGCATCGATCACCCGATGTTCCTCGAATGCGAACTGGTCCTGGCGCAGCTTGCCGAGGCGCTCTCCGGTATCGAGCGAGATATTGCCCGAACTGGGTTCGAGGTCGCCGCCGAGAATCTTGAGGAATGTCGATTTTCCGCAGCCGTTCGCTCCGATGAGTCCGTAGCGGTTGCCGTCGCCGAATTTGACTGAAACATTCTCGAACAGGGGCTTCGCCCCGAACTGCATGGTAATATTGGAAGTGGTGAGCATGGTCGAAGGCGCTTGCAAAACCCGCATTTTAACATCACGGCGCCCGGAAAATTGAAACGGAAGAATAAATGGTCCCCCATCTGACGACTGCCCTGAGCGGTGCGCTGCTCGAACTCGAAAAACGGATACTCGATGCGATGCCTTCCATCGAGCACTGGTTGCGGAGCGCATGGCAGGAGCATTCGACGCCCATCTATGCCTCGGTCGATCTGAGGAACAGCGGCTTCAAGCTCGCCCCTGTCGACACCAATCTTTTCCCGGGCGGGTTCAACAACCTGAATCCGGAATTCATGCCGCTATGCGTTCAGGCGATGATGTCCGCCATCGAAAAGATCTGTCCGGATGCGCGGGGAGCGCTGCTCATCCCCGAAAACCATACCCGGAACCTCTATTACCTGCAGAACGTGGCCGCGATCGCCTACATCCTGCGTCAGTCCGGGATGAACGTGAGGATAGGCACGCTGATTCCGGAGATCGCCTCGCCCACGGAAATTCCCCTTCCCAACGGGGAAAGCCTGCTGCTCGAACCGGTCAAGCGACAGGGGAATCGCCTCGGGCTCGATGGCTTCGATCCCTGCATCGTGCTGCTCAACAACGATCTTTCCGCCGGGATTCCGGATGTCCTGAAAAACATCGAACAGGCGATTCTCCCGCCCCTTCATGCAGGCTGGGCGACGCGGCGCAAATCCCACCACTTCTCGGCCTACAACGCGGTGGCGGAAGAATTTTCTAAGCTGATCGGGATCGATCCCTGGCTCATCAATCCTTATTTCGAAACCTGCGTCAAGGTCGATTTCCATGAAAGGGTGGGGGAAGAGTGCCTGGTCTCCCATGTCGAAGCGATACTCGACAAGACCGCGAAGAAATATGCCGAATACGGCATCAGGGAGAAGCCCTTCGTCATCGTCAAGGCTGATGCCGGGACCTACGGCATGGGCGTGATGAGCGTCAGGAGCCCCGATGAAGTGAAAGGGCTCAACAGAAAGCAGCGCAACAAGATGGCGGTCGTCAAGGAGGGCCTGCCGGTCAGCCATGTCCTGATCCAGGAAGGCGTGCATACCTTCGAGAGCATCAACGAGGCTGTGGCCGAGCCCGTGGTCTACATGATCGACCATTTCGTGGTCGGGGGGTTCTACAGGGTGCACACCGGTAGGGGAACGGACGAGAACCTGAATGCGCCGGGAATGCATTTCGTGCCGCTCGCCTTCGAAACGCCCTGCTCCCTGCCCGATTACAAGGCGAACCCCGATACGATCATGAACCGCTTTTATGCCTACGGCGTGGTCGCGCGCCTTGCGCTTCTGGCTGCCGCGATCGAAATCGAAAGGACTGTCCCGGAATGAGGATCGCCTTCATTCTGGATCCGCTCGAAGGGATCGATACCCGCAAGGATTCGAGCTTCGCGATGATGCGCGAAGCTTCCTCCCGCGGGCATCAAATCCATGTCCTGCTGGTGGGAGACGTGCTCCTGAAAGATGGCGTGATTCAAGCCGCTTCCCGCGAAATCAGGCTCACCGGAAGAATTCCCCGGTGGTTCGAGGCGGAAAATCCGCGCACTTGCCCCCTCGCCGAATTCGATGCGGTCATGATGCGCAAGGACCCGCCCTTCGACATGGAATATTATTATGCCACCCAGCTTCTGGAGCTTGCCGAGCAGGGCGGGGCGAAGGTAGTCAACAGGCCTGCCGCCTTGCGCAACTGGAATGAAAAGCTTGCCATCGCGAAATTCCCGGAATTCACCCCGCCCACCCTGGTCGCGAGGAGGGAAGTCGATTTGCGCGAGTTTCTGGCCATGCACCGGGACATCATCGTCAAGCCGCTGGACGGGATGGGAGGGGCCGGCGTTTTCAGGGTAAGGGAAAACGACCCCAATATCGGCGTCATCATCGAAACCATGACCGGCTACGGTACAAGGACGGTCATGGCGCAACGCTTCGTTCCGGAAATCGAACAGGGGGACAAGCGCATCCTGATGGTGGACGGCGTGCCCGCGCCCTACTGTCTTGCCCGCATTCCGAAGAAAGGGGAGACGCGCGGCAATCTCGCCTCCGGCGGCAAAGGCGTCGCCCGGCCCCTGTCCGCGCGCGATCTGGAAATCGCCGATGTGGTTGGCCCGGTACTCCGGTCGGCCGGCATAGCCCTTGCGGGGCTCGACGTGATCGGGGATTTTCTCACCGAGATCAATGTCACGAGTCCCACCTGCATGCAGGAAATCCTGGACCAGACGGGATTTGACGTGGCGAAGCAGGTGATCGATCTGCTGGAATCCGGATGCGCCTGATTCTGCTTCTGATGCTGCTCGTTTCGGGTTGCACGAGCCGCCAGGTGTACCAGCAGCAGCGCTATGTATTCGGCACGCTGGTCGAAGTGAGCGTTTACGGCACAAGCAAATCGAAGGCGGATGAAGCGATCGACGGCGTGATGCGGAAATTCGGGCAGATGCACGAGACGCTGCATGCCTGGAAGCCGAGCGAGATCACGAAATTGAATCGGGCATTTGTCGAGGGCAAAAAGGAGAAGGTCGACCCGGAAATCGCGAAAATCATTCGCGATGCGACCCGGCTTTCGGATCAATCGAAGGGATTTTTCAACCCCGCGATAGGCGGTCTGATCGGATTGTGGGGATTCCAGAACGACGAATTCAAGCCGGTGCGGCCCGATCCCGGGAAAATACAAGCGCTCGTCTCGGAAAACCCGCAAATGGATGACATCGTGATCGAGGGCAATGTCGCCTACAGCAAAAATCCCGCCGTCAAGCTCGATCTGGGCGGATTCGCCAAGGGATATGCGCTCGACGTCGCTGCGGAAATGCTGCGGAAGGCCGGGGTTGAGGATGCGCTGATCAACATCGGCGGCAACATCATGGCACTGGGCAGCCACGGAAGCCGATCATGGCATGTCGGCATCAAGAATCCCAGGGGGGCCGGGGCGATCGCGGAACTCGACCTCCATGACGGGGAGGCGATCGGCACGTCGGGCGACTACCAGCGTTACTTCATCCTGGACGGAAAGCGCTATTGCCACATCATCGACCCCCGCACCGGCTACCCCGCGCAAGGCGTCGAGGCGGTTACCGTATTGATTCATAAAGGAGAGCATGCCGGCGCGCTTTCGGATGCGGCATCGAAACCGATCTTCATATCCGGCCCCGAAGGATGGCGCCAAGCTGCGAAGGAAATGGGTGTGGAGGATGCGTTGCTGGTCGATGCCAATGGCAGAATACACGTCACGAAGGCATTCGAGAAGCGACTCAGCTTCGAGAAAAAGGATGCGAATCCGGACGTTGTCGACTGAAGGCGTATCAAGCCGATTCGACTTGGGATAAAATCAAGGTTTTCGGGAGGGATATGGTAGGGATTCTGATCGTGGCCCACGGCACGCTGGGCGAGAGCCTGATTCACTGCGCAAGTCATGTCATCGGCCAGAGGCCTCCCATGCTGATGCAGATCGGGATCAGCGTTCACGACGATCCCCAAGCCATCCTGCCCCAGGCGATCAGGCTCGTCAAGCAGCTCGACCAGGGAGACGGGGTTCTCGTTTTTTCCGACATCTATGGCGCAACTCCATGCAACATCGCATCGAAGCTGGTCATTCCAGGGAAAGTCGAAGGCATCGCCGGAGTCAATCTGCCCATGCTGGTGCGCGCGCTCACCTACCGGAACGAATCCCTGGAGACGCTGGTTCAGAAGGCGCTCTCCGGCGGAACCGAAGGCATCGTTCCATTTTCACGGGATTTCCATGATGCAGCAACGGGAAGTTGAGATCATCAACAAGCTGGGGCTGCATGCTCGGGCTTCCGCGAAATTCTCCCAGCTCGCCGGAAAATACGAGAGCGAAATCTGGCTCGCCCGCAACAGCAGGCGGGTCAATGCCAAAAGCATCATGGGCGTGATGATGCTCGCCGCGACCAAAGGAACCCGGGTCTTGATCGAAGCCAGCGGGCCCGACGAAGCTGAGGCGCTGGAAGCGCTCGCGGCTCTGGTCGCGGATTACTTCGGGGAAGGTGAATGAGCTTCGTCCTCCAGGGAACAGGCGTTTCGGGCGGAATCGCGATAGGGCGGGCGCACCTGATTTCGCATGCTCATCTCGAAGTGTCTCACTACAATCTGCCGCAGAAGCTGATTCCGTCCGAGATCGCGCGCTTCGAAGCGGCTATTGCCGCAACTCGGGAAGAGCTGGAGACGTTGCGCGAATCCATTCCTGCGGATTCTCCCGCGGAACTCGGCGCCTTTCTCAACCTGCACCTCATGATTCTGGCCGACTCCACGCTCTCGCAGGTTCCGCAGCAGATCATCGAATCCCAGCATTGCAACGCGGAATGGGCGCTCAAGCAGCAAATGGCGAATCTGCTCGCCCAATTCGACAGGATAGAGGACAGCTATCTCAGGGAGCGCAAGGCTGACGTCGTCCAGGTGGTCGAGCGGGTGCTCAAGGTTCTGCTCGGCCAGAAACAGCAGCAGGCGCAGAGCCGGGATCAGGGCAGCATCCTGGTTGCGCACGATCTCAGCCCTGCGGACGTCATCCTGCTCAAGGAGCTGCAATGTTCCGGCTTCATCACCGACCTGGGCGGCACGACCTCGCATACGACCATTGTCGCGAGGAGTCTGAACATCCCTTCCATCGTCGCCCTGCACAATGCCAGAAGGCTCATCAGGGACAACGATCTGCTGATCATAGACGGCACGAGAGGCGCGGTCATCGTCGATCCGGACAAGGCGGTTCTTGCCGAATACAAGCTGCTTCAGGAGCAGTGGGAACTCGAGAAGCAGAAGCTGAAAAGAATCAAGTCGACCCGGTCGAGCACGCTCGATGGAACTCATGTCCAGCTTCACGCCAACATCGAGTTGCCGCAGGACGTCAAGCAGGTCAGGGAAAGCGGCGCTGCCGGCATCGGCCTCTTCAGGAGCGAGTTCCTTTTCCTCAACCGCGGCACGCTTCCGGACGAAGACGAGCAATTCGAATTCTACCGCCAGGTCGTCCAGGAAATGAAGGGGCTGCCGGTCACCATACGCACGCTCGACCTCGGGGCCGACAAGCACCTCAATGGCACCACCAGAGTGAGCGCCAACCCTGCCCTGGGCCTTCGGGCGATCAGGCTTTGTCTTGCAGAGCCCCAGGTTTTCAGGACGCAGCTGCGCGCCATTTTGCGCGCATCCCATTACGGCAAGCTGCGTATCCTGATTCCGATGCTGTCGAGTTCGTCCGAGCTCAACCAGACGCTTGCCCTGATCGAGCAGGCAAAGCATAGTCTGGATGCCGAGAACATTCCCTACGACAAGGGAGTCGAGGTGGGCGGCATGGTCGAGATTCCCGCGGCAGCCCTTGCCCTGCCGCTTTTCATGCAGAAGCTCGACTTTCTTTCGATCGGCACCAACGACCTGATCCAGTACACCCTGGCGATAGACCGCGCGGACGACAGCGTGGCGCACCTTTACGACCCGCTTCACCCTGCCGTGCTGCATCTCGTTTCCCATGTGATCAGAAGCGCCAACCAGGCAGGGGTTCCGGTGGCGGTGTGCGGGGAGATGGCGGGCGACGCCGAACTCACGCGCATGCTGCTCGGTTTCGGCCTCAGGGAATTTTCGATGCATCCTGCCAATTTGCTCACGGTGAAGCGGCAGGTGCTAAAATCGAGCGTCGGCGAGGTGGCCGCCATCACCCAGAAAATGCTCAAAACAGACGAACCCGAAAAGATCCGGGCGCTGCTCAACCGGCTGAATGCCTGATCATGCAGGATATCGGCATCGTCGTTCCGCAGTGCGCCAGCTTCGACTCTCCGCTCACGCTGCAAAGCGGGGCGGTGCTCGATTCCTATCAGCTCGTTTATGAAACCTACGGTGAGCTGAACGAAGCGAAATCGAATGCGGTGCTGATCTGCCATGCGCTGTCCGGAAACCATCATGTCGCGGGGTTCCATTCCGAAGATCCGAAATCGGCGGGTTGGTGGAACAACATGGTGGGACCGGGCAAGCCGATCGACACCGAAGCCTTCTTCGTGATCGGCGTCAACAATTTGGGCGGATGCCATGGCTCGACAGGGCCTGCCAGCATCGATCCGAAAACGGGCAGGCCGTATGGCGCGAATTTTCCGGTGCTCACCGTCGACGACTGGGTCGAATCCCAGGCGCGCCTTGCCGACCGCCTCGGCATAGGCACTTTTGCCGCAGTCGTGGGGGGGAGCCTCGGCGGGATGCAGGCGCTGCAATGGGCCATCAGCCACCCGCAGCGGGTGAGGCATGTGCTCGCGATCGCAAGCGCTCCCAACCTCACCGTGCAGAATATCGCATTCAACGATGTCGCAAGGCAGGCCATCCTGACCGACCCCGACTTCCACGGCGGCAATTTCTACGCCCACGGCGTCATTCCCAAAAGAGGGCTGAGGCTTGCCAGGATGCTCGGGCACATCACCTATCTTTCGGATGACTCGATGGCGAAGAAATTCGGCAGGGGACTGAAAAAGGGCAGCTACAACTTCGGCTACGATGTCGAATTCGAAATCGAATCCTATCTGCGCTACCAGGGGGACAAGTTCGCTGCCCAGTTCGATGCCAACACCTATCTCCTGATGACCAAGGCGCTCGATTATTTCGATCCCGCCCATGCGCACGAAGGCGATCTGGCCCGCGCATTTGCCGGGGCTGCGAGCGAATTTCTGGTGATCTCGTTCACGTCCGACTGGCGCTTTTCGCCGGCGCGCTCGCGGGAGATCGTCAAGGCGCTTCTGGACAACGAGCTCAATGTGAGCCATGCGGAGATCGCGTCGAGCTACGGGCACGATTCCTTCCTGATGGTCGACGAACATTACCATGCCGTGGTGCGTGCCTACATGCGGAATGTCGCGAAGGGGGCGGCATGAACGAAAGGGGTGCGGTGAGGCACGATTACGAGACCATCGCGAAATGGATAACGCCGGGCTCCAAAGTGCTCGATCTGGGCTGTGGCGACGGCTCCCTGCTCGCCTATCTTGCCAGGAACCGGGCGATCAGGGGATACGGCGTCGAAATCGACGATGAGAACGTCCTGGCCTGCATCAAGCATTCCGTGAACGTCATCCAGAGCGATCTTGAGTCCGGCCTTTCGGTTTTCGAGTCGGCTTCCTTCGATTACGTGATTCTTTCCCAGACGCTGCAGGCGATGAAGAATACCGAAAGCATCATCAGGGAGATGCTGCGCGTGGGCAGGGAAGGAATCGTCACTTTCCCGAATTTCGGCTATTGGCAGAACCGGGTGCAAATCCTGCGTGGGCATATGCCGGTGTCAAGCAACCTGCCCTACGAATGGTACGATTCCCCCAATATCCGGCTCTGCACGACGCGGGACTTCGAGAATTTCTGTGCGGAGCATGGGGTGAACATCCTCCAGCGCATCGTGATGAACAACGGAAAGGTCGCAACCCTCCTTCCGAACCTTTTCGGCACACTGGCAGTTTTCCGCTTCACGAAGGGCGGCTGATTTGCCCCGCTCCAAATTCTTCTGGATTTCGCTGCTCTATTTTTCATCGGGTTTCCCGCTAGGCATCTTCTACGACATTTTCCCGGTCTATTTTCGCCAGCAGGGAATCGAGCTCAAGGACATCGGGCTGATCAGCCTGTTCGGGCTCGCCTGGACCCTGAAATTTCTTTGGGCGCCCGCGGTCGATCATTTCAGGCATCACAGGCTGTGGATGGCCCTAATGGATGTGCTGATGGGGATGGTGTTGCTGGCTTTTGCGGCGGAGTCCGGATTCGGCCCCTGGGTATGGCTCGGGATAGGCGCGCTCACCCTGTTTTCGGCAACCAACGACATCGCGATAGATGCCTATTCGATCGAGCTTCTGGAGAAGGGAGAAATCGGCCTCGCCAACGGCCTGAGGATAGGGTTCTACCGGGTGGGAATGCTGGGCGCGGGCTTCGTCCTGATTCTGAGCGACAGGCTTTCCTGGAAGGGGGCCTTTCTTGTCGCAGCGCTTGTTTTCCTGGCAGGCGCCCTGCTTTCGCTTGTCGCGCCCAAAGAACGTACGAAAAGCAGCGCATCGAATCTGTCCCTTGTCCGTGAAATGAAGTCGATCGTTTCCCGTCCGCCTCTTCTGGCTTCGATTTTGCTGTTTTTTCTGGGAGCCCTCTGGCTGATCGACCGGTCGATCCATGTGTCCGGAAAGTTTCCCGCATTCTGGCCGATCAGCTTCGGGACGGCTTTGGCAATTTTCCTGGCTGCCCTGGTTCTCGGCAGGAAAGACGCTGACTTCGAGGCATCCGAAGGGCCGATGTTCGGGGCATTGCTGGGCCTTCTGCAAAGGCGCCACATGTTCCCCGTCCTCGCCTTCATCCTGCTTTTCAAGCTGCCCGACTCCGCCATGGGATTCATGATCAAGCCGTTCTGGGTGGATTCCGGGTTCTCCAATACCGAGATCGGGCTGGTTTCGGTCAACATCGGCCTCGGCCTTTCCATAGCGGGAGGACTCGCGGGAGGGTGGGTGACGGACAGGATAGGAATATTCAGGGCGCTCTGGATGCTCGGGCTGTGCCAGGGATTTGCCAACCTGGGCTACGTGGTCGCGGCATGGGTCATTCCGCACGGCACCGGTGCGCTCGTTCTCTCGCACAGGCTGCTCATGTATTTCGCGAGCGGCGTCGAATCCTTCAACAGCGGCCTCGGCACGGCGGCATTTCTCGCCTTCCTGATGGCGATCGTCGACAAGCGCAGGAGCGCCACCGAATATGCCCTGCTTTCTTCGGTTTTCGCCCTGTCCCGCTCATTCGCCGGCTGGGCAGGCGGATTCGGCGCACAGTATCTGGGCTATGCGCCCTACTTTCTGCTCACCCTGTTCATGATGTTCCCGGCCTACCTCTTCCTGCCCTGGGTGAAGAAAATGCTGGCCAGCATGGGAAACTGAAATGCGTTTCGGTAAAAAAATCTTTCGCTCGGCCCGGGATGACGAAATCGACGTCAGTGAATCTTCCGGGGTGCGTTCGCTGCATCTGGGGACGCCCGCGATTCAGAGCGCGATGCGGCTCGCAAGGCCAGATGCGCTCGAACTCGCCTATACCCGCACGATGATGGCCTTTCTGTTGTTTCATCCCGATCCGGAAGAAATCCTGATGATCGGCCTGGGGGGAGGGTCGCTCGCCAAGTTCATCCACAGGCATCTCGTGAATGCGAGGGCGGTTGCGGTCGAAATCAGCCCGAAGATCGTTTCCGTTGCGCGCACCCTGTTCTTCCTTCCCGAGGACGACGACAGGCTGAGTGTCGTCGTGGAGGACGGTGCAGCTTATCTGCCGGGCAGGTCATCCTGTGCGGATGTCATCATGATCGACGCCTACGACGGTCATTCTCCGCCGCAATCGCTGACGACGACGGCTTTCTACGCCCATGCGCGCGAAGCGCTGAAGCCGGAGGGCCTGCTTGTCGCCAACCTGTGGGGGAGCGACAAGAATTTTTCCGTCTATCTCTCCCGCATCATGGAAGCATTCGACGGACTTGCCCTCTGCCTTCCCACCGAAAAACGCGGCAACATCATCGTGTTCGGTTTCAAACAATTCACCGGGAATCCCCCCTGGCAGGATTTGCGGGAGCAGGCGAAGTCGCTTTCTTCCCGATACGGCCTGGAATTCCTGGATTTCGTGGAAGGATTGAAGAAAATGAACCGGCACACGGAAAAGCGGTTGATTTTGTCACAATAAAATCATTTTCCTGTCACAAAAGGTTTGCATTCCCGGCGCATAGTTCCGGAAACGGGAGATGCGGCCATGTTCAGAAAATGTTGTTTCCACATCAGCTGGTTGTTGCCCCTTCTGCTCTACAGCCAGGACGCCTGCGCCTGGGGGATTTTCACCCACGCCTATTTCGGCCAGATTCTGATATGGGGCATTCCGATCGCGGACAGGCGCTTTCGCAGCGCAATCAGGCAATTTCCTGAGCTGCTACTCGCCGGGACCTGCCTGCCCGATCTGTCCCTGTTCGGCAAGCGGGCCGGAACGGCAGCATTCGACGCCACGCATCGCTGGGAAAGCGCGAAACATCTGCTGGAATCCGCGGCAAGCGATGAGGAAAGGGCGGTGGCGCTGGGCTACTGCAGCCATCTTTTCGTGGATATCATCGCCCACAACCATTTCGTTCCCGCCCACGAAAAGCTTTGGGGGGAATATCCTCTTGCCACCCATGCAATCTGCGAATGGGCTATGGACGGCTATATTTTCCCCCATCTTTTCCATGCGCCGGACAAGCTGCTCTTCAGGCATGAAGCAATCCTCTCGAACTATGCGGCGAAGAGCTTCGGAGTCGAAATCGAGAAAGCGAACCGTTCGCTGCGTTATCTCGCCATCGGGGTCAGGGCGTTGAGGATGGGCGCGATTCCGCAGCTGTGCTACCGTGGAACGAAAATCCTCGACCCCAGGTCAGGAAAAAGATTCAGCTATTACATGCGCGAAACCGGAGCGAGGCTGGATCAGATCAACCGCATGCTCGAAGGGGAGGCGCCGGCATGGCATGCGGAACTGCATTGCGAAGACGATGCAGAACGGACCCGCGAGAGAATCCGGTCGGTCGCACCGCGCCAGCTGATGCACAGAATCCCGCTTCCTGCCAACCTGTTCCAGACTTATGCGGGCTGAAGGTCAGATCTGGAAGGAAAGCCAGGCGATGGATGCGCCGATCAGGGCGCCGGCGAGCACGTCGCTGGGGTAGTGAAGTCCCAGCACCATGCGCGAAATGGCCACCAGAAAAGTGAAGGGGAAGACAATCCAGAAAAGGAAGGGATAATAGGCGGCGGCGACCATGCTGAAGGCCACGGCATGCAGGGTATGCCCGGAGGGAAAGCTGAATCTGTCGAGCGGCGCCGTGATGCATTCGATGTCGGGGTTCACCTGGTAGGGGCGAGGCCGCGAGATCTTCCGCTTGAGCCACTTGTATAGCAACGTGCAGGTGCCGCCTGCAAGCAGCATGTGCACCACCGGAAGCAGGGCTTCGAGGCGGTAGCGCGTCAGCAGCAGAATCATCAGGCTGTACCAGAAAATTCCGTCTCCCAGGCGGCTTACGGTTCTGAAAAGCCTGCGCACCCAGGCATGCTGGCTGGCATGGTTGAATCTCAGGCAAAGCGACAAGTCCAGGTGGCTGATTTGTTTAATCGGCTGCATGTTCGATTCCTCCCGCTGCATTCATGAATATTGCCTCCATTTCTCGATGCGTATCATCCAGAAACAGCGATTGCACCGATTGCCTTGCCCGTCTTCCCAAATCCGAAATCCGGGCGGGATCGTTTGCCAGATCCAGCGCCAGCCGGATGAATTCCGAGCTGTTTCCGAAATGCGCAGTGAGGCCATTGTCGCCATGCCGGATATGCTGCGCCGCCGCGGCATAGTCGAACGCGACGACCGCAAGACCGCTCGCCATCGCTTCCACGACGACGTTCCCGAAAGTCTCGGTGAGACTGGGAAAGAGGAAAATATCCGCGGAAGCATAATGGATTGCCAGATCTTCTCCGGTACGCATTCCGGCAAAGACGAATCCCGGGTGGCGCGCTTCGAGCATTCGCCTGTCTGGCCCGTCTCCCACCAGCACGCATTTCAGGGAAGGCTGTGTCAGCCGCATCCTTTCCACGGCCTGAATCAGCAGCGCCAGATTCTTCTCGGGGGCGATCCTGCCGACATAAAGACATACCGGTTGCGCGAGCCCGCTGCCCCATTGCCTTCTCAATTCCGCGCTGCGTTTTGCGGGATCGAAGCGAGCCGCGTCGATGCCGCGCGGCACGACGACCAGATTTTTCAGGCCCATGTCCCGAAGCGCTGTTTTCATTCCGGGCGTGGAGACGATGGTGCAGTTCGCCTTGTTGTGAAATTTCCTGAGATAGCCGATTATCGGCTTTCTCAGCCAGCCGATTCCGTAATGCCTGCTGTAATTGTGAAAGTTGGTATGGAATTCGCTCGAAACCGGGATGCCGAGCTTTTTTGCGGCAGAAAGGGCCGACCAGCCGAGAGGGCCTTCCGTCGAGATGTGAACGATGTCGGGGCGCTTTTCCGACCACAGGCGCAATAAGGCCTTTTTGGCCGGAAGCCCCATTTTCAATCCGTCGTAATGAGGAATGGGAATGCTGCCCATTAGAATCAGGTCGAGATTGTCATCGACTTTTCCGGGGCGATCGGATTCTCCCTGCTTGGGGCGGATCAGCTGCAGCCGATGATTTCGCCTTTTCAGCCCGTCGATCATGCGCTCGACGGTGAGCGCCACGCCGTTGACTTCCGGAGAATAGGTCTCCGTCACTACAGCAATCTGGAGCGATCTTGCATCGAGTCGATTCGGCGCGCTTTCCATGAAAGCACACTATGCAGCACGATCGAGAAGGAATGATGACGCTTTTTTGACCGTTTCGTGACAGTCAGCCGAAAAGAATCAGGAGCCAGGTGCCGACGACGTTGACAAGGCTCAGAAAAACGGCGGAGCTGCCGATGTCCTTGGCGCGCTTGGCGAGGTGGTGGTTTTCCAGGGAGATTCTGTCCACTGTGGCTTCGATGCCGGAATTGATGAGTTCGACGATCAGCACCAGCAGAACGCTGCCGATCAGGACGGCTTTCCTGAGTCCGTCCAGATGCAGGAAAAGCGCGGTGGGAATCAGGATGATGGAAAGGATGACTTCCTGGCGGAAGGCATCCTCATTCCTGAATGCGGCTGAAAATCCGTCCAGGGAGTAATGGAATGCATTCCACAATCGCCTGAGCCCGGTTTTGCCCTTGTATGGAGACTCTGATTCCATGGTTATCCTAAAAGATGCGATTCGATGAAGATGTCGACACCCGATGGCGGAGCAATGATTGAAGCAGGAATGGGTTTATCGGAGCGCCAGTCGGCTACGGCCTGTTTTTTCGATTCGCCGCTGACCAGGAAAAAAACCTGGCGCGAGAAGGACAGGCGGAATGCGCTCAGGGAAATGCGTTCAGGGGGAGGCTTGGGCGCATCGAAAACCGCGACCGCATCCTGATTTGCCCAGGCTTTTCCGGGGAAAAGGCTGGCAGTGTGGCCATCCTCCCCGAGTCCGAGCAGGACGAGATCGAATTCCCCGGTGCCCCGCAGCGTTTCCGAATAACGCGTAGCACCCTCCCTGGGGCCGAGTTCTGCCGCGATGGCATGGATCTGATTTTCCGGAATCGGGACATGGGCGAGCCAGGAATCAATCGCCATTCTGCTGTTCCTTTCGGCGTGAGCAGGAGGGAGGCAGCGCTCGTCCCCGAAATAGATTTCCCAGGAAGACCAGTCTGCATCGGCATGCGCGAGCTTCTCGTACAGGGACTTCGGCGTGTTTCCCCCGGCGAGCACGATCCGGAAAATACCCCTTTCCCGAATGGAACTCTCGGCGCTTTGCAATACTCTTGCGGCAGCATCTTCCTGAAGGGCTTCCAGGGAGGAATGGGCATGCCAGCGGCGAATTTGCATTGCATTTCCTGCGTGGGTTTACGACGGTGCGACTATACCATAAACTGGACTTGCCTAAAGAGGCAGCCATGCGCGCGGCAAATCGCGAGCCGAACCAAAAAACGCCTCCATGGTCGAATCGATACCTAAAACAGAACGGGAGACGTACATGCGCATGGGGATGATAGGGCTCGGCAAGATGGGCGGAAACATGGCGACGCGCCTGCGTCGCGGCGGAATCGAGGTGGTCGGTTACGACAGATCCGCGGAGGTGCTGCAGAAGCTGGCCCGGGATGAAGGGGTGATCGCCGCAGATTCCGTGGCTGATCTGATTGCGAAATTGCCCTCTCCCCGGATTGTCTGGATCATGCTGCCGAGCGGACCCGTCACCGAATCCCAGATCGACGAGCTTGCGCAGATGCTATCCAAGGACGACATCGTCATAGACGGGGGCAACTCCAATTTCCATGACAGCATGAGGCGCGGCGAGCGGCTTGCAGCCAAGGGAATAGGCTTCATGGATGCGGGAACGTCCGGCGGGATATGGGGCCTGGAGAACGGCTATTGCCTGATGGTCGGGGCCGAGCCGAAAGTCGCGTTCCGGGTCGAGCCGATACTCAGGGTGCTCGCCCCCTCTCCCGAAAAAGGCTGGGCCCATGTCGGCCCTGTTGGGTCGGGGCATTACGTCAAGATGATCCACAACGGCATCGAATACGGCATGATGCAGGCGCTCGCCGAAGGACTCGCGCTGATGGAAAGCAAGCGGGAGTTTTCGCTCGATCTCGCTCAAATCAGCGAGCTTTGGCGGCATGCTTCGGTGGTCAGAAGCTGGCTTCTGGATTTGACGGCAGAGGCATTGAAAACCGACCGGACGCTGGAGAATGTCGCTCCCTATGTCGCTGACTCGGGGGAGGGGCGCTGGACGGCGATAGAAGCCATCGAGCAGGGCGTTGCGGCTCCGGTTCTTAGCCTCGCCTTGCAGATGCGCTTTGCCAGCCAGGACGAGGAAGGCTACGGATTCAAGCTGCTTTCCCTGATGAGAAACGCCTTCGGCGGTCACGCCGTGAAAGAGAAGCATGAAAGCCACTGAACCTTGCACCTTGGTGATTTTCGGCGCGGGCGGAAATCTTTCCAGAAAGAAGCTGATACCCGCGCTCTTTCAGCTGGAAAGGTCGGAGCGCCTTCCCGACAAGATGACCATACTCGCTTCCAGCCTGGATTCATGGAGCCGCGAGGAGTGGCTCGATGAAGTCTCGAAAATATTGCTGGACAAGTATCCCAGTGGGTTGGATGAAAAGGCATTCGAGCGATTCAGGGACAGGCTCCATTACCACAGGAGCAGCCTGGACGATCCAGAAGCGTATCAGAAACTGAAGAAGACGCTGGACGAGACGCCCGGATTCCCGTCGAATATCGTGTTCTACATGGCCGTTAGGCCGGCGGAGTTTCCCAATCTTATCGAGAAGCTGTCTGCGGTCGGTCTGCTCGCAGAAAAGTCGGGCTGGCGGCGAGTCGTGATCGAAAAGCCTTTCGGCTACGATCTGCTGAGCGCGCAGATTCTGCAGAAGGGGCTTTCCAGATATCTTGAAGAGCCCCAGATTTACCGGATCGACCATTATCTGGGCAAGGGCACGGTGCAGAACGTGATGGTGTTCCGGTTTGCCAACCTGCTGCTCGAGCCGCTCTGGAATCGCCATCATATAGATCATGTCCAGATCACTCATTCCGAGACTCTCGGCATCGAAGGGCGCGCTGATTATTACGAAGGGGCCGGAGCGCTCAGGGACATGATCCAGAGCCATCTGCTGCAACTGCTCGCCATCGTCGCCATGGAGCCGCCGGTATCGATGTCGGCCGAGCATCTGCGGGACGAGAAGGTCAAGGTGCTGAAGGCAGTGCGTCCGATACCGCAGAATGCAGTGCATGCCCATGCCTTCAGGGGCCAGTACGAGAGCGGCATGGTGGGTGGCAAGACGGTTCCAGGCTATCAGGAGGAATCCGGCGTTGCATCGGGGAGCACGACTGAAACCTATGCCGCGCTCAAGCTATTCATCGACAACTGGCGCTGGGCCGGGGTACCCTTTTATCTCAGAACCGGGAAGCGCATGGTCGAAAACAGCTCGGCAATATCGATTCGCTTCAAGGCCCCTCCCCAGGACCTTCTGAAGCAGACCCGGCACGAACCGCCGAAGCCCAACTGGATACTGCTCGGCATCCAGCCTATCGACTGCCTCAGAATGGAAATGCAGGTCAAGGTTCCCGGATTCGATTTGCACACCCGAACCATCAGTCTGGATGCAACCTACCGCAAGGGAGAAGACCAGGATTACGACGCCTACGAGGGACTGCTGCTCGACGTGATGAACGGGGACCACTCGCTTTTCCTGCGCTACGATGAAGTGGAGTGGGCATGGCGCATCGTCGATCCGATCCTGAAAGTCTGGTCCATGGAGCGCGACTTCATCAATACCTACGCCGCAGGATCCTGGGGGCCGCGCGGCACCTATCGCCTTTTCGATCGAGAAGACCAGTTCTGGCGCCATTCCCTGGACATAGACGGGGAGGATTTGCGCGCATTCTGAACAATTTTTCGGCAAATGGCATAAAATGGTTTATACCGTTTATTGGGTGACGCCATGAAATCCGAAGATGCAGCGAATTACTGGAATGCCTGCCAGGATGCGAAGAAGCCCGAAAAGGGCTACCTGACAGCGGTGAGGTTTTCCATGGTGGTGGAAGCGCTCTCCACGCTCGTGCAGTCCGGACTGATCGATGCGGATGAATCGCGGCGCTTGAGGCAGAAATTTCTCGATGCTCGCCCAGGCTTCGAGGCGACACTGGACAAATTCTTCGGAGAATCCGACCCTTCATGAAGATCGCCGCCATCCAGATGATTTCCGGACCGGAAATCGATGCGAATCTTCTCGAAGCGGATCGTCTGTTGGGACAGGCGGCCCGGGAGGGGGCAAGACTCGCCGTGCTTCCCGAATATTTTCCGATGATCGGTGCCGGGGATGCCGACCGTCTGAAAGCGCGGGAGCACGAAGGATCTGGCCCGATCCAGGCGTTTCTCTCGGACAGGGCGAGGCATTACGCCATCTGGCTGGTAGGAGGATCCCTTCCCCTGCATGCGCAGGATGCCGGAAAATCGCGCAACACCTGTTTCGTTTACGACGACCAGGGCAGGCAAAGGGCGCGCTACGACAAGATCCATCTGTTCAGCTTCGATGATGGGCGCGAGCGCTACGAGGAAGGGCTGTTCATCGAAGGCGGAGAATCCGTTTCAGTCTGCGATACGCCATTCGGGAAAATGGGATTGGCGATCTGCTACGATCTGCGCTTCCCCGAGCTTTTCAGGAAAATGGGTGAAGTCGATTTCATCGTCGTACCGGCTGCTTTCACCGAAACCACCGGACTCGCCCATTGGGAGTTGCTGCTGGGATCGCGCGCCGTGGAGAATCAGTGCTACGTTGTCGCCTCGGCCCAGGGCGGACTGCATCCGACCGGGAGGAAAACCTACGGCAACAGCATGATCATCGATCCATGGGGAAAAATTCTTGCCAGAATGGACAAGGGGTCCGGAGTCGTCTTCGCGGAGATCGAGCCTTCCAGAATTGCCGAGGTCAGAAAGCGCCTCCCCGCGCTGCAGCACAAAAAGCTCCAGATCTCTTGACTATCAGGATTGGCTAATGTTCAATAGTCGAATATTTTGCTCGACTATATGGAGAAATCAGCATGGAAATTCCGGAACGCGATGGAGACGGCTATCTTACCGACATGAATGCATGGACGCCGGAAATCGGCAGGGCCATGGCCGAGGCGGACAATTACGAGCTCAACGATGAAAAATGGGCGCACATCATTAAGGCGCGGGAATTTTACGAAGACTTCGGCACTGTTCCGCCGATCAGGAAATTCGCAAAATACATCGACGAGGACCAGAAAGCCATATTCGACCTCTGGATGACCGGGCCGATGAAGCCGATTACGAAATACGGCGGATTGCCGAAGCCTACCGGCTGCGTTTGATCCTTCTGTCTTTTTCCCGGTAGAATCAGGATTCTACCGGGAGGCGCATGACAAGAGAAAGGCTGGAGCTTGCATTGAGCAGCCATGCGGCGGGCGATCTGCCTCGGGCCGAAGCGATTTATCGTGCCATTCTCGATGAAATACCGGACCAGCCCGATGCGCTGCATTTCCTCGGCATTCTCCTGCATCAGAAAGACAGAAGCGATGCAGGGCTGGATCTGGTAGTCAGGTCTCTCCAGCTTGCCCCGCACCGTGCCGACTGGCACAACGACAAGGGAAACATGCTTGTCGAGAGGGGGGCATATTCCGCCGCGGCGGAAGCTTTTTCGAAAGCGACCCAGCTTGAGGCGGAAAATCCCGTTACCTGGAACAATCTCGGCTCCGTTCTGGAAAAACTCGGCCAGCACCACGATGCGGAAGCGGCTTTCGGGAAAGCCTCTTCCCTCGATCCGGAATTTTCCGATCCGCTCAACAACTTGGGCAACCTGCTGGCAGCGCAGGGCAGAGAGATCGAAGCTGCCCATTACTATTGCCGGGCTTACGTGCTGCAGCCATTGGAAGGCAAGCCCAAATCGATGCTCGGCATCGCTTATTACAAGCTCGGGCGGATAGCCGAGGCCGCCGAAATCTACCGGCAATGGATGCTGGAGGAGCCGTGCAACCCGACTCCGCGTCACCTCTATGCCTCGTGCGCCGGCCTCGATATACCGGAGCGGGCGTCAAACGCCTATATCGAAAAAACATTCGATGAATTTTCCGCACATTTCGATGTCAAAATGGAACAGCTCTCCTACCGGGGACACCGGCTGATTCTGGATGCGCTCGCAAGGGCGGTCCAGCCTGGAGGAAAGCTGGCCGGGCTGGATGCCGGGTGCGGTACCGGGCTCTGCGGTTCGCTCATCAGGCCCTACTTCACGCATCTTGCCGGCGTCGACCTGTCTTCCGGCATGCTGGAAGCGGCCCGGCGTCTCGGCGTTTACGACGAACTGTCCAGGATGGAATTGACCGGCTATCTCGCCTCGCATCCGGAAAGTTTTGATGTGATCGTTGCTGCCGACACGCTGATTTATTTCGGGGCGCTCGGCGAGGTGCTGAGGCTTGCCTGCCAGGCACTGAAGCGCGGCGGGTTGCTGATTTTTACGACCGAGGAGGCGAAAGATGAAAAGGGTTATACCATCAATCCGAATGGACGCTACAGCCATGGCCGAGCTTATCTGCAAACCGTGCTGAGAGAAAGCGGCTTCGAATTGAGGGCGATCGAATCCGGGGTGACACGCTTCGAATTCGGCGAGCCAGTGGATTGCCTGGTAGTGACCGGCTCCGCAATTTGAGGGAGGAATGGATGAAATTGCATCGTTGCTGGCCTTTTCTGGCTCTGGCGCTGTCCGCCTGTGCGACAGTGCCTCCCGCAAGCCTTTCGGGCGGGCCTTTCGCGAATATCACTCCCCGCATGGCGCAGACACAGGATGTGCTCGGCAGCCTGGTGCGCTGGGGAGGAACAATCGCAAGCACTTCACCTGCCGGGAGCGAGACCTGCTTCCAGGTGGTGAGCCACCCCCTGGATTCGTCGGCGAGGCCCGAGGAGGGCGACCTCACTGATGGGCGCTTCATGGCCTGCGCGCCCGGGTTTTACGAGCCTGCCATTTACGCATCCGGGAGGGAAATCACGGTCGTCGGCAAGCTGGAGATTCCGTATCTCGGCAAAGTTGGCAAATACGATTACCGGTTCCCGCGCGTTGCCGCACGGGAAATCTACCTGTGGCCAAAACGGGTAGCTCCGATCTATCCTCCGCCCTATTTCTACGATCCATTCTGGTATCAACCCGGCCCCTGGATGATGGGGCCCTGGTAGGGGGCGATTCCGGTTATAATTCCGGCTCAGTCAGCCCCCTTTGAATTCGGATGTCTTCAGATACAGCGCTGGCGCGCCACCGGTCTTTTTTGCGTTTCTGGTTCGCACGGGTATTCGGTACCATGGCGAACCAAATGCAGGCAATCGCCATAGGCTGGCAGGTCTACGGCATGACCCATAGCGCTTTCGACCTCGGATTGATCGGGTTGGCGCAATTTCTGCCTTCGCTGCTGCTCGTGTTCGTAGCCGGTCACGTGATCGACCGCCAGGACCGCCGCAAAATCGTCGTGACCTGCTTCGCCCTGGAGGCGCTGGCTTCTTTTGTCCTTGTGGCAGGAAGCCTGGAAGGCTGGCTCGGCAGAAATGCCATTCTTTTCATCGTACTCGTGTCGGGCGCCATTCGCGCATTCAAAATGCCGGCCATGCAAACCCTTCTTCCCGGGGTCGTGCCTTCTCACCTGTTCCCGCGCGCGCTGGCCGCTTCGGCATCGGCCATGCAGGTCGCCATCATTGCAGGCCCGGCCATTGGCGGCCTGGTGTATGTGGCAAGTCCGGTTGCGGTATATGCAGCCGCCTGTGCAGGTGCTGCATTTTCCGGATTTCTGGTTGCCTTGATCCGGGTCGAGAGATTGCCTGCAAGGCGCGAGCCTTTCAACATCGGGACGCTGTTCGCGGGAGTGGCTTATATCCGTAGCCGTCCGGCGATATTTGGCGCGATTTCACTGGATCTTTTCGCAGTGCTTCTGGGGGGGGCGACCGCACTTTTGCCGATCTACGCCAGGGATATTTTGTCGGTCGGTCCCTGGGGGCTGGGATTGTTGAGTTCGGCTCCAGCAGTCGGGGCACTCGCGACATCGCTGTTCCTTGCGCGGCACCCGCTCGAAAAAAAGGCCGGCCAAGCCATGTTTGCAGGGGTAATTGTTTTCGGCTTTGCCACGCTGGTTTTCGCCGTCTCGACCTCTTATCTTTTTTCACTAGGCGCGCTGGTTCTGCTCGGCGCATCCGACATGATCAGCGTGGTGATCCGCTCGTCCCTGGTTCAACTTCAGACTCCGGATGAGATGCGGGGGCGGGTCAGCGCGATCAATTCCGTTTTCATCGGCACATCCAACCAGCTCGGCGAATTCGAGTCGGGATTGACCGCATTCTGGTTCGGCACGATTCCTGCCGTTGTTCTCGGCGGGGTAGGCACGATTCTGGTTGCGCTGATCTGGATGCGGCTTTTTCCCCAGCTCGCAAAAATGGACAGCCTGCACGAGGCATCGCCGACCAATGATACGGCTTGAAAGCTGCCTGGGTTGGTCTATAGTTGGATTAGTATTAGTAACTTCTAATAGGGGGTGTCATGAAAACCAACGTGGGAAGCGCTGACAAAATCGTCAGGATCGTCGTGGGAATCGGGCTGTTGAGTCTGTTCTTCATCCTGGAAGGCAGCATGAAATTTCTTGGGCTGATCGGCATCGTGCCGATTGCAACGGCCTTGATGGGCTGGTGCCCGCTGTATAGCGTGATCGGTGTGAACACCTGCCCGCTCACCGAGAAAAAATCCTAGATCGTGCCGGTGGCGCTGGCAACAGCGTCGCCGGCAATTCCTTCCGCTGATTCGGCAATAGCTGCCGCTTGATGCGGCGGGTTCTGCTGTGTAGCGCTTTCCTGATTATTATCCAACTGATTGATATGTATTGACAATGTTTCGATTTCCCGGGCGGTTTCGGTATTTTTCATGCCGTTGCCGGAACTGGCCCGGTTATTGCTGTGTAGTCTCCTGAAACTTCAGCCAAGTTCAACGAAAGGAGGCATTCATGTCAATCGGCGGCATACAGGGCGGCAGTTACGGGCTCCAGCATATTGGCCGCACCGGCAGGCGGGGCTTATCAGCCGCAGGGGATGGCGACGGAGACGGCGGCGCGAGTGGGGGCGGTGGTTTTTCCAATGCGCTCAGCCAATCGCTTTCTCAAATCGGGGTTTCCGGCTCGAATGCTTCGACCCAGGGATCGCAGCAAGCCATGTCTGCATTCGTGCAAAGCCTGATGGCTGCGCTGCAAGCTCAAGGGGTGCAGGGAAGCAATAGCATGGGCAGCGTTTCCGCCATTTCTGCGCAAGGCGGTATGCAGGGCAGGCTGCAGGGACTGATCCAGCAGCTGTCGTCTCCGAACTCGAAATCGAATTCGACCGACATCGCACTGCAGCAGAATTTTCAGAATCTGCTGAACGCTCAGGGCGCATCGGGAAGCCAGGCATCCTTGACGAACTTCCTCCAGACGCTTTCTCAGAATCTGCAGGGCGCGAATTCTGTCGGCAGTATGATCAATACCCGCGGGTAGTTGCCGGACCGGAGGGGCAGGTGCCCCTTCCGGTCCTTCAATTGCTGGCGGCGGACTTTGCCGCTTCCTGTTTCATGACGATGATGCTGATCCGCCTGTTGATGGGATCGAAAGCGTCTTTCCTGTCTAGCGGAATGGCGGAAGCGAGTCCGATAACGCGCAGCACCTTGGCTGCATCCATGCCTCCTTCGATCAAAGCCCGCCTCGATGCGTTGGCGCGGTCGAGGGAAAGATCCCAGTTGTTGTAGTTTCTTGCGCCGCCCTGATAAGGGGTGGCATCGGTGTGACCGGAAAGGCTGATCCTGTTTGCCACCGTATTGAGCATCTTTCCTATGGCATGGAGAATCTCGATCGCATAGGGTTGGAGTATGGCGCTTCCACGGTCGAACATAGGGCGATTCTTGTCGTCGACGATCTGGATGCGCAGACCGTTCGCTGTAATATCGATCAGCATCTGATGCCTGAATCCCAGCATCGCAGGGTCGGCTCGCATTGCCTTTTCAATGCGCATCTTCAATTGCTGCAGGCTTTCGGATTCAAGACGGTGCATCGCTTTCTCTGCAGTTGCTGGATCTGTCGTTCTGGCGACTTGTCCTGAGGTCCGGGTCAGATCCGTGCCTCCCTGGCCGACGATGCTGGTATCGTCATCGTTGGCTTTTCCGCCCAAGACGGCGAGTCTGACCGGTTTCCTGAAGTATTCGCCGACACCCATCAGTTCGTTTCTGGAAGAAACGGTGATCAGCCAAAGCAGCAGAAAGAACGCCATCATGGCCGTGACAAAATCGGCATAGGCCATTTTCCAAATGCCTTTCCTGCCCCCATGGGCTGATTTCCGGATGATCTTGACGATGATGCGACGTTTTTGCTTGTCAACCTTGCTCATTCAGGGAGTGCCCGTGATATGGAGCCAAAGGTATGCAGAGCGGAACGTCAGGCACGGCGGCGATGGATGACCTGGCGACCCCGCTGGCGCCCGACTTTGGAGTCGGATAGGATTTTCCCTTAGCCCGGAAGTTTTGCGTCCCCGCCTTTCGACGGGTTTGCCCTTGCAGGCGTTGATGTGTGAATCAACGATTGCTGCTTCCATTCTATTGACTAGCTGCAGTTTCTGTCAAGTTTGCCCGGGGCGCTGAAATTTGGCCAAATCCGACAGCATTGCCCGGATTTGTGCGACAATCCGCAGCAATAAAGGCCAGAGGATTCCATCATGAAGTTCCGATTTCCCATCATCATCATCGACGAGGATTTTCGCTCGGAAAACACCAGCGGTTTCGGCATTCGCGCACTCGTCAAGGCGCTGGAAGATGAAGGGATGGAAGTGCTCGGGGTTACAAGCTACGGCGATCTCACCTCGTTTGCCCAGCAACAGAGCAGGGCTTCGGCATTTGTGCTTTCCATAGACGACGAGGAATTCGGGGGGGGCTCTCCGGCAGAGGTCGAAAGCGCGCTTTCCCAGCTCAGGGATTTCGTCGGGCAAATTCGCTTGAGGAACGAGGATATCCCGATCTTCCTGTACGGCGAAACGAGGACATCGCGCCATATTCCGAACGACGTGCTCAAGGAACTGCACGGCTTCATTCACATGTTCGAGGATACGCCGGAGTTCGTCGCCAGGAATATCATCCGCGAAGCGAAACACTACCTCGATTCGCTCTCTCCTCCCTTTTTCAGGGCGCTGGTCCATTACGCCAACGACGGGTCCTATTCCTGGCATTGTCCCGGCCATTCCGGCGGTGTGGCATTCCTGAAGAGCCCGGTGGGGCAGATGTTTCATCAATTCTTCGGCGAAAACATGCTGCGGGCGGACGTTTGCAATGCGGTCGAGGAGCTGGGGCAGCTGCTGGATCATACCGGGCCGGTAGCCGCTTCAGAGCGCAATGCAGCGCGCATCTTCAATGCAGATCATCTTTTTTTCGTCACCAACGGCACGTCGACCTCGAACAAGATGGTTTGGCACGCGACGGTGGCTCCCGGGGATATCGTCGTCGTCGACCGCAACTGCCACAAATCCATCCTGCATTCGATCATGATGACCGGGGCGATCCCCGTTTTTCTCATGCCGACACGAAACCATTACGGCATCATCGGCCCGATCCCCCTTGAAGAATTCAGACCCGAGAACATCAGGAAAAAGATCGAGGCGAATCCCTTTGCCAGGGATTTGAAGACCAAGCCGCGCATCCTGACCATCACCCAGAGCACTTACGACGGAGTGATCTACAACGTCGAGATGATCAAGGAAGTGCTGGGAGACAGCATCGATACGCTGCATTTCGACGAAGCCTGGCTGCCGCATGCCGCCTTCCACGATTTCTACAGGAACATGCATGCCATAGGACGCGACAGGCCGCGTTCCAGAGATACCATGGTGTTTTCGACCCAGTCAACGCACAAGCTGCTTGCCGGACTCAGCCAGGCTTCCCAGATCCTGGTGCAGGAGCCCGAAACCACCAAGTTCGACCGCCATCGCTTCAACGAAGCCTATTTGATGCATACCTCGACCAGTCCCCAGTATGCGATCATCGCCTCCTGCGACATCGCCGCAGCGATGATGGATGCGCCTGGCGGCACCGCGCTCGTCGAAGAATCCATCCTGGAAGCACTGGATTTTCGCCGGGCCATGCGCAAGGTGGACGAGGAATACGGAGATTCCTGGTGGTTCAAAGTCTGGGGGCCGAACGGGCTTTGCGAAGAAGGAATCGGCGGGCGGGAAGACTGGATGCTTGGCGGGGACGAGCGCTGGCACGGGTTCGGACGACTGGCGAAGGGCTTCAACATGCTGGACCCGATCAAGGCGACCATCATCACGCCCGGGCTCGACGTCGACGGCGATTTCGCCGATACCGGCATACCCGCTTCGATCGTCACGAAGTACCTTGCGGAGCACGGCGTCATCGTCGAAAAAACGGGACTCTACTCGTTCTTCGTCATGTTCACCATCGGCATCACCAAGGGACGCTGGAACACGCTCGTAACTGCCTTGCAGCAGTTCAAGGACGACTATGACCGCAACAAGGCCCTGTGGCGCGTCCTGCCCGAATTCGTTGCGAAATACCCGGAAAACGAGGCGGTCGGACTCAGGGATCTTTGCGAGCAGATTCACGGCGTTTACAAGGCCAACGATATCGCCAGATTGACCACGGAAATGTATCTTTCCGACATGGTGCCGGCCATGAAACCCGCGGATGCCTATGCCAAAATGGCGCACCGGGAGATCGAGCGCATCGGCATAGACGACCTCGAAGGCAGGATCACCAGCATTCTGCTGACGCCCTATCCGCCGGGCATCCCGCTCCTGATACCGGGAGAGCGGTTCAACAGAACCATCGTCCAGTATCTCCAGTTCGCGCGCGACTTCAACAGAAGATTCCCGGGGTTCGAGACCGACATCCACGGGCTTGTCGAGGAGGAAATCGACGGCGAGATGCATTATTACGTGGATTGCGTGGCGCAGAAGTAATTCCGCTGCGGTTACAATTTGTAACGCGAATGGCTCTCATTATGCTCTTGACAAGGGTCATTTCCGCCTGCATTATTCATATATGAATAAAATATTTCCGAATATCGGTTCGGAACGCGAAACCGACAGGCTGATGTTTTCCCTGGTTCATGCCGCGCACGAACTCGAAAGGCGCTATGAAGAGGCGCTGTCGATCGAGGGGTTGACCGGCCCGAAGTTCGCTGCGCTGTCGAAGCTCGTGCAGGCCGGCCATTCTCTGGGGCTTGGAGAGCTTGCGGACGAGCTGACCTGCGTGCGCTCGAACATCACTCAGCTTGTGGACAGGCTGGAGGCCGATGGGTTGGTGGTTCGTGCCGTCGATCATGCGGACAGGCGGACGGTCAGGGCGGCAGTCACCGAAATTGGAATGCAGCGCCAGATTGCAGGCGCGAAGCAGGTCGAGAAGCTCCTCGATGCGCTTTCGAAGGCATGTTCCGGAGTGGATCTCGAAGCTTTCGAGCGTGCGCTTTCCTGTCTGCAGGTTGAACAAGGGGTGGATCGATGAGCAGAGGTGCCGCTTGAGATCGAAGATGACCGTTTTGCTTGCCGGCGTGACGCTGGCCGGATGCGCTGTCGGGCCGGATTTCCATCATCCGGAAAGCCCGAAGGCGACGCGCTATACGGAAACCGCCATGCCCCGGAAAACCGTGGCTGCAGGCGGCATATCTCAGCATTTCGATCAGGGCGCCGATATTCCCCAAGAATGGTGGAAACTGTTCCATTCCGCTTCCCTGGACAGGCTCGTCAAGAATGCGCTTGCCGGCAGCCCGAGCCTGGACGCTGCCCGGGCGACGCTCACTCAGGCTCAGCAGGATCTCGCAGCCGAGGCGGGAGCTGAATTTCCCCAGGCCAACCTGAACCTACAGGCGCAGCGGCAGCGCTTCTCTCCCGCGATATTCGGCGGCACGGGAGCCCCCAGCATATTCAATCTTTACAACGCGTCGGTCCAGGTTTCCTATGGGATAGATCTTTTTGGCGGGCTGCGGCGTCAGATCGAATCCCAGGCGGCGCAGGTCGAATACGAAAGCTTCCAGTACCAGGGAGCCATCATCGCGCTGACGGCCAATGTCGTCACTTCTGCCGTGACCGAGGCCTCCCTGAGGGAGCAGATTGTGTCGACCAGGGAAATCATCTCATCCGAAGAAAAGCAGGTCCGCATTGTCGAGAATCAGCTCAAGCTCGGCGGGGTTTCCAGGGCCGACCTGCTGGTCCAGAAGGCGCAACTTGCCCAGGCGAGGGCGAGCCTTCCTCCGCTGGAAAAGGCGCTTTCCCAGGTACGTCACCAGTTGGCGGTTTATGTGGGCAAGACGCCGCAGGATGCGAGCCTGCCGGCAATCAGGCTCGAAGAGTTGCATCTTCCGGAAAATCTCCCCGTCAGCCTGCCGTCCGAACTCGCGAAGCAGCGTCCGGATATCCGGGCAGCGGAAGCGCTGCTGCATGAAGCCAGCGCACAGGTCGGCGTCGCGACAGCCAATCTGTATCCGCAGATCACGCTTTCCGCCAATGTGGGCAGCGAATCGATCGCCACATCAAGCATGTTCAGCAACAACACCAACATCTGGAGCATCGGCGGCAACCTGCTGCAGCCTATTTTCAATGCAGGAACGCTGAAGGCAAAGAAGAAATCTGCGGTGGCTGCCTTTGACAATGCTTTTGCCCAGTATCGTGCCACGGTTTTGCAATCCTTCCAGAATGTCGCCGACGTGCTGAGGGCGCTGGAATCCGATGCCGCGACATTGAAGGCCGACCAGGATGCAGAGATCAGCTCGAAGGATGCGCTCGATCTTGTCAGAAAGCAGTTTGATCTTGGCGCCGCGAGCTATCTCTCGCTCCTCGCCGCAGACCGCCAGTATCAGCAAAGCCGGATTGCCGTGATCGAGGCTAAGGCCTCGCGCATGGCCGATACGGCCGCTCTTTTCCAGGCCCTTGGCGGGGGCTGGTGGCATAACTCGAAAGACGGGAAAGTATCCGATGACTAAACGAATGATCATCATGTTGGCAAGTCTGGGCGTCCTTTTCGGGGGGATTTTCGGTTTCCAGGCATTCAAGGCGCACATGATCAAGAAATACATGAGCGCGAATATGGCCCCGCCGGTCACGGTCACGACCATCAAGGCCGAGGAAACCCCGTGGCAGCCTGAGCTGAAATCGGTGGGTACGCTGCGCGCGGTGAAAGGCGTGGACGTGACGACCGAAATTGCGGGGCAGATCCGGGTCGTTTCATTCAAGTCCGGGCAGGACGTGAAGGCAGGGGACTTGCTGGTACAGCTCGATGCCGATCCCGATGTCGCCAAGCTGCATTCGCTGGAGGCTGCGCGCGATCTTGCCAAAATCGTCTACAACCGGGACAAGGCGCAATTCGATGCCCAGGCGATCAGCCGCGCACAGCTGGATGCGGACGCCTCAGACCTGAGCAACAAGCAGGCGCAGGTCGACGAGCAGCGGGCGCAGGTGGCCGAGAAGACGATACGCGCGCCCTTTTCCGGCCGCATCGGCATCACCACGGTTCAGCCCGGGCAATATCTTAATCCGGGCGACAAGATCGCAACCTTGCAGCAGGTCGATCCGATCTACGCCGATTTCTCCATTCCGGAGCAGCAGATTCCCGGGCTTGTCGTGGGGCAGAAGATCGCCATTGCTGCAAATGCCTATCCGGGACAGATCTTCTCCGGAAAAATCAATGCCATCGATCCGAAGGTCGATCCTGCCACGCGAAACGTGATGGTCGAGGCGACAATTCCCAATTCCAAGCGCCAGCTGCTGCCTGGCATGTACGCTTCAGTCGCTGTCGATGCCGGTGGCGTGCACAATTATCTGACGCTTCCCCAGACTGCAGTGGCTTTCAATCCCTATGGGGCGACGGTTTACGTTGTCGAGGAAAGCCGCGGACCTGACGGGAAATCCATGCTGGTTGCCAAGCAGCGTTTCGTGCATACCGGTTCGATGCGCGGCGATCAGGTGGCCATCCTTTCCGGCGTGAAGGTGGGAGAGATCGTGGTGACGAGCGGGCAGATCAAGCTGAAGAGCGGCAGTCATGTGATCGTCAACAACAAGGTTGTGCCGAGCAACGATGCCGCGCCCAAGCCTGTGGACGAATAAGGGCGCATCATGAATTTCACGGACATATTCATCAAGAGGCCGGTGCTTGCCACCGTGGTCAGCCTGCTGATCCTGGTGCTGGGTTTGCGCTCTTTCGGGCTGTTGTCCGTGCGCCAGTTTCCCGTGACCCAGGATGCGGTGGTGACGGTAACGACCACTTATCCTGGCGCGGATCCGAAGCTGGTAGCGGGATTCATCACGACGCCGCTGGAAAATTCGATCGCCCAGGCCAACGGCATAGACTACCTGACATCGACCAGCACGCTGGGGGCGAGCACGATCATGGCGACCCTCAGGCTCAATTACGATTACAACAAGGCGCTCACCGAGATCAACACCCAGGTCAATGCCGTCCTCAACCAGCTTCCTCCCGGATCGCAGCAGCCCATCATCACCGTGGCGATCGGGGATACCATCGATTCGATGTATATCGGCTTTCACAGCAAGGTGCTTTCCACCAACAAGATCACCGATTACCTGATCCGCGTCGTGCAGCCCAAACTTCAGGCGGTCGAAGGAGTTCAGACTGCCGAAATCATAGGCAAGCGGCAGTTCGCGCTACGCGCCTGGCTGGATCCCGGAAAACTCGCTGCCTACCATGTCACTCCCGCCGACGTCAGCACGGCGCTTGCCGACAACGACTTCATTTCCGCAGTCGGGCGCACCCAGGGGCAGATGGTGACGGTCAATCTGACGGCGAATACCGGGTTGCATACTGTCGATGAATTCAGGAACCTCGTCGTCAAGGCCGAAAACGGGACCATCGTTCGGCTGGGCGATGTGGCGCGGGTCACTCTGGGCTCCGAAAATTACGACACGTCCGTGGGCTTCGATGGCGATACCGCAGTTTACATCGGGATTCAGGTTGCGCCTTCGGCCAATCTGCTCGACGTGATACAGGGCGTCCGCAAGGCGTTTCCCCCGATCGAAGCTGCCCTCCCCGAAGGATTGCAGGGAAAGATCGTTTACGATGCGACCAAGTTCGTCAACAGCTCCATCCACGAGGTGATCAGCACCCTCGTCGAGGCGCTTCTGATCGTGACGGTCGTCATCTTCCTTTTCCTGGGTTCCGCGCGATCCGTGCTGATCCCGGTGATCGCCATGCCGCTTTCCCTGATCGGAACCTTCTTCATCATGCTGGCTCTCGGATACACCATCAATCTCCTCACCCTGCTTGCCATGGTGCTTGCGATTGGGCTGGTTGTGGACGATGCGATCATCGTGGTCGAGAATGTCAACCGCCACATGGAGCAGGGCATGACGCCGTTCAAGGCGGCCCTGTTGAGCGCCAAGGAACTGGTCGGCCCGATTTTTGCCATGACCGTCGTTCTGGTAGCGGTTTATGTGCCGATCGGCTTCATGGGCGGACTGACCGGAGCGCTTTTCACCGAGTTCGCCTTCACCCTGGCAGGCTCCGTCACCGTTTCGGCGATCATCGCCCTGACGCTCTCCCCGATGATGTGTTCGCGTTTTCTGAAGGGACACGACGCGGACAGTCGCCTCGTCAAATTCATCGACAGGCAGTTCAGTGCGCTTCATGCCGGCTACCAGAGGCGTCTTCACGGGGTGCTTTCGAGCCTGCCTGTGGTCTCCGTTTTTGCCGTCATCATTCTGAGCAGCATCTACTTCCTCTATGCGACCTCGAAATCCGAGCTCGCTCCCCAGGAGGACCAGGGCGTGCTGATCTCCATGCTCACTGCCTCCCCGGACGCCACCCTCGCGCAGACCCAGATGAATTCCAGGCAGGTCTACAAAATTTTCGCTTCCTATCCGGAAACCGACCACGTATTCCAGCTTGACGGCCTGCAGGGACTCAATACCGGAATAGCGGGCATGGTATTCAAGCCCTGGGACGAAAGAAAGCGCAGCACCATGCAGCTGCTGCCCGAAATTCAGAAAAATCTCAATGGCATCGCGGGCGTGCGCGCCGCGGTATTTCAGAGACCGCCCCTGCCCGGAGGCGGCAAGGGAATGCCGATGCAGTTCGTCATCGGCACCACGGACTCCTACGACAAACTCCTCGAAGTTTCGGAAGAACTGAAGGCGAAAGCCCAGGCGAGCGGCATGTTCATTTTCCTGGACAACGATCTCAAGATCGACAAGCCCCAGACCAGCATCGTCATAGACCGGGACAAGGCTGCGCTGCTCGGGCTTACCATGAAGGACATAGGCAGCTCCCTGAACGCCATGCTCGGCGAGGGATACATCAACTATTTCAGCTTGGGCGGCCGCTCGTACAAGGTGATTCCGGAAGTCATGCAGCAGCAGCGTCTGAATGCGGACCAACTGAACGATTACTACGTCAAGAACAGCGCAGGGACGGTTTTCCCGCTTTCCACCGTGGTCAGCCTGAAGACAAATGTCGTGCCTGAATCGGTCAACCATTTCCAGCAGCTCAATGCGGCAACGATCTCGGGGGTGCCCATGCCCGGCGTGACCATGGGGGATGCGCTCGCCACCATGAAAAGAATCGCCGGCGAAGTGCTGCCCCAGGGCTACAGCATCGATTACGCGGGTCAGTCGCGGCAATATGAACAGGAATCCTCAGCCCTTCTCGTGACGTTCGCTTTTGCGCTCATCATCATTTTCCTCGCCCTGTCCGCCCAGTTCGAAAGCTTCAGGGATCCGCTCATCGTGCTCGTCAGCGTGCCGATGTCGATATGCGGGGCGATGATTTTCATCGCCATAGGCGTGGGCGGGGCCAGCCTAAACATTTATACGGAAGTGGGACTGGTTACCCTGATCGGATTGATCAGCAAGCATGGCATTCTCATCGTCGAGTTCGCCAACAAGCTGCAGATGGAAGGAAAAAGCAAGCTCGAGGCGATCATCGAAGGCGCATCGATCAGGCTGCGCCCGATCTTGATGACGACAGCCGCGATGGTGCTTGGGGTGTTGCCGCTCGTGACGGCTTCGGGGGCGGGAGCCGCCGGGCGCTACAACATGGGGCTCGTGATCCTGACCGGCATCGCAATCGGCACGCTGTTCACGCTCTTCGTCGTGCCGTCGATGTACATGCTGATCGCGGCGGACCATTCGAAGGCGGAGACGGCAGAGGCTTGATTGCGCAGCGATTGTCTCGCTGTCGTGATGCCGTTTACGATTTTTTGTAGGAAGTCTGCGGGAAGCGCTAGGACGCCGAAAGCGCAACCTTCGCAATCAGGCCGGCCCCGTCCGTCCTGTTGGAAAGGGTGACTTCGGCTGACTCCCGATCCGCTATGGCCTTCACGATGGCAAGCCCGATGCCGCTCCCTTCGATCACCTGGCCGCTGGCCCTGAAAAAACGGTCGAAGACGCGCGGTAGCAGATGCTCTGGAATGCCGGGGCCGTTGTCGGCGATTTCCACATAAGCCTTTTTTCCTGCCGAAATCACGCTGACATCGATTCTGCCCCCGGAAGGCGTGTAGCGTATCGCGTTGTCGATGAGATTGTCGAACAGGATGCGCAGCGCATCCGAATTTGCCTGAATGACGACCGCCTCGTCGCGCACCATTCCCAGGTCTATGCCCTTTTTCTCGGCAAGCGGAATGAGGCTGCCGATGCAGGTTTTTACGATCTGGCCGAGATCGGCATTGTGCCTGGCCGACGCATTTTCCGCTTCGAAGCGAGCCATTCTCAGCAGCTGGTTGACGAGGTGGGATGCGCGGTGGACGCCGGCTTTCAATTCGCCGATGCGCGCATTCATATCTTCCCGCGACTGGCAAAGGGAAAGGTTCTCGATTTGCAGCTGAAGCGCGGCGAGCGGCGTGCGCAGTTCATGCGCGGCATTCGACACGAACTGACGCTGGGATTCGAGCGCATCCCCGAGACGCAGTAGCAGGGCATTCATTTCTGCGATCAAGGGAGCGATTTCCTGCGGGACGTTTTCGGCAGGCAAGGGATCGAGGCTCGAGGCATCGCGCTGGGTCGCGGCCGCCGTGACGGCGTCCAGCGGTTTAAGGATGCGCCCGACAACTACGGCCACGAGAATCCAGGAAAGCGGGATCAGCCCGGCTATGGGCAATACCGAACGCAGGGCGGCAGCGGTCGCGATTTCACGGCGGACCTCCCCTGACAGGGAAACCTGCACGGTGCGATCTGGATAGACGATGGTATAAGTTCGCCATTTTTTGCCATGCATCGTGAGGTCGGAAAACCCGGTCTGGCTTTTCCTGGGCAATATGAAATCGGGGCGGGTTGACTTGACGGGCTCACTTTCATACCACGACTGGATGACGAAATCGCTCTCCCGCTCTTCCTCTGTTTCGGAGAAGAATCTGGCCTGCATCGCGGGGAGCTGGGAGCCTTCGTCGATGCTCCGCGCGACCTCGCGCATCTGGTGATCGAGCAATTCCCCGGCGTCGTTTTTTGCGAGCATATAGGAAATGCTGCCCGCGAGCATGCCGACTATGCTGAGCAGTCCGACCAGCAGAATGATGAGTTGCCTCTTCAGCGAGTTCATTTCACCACCATCCAGCCGATGCCGCGCACATTGCGGATGATTTCGCTGTCGAATTTCCTGCGCAAATAATGGATGATTACGTCGACGACATTGCTTTCGACTTCCTCGCCCCATCCGTAGATGTGCTCCTCGATCTGACTGCGCGAATAGATCGTTCCGGGATGGGCGACGAGCGTGTGCAGCAGTGCGAATTCCTTGGCCGAAAGGGCCAGTGTCTTGCCCCGGTAGGTGGCCTCGTGGGATGCCAGATTGAGGGTAATTTCGCCGTTGCCGACGAGCGATGCGGCGCCCCCGCCCTGCCTGCGCAGGATCGCGCGTATCCTGGCCAGCAGTTCCTTGAAGCTGAAAGGCTTGATGAGATAATCGTCGGCGCCGAGATCCAGCCCTTCGACGCGATCATCGATGCCGTCCCTCGCGGTGATAATGAGGAGAGGCGTGTCGATCCCGCTGCTGCGCATCGATTTCAGGACGTCTATTCCGGATTTTCGGGGCAATCCCAGATCGAGCAGAACCACGGCATAATGCCCGGTTTTGGCAGCTTCCAGTCCCTGTATGCCGTCCTGAACCCAATCCGCGATCAGGCCGGCTTCCTTCAGCGCCAGGGCGAGATTCCGGCCGATCATGGGGTCGTCTTCGACAATCAGGACGCGCATATTCAGCTCCATTGAGGATTCCTATCCTACCATGAAGCAGAGCAAGCCGAGCGCCATTTGGCTACAGTCTGGCACAAAGCAGGGACCTCCCGCGCAGGGTGCAGCGCACTTGCGGCTTGCCGAGGCGGTTCCGTTCGGTGATCAGCCATTGCTTGCCGATGCGCTCGATGGTGAGAAAGCCGACCTCCGAGTCCGAGACGATTCGGTTCACCATCGCTCCCGGCGCCGGCTGTTCACCTTCGGGCAGCGTTTCCGGAAGCGGATTGTCGGTTGCGGTTCCGGAATTTCCGGTCACGACAGTGGCGGGGTGATCGTCCGCAAAATCCAGCGCCTCGAAAAGATGGACATGGCCGTGAAACGCTGCATCGATGCCAGGAGAAAAAAGACGTAGCGGGTGAATCGCCTGCATGACGGATTGCAGACCCCTGTTCCCGGGATGGGCCGGCCCATCCTCTTTTTCTTCATCCGGGGCGTAAGCTAGCACCGGATGATGGCTGAGAAAGAAGCTGTGCGGCATCCTGCCTGCCAGTTCGTCCACTTTGCGGAACTGGGGCAGGTAGGTCTGATAGGCGGCGTCTTCAGGAGAGTATGCCGAATTGGCGGCTTTCGACGAATCGAACACGATCAGCTGCGTATCGCCCGCGATCGGCACAGAATAGGGTTCGCTGAAATCCCCCTCTGGATCGTCTTCTGGGTTGTCGCAGGACCTCGATGGGGCAAAGAGCTGCGTATCGAGGAAGCGGAACCATCCCTGACCTGCGCGAGCACAGGATTCGTGGTTGCCGCGCACCATTACCCATGGGGCAGCCGCAAGGAGCCGTTTTGCGGGATCGAAGAAATCGGCCTGCCACGAGTCGAACCCGTAGCCCCACGGGCTGCCTGCGCACCCGCTGGCCCCTTTCGGGCAGGGACTTTCCCGGTAAAGGTAGTCGCCGACATGGATCACGAGATCGGGCTTGAAGGCTGCGGCTGCCGCGCTGATCTGCCGGAACGCCCATTTTTCCGGATCGGTGCAGGACTGGAAGGCGTGCTCTGACTGGTTCATGCGGCACCCCGTATCCCCGATGACGACGATGCGCTGCGGGTTTTTTACGGGAACGGGCAGCGCCCTTCCTGCGATGCTGACATGCCAGACATGAGCCGGCAATCTTGCATCGCACACCAGCACGGGAAACTTTGCATTCTTGAGCGAGCCTGGGCGTGCCGGAACGTCTGCAGGGGAAGCCCTGAGCTGCATTTTTTCCGTCTTCCCGTCGAACCGCACATCCGGGCAGGCAGGCGCGTCGGTTATGACCCGGGCAATGCCCTGTCCGTCGTTCCCGAGCAGCACGTAGGCCGCGTAGATATTCTCATGCGGACTTGCGTCTGCCGTCCGGAAAAATGCCGCAGCCAGGACCGCGAAGATCGGCAACAGATAATTCATGTTACTGCACCTGATTCTGGTTGAATCTCACCCATACCTGGAACTGCAGGATGCTTCCGGCCAGATCGGGCGGTGGCGGGGGATAGGAGGCTGTTTCGACAGCCTGTTTTGCGGCATTGTCGAGCATGGCATAGCCGCTGGATGCGATGATCGATACATGGCTTGCCGTGCCGTCATGGTAGGAAAAGGAAACCAGAGACTTTCCTGAAACATGCGCCATCCTTGCGGCATACGGGTAACGCACCGCGGCCTGTACTGCGGCCTTTACTTCGCTGCGGAAGGATGCCGTGATGTCCGGTGCCGGGGCGGGAGTCTCGACCTTGGGCGGGTCGGACGGCAATGCCGGTGCCTGGGTCGGCGAAGGTGCGGCGTCGGCGATCTTCGGCTGCTGGACGGGATCCGGTCTGGGTTGCTGGTGATGAACGGGCTTGGGCGTGGAAACGGGCTTCTCCTGCTTGGGTGGCGCCTGAGGCTTGGGGGGCTCGGGAGGCGCAGGAAAGCTCAGCATGACTGGGGGCTGCTCGATTTTTTTCTGGACGGGATGACGTTCCAGGGCCACGGCAAAAACCGCGATGATCAGGATTTCTAGCGCGAGCGCGATCAGGGCAGATCTGGAAAGTGTGAAACTCATATCGCCCTACTCTTTGCGGGCCGCCAGCCCGATCTGGGTGACTCCTGCGGCGCGGCATGCGTCCATCACCGCCATCAGATGCTGGAGAGAAGTGTCTTTCGCCCCCGCTATGGTGACGACGGTATCGGATCCCTTCTGCTGCAGCATGGCGGTCAGCTCGGATGCGCTGATCGTTCTGCCGTCGAAGCCGATGTTGCCCTGTCCGTCGACGCTCAGAACCACTTTGGGCTGGTTGAGCTGCATGGCGGTCGAACTCTTGGCGAGGCTGGATGCGATCCCCGAAGAGGGGATCATGTGCAGCGTGATCATGATGAAGAAGATAAGCAGGAAGAACATGATGTCGATCATGGGGATGATCTCGATCCTGGCCTTCTTGGTTTCGAAATATTTCATGCTAGGCTGCCTGCGATCTGATTTCGGATATGGTCTTGCCGTTCCTTCTCGGGGCATCGTGATAATGCGGATACATGCGGTTCATCAGCATCACTTTCAGCGTCTCCAGCTGATGCATGATGACTCGCACCCGGTTGCTCAGTGCGTTGAAGAAGAACAGTCCCAGGATTGCAATGAAGAGGCCCGAAGCGGTGGCGAGCAACGCTTCGGCCACCCCTCCCGTTACCTTGGTCGGGGCATTGCCCGGGTCTCCCAGAACCTGGAAGGCGTTGAACATGCCGACGATGGTGCCGAGCAGTCCGAGCAGCGGCGCCATGGTCACGATCGTGTCCAGCACCCAGAGGTGGCGGTCGATTCCGGGAGCCTCGCGCATGATGGATTCCTCCAGCTTGTCGGATATCCGGTCGAACTCATGGTTGAGGTCGTGCTGCAAAGCGACTGTCAGCACCCTGGCATGGGGCAGCTGGGAAAAGCTTTCTCCCAGATGCTCCAGCGTTTGATGCTCCACTTTCGATGCCGCTTCGATCTGGGACATGACCTGCCTGCCCTGTGTGATCACTTTCCAGAGATACCAGCTGCGTTCGATGGCTACCGTGAGGGCTACCAGCAGCAGCAGCCCCATCAGGTAGATGATTCCGCCGGAAGATTCGGCTACATGTTGGAATGTCTCGATATTCATTCGGGTTCTCACATGTCGATTGAAAGGGTCAGTTCATAGTTGCGCTCGGGATACACGAAGTACATCGGCGCGCCGGTCGTCGAGTCGTTGGCAGCCGAATCGTAGATATTGTTGTAATTGAAGATATTGTTGATCTGGAATCCGACCTTGACATCCTTACCCCATCCGCCGAGTCCCTTGAAATCGTAGCTGGAGCTGAAGTTGGTCACCGTGAAGCTCGAGAAGGGGATCGGGTTGCCGTTGGCATCCTGCGCAAAGCCGTAGCGGCTGCCGATTTCCTTGGCGATCAGCGAGGCGTAGGCGGGACCCTGGTTGTAGATCACCCCTGCGGTGGCCGTGTTTTTGGGCACATCCGTGAGGTAGTTGCCCGCCGTGCTCATCGAGTAATTGTTGATGGCATAGTTGCCGTACAGGCTGAAGCCTCCGCCAATCACGTAGGTCGCTTCGCCCTCGATGCCGTTGTACTTGACTCCGCCGGTATTCTGGTAGCAGGTATAGGCGCCGCAAGCGACGGCCTGAGCCTGATTGGTGAAGTCGATCTTGTAGACGTCGCCCGAGAGCGTGAGCTGCTTGCTCTTCCAAGTCGTGCCGAGCTGGAAGTTCTGCGTCGTCTCGGGATTAAGCTCGCTAGGCAGCGGGATGCCATTGGCCGTGGAGAAAACGTTGATATTGGGCGCCAGGAAGCCTTGGGCGTACTGGGCATAGGCGCTCCAGTTGGGCTGGATCATGTAATGCGCATCGAGAGAGGGAAGCGCCTTGCCCCAGGTCTGGCTGCCGGCGTAGGCTGGATTGCCGCCATTGTTTATGGGGGCATTGATGGTCCTGGTGAAGGACGTGTATTTCACCCCGGGCGTGACGGTCAGGGCATCCGTTGCCTTCCAGTCGTACTGCGCATAGGGCTGGACGGTGGTCAGCGAATCGGTCATCTGTCTGCCGCCAGCCCAGCTGACGAATGCGTTGCCGAGCGTCGCATCGGTATTCCATGCCGCGCGGTTGTTGTTCTGGCGGTCCATCCATGCGCCGACATCGATGCTGTCCTTGCCGACGGCATAGGAAGTCTTCAGGATGTCGCCCCAGGAGCGGTAGTTCATGTACATTTCGCCGCCTGGCACATTGTTGGCACCATAAATCGTCCCGTTGGGCTGGTTGATCCCCACGCCCGCGCCGTTATAGCCGTTGTGGTAGTAGGCATAGGTGTAGAGCTTGTTGTCGATCTTCCAGTTGCCCTGAGTGGTGTTCAGGCCGATGTATTCAAAATCGGAGTTGATCGAATCGTAGTTGTAGCCGAAATAGTCCTGGCTCAATGGGTTCGCGCTCAGTCCGTAGTTCTTGCCGTACTGCGCGATGGTGGAAAGCGTCGCGCCGTAGGGAACGTTCTGGTGAACGGTGTTCTGCATGGTCACGAAGGTCAGGAGCGTGTTGTCGGAAACCGGCTTCACGTACTTGACGAACAGGTTGCCACGGTTCTGGTTGCTGTTAGTCAGATAGCCGTCGGTCTGAACTTTCCGGTAGTCGATGAACGCGGCGCTGTCTCCGTAGTTCTGCATCACGCCGGTGTCGAACTCGCCGCCCATCATTCTGGTGTTCCAACTGCCGACCGTTCCATAGAGATTGAAATTGGTCGAAGCCATGGGATTCTTGGACTGGACTGCGATGGTGCCGCCGAAGGTGGCATAGCCGATGTTGCTGGCGTCTCCAGGACCGCGGTCGACCGTGATGCCGCCCAGATCCTGGGCCATGAAGTAGGAAGTGGTATGGTGCGTGAAGTCGTTGGAATCACCCCAGGGGATGCCGTCGAACGTCACGTTGTACTGTCCGTCGTGGAAACCCCGGATGTACGGTCCGCCGGATTGGGATTCCATCATTCCCGGGCCGTTCGGGTCGATGCTGTAGACGCTGGGCGCGATGTTGATGATGTCGGTGTAGTTCGAGGTTGCGGAAGCATTCTGCTGGATATACTGCTGGCTGATGATCGACTGTGGTTGGGTTGCGACAAGAGAACCCTGGGTGGGCGCGACATAGGACGCCGTGCCCGGACCGGTCACGCCAGCGTCGCCGGCACTGCTCTGCACCGTACCCAGATCCACCGCATCCTGCGCGAAGGCGTTGCCTGTCGCAAGAAGGCTGCCAAAAACCAGCTGAGCGATAAGCTTCTTTTTGAAACCGAATTCCTTTTTCATTCACGTCTCCCCTTTGAGAATTGACAGAAAACCAATTTGTGGGGCGAAATTTACGCAGCCAGAATTAGGGCAACGTGAAAGAATTGTGATGGTTTTGTGACAGGATCGGCTCAGGCGTCAGATGATGAAGGGTCTTCCGTTTGGCAGCCCGGTGGCGCCGATGCGGACTTGCTTATCGACTCAATGCTTCCGCGATGGATGCCGTGAATATTACCATCAGCCAAGGCGGCGCCTTCCCGAATGTCAGCAGCAGAAAAACGGCGGCAGCCATGAAAAAATCCGTGCCGCTCAGGATCGCGGTTTTCCATACCGGGTCGTAGAACGCGGCGAGCAGCAGCCCCACGACTGCCGCGTTGATTCCTGGCATGGCCTTCTGCAGCGCCTCGATGCGGCGCAATTCTTCCCAGAAGGGGAGGATTCCGACGACGAGCAGAAATGAGGGCAGGAAAATCGCAACCAGCGCAATGCTCGCGCCGATCCAGCCGGAAGGCGACCCCGACGAGACGGCGCCGAGATAGGCCGAGAAGGTGAACAGAGGTCCGGGAACAGCCTGGGCCGCCCCGTATCCGGCGAGGAAGGAATCGTTGGAGACCCAGCCGCTTGGGACTACCTGGGACTGGAGCAGCGGCAGCACGACATGTCCGCCGCCGAAAACCAGGGCGCCTGCGCGGTAAAAGCTGGCGAACAGCCTGATGCCGTAGCTTCCGGATTCTGTCGCCAGGAAGGGAAGAGCGAGCAGCAGGATGAAAAAAATCGCAAGCAGCGCCGTTCCGGTGGCGCGGCCCACTGCGATGCGCAAGGGGCTGTGAGGGGGGGTGATGGAGGCCCCGGGCAATGCGAGTCCGACGAGACCCCCGCCTGCGATGGCGCAGATTTGCCCAGCGGAGGAAGGAAAGAGCGTTGCCGTTGCCGCTGAAGCGAGAAGAACGGCCATGCGCAGCCTGTCCCGGGCAAGCGGCTTTCCCATGACCCAAATCGCCTGGGCCACCACGGCGACCGACACCACCTTGAGTCCGTGCAGCCAGCCGTTGCCGTGGATTTCTCCAAGGAAAGGCAGTCCCAGGCCGAAGAGCACCAGCAGCAGGGCCGAAGGCAGGGTGAAGCCGAGCCATGCCGCGACTGCGCCGGGAATTGCGCCGCGCGAAAGCCCCAGGGCGAGGCCGACCTGGCTGCTGGCAGGCCCGGGCAGAAATTGGCAAAGCGAAACCAGGTCGGAATAAGCCTGCTCGGTCAGCCATTCTCGCTTTTCGACGAATTCGCGCCTGAAGTACCCGAGATGAGCGACAGGTCCGCCGAAAGACGAAATCCCCAGCCTGAGAAAAATCAGAAAAATTTCCAGGATTGAACGATTCGGCGCCTGCTTCATCGTTTTTCCTCGATTTTCGAGATCAGCTGCCTCATCGTATCGCCATGCCTGTCCGTCATCAGCACTTCTACCGGCCAGTAGTAATGGTCTTCGTCGAGCCAGATTTCGGTTCCTTCCACCCCGGTATCGTGCAGTTTTTTCAGGTGCAGTGTCCTGATTTCTTTAGTCCCCGCGAGAACCGTTTCCTCCCCGATGATTTGGTAATCGTAGACATCGATCTTCCTGCCGTCAGTCGAATGGAAACTGAAAATGCCCCCCTTCGGGGGCGTGTAGGCGAACTGGTAGAGAAAACTCAGCTGATCCTGGGTCATGGGCTCCAGCTTCGCTTCCCGGGAGGCTCCGTCGGCGACCAGTTCGAGCTTCATGGCTTTCCAGTCGAAATGCGCTTCCTGCCGGTTCTGCGCGCCTCCCCGGGTGATCGTGTAGCGCTCCGGCTGGAGCCCCTTTTCAGTGACCTGCCCTTCGCTGGTCTGGGTCATGGCACCCTTGACGAACAGGGCGAATATGCCTGTCGCTTCGACCCTGTTCGTGATCGCATAGCGCCCATCGCCCATGATGTCCCAGGTATGGACGGCGACTCCCACGGGCACGTTGCCCCTGAAGACATTGAAAGTCAGCACGGCGTGATTGGGCACTCCGGCCTCCTGTTCGGGCTGTGGGGCGCTTGCCGCCTGGGGCGTGCTCTCGGGCATGGGCATGCTCGCGGGCTGCGGGGCGCTCCCCGGCGTGGGTGGGCTCCCGGGCTGCAGCGAACTCGCGGATGCGCTTTTTGCGGCAGATGATGCGGACTTGCGGATCTTGGGCCTTGGCGGGGTGATCGGCTTGAAGCGGATCGGTTTTTTCGGGGAAACGAGCCGGGTTTCCAGAGCGATGGATGATTTTCCGAAATCGGGCCATGTGATCCTGGGTAAGAGGCCCAGCAGCAAAAGGTGAATCAGCAGGGAAACCAGCAGGGAAACCAGCAGGGTTTTCCAGATGCGGCTCATCGCATCAACGCGATATTTCCGGCGAAATCAGGGTTCCCTTCGGGGTCCCGGGGATGCCGATGCATACCCTGTTGCCCTCGACCTTCACTCTGTCCGCAGCGAGCCAGCGTATCGCTTCGGGATAGATTCTGTGCTCCTGCTTCAAAACGCGCGTGGCGAGCGTCTCTGCCGTATCGGTTTCCAGCACCGGCACTGCCGCCTGGATCACGATCGCGCCATGATCGAGCTTTTCCGTGACGAAATGGACGGTGCAGCCGTGGATCTTGACGCCTTCTTCCAGCGCCCTTCTGTGGGTAGCCATTCCGGGAAAGGCGGGAAGCAGGGAGGGGTGGATGTTGAGGAGGCGTCCTTCGTAGCGTTTCACGAAATCGTTCCCCAGAATGCGCATGAAGCCTGCGAGGATGACGTAATCCGGGGAGAACTCGTCTATTTTTTCGGCAAGCGCAGCATCGAATGCTTCGCGCGAAGCATAGTCCCGGTGTTCCACAGCAAGGGTCGTTATCCCGCGGGCACGGGCCGAAGCGAGCCCCGCGGCATCGCTTCTGTTGCTGATGACCGCGGCCACTTCCACCGGGAGATTGGCATCCAGGATGGAAAGCATGTTGCTCCCCCTTCCCGAGATCAGGATGACGATGCGCTTCATT
>JAJZQY010000058.1 GCA_021806605.1 Pseudomonadota bacterium
GGCTGGACGGCTGGACGATGCGCAGAAAATGATGGACAAGGTGCTCGCGGCGCATCCCGACAGCGGCAAGGCGCATTTCGTCGAAGCCGAAATACTGGCCAAAGAGGGACGCAGGGCCGATGCTGCAGCCGAGCTCGGCAAGGCGGAGCGTCTCGCCCCCGGGCTTCCGTTTGCCAAGCCTGAGGCGGTGCAGGAACTCAGGTCCATCGTCGCAGGCGGACAGGCCCGCGCGCGCGGCGGATTTCCCTGGGGGATGCTCTTTCTCGGACTGGGCGCGATCTTCGTGATCTATTATCTGTTCCGTTCCCGGTTCTCGCGCAACAGCGCCTATATTCCCGCAGGTGCCGCCGGCGGCTACGCTCCGGGGTACGCGCCTCCAGGCTACGCTCCCGGATACGGTCCCGCCGGAGGCGGAGCGGGTTCCGGCATCCTGTCTGGACTTGCGACGGGCGCTGCGATAGGGGCCGGAATGGTGGCAGGAGAGGAGATCGCCCATCATTTCATGGACGGCAACCAGCAGAATTCCGGCATGTCGCCCGTTTCGGATTCGTGGAGCGACAACATGGGCGGGCAGGATTTCGGCGTGGCCGACAGTTCTTCCTGGGACGATAATTCGGGCTTTTTCGCAGACAATAGCGGCAGCGACTGGAGCTGATCGTGGATGAGAAGCGCGAACCTGAGGACGGCTTCAGCGATGCCATGGTCAATTTTTCTTTCGGCTACATGGCCGCATTCCTCACGCTCGTGGTGATTGTCCTGGGGCTGATCGAGATGAAAGCCGACATGCAGGACATTCTCATGCTCTTCGGCTTTCTCGCCGTCATGGGTTCTGCTTTCCTGCTCGTTCAGAGATTCGAGAAAAAATCCTGAAAATGAAAAAACCCGTCGCCTTTCGGGGACGGGTTTTCTCCGGGAAGCAGACCTTATTTCAGCTTCGTTTCCTTGTAAAGCACGTGCTTCCTTGCAACCGGGTCGAATTTCTTGATCTCGATCTTGTCCGGGGTGGTGCGCTTGTTCTTGGTGGTGGTGTAAAAGTGCCCGGTTCCGGCAGAGGATTCGAGCTTGATTTTGTCCCGCATGAGATTCTCCTAAATCAGTTCAGATTTTTTCGCCGCGGGAACGCAGTTCCGCCAGAACGGCATCGATTCCTTTTTTGTCGATCGTTCTGAGGCCGGCACCGGAAAGGCGAAGGCTGACCCAGCGGTTTTCGCTCTCGACCCAGAACTTGCGGTTCTGCAGATTGGGCAGGAACCTGCGCTTGGTTTTGTTGTTGGCATGGGAAACGTTGTTCCCTACCATGGGCTTCTTGCCGGTGACGATGCATACTCGCGCCATAATCTGCTCCAGAATTCTACAAAAGCGGATTTATACCATATTTTAGCCGGGAAGCGCAATTCCGATATAATGGCAAGGGAAAGGGGCAGCATGAAAATCATACTCGGCATAACCGGAGGAATCGCAGCGTACAAGGCGGCGGAACTGGTTCGGCTTTTAGTGAAAAAGGGGTGCGAGGTCGAAGTCGTCATGACGGATGCCGCAACTCGCTTCATCACGCCGCTCACGATGCAGGCGCTCTCAGGACGCCCGGTGCGTCTTACCCAGTGGGACGACATGGCGCACATCGACCTGTCGCGGGGGGCGGAGGCGATTCTGGTCGCTCCTGCCACGGCAGATTTCATCGCGAAGATCGCCCAGGGGCACGCTTCAGACTTGCTCTCCAGCCTCTGCCTCGCCAGAAATTGTCCGCTGTTTCTGGCGCCCGCGATGAACCGGCAGATGTGGGACAATCCGGCGAGCCGGCGCAACCTGGCCCAGATCCGGGAAGACGGCGTCCATGTGGTGGGGCCTCTGGAGGGCGTACAGGCTTGCGGCGAAACGGGAATGGGGAGAATGGCGGAACCCGATGAAATCGCATCGGCGGTGCTTTCATCGCTTTCTCCGAAAATCCTGTCCGGGAAAAAATTTCTGGTGACCGCCGGCCCCACTCTGGAAGCCATCGATCCGGTCAGGGTGATCACCAATCTGAGCTCCGGGAAAATGGGCTATGCCGTTGCGCAGGCGGCGCTTGCTTCAGGCGCGCAAGTCGTTCTCGTTTCCGGCCCCACCTGTCTTCCTCGGCCGATCGGAGCGAAGTTCGTTCCGGTTGCGAGCGCGCGGGAAATGCGGGATGCCGTCATGGCGAATGTCGGGGGCAGCGACGTTTTCGTGAGCGTGGCCGCGGTCGCGGATTACCGGGTCGCAAATCCGAGTTCGAGCAAGATCAAGAAGGGCGGCACGCTGACGCTGGCGCTTGAGCCCAATCCGGACATCCTTCAGGAAGTCGCAAACATGAAAAATCCGCCATTTTGCGTGGGATTCGCTGCTGAAACCGGCAATCTGGAAGAAAATGCGCTGCTCAAGATGAAAAGGAAGAACGTTCCCATGCTCGTCGGCAACCTCGCGCAGGATGCATTGGGGAGGGATGAAAGCGAAATCGTGATATTCGGTTCAGGTGGCGGCGCGAAGCGGCTGCCGCGGGCGGCGAAGACCAAGCTTGCAGCTCAGCTGGTCGAGGAAATCGCCAGGGCAATCAGCTGAAATCACCCTTGGAGCTGGCCCGGCTTTCCAGCCATCTCTTGACGCGGTTGGCATCGCCTATCCTGGTCTGACTTCCCCAGGAATCGAGTAGTACGATCACGACGGGTTTCTCGGCAATGGTGGTGTGCATTACCAGGCAATGGCCAGCTTCGTTGATGAAGCCGGTCTTGGAAAGGCCGATATGCCAGCTGTTGCTGGCCTTGTATTTCACCAGCAGGTTCGAGTTGTTGTATTCGAGGACGCGCTCGCTTCTCTTCCTGGGGAGCACGACCTTGTGGGTGGAAGTGGTCGTATCTTGCTTGATCACGTCGTATTGGTAGGCTGCTTCGACCATCTTCACGAGGTCGGCGGCAGTGGAGACGTTTTCGCTGTGGAGGCCGGAAGAATCGACGAAATGGGTATGCTCCATGCCGAGTGCTTTGGCCTTCGCGTTCATCGCCTTGACGAAAGCGGCTATTCCGCCCGGATAGTTGTGTCCGAGCGCTGCAGCGGCGCGGTTTTCGGAGGACATGAGCGCAAGCCTGAGCATCTCGTTGCGCGTGAGCTTGGTGCCGACCGGCAGCCTGGATGCGGAATGCCTGAGCGTGTCGACATCTTCATCCTCGATCTTCAGCACTTCGTTCATCGGAAGCTTGGCATCGAGTGTCACCATCGCAGTCATCAGCTTGGTGATCGAAGCGATCGGAACCACGGCATCGGTATGCTTGGCATAAAGCTCCTCGCCGTTTTTCTCGTCGTAAATCACGGCAGCATAGGATGCCAGCCTCGGGTAAGCTGTCCCGCGAGGTCCGTGAGCTTCCCTGTTGTAGGATGCCTTGACGAAATGGGATTTGTGATGGTGACGGTGGTGATGGTGGCGTGCCGCATTCGCGCTTCCCGATAACAGGAGGCCGGAAACGGCGCACAAGGCGATCAGAATTTTCATTGATTTCCCCTTCATTCAGCCTTCCGATAACCAATTACCCTGAAATATTCGGTGGATACACGGCATTCTTAAACAAATTTCCGGATTTTGCAAGTCCGAACCCGTCACGGCCTGATGAAATTTTCGCGGTAATACTTCAATTCCTCGATCGACTCGTGGATGTCTGCCAGCGCTTCGTGCTTGTTGTGCTTCTTGAATCCGTCCGAAAGCGCGGGCTTCCAGCGCTTGGCAAGCTCCTTGAGGGTGCTGACGTCGAGGTTCCGGTAATGGAAGTAGGACTCAAGCTTCGGCATGGATTTGGCGAGGAAACGCCGGTCCTGACAGATGGAGTTGCCGCACATGGGGGAAGCCCCCTTGGGCACATGCGCTTCCAGAAAGGCGATCATTCCGGATTCGACCGCCGCTTCGTCGAGCGAGGAAGCCCTGATTTTATCGATCAGGCCGGATTTGGCATGAGTGGACTTGTTCCAGCTGTCCATGCCGTCGAGAACCGCATCGGGCTGATGCACGACGAGGACAGGGGCTTCGGCAACGATATTCAATTCCGAATCGGTCACGATCAGGGCGACTTCGAGAATCCTGTCGAGGTCGGGATTCAGGCCGCTCATTTCCATGTCGATCCAGATGAGCCGATTGCTGTCTTGTGCCATAATTGCCCCTGAAAAATGTGAAATTGTGTCACATCCACTTCCTGGCGTCATCCGTATGAGTGCACAAATTTTTGAAAAAATCTTCGTTGCCGCCCTGCTGGCCTCGATCCTGCTCAAGCTTTGGCTGGCGATGCGCCATGTCCGGCATATCAGGGCAAGCCGGGAAAACATTCCCGAGGATTTCAGGGAAAGGATATCCATTGAGGATCACAGGAAGGCTGCAGGCTACACGTCTTCGAAAACGGTGGCGGGTTTTGCCTCGGACTTCGTCGAGACGCTCGCTGTATTATGGTTCACTCTGGGCGGGGGATTGAACATGCTGGCGTCCTTCTGGTCGGGGCATGTCGCAAATCCCATTCTCGAAGGCGTGCTGCTGATAGCGAGCGCCGTGCTCATCCTGGAAGCGATGGGGCTGCCGGTCGCGCTTTACAGCACGTTTGTCATCGAGGCCCGATACGGTTTCAACAAGATGACGCTGACGCTTTTCGTGCTCGATGCGCTCAAGAAAGGCATTCTGGGGGCTCTTTTCGGCCTTCCCCTGATCGCCTTCATTCTCTGGCTGATGGCGGAAACGGGGGCGCGCTGGTGGCTGGACGTCTGGTTTGCCTGGATGGCATTCAATCTGTTCATTCTTGCCGTATACCCTACATGGATTGCGCCTGTTTTCAACAAATTCAAGCCGCTCGAGGAATCCTCCATGAAGCGGAGGATCGAGCATCTTCTGGAAAAATGCGGCTTCAAGTCGGACGGGCTTTTCGTGATGGACGGCTCTCGCCGGAGCAGCCATGGAAACGCCTATTTCACGGGATTCGGCAAGACCAAGCGCATCGTCTTTTTCGATACCCTGCTCGCCAATCTGGATGAGGCGGAAGTCGAGGCCGTTCTTGCCCACGAGCTCGGGCATTTCATGCATCGTCATGTGATCAAGCGCATCGCCTTGAGTTTCGCGCTCAGCCTCGCTTTTCTCTGGGCGCTGGGGCATGTCAGGGGCGAGGCATGGTTTTTCGATGGTCTCAATGCGGAAAATCACTCGGACGCGATGGCGCTGCTGCTCTTCTTCATGGTCGTACCGAGCTTCACCTTCCTGCTCAAGCCTCTTCTGAGCTTCTATTCCAGGAAGAACGAATTCGAGGCGGACGCCTATGCGGCGAAGCAATCCGATGCGGAGCACCTCGCGCGTGCGCTCACCAAGCTTTATCAGGAAAGCGCGAAGACCCTCACTCCGGATCCGCTCTATTCGGTTTTTTACGATTCGCACCCGCCGGCCTCGATTCGTATAGCGCATTTGAGGAAGGCGATGCATAATTGAAAGCACTTTTTCCAGGCGAGGATGAATATGGAATGCTCTCTCGATAAAAAGAAATGCAAACCCTGCGAGGGGGGCGTCCCTCCCCTGGAGGATGCTGCCATTGCCGAACTGCTGGCAAGCCTGGCGGGGTGGGAGCGGGTCGGCAATGCGATCGGGAAAACCTACAATTTCCGGAATTATTACGAAACGATGGCTTTCGTGAACATGACGGCCTGGGTTTCCCACAAGGAAGATCATCACCCCGATCTTCATGTCGGCTACAACCAGTGCCGGGTCGAATATACCACCCATGCGATAGGCGGCCTTTCCGAGAACGATTTCATCTGCGCGGCAAAAATCGATACGCTGCTTTCCGTTTGAAGCTGCTCCAGGGACAAGTCGTCGCAGCCTACGGCAGGCAATATGCCGTGGAAATCGGGGGGGAGACGTTCTCCTGCGTGAGAAGGGGGAAGAAAAACGATGTGGTCGTCGGCGACATCGTCGATGTCGCAGCCGGAGTGATCGAATCGATAGCCTCGCGTGCCTCTCTGCTTTATCGCAGCGATGCCTATCGCGAGAAGCGCATCGCTGCCAATCTCACCCAAGTCATCTTCGTTCTGGCTGGCGTTCCGACGTTCAGCGAGGAGCTTCTGAATTGCTGTCTGATCGCGGCAGAGGACCAGGGTTTGAAGTCCCTGATCCTGCTCAACAAGGCCGACATGCTCGAACCGACCAGGGAGGCGCTGAAATCTCTCGATTTATACGAGCGGCTCGGCTACCCGGTGCTCGTCCTTTCCGCAAAGCAGGATGTCACGCCGCTGGTTTCGCGGCTCGATGGGGAAACCAGCGTGTTCGTCGGGCAGTCCGGGATGGGGAAGTCGACCCTCATCAATGCGCTGATCCCGGAGGCTTCGAGGGAAACCGGGGAAATATCGTCCGCGCTCGATTCAGGAAGGCATACCACTACCCATGCGAGGCTCTTCCACCTCTCGGGGAACAGTCACATCGTCGATTCGCCGGGGCTGCAGGAATTCGGTTTGCATCACCTCGGTCAGGAGCGGGTCGCCCATGCGTTCGTCGAATTCAGGCCATATCTGGGCCATTGCCGATTCAGGAATTGCAGGCACCTCGAAGAACCGGGATGCGCAGTGACATCCGCTTTCGAATCAGGAAAAATCGATAAAAGGCGAATCGAAATCTACAGAAGGCTCGCCGCCAGATTTCATTTGCCGAAATACAGGAAGGGACTCAGCGACAGGTAAAGGATGGCTGCCATGGCGACAAGGTAGGCAAGGAGGCGGAACGGATGATTCTTTGCCGAATCGAGCAGGGTTTGCTGCTCGCCGCGGCTTTTGAGGCTTTCGTACTCGCTTCTGGCGCGCTTCGCCCGCTCGAACTGGTAGCCGTCGATCAGCGCCTTGGCTTCGGGAAGCCGATCGCTGTCCCGGAGCCAGAGCGCGGCAGGCGAGATGCCGAGGAAACTCGCCGGCACCTCGTAATAGTCGATACCGCCATCATCCAGCAGTTTCCGGATTTCTTCAGCTTCGTCGTCCGGAACGCCTCCGAGCATGAACAGCCTGCATGGGCTCACTTTTTCGCCGGACTCAGGATGCCCATCAGCTGGTCGCGCAGGGAGCGCATCAGGGCGAGCTCGCTTTTTTCGACCGAATAGGATGTGCCTCGGCCCCAGTCTCCGTACAGGGCTCCTACGGGGTGGTTGTTGAACGACATCGGGAGCAGGACAAAGGACTGCACGTCCGTCAGGGCGGTGCCGAACCAGGCGGGAAGCTTTTCCGAAATCTTGGGATCGGCGACATCCTCGATGAAGATGTCCGCATTGTTTTGCAGGGCGAGGCGGAACAGGTCCGGAACGGCGGATTCCGGAAGAACGAGCCTGGGCAGCATTTCCGGCATCCCGTGTCCGAATCCGACGCGCCCCTTCAAGGTGTCGCCATCGCGCAAAATGGCGACAACCCGGTTGAATCCCATGCTCAGATAAAGCGTCTCCAGGGCAAGATTCAGTGCATTCCCGAAGGAGAGTCCTTCCTTCAATGCGCTGGAAAAGCCTTCCAGGCCGGAAGCAAGGCGATCTCCAGCGTTTTGCGGCTTGCCTTCGGTCCAGGACTCCCCTTCTTCCAGTAGCGCGGTTTCCCTGGCGAGGGAGACGGCTGACTCAACCGATTCAGAAATGGCTTCCAGCGGCACGAGCAGGGCGTCCCCGTATTTTCCGACTAGCCTGTCTAGGCCGGACTTGCCTTCTGCGGCCATGGCTGCGGCTTCGCCCGAAAAGCTTGCCACAAGGTTGATCCATTCGGCGGAGCCTGGGATGCTGGGGGCGACGGCATCCTTCGGGCGTGCCATGCTGTTTGCGATCTTTGCCGGGAGGCGCCAGCGCTTGGCCGATTCCTGTGCGATTTCGTCCA
>JAJZQY010000059.1:0-4122 GCA_021806605.1 Pseudomonadota bacterium
GCCGGAACTGATCCGCGCGGGAGTGGAGTCTTTCGATACTGCTGGAGCGTAAAGGTACATTATGGACATATCCCGCATCCGGGCTCTGAGGGGTCCCAATCTCTGGAGCAGGCATACCGCCATCGAGGCCGTGGTTTCCTGCTTCCCTTCCGAAGAATCGATCCTGGCCATGCCCGGATTCGAGGCGCGCCTGCGAAAGCGTTTTCCTGCGATGGGTGCGCTGGATGAAGGCGCAGCGACCCTTGCCCATGTTCTGGAGACTGTTGCCTTGGAACTGCAGGCTCAGGTGGGAAGCCAGGTGACTTTCAGCCGCACCGTCCCCACCATGGAGTCCGGTGTCTACCGCGTGGTGGTCGAATACAGCGAAGAGGCGGTCGGACGCAGGGCTTTCGCCCTGGCATCCGATCTTTGCCGCTCGGCGCTCGAAGACACGCCATTCGAGCTCGCCGAAGCGCTTGCCGAACTGCGCGAACTGGACGAGGAAGTGCGCCTCGGCCCCAGCACGGGTGCCATCGTTTCGGCGGCCGTCGAGCGAGGGGTTCCCTGCCGCAGGCTCACCGAAGGCAGTCTGGTTCAGTTCGGATGGGGCAGCCGCCAGCGCCGCATTCAGGCTGCGGAAACGGACAACTGCAGCGCCATCGCGGAATCCATCGCGCAAGACAAGGAGCTTACCAAGATGCTGCTGGATGCAGCCGGGGTGCCGGTCCCTGAGGGACGGTCTGTTTCCGATGCGGAAGACGCCTGGGCGGCCGCCTGCGAGATTGGCACGCCTGTCGTGGTCAAGCCCCGCGACGGCAACCAGGGAAAGGGCATAGCCGTCAACGTTTCCACCCGGGATGAAGTGATGGCCGCCTATGCCGCCGCTTCCCGGGTCAGGGATGAGGTTCTGGTGGAGCGCTATCTGCCCGGAAGCGATTTCCGCCTTCTGGTGGTCGGGGACGCCATGGTTGCCGCAGCCCGGCGCGACCCTCCCCATCTCGTCGGCGATGGCGTGCACAGCATCCGGCAGATCGTCGAAAAGATCAACAGCGATCCCTTGAGGGGCGACGGCCATGCCACCTCGCTGACCCGGATTCGCCTCGACGAGATCGCGCTCGCCACATTGGCTCGTAATGGGCTGGACGCGGATTCGATTCCCCGAGAAGGCGAGCGCGTCGTGCTGCGCAACAATGCCAACCTTTCCACGGGCGGGACGGCGACCGACGTTACCGACGACGTTCATCCCGAAATCGCCGCGCGCGCAGTCTCAGCTGCCCAGATGGTCGGACTGGAAATTTGCGGCGTGGACATCGTTTGCCCCAGCATGCACTTCCCGCTGGAAGAACAGGGGGGCGCCATTGTCGAGGTCAATGCTGCGCCGGGGCTGCGCATGCATCTCCACCCCTCGTTCGGGAAGGGAAGGCCGGTAGGCGATGCCATCGTCTCCGCCCTGTTCCCCGCAGGAGAGAGCGGACGCATTCCGCTGGTCGCGGTTTCAGGAACCAACGGCAAGACCACCACAGTGCGCCTGATTTCGCATCTGCTGGGCAGCAATGGGTTGCGCGTCGGGATGACCAACTCGGACGGCGTCTATATAGACGGCAAGCGCATCGATACCGGTGATTGCAGCGGTCCCAAAAGTGCGCGCAACGTTCTCCTCCATCCTGACGTGGATGCGGCCGTGCTGGAGACCGCAAGGGGTGGAGTGTTGCGCGAAGGACTGGCTTTCGACCGCTGCGACGTCGCAGTCGTGACCAATATCGGGATGGGCGACCATCTGGGCCTGTCCCATATCAACACCGTCGAAGAGCTTGCCGCAGTCAAGCAGGTGATCGTGAGAAATGTTTCGCCCCGGGGCACCGCCGTGCTGAATGCGGCAGACCCGCTGGTGGCGGCCATGGCCGATTCCTGCCCAGGTTCGGTGATTTATTTCTGCAGCGACCCGCATCACCCGACCATCGCCGCACATCGCGCCGAGAAACGGCGCGCGGTCTTTTCGACGGAAAATGGCATCCATGCCGTGGAAGGCGAGTTCGAGGAATTCATCCCATGGAAGGAGATTCCGTTGACGCGCGACGGCACCATTTTCTTCCAGGTCGAGAATGCCATGGCTGCGATAGCTGCCGCCTGGGCGCTGGGTATCGGCTGGAAGACGCTCAGGGCCGGGCTTTCCGGGTTCGAGAACGCTCCCGCGACGACGCCGGGCCGCTTCAATCTGTTCGACTACCGCGGGGCCACGGTCATCGCCGACTACGGCCATAATCCCGATGCGATCCTGGCCTTGGTGAAGGCCGTGGATGCCATCCCCGCAAGGCGGAGAGTGGCCGTGATCAGCGCAGCCGGAGATCGCCGCGACGAGGACATCAGGAACCAGGCGAAAATCATGGGCGCAGCCTTCGACGAGGTGGTGCTCTATCAGGACAAGTGCCAGCGAGGGCGGGAGGACGGCGAGGTGCTGAAATTGCTCCGGGAAGGGCTTGCTGGCGCATCCAGAACGAGGAGAATCAGCGAAATAAGAGGCGAATTCCTGGCCATCGATCACGCGTTCTCCCACCTCAAGCAGGGTGAGGTTTGCCTCGTCCTGATCGATCAGGTGGAAGAGGCGCTGGAGCATATTGCCTGTCGCGTTGCGGAACGCGGCTTCATGGCGGCCTGAAGCGTCAGGACCCTGACGGGGCTCTGCAGGATTCGATCAGTTCCAGGATTTTTTGCGCAGCGCCCCGGTTCTGCTCGGCGAATTCGAGCCCGGCTTTTCCCATTGCCGAAAGTCTCTCGGGATTCCCGAGAAGCGCGGCGGTTTCGCTTGCGAGCTGATCCGCATTTTCGACCCTGATTGCGGCGCCGGCTTCCAGCGCCAATTTCGAGGCCTCCTCGAAATTGAAGGTGTGCGGGCCGAGCAGAACCGGCTTCCCGAGAGATGCCGCCTCGATCAGATTCTGCCCTCCCAGAGGCAGCAGCGATCCCCCGATATAGGCGCAGTCGCACGAGGCGTAATACGCGAACATTTCTCCCATGCTGTCTCCGAGAAAGACCCGTGTTCGGGAGTCGATCTTCCTGTTTTCGCTTCTTTTCACATAGGAAATTCTTCTGGCCTTCAGCAGGCTCTCGACTTCGATAAAGCGCTGCGGATGACGCGGAACGAGGATTATCAGGATTTCCTCGTTTTTTTCGAATGCATCCAGTATCAATTCCTCCTCGCCTTCCCGGGTGCTCGCGGCGAAGAAAACCGGCCTCTCGTCGAGAAGGTTCCGGAAGTCTGGAATTTCCCGAGGCGGATGCACGTCGAATTTCAGGTTGCCGCATATCGCCATGTTTTTTGCGCCAAGCGTGGCCAATCTTTCTGCGTCTTCCTTCGTTTGGGCAGCGATTCCGGCAAGTTCGGTCAGGCTTCTGCGCGCCAGATTCTCGAATTTCAGGTAGCGCTGCAGCGACTTCTCGGATAGCCTCGCATTGACGAGGAACAGGGGAATGCCGTTCACCTTGCACAAGTGGATCAGGTTGAACCAGAGCTCGGTTTCCATCAGAAGGCCGACCGAGGGCCTGAAATGGTTCAGAAAGCGCCGCATTGCAAAAGGGTAATCGTAAGGCAGGTAGCGGATCAATGCCCGCCCCCCGAAGAGTTTCTCGCCGGTTTCGCGTCCCGTCGGAGTCATGTGGGTGATCAGGATGCTGCAATCAGGGTTGGCTTCGATCAGCTTGTCGACGAGCGGTGCTGCGGCCCGCGTCTCTCCCACTGAAACGGCATGCAGCCAGATGATTTTGCCGGGCGGCTTCGAATTGTAGATGCCGAAGCGTTCCTGGACGTGGGAGAGATAGGCTCGCTGCTTTCTTCCCCGCAGCAGCAGTCTCCCCAATGCCAAAGGCAGCATGGCGTAGAGCAGCAGGGTGTAGAGGAAGCGGTTCACAGGATTTTCCAGGCGGAGAGCGCCTCTTCAACCGAGGGCGGCCCGTTCCTGCCGCCGAGATTGATCCCCTTGCCGGAAGTCAGGATTCCGGTGAGACCGGGGTCGGTCGAGCAGTATATGCCGATCACGGGAATGCGCAGGGCCGCCGCGAGATGGGCGAGGCCGGTATCCACTCCGAAGACGACGCTCGCCCCTGCGAGGAGCTGCGCCGCGTCACTCAATGACAGTTTTTCGGGGA
>JAJZQY010000059.1:4222-7616 GCA_021806605.1 Pseudomonadota bacterium
CAGTATATGCCGATCACGGGAATGCGCAGGGCCGCCGCGAGATGGGCGAGGCCGGTATCCACTCCGAAGACGACGCTCGCCCCTGCGAGGAGCTGCGCCGCGTCACTCAATGACAGTTTTTCGGGGACGGCTGCCCCGGGAATTGCCGCTGCGAGGCGTTCGCTCCTCATCTTCTCTTCCAGATTCCCCCACGGAAGGACGATTCTCATGCCCAGCCGTCTTCCGAGCTCGATCCAGTTCGCTTCCTTCCACAGCTTGTCGGCCCGGCTGGTGGCATGCAGCAGCACGGCATAATTTCCCTTTTCCGCACCCAGGGTTATGCCATAGTCAGGCGGGGAGTCTACCGAATAGCCGAGGCAGGAAGCTGCGAGCACCCTGTTTCTCGTTACGGCATGGAGGCTTTTTTCGACGAATTTCTTCTCGTCGTAGAAGAAAGATGCGAGGGGCTCACGCGCGCTTTTCCTGTCGAAGCCGCAGCGAGCGCCCTGCGCGAATTGCGAAATCATCGCGCTTTTGAAGAGGCCCTGGGTGTCGATGACGAGATCGTATGGTTCTTCCCGGATCGCTTCCCGGAATTGCGCGAATTCGCGCCTCGTGGACCCGCCGAGCGGGCAATGCCGCCAGCGCCTGATCGCCACTGGAATGACGTTTCTCACGGCGGGATGCAGGGCGGGAATGGTGGCGAAGGCATCCTCGACCACCCAGTCCACCGTTGCATTCGGATAATGGCTCGCGATGTCGCTGACGACAGGCAGGTTGTGGATGACATCCCCCATCGACGAGGTCTTGATCAGCAGGATTGCAGGCATGGCGGATACGAAGCTATGGCCACTTTTCTGAATCTCGCATGGTACACGCAAAATTCCCCGTTTCATAGCCGGATTGAGTTATTGAGAAAAGCTCCTATTATTGAAGTATCAACCCTCTTCTTGAGGAAAAAATGGAAACGCTGACAGGTGCACTGCGCGGCAGACCGGCTTTTATCCTGATGACGCTGATATTCGGCATTGTCGGACTGGTCTTTTTTGCGGGGCACTGAATGGAATTCAGGGAGGAGTCCGATTCCATGGGGCTCGTGGCAGTACCCGGGTGGGCGCTGTGGGGGGCGGGCACTGAGCGCTGCAGACTCAATTTCGCGAAGAGCGCTCGCCCTATTCCTTTCGAAATCATCCATGCGCTCGGACTCGTCAAAGGCTGTTGCGCTGAGGCCAACCGCGATCTGGGCAAGCTCGATCCGGAACTTGCCGGGCTGGTCGTGAAGGCGTCCGAAGAAGTTTCGTCCGGCCGCCTCGACAACCATTTTCCGCTGGATCTTTTTCAGACGGGATCCGGCACCAGCACCAACATGAATGCGAACGAGGTGATCGCGAACAGGGCGAACGAGATTTTGGGCCTTCCCAGGGGAGCGAAGCATCCCGTGCATCCCAACGATCATGTGAACATGGGGCAGTCCAGCAACGACGTATTTCCGTCGGCCCTCCATCTCGCAGTCTCGATCTTTGCCAGGGGCACGCTTTTGCCCCAGCTTGGGTTGTTGAAAGAGGCGCTCAGAGAGAAGGCGGTAAAATGGGACGATGTCGTGAAGCCGGGCAGGACGCACCTCATGGATGCGACTCCCGTCAGGATGGGGCAGGTCTTTTCGGGTTTTTCCGAGCAAGTTTCGATTGGCGTCGCGCGGATCGAAACCGCCCTCGACGGGCTGAAATTTCTGGCGATAGGGGGAAGTGCGGTGGGAACCGGGATCAATACCCATCCGGAATTCGGGTCGAGAGTCGCGGCGATGCTTTCGGATGCCGCAGGGATGCCATTTTTCGAAGCGGCAAATCATTTCGAGGCGCAAGGGTCGAAGGATGCGCTGCTTCACTACTCGGGCGCGCTCAGGACCGTCGCCGCTAGCCTTTCGAAAATCGCCAACGACATCAGGCTGATGGGAAGCGGACCCGACTGCGGCCTGGGCGAACTTGTTCTGCCCGAAATCCAGCCCGGTTCGTCGATCATGCCGGGAAAGGTGAATCCGGTGATTCCTGAAGCTGTCGTCCAGATGTCGGTCAGGATTGTCGCAAACGATCTCGCGGCGACATTGTCGGATTTCGGCGGGGTGGGATCTCTGCTCGAACTCAATGTCGCGATGCCGCTCATGGGCGATGCCCTGATCGAATCTTCGAGGCTGCTTTCGGAGTCTGCTCGGCTTCTTTGCGAAAAACTGCTGTCCGGACTCGAAGTTGACCGTGGGCGCTGCGAAACCCTGGCGGGACGCTCGCTCATGGCGGGAACCCGTCTCGCCCCAATAATCGGCTACGACAGGGCGTCCACCCTGGTGAAGAAGGCTTCCAGCGAGGGCATTTCGATCCGGGAGGCAGCGGCCGGTTTTCTTGCACCCGACGAGTTGGATGAGATGTTGGACCTCAAGTCGATGACGATGCCGGGAGGGAAATGATCCGGGTGATTTTCAGGGAGATCGAGTGGCGCGCCCAGGATTACGAATGGAGCGAGGGCGGGCATATCGTCTCCATCCTGAATTTTGATCTGGAAGAAAACGGCGCGCTGAACACGGGGCTATCCGCGAGGATTTTGCAGCCTGAAGATGTCCCTTGCGAATCCGCGCCTCTGGAGATTTCCCGTCCTACCAATTACGACGGCCCCTTCGATTTCGAGGCGTTCAGGGAAGCGGCAGCCGCCTATTACCGGGAAGCCTGCAGGGAAGGAATGTCGGGAATCTGGTCGCGCGTCGTAGAAGTCGAGCTTCATCCGTCTCTGGGACACTGAGTCTCGGGATCCGAACATTGCTCAAGAAGCCAGGCGCGGAAAATCTGGGTCTTCTGGGAATCCGCACGGTTGCGGGGCATGACGAGGTGGTAGCCGAGCTCGGAAGGGATGGCTCCTTCCGGCAGGCGCACGAGACGCCCAGCCTTCAAATCGCCCTCGACCAGACTTTGCCAGGCAAGTGCCACCCCCATTCCAGCGACAGCCGCCTGGATCGTCAGATTGGCGTCGCTAAATCGTCTGATTTTCAGTGATGGCCCGGCTTCCACGCCGAGAGAGGCGAGCCAGGTCTTCCAGTCCGGGAATACGCCATTCGAAGTGTGCCACTCGTCTTCAAGCAGGGCGCGGTTCGCGAGATCGGATGGCCTTTTGATCGTGGCTGCGAGCTGTGGGGAGGCCACGGGGACGATGAATTCCAGCATCAGCCGGTCGATTTTGAGGCCAGGGTATGCGCCCGTGCCAAAACGGATCGCGGCATCCACGTCTTCCACTCCGAAATCCACCAGGCGGCGCGTCGCGAGCAGGCGAAGCTCGATGCCGGGATGGCGGGAGTTGAAATCCTCCAGCCGCGGAATCAGCCATCTCGCAGCGAAGGCAGGGGGGGCGGAAATGACAAGCGCGCCGCCTTCCC
>JAJZQY010000060.1 GCA_021806605.1 Pseudomonadota bacterium
TGCCTAAAACAGCCCACTTCAAAGTGGGCTGTTTTTTTACATCCTCTCGATCATGGCCTGGCCGAACCCGGAACAGGAGACTTGGTTCGCTTCAGGCATCGCCCTAGCGAAGTCGTAAGTCACCTGACCGTCCCCGATTGCCCGCTCCATGCCGCGAATCAGCAGATCGGCAGCTTCTTTCCACCCCATGTGGCGCAGCATCATTTCAGCCGAAAGGATGATCGAGCCGGGATTCACATTGTCTTTTCCCGCATATTTCGGCGCAGTGCCGTGCGTCGCCTCGAACATCGCCACCTCATCGCTCAGATTGGCTCCGGGGGCAATGCCGATACCGCCGACCTGCGCGGCAAGCGCATCGGAAATGTAATCCCCGTTCAGATTCATGGTCGCGACCACATCGTACTCTTCCGGGCGCAACAGTATCTGCTGAAGAAAATTGTCGGCAATGACATCCTTGATCACGATGCCGCCAGGCAGCTTCATCCAGGGACCGGCATCGATGAGTTCGGCGCCGAATTCCCTTTTCGCCAGGGCGTACCCCCAGCCCTTGAACGCCCCTTCGGTGAATTTCATGATATTGCCCTTGTGAACGAGCGTCACCGATTTTCGTCCGTTGTCGATCGCATACTGGATTGCGCGCCTCACCAGCCTTTCCGTCCCCTCCCTTGAGACAGGCTTGATGCCTATGCCGGATGTATCGGGAAAACGTATGCTGGAAACGCCCATTTCCTCGTGCAGGAACCGAATGACCTTCTGGGCTCCGGAAGACCCCGCCTCCCATTCTATGCCGGCATAGATGTCCTCGACATTTTCCCGGAAAATCACCATGTCGGTCCTTTCCGGGTGCTTCAATGGAGAGGGAACCCCTTCGAAATAGCGGATGGGCCGCAGGCAGACATAAAGATCCAGCTCCTGGCGCAATGCCACGTTGAGGGAGCGGATTCCGCCGCCGACAGGAGTAGTCAGCGGCCCCTTGATCGAAACCACGAACTCACGGACGGCATCCAGCGTTTCCTGCGGCAGCCACGCATCGTCGCCGTAAACCTTGAGCGCCTTTTCTCCGGCATAGATCTCCATCCAGGAAATTCTGCGGCGGTCTCCATAGGCCTTTTCGACAGCCGCATCGACCACCCGCTTCATCACCGGGGTGATGTCGACGCCGATTCCGTCCCCCTCGATGTATGGGATGATCGGGGTATCCGGGACATTCAGCGTACCCTCCTGATTGAATGAAATTTTTTCGCCATTCGGCACTGCAATATGTCGATTCATGTAGCATCCTTACGCTTTCTATTCATGTGCATTTTATCCTATCCATGCACAATTCGCCGCAGCGCCTTACACAATTTGCCCAGAAATTGCCCAACAGGGAAATTTCATCTAGAATTGAGCGGGTTTATTGGCTGGCTTTTCTCAGGCAGACAGTAAGTATTCAGAAAAACCTATATGAGGGGGATACCATGAAAAAATTTCTGTCAGTTCTCATCGCTTCGGTTTTTGCGGCATCGGCAAGCATGCCGGTTTATGCTGCAGACACTGCCACCGCGCCTGCGGCAGCCAAATCGGCCGACACCGCTGATTCTGCGAAAACGAAAAAGCCGCGCAGACACTGGTGCAAAGCGACCCAGCAGTTCCAGACCGCCCCCTGCCCCAAGAAGCCGCGCAAACACTGGTGCAGAACGACCCAGCAATACCAGTCCGAGCCCTGTCCGCATGTGCGCAAGAAATGGTGCATAACGACCCAGCAGTTCCAGACTGCCCCCTGCCCCAAAAAGGGCAAGAAGGCGCCTGAAGCAGCCAAGGGTGCAGCCTCCGCCCCGGCAGCGAGCGACAAGAAATAATCCTTTATCGCCCGGTTTGTCAACGCAACTGGCTTCCGGGCGTTAGAGTCAACGGGCACTTGAGGTGTCTTTAGCTGTTCAATTCATTCAAAAGGAACCATGATGAGCAAACTGCTTTCCGCACTGATCGCAACCGCTTTTGCCGCGACACTGAGCTTCAATGCCGTCGCAGCGGATTCCGCGCCCGCCACATCCGATGCCAAGGCTGCGCCCGCCAAGAAGCACATGAAAAAGCACCACAAGGCCAAGAAGCACCACAAGGCCAAGAATAAGGCATCCTCCGCAGGCCAGTAAACGGTCTCCCTCCGAAAGCCGTGTCAACGGCTTTCTGGATTGAACGTTATTGGAATTGCCCGAGACTCGGGATGCATCTATCAATCATACTTTGAAGGGTTATCATGAATAAACTGCTTGCCGCACTGATCGCTGCTGTATTCGCTTCCGTTTCCCTCTCCGCTATCGCTGCCGATGCGGCTCCTGCTGCCGACAAGGCTGACGCGAAGGCCGAAGCCAAGCCTGCTGCCAAGAAGCATCACAAGGCCAAGAAGCATCACAAGGCCATGAAGAAGGAAAAGAAAGAAGAGAAGAAGGACGAAGCCAAGTAAGCCAGGCTTTTGAACAAAAAAGCGGGGCTTACCCCGCTTTTTTTTCGCCCCTTATACGGAAATCCCGCATGATCTGGAAACCCAACGTTACTGTCGCTTCGGTTCTCGAACTGGATGGAAAGTTTCTTTTCGTCGAAGAGCACACCGCGGACGGCATTCTCTTCAACCAGCCGGCAGGCCACCTGGAGCCGGGGGAATCGCTTGTTGACGCAGCCATCAGGGAAACCCTGGAGGAATCGGGCTACACTTTCGAGCCGCAGGCGATCGTCGGCATCTACCAATGGCAGTCTGGAACGACGACTTATCTGCGCTTTGCTTTCACCGGGCAGATCCTGGCGCACGACCCGGAGCGAAAGCTCGACGAGGGCATCATCAGGGCGCTCTGGCTGGATCCGGACGAAATCGCAACCCGGGGCCAGCGCAGCCCCATGGTCAGCCAATGCACGGTAGATTATCTCGATGGCAAGCGCTATCCTCTCGATATAATCACCCATTATCCGACACGGCAGGAGGGAACTTGAAGAAAGTGGTCGTCGGCATGTCCGGGGGCGTCGATTCATCCGTCTCGGCGCTGCTGCTGAAAAAACAGGGATTCGAGGTCATCGGTCTTTTCATGAAGAACTGGGAGGACGACGATTCGGAAGAATACTGCACATCGCGCCAGGACCTGATCGATGCGGTGTCCGTCGCGGACAAGATAGGCATTGAAATCGAGGCAGTCAATTTTTCCCGGGAATACAAGGATCGCGTTTTCAGCCATTTTCTCGAAGAATACAAGGCGGGCAGAACACCCAATCCGGATGTGCTGTGCAATTCGGAAATCAAGTTCAAGGCGTTTCTCGACCATGCCATGTCCCTGGGCGCGGATTACATCGCAACAGGGCATTACGCCCAGGTCAGGGAAGTGGACGGGCTATTCCAGTTGCTGAAAGCCGAGGATGGCACCAAGGATCAAAGCTACTTCCTGTACCGGCTGAACCAGGCCCAGCTCAGCAAGACCCTATTTCCTCTGGGAAGCCTGCTCAAGCGCGATGTCAGAAAGATCGCCGAGGAAGCCGGGCTCCCCAACTTTTCCAAAAAGGACAGCACCGGGATCTGCTTCATCGGCGAGCGCAAATTCAGGGAATTCCTCAACCGCTATCTGCCGCACGAACCGGGAGAAATGCGAACGCCGGAAGGGAAAGTCGTGGGCAAGCACCTGGGACTGATGTTCTATACCCTGGGGCAGCGCCAGGGGCTGGAAATCGGCGGCGACGGCGAGCCCTGGTATGTCGCGGGAAAGGACATGACAAGGAACGTGCTGGTCGTCGTCCAGGGACACGATCATCCCCTGCTGTTCAGGAGCAGCCTAGATTGCAGCGACCTGAACTGGATCAGCGGAAGCGCCCCGCACAAGAACTGGGTTTACAGCGCCAAGACGCGATACCGGCAAGCCGATGCGCCCTGCTGCATAGCAAGGCTGGATGCAGCCTGCCATATCGATTTCGCGCAGCCGCAGTGGGCGGTCACCCCGGGACAGTCCGTGGTCCTTTACGAAAGCCGGGTCTGCCTAGGCGGAGGGGTGATTTACTGAGGGACGGTGTCGGCAAACCCGGTGCGCTTCATGAGCTTGTCGTGCAGCTTTCCGAGATTGGGATAATCGTCCCGCCACTTGATTTCGGAGAAGCGGAAATCGAGATAACCCAGGCAGCAGCCGACAGCGATATCCGCGAGGCTGTACGCATCGCCCACGCACCAGTGCCGCTCGCCAAGCTCGATCGCCATCGCATTGAGCGCCTGATCGATCTTCCTTTTCTGGCGCTCCATCCATTCGCCGCTTTGCTTGTCGATGGGGCGCTTTCTTTCCAGAAAGATCGCGGCGGCCGCATCGCATGTGCCGTCAGCCAGGGCTTCCCAGCGCTTCACCTGCAGCTTCGCACGCGCCATGTCCGGAATCAGTTTCGCGACGGGCGTGAGCGTATCGAGGTATTCGACGATCACCCGCGAATCGAAAAGCGTTTCCTCGTCGTCCAGCACCAGAACAGGAACCTTGCCAAGTGGATTGAAATGACCCACATGCGTATCCTCGTTCCAGGGGATATCGATCTCGAATTCGCAATCGATGCGCTTCTCGGCAAGGACGACGCGCACTTTTCTGACAAAGGGGCTGGTAAGCGTGCCGACAAGTTTCATGGTTTTCGAAATAGGGAAAAGATGAGAGATTATAGCACCCGGCCCGATATGATAAAATTGCAGTTCATCCAGAAGGCACAACCATGACTCTTTCCCCTATCGCCGCTTTATCCCCGCTTGACGGGCGCTACCACGACAAGCTTGTCGCACTCAGACCCTATTTCAGCGAGTTCTCTCTGGTCAAGCACAGGATCAGGGTGGAAGTGGAATGGCTGAAAGCCCTGTCCCTTGATCCAGCCATTGGGGAAGTGCCCGAATTTTGCGAACAGACGCTTCTGGCGCTCGATTCCATCGTCGCCGATTTCTCGGAATCCGACGCTGAACGGGTAAAAGCCATCGAGTCCAGAACCAACCACGACGTCAAGGCTGTCGAATACTGGCTCAAGGAAAGACTGAAGGACAATCCGGAAGTCATGAACGTCTCGGAATTTCTGCATTTCGCCTGCACTTCTGAAGACATCAACAACCTCGCCTATGCCCTCATGACGAAATCGGCGCGCGACGAAGTGATGATCCCGGCTCTTCAGGGCATTGCCGACAAACTCGCCGCAATGGCGCACGATCTTGCGGCCGTTCCGATGCTGTCGAGGACGCACGGCCAGCCCGCCTCCCCCACCACGCTGGGCAAGGAGATCGCGAACGTCGTCTACCGGCTGAGGCGGCAGGAGAAGCAATTGTCGGAGGTCGAAATCCTCGGCAAGATCAACGGGGCGGTAGGCAACTATAATGCGCACCTTTCCGCCTATCCCGATTTCGACTGGGAAGGCTTTTCCGGGAAATTCGTCGAAAATCTCGGCCTGAAATTCAATCCCTACACCATACAGATCGAGCCGCACGACTATCTTGCCGAGCTTTTCGATTGCCTGTCCAGGATCAACACCATCCTGATCGATCTGGATCGCGACATCTGGGGCTACATCTCGATCGGCTATTTCAAGCAGAAGACGCTGAAAGACGAGGTGGGATCCTCGACCATGCCGCACAAGGTCAATCCCATCGACTTCGAAAATTCGGAAGGCAATCTCGGCATGGCGAATGCCCTGCTCAGACATTTTTCGGAAAAGCTGCCGATTTCGAGATGGCAGCGCGACCTCACCGACTCGACCGTATTGCGCAACATCGGCGTGGCCTGGGGCTATGCGCTGCTCGGCTATCATTCCCTGCTGAAAGGACTTTCCAAGCTGGAAGCCAATCCCGCAAGGCTGGCGGAAGATCTGGACAATGCCTGGGAAGTGCTTGCAGAGCCGATTCAGACCGTGATGCGCCGCTACAACCTTCCCAACCCCTACGAACGCCTCAAGGAACTCACGCGCGGCAAGGGCGGGATCAATCGCGATTCCCTGCATGCCTTCATTGCCGGCCTCGCCCTTCCAGAGGCGGAAAAGCAGCGCCTGCTTCTCATGACCCCTGGGAATTACACCGGGAAGGCCGAGGAACTCGCGAAAAAAATCTAGACTGGCCCTAGCGCGGCTTCAGCTTCTGGCGCAGCAGGCCGAAGGCGCCCGGAAGGATAGTCAGCAGAATGATGCCCATGATGAATATCGAGAGGTTCTGCTTGATGATCGGCGCATTGCCGAAAAAATAGCCGCAATAGACGAAAAATCCTATCCAGGACACTCCCCCGGCGAAGCTGTAGAGCATGAAGCGGCGATAACTCATGCTGCCCACGCCAGCCACGAAAGGGGCGAAGGTCCTGATGATGGGCAGGAACCTGGAAAAGACGACCGTCTTTCCGCCGTGCCGCTCGTAAAAGACATGCGTCCTTGCCAGATGCTCATGGTTGAAGAAGCGCGATTTCTCGTGAGAAAACACTTTAGGGCCGACGAAGCGCCCTATCCAGTAATTGGTATTGTCCCCGGAGAACGCTGCAAGCACCAGGACCGATATCAGCAGGTTGACATCCATCGCGCCGCCGGACGCCAGCGTTCCCGCGACGAAGAGCATCGAGTCCCCAGGCAGAAACGGGGCGACGACGAGCCCGGTCTCGCAGAAAATGATCAGAAACAGGATGAGGTAGATCCAGAGGCCGTAGTTCTGGGTCAGGATCAGGAGATACTTGTCCAGGTGGAGCAGCACGTCCATGAAGTCCACTTAGCTTGCCTCCGCTTTCCTTTCGGATTTGACGAAATCCGCTCTCGATACCCCGAGCCACATCACGATCGGACTCGCCACCAGCACCGAAGAATAGATCCCGAAAAGGATGCCGATGGTGAGGGCCAGCGCAAAATAGTGCAGCGCCTCCCCTCCGAAAAACAGCATCGAAGTCACCATGAGCTGGGTACAGCCATGGGTGATGATCGTCCTGGACATGGTCCGCGTGATCGCATTGTTGATGATTTCCGGAACCGAGCTCTTCCTCATCAACCTGAAATTTTCCCTGATCCTGTCGAACACGACGACCGATTCGTTGACGGAATAGCCGAGAACGGCAAGCACCGCGGCAAGCACGGGAAGCGAAAACTCCCACTGGAAGAAGGAGAAGAAGCCGAGAATGATCACCACGTCATGCAGGTTCGCAACGATCGCAGCGAGCGCGAAGCGCCATTCGAAGCGGATCGCAAGATAGCCCATGATGCCAAGGGAAACCAGGAGCAGCGCGAGCGAACCGTTGTTGACGAGTTCGCGCCCGACCTGTGGCCCGACGAATTCCACCCTTCTCATCTGCACTGACGCATCCTGGCTGCGCAGCATGCCAAGCACTGCATCGCTTTGTTTCGCGCCGGAAACATCGGCCCTCAGGGGAAGCCTGAGCAGCACGTCGCTGGCGGTACCGAAGTTCTGCACCGAAGCGTCTGAAAAGGACCCGAGCGAAGCGCGAACCTTCTGGATGTCCACGGGGTGCTCGTAATGCACTTCCATCACGGTGCCGCCGGTAAAGTCGATGCCGAAATGCAACCCTCTCGTGGCCAGCAGGAAAACCGCAACGACGAAGG
>JAJZQY010000061.1 GCA_021806605.1 Pseudomonadota bacterium
AGCGCTCATTTTCTGGGAAGCAGAACCCATAGCCTGCCGCGCTGACGGGTTTTGCCCGCAAGCACTCCTGCATCCTGCCCGGAACCCCAGTAGATATCGGCCCTGACCGCCCCCTTGATCGCCCCTCCCGTGTCCTGCGCCAGCATGAGACGGTCCAGGGGCTTTTCGCTTCCCGGCCAGGTGCTTGAGAGATAGACCGGAGCGCCCAGGGGAATCGCCCTCCGATCGACAGCGATGCTGATTCCTGGACTCAATGGCACGCCGAGCGATCCCGGCGGGTCCGAAACGGTGTTCGGCAGAAACTTGAAAAAAACGTAGCTCGGGTTGCTCTCCAGGAGGTCTTCCACCTTTTCCGGGTGACTCCGCGCCCAGGACTTGATGCCCTCCATCGAAGCGTTTTCAAGCGACAATTCTCCGCGCTCGACGAGAATTCTGCCGATCGACTGGTAGGGATAGCCGTTCTGGTCGGCGTAGCCTATCCTGACCGTATTCCCGTCATCCAGCGCGACTTTTCCCGAACCCTGTATCTGCAAGAAGAACAGGTCCATCGCATCGTCCGTCCAGAGCATCTCGTTTCCCTTTAGGGGAGCGGATTTGCCGTCGATCTGGGCGCGGCTGTAATAGGGAACGAGTTTCCTGCCCTCGATCCTTCCCCGCGGATGGAGGTGTTTGAGTTCGGGATAAAGTTCTCCCAGATCGACCGTGATCAGATCCTTGGGCACGCCGTAGACGGGGTACCTGTAACGGGAAGAAGGCCTGAGGCTCCCCCTGATGACCGGCTCATAGTAGCCCGTGATGAGCCCCTCGCCCGATCCGTCCGGATTGAACAGCCGGTAGGGCGTGAAATGCTTCTCGAAAAAGGCGCGAGCGGAAGACTCGTCCGGATTTTTCATGGCCATGGCATCCATGCAGGCCGGAGCCCAGGAAGCCCGCTTCTTCAGGACGGCGCAGCTTGCGGAGAAGGATCGCCATGCCGGAAGAATGTCTTCATGCTCCCAGCCCGGCAGATCGCTCCACGCCACCTCCTTCGGCGCGGAGGGCGCTTTCGGCAAGGTGGCGCAGCCGCCGAAAAACAACAGCAACAGAAGCAGCAGATAAGGCATGCCTGCATTTTACACGAGGCGCATGCGCGATTGAAATCGACCGCGTTTGACTCGCTCGCTCGGCTTACTCTATAGTCTCGAAATGGATGCCGAAATCAAAGCGCTTGAAGAAAAAATCGCCCAATTCATCGAACTGAACCACAGGCTGCGCGCAGACAACCTTGCGCTGAGGCAGGAGCTCGCCCAGGCCCAGGAAGACAACAAGCGGCTCTCCGAAAAGATCGATCTTGCCAAAGACAGGCTCGAATCCCTCCTGTCGAAAATCCCGGGAGAAGAAGCATGAGCAAGAGCCTCGACGTCGTCATCAACGGTCGCCCGTTCAGGGTCGCCTGCGAAGAGGGGGAGGAGAGCGCTCTTCTGGATGCTGTGGCTTACCTGGACCGGAAAATGAACGAGATCAGCGGGTCCGGAAAGCTGGTCGGCACAGACCGGATTGCCGTGATGGCGGCGCTCAACATCGCCCACGAATTGCTCACGGTGCGGGCCGGCGGACTTGAAATCGGGGAATTCAAGCGTAGAATAAACACCATGAAGTCTTCGCTTGAAAAGGCGATGATCGAGCAGGACGAACTGTTTTAGTTTATCCCCTGCTGTGTTCGACGGGGCCATTCATTCCTTGAACCAATGTCTTGGCATTAAGGCTGTCGACCGAAAAGCCGCTGTTGAGCCTGTTCCGGACGCGAATGGGCCTGATGCGACAGGAAGGCGGCCGACTTGAACCCAGGGTTCAGGATGCCCGGCCCTGACGGCATTTGCGGGGGACCCTTTCAGACTGCTTTCTTGGCTGAGAGCAGTTCGGCTTGCGCGGAGCAGATTTTGCTGCGCCCGCGCTTCCTGTGGTAATGCCCTTCCATATCCATTTCCCAAGCTTGGCAGTTGTCCCTGAGATAGGGCTTGAGCCCTTCCTGTATCACCCTTCTTTTGAGCTTCGAATCGAGCACCGGAAAGCAGATCTCGATACGCCTGAAGAAATTCCGGTCCATCCAATCCGCGCTGGAAAGGTAGACGTTCTGGGCGCCGCCCCCCCTGAAATAGAATATCCTGCTGTGTTCGAGAAAACGCCCTATGATGGAGCGGACCCGGATGTTCTCGGAAAGCCCGGGAATCCCGGGCCGCAGGGCGCAAACCCCCCTGACGATTAGATCGATCTTCACCCCCGCCCTGGAAGCATCGTAGAGCGCCTCGATGATTTCCGGTTCCAGCAGCGAATTCATCTTGGCGATGATGCCGGAAGGAAGTCCATCTGCGGCATGCTTCCCCTCCTCCCGGATCGCCTGCAGGATCTGGGCATGCAAAGTAAACGGGGATTGCCAGAGATGCCTCAGCTTTCCCACCCGACCGAGCCCGGTGAGCTGCATGAAGACATCGTTGACGTCGGAACAGATTTCCTCCTTGCAGGTGAAGAGTCCGAAATCGGTATAGAGCCTTGCCGTCCTGGGATGGTAATTCCCGGTGCCAAGGTGCACATAGCGCCGCAGCCCGTCCCCCTCCCGCCTCACCACCATCGCCATCTTGGCGTGGGTCTTGTGGCCCACGACCCCATAGACCACATGCGCGCCAGCCTCTTCGAGGCGCCCCGCCCAGTTGATGTTGGCCTCCTCGTCGAAGCGCGCGAGGAGCTCCACCACCACGGTGACTTCCTTTCCCCGCTGGGCGGCACCGATCAGTGCTTCCATGATGATGGAATCGGTGCCCGTCCTGTAGACTGTCTGCTTGATGGCAATGACTTTGGGATCGCTCGCAGCCTCCTGGATGAACCTGATCACGGGTTGGAAGGACTCGAAGGGATGGTGCAACAAGATATCCCCCTTCCTGATCACCTGGAAAATGCTGGCGGCCTTTTTCTGGAGAATGGCGGGCACTCCCGGAATGAACTGGGGAAACTTGAGGTCGGGCCTGTCCACTCTGTCCGGGATCTGCATCAGGCGCGCCAGATTGACCGGGCCATTGACCCGGTAAAGATCGTCCGGGGTGAGGCCGAACTGCTGCAGCAAGAATTCGGCCATGGTTTCCGAGCAATTCTCGGCGACCTCAAGCCTCACGGCATTGCCGAAATGCCTTTGCGGCAGCTCGCCCTGAAGCGCTATCCTGAGATTCTTGACCTCCTCCTCGTCCACGAACAGGTCGGAGTTCCGCGTCACCCTGAACTGGGAGCATTGCAGGACGGTCATGCCGACGAAAAGCTCGTCGACGTGCGCATGCAATATGGAGGAAAGGAAGACGAAATCGTATTCTCCCCCACAGAGCTCCGGCGGGATCTGGATCACCCTCGGCAGTATCCTCGGCGCCTGGACGATCGCCGTTCCGGAATTTCGCCCGAAAGCATCCCGCCCTTCGAGCTCGATCGCGAAATTGAGGCTCTTGTTCAGGACGCGCGGAAAAGGGTGAGAGGGGTCGAGCCCGATCGGCGTCAGGACCGGCATCAGTTCCCTGAAGAAGAAGGACTTGATCCATTCGCGCTGGGCTTCCGTCCAGTCGCTGCGGCGCAGGAAACGGATGCCCTGTTCAGCGAGCGCGGGCAAGATGCCGTCGTTGAGCATCTGGTACTGTCGGTCGACGAAACCATGGGATATTTCCGAGACGAGCCTGAAGACATGCCTCGGATTCATTCCATCCGGCCCGCCTGAAGGAGAGCCGAGATTGATTTGCTCCTTGAGCCCCGCAACGCGGATTTCGAAAAATTCGTCCAGATTGCTGCTGACGATGCAGAGATATCTCAGGCGCTCGAGAAGCGGATGGGAAGGATCTTCCGCCTGAGCAAGAACCCGCCTGTTGAATTCAAGCAGGCCGAGTTCCCGGTTCAGGTAGTGCTGGGGCGAAGTGAGCTTGTTCGCCATGCTCAAATGCTACTTCGGGGCAACATAGCCCGACGCGATGTCCGCACCCTCGCCGAAAAAGTGCTTCTCCATCTGTTCGGCGAGGTACTTTCTCGCCTTGGGGTCGGCCAGATTGAGCCGGTTTTCGTTGATCAGCATGGTCTGGTGCCTGAGCCACTGGCTCCAGGCCTCCTTCGAGACATGCTCGAAAATGCGCTTTCCAAGCTCGCCGGGGTAAGGGGGAAAATCCAGGCCTTCGGCCGGTTTCCCCAATTTGATGCAGTTCACTATTCTCGACATGATTTCAAGTCTATCCCAAACCCGTTAAACATATTGTGACAATCCGAGACGGTGCCATATGGTCTGCACCGCCTGCGCCTGGTTGAGCGTATAGAAGTGCAGCCCGGGCGCACCGCTCCCCAGGAGATTCTCGCAGAGTTTCGAGACGACATCCAGCCCGAATGCCCGGATGGAAGCGGCATCGTCGTGGTAGCCTTCCAACTTCTTTCTGATCCAGCGCGGAATTTCCGCACCGCATGCGTCCGAAAAACGCGCGAGCTGGGAATAATTGTAGATCGGCATGATGCCGGGCACGATGGGCACCGAAACGCCGAGCTTTCCGCACTCCTCCACGAAACCGAAATAGGCGTCCGGGTTGTAGAAGTACTGCGTGATCGCCGAATCCGCACCCGCATCGACCTTCCTCCTGAAATTCCTCATGTCCTCGAGAGGGGAAGGCGCCTGCGGGTGAAATTCGGGATAGGCCGCGACCTCGATATGGAAATGACTTCCCGTCTCTTCGCGGATGAAGGCCACGAGCTCGTTGGCATACCTGAACTCCCCGGCAGAGGCCGTCCCGGAGGGCAGATCTCCTCGCAGCGCCACGAGATGCCTCACGCCGCTCGCGATATACTGGTCGAGTATGGCCCGGATATTCTCCCGCGTCGAGCCGATGCAGGAAAGATGGGGGGCCGCGCTATGCCCTTCCGCCTGGATTTCCAGAACCGTCTCCAGCGTCCGGTCGCGAGTGGACCCGCCCGCCCCGAAAGTCACCGAGAAGAAGCGCGGATTGAGCTTGGCGAGCTCCCTGCGGGCGGCCCTCAGCTTCTCCATCCCTTCGGGAGTCTGGGGAGGGAAGAATTCGAAGCTGAAGATGCGTTCGCTATGGCGCGACATCAGTAGCGGTAGTGCGCAGGCTTGTAGGGTCCGTTCCTGTCTATCCCCAGATATCCGGCCTGCTTCTCGGTGAGCTCGGTGAGCTGCGCGCCGATCTTGCCGAGATGCAGCCTCGCGACCTTCTCGTCGAGGTGCTTGGGCAGCACGTAGACATCGACAGGATACTTTCCTGGATTGTTCCAGAGTTCGATCTGCGCCATCACCTGGTTGGTGAAGGAGGCCGACATCACGAAGCTGGGGTGGCCCGTCGCGCAGCCGAGATTGACCAGCCTGCCTTCTGCCAGGACCGTGATTTTCTTGCCATCCGGGAAAATCACATGATCGACCTGCGGCTTGATGTTTTCCCACTGGTACTGGCGCAGGGAAGCGATATCGATTTCGGAATCGAAATGGCCGATGTTGCAGACGATGGCTTCGTCCTGCATTTTCAGCATGTGCTCGTGGGTGATGACGTTGATGTTGCCTGTCGCCGTGACGAAGATGTTGCCCTTGTCGGCAGCCTGGTCCATGGTGACGACACGGTAGCCTTCCATGGCGGCCTGCAGCGCGCAGATCGGGTCGATCTCGGTGACCCATACGGTGGCGCCCAGCCCGCGAAATGCCTGAGCGCAGCCCTTGCCCACGTCGCCGTAGCCCAGCACCACGCAGATCTTGCCAGCGATCATCACGTCGGTGGCGCGCTTGATGCCGTCGACCAGGGACTCCCTGCAGCCGTAGAGATTGTCGAACTTGGACTTGGTGACGGAATCGTTGACGTTGAAGGCGGGGCATTTCAGCTCGCCCTTTTCCATCATTTCGTAGAGGCGATGCACGCCCGTCGTGGTTTCCTCGGATATGCCGCGCACATGCTCGAGAAGATGCGGATACTTGTCATGCATGACCTGGGTGACGTCACCGCCGTCGTCGAGGATCATGTTCGGCAGCCAGTTGTTGGGGCCGAAAATGGTCTGCTCGATGCACCACCAGAATTCCTCCTCGGTCTCGCCCTTCCAGGCGAACACGGGGATTCCGGCTGCAGCGATCGCGGCTGCGGCCTGATCCTGGGTGGAGAAAATGTTGCAGGAGCTCCAGCGCACTTCGGCCCCGAGATCGACCAGGGTTTCGATCAGGACGGCGGTCTGGATGGTCATGTGCAGGCAGCCGACGATGCGCGCGCCGGCGAGCGGCTTCCTGCCGGCATATTCCTCGCGCAAGGCCATGAGGCCCGGCATTTCGGTTTCTGCGATGCGAATTTCCTTGCGGCCCCAAGCTGCGAGGGAAAGGTCTGCGACCTTGTAATCGGTGAAGGTCGAATCTTGGACTACGGCGTTCATGCGCTCTCCATTCAAGTCAATGAATGGGCGCCGTTCTTGCAATGAAACGCCTCCTCCCAAGCCTGGCCAGTCCATGTTGCGGGGACGGGTCGCAGCGCCCCTCGGGAGGGGGGTTGAATCAGATTCCCGCGTCGGCTTTCAGCGCCTCCGCCTTGTCGGCGGCTTCCCAGGTGAATTCCGGCTCCTCCCTGCCGAAATGTCCGTAGGCTGCCGTCTTGGTATAGATGGGGCGCATCAGGTCGAGCGCCTGGATGATGCCCTTGGGCCTGAGGTCGAAATGCGCTTCCACGAGCTTCGCGATTTTCGCGTCGGGCAGCTTTCCGGTTCCGAAAGTGTTCACCATCAGGCTGACCGGCCTTGCGATGCCGATCGCGTAGGCGACCTGGACTTCGCATCGGGATGCGAGCCCGGCAGCCACGATGTTCTTCGCCACATGGCGTCCTGCATAGGCCGCGGAGCGGTCGACCTTGGAGGGATCCTTTCCGGAAAATGCGCCTCCGCCGTGGCGGGCTGCGCCGCCGTAAGTGTCGACGATGATCTTGCGCCCGGTGAGGCCGCAGTCGCCCATCGGCCCGCCGATGACGAAGCGCCCGGTGGGATTGATCAGAAAACGGGTGTCGGCATTCAGCATATGCTTAGGAATGACGGGCTTGACGATTTCCTCGATCACAGCCTCTTCCAGGGCGGCCTGCGAAATGTCGGGATGATGCTGAGTCGAGAGCACCACGGTCTCGACATGCTGAGGCTTGCCTTCCACATAGCGGATGCTGACCTGGGACTTGGCGTCGGGACGCAGCCAAGGCAGCCTGCCGTCCTTGCGCAGTTCGGCCTGCCGCTCCACCAGGCGGTGGGCATAATAGATCGGCATCGGCATGAGTCCCGGCGTTTCATCGCAGGCATAGCCGAACATGAGCCCCTGGTCTCCCGCGCCCATTTCGAGATCGAGCCCCTGTCCTTCGTTGACGCCCTGAGCGATGTCCGGGGACTGCTTGTCATAGGCAGTGAGGACCGCGCAGGTCTTGTAGTCGAAACCGATTTCGGAACTGTCGTAGCCTATCCTCTGGATGGTGTCGCGCGCGATCTGGATGTAATCGACCACGGCGTTCGTGGTGATTTCTCCGGCAAGCACGACGAGGC
>JAJZQY010000011.1 GCA_021806605.1 Pseudomonadota bacterium
CAGTGGTTCATCGGCATGGATTCGGGAGAAACCCCCCTCAGGAAAATCGCCTCCAGTGCCGTGGAAAGCACCGAATTCTTTCCCTCGTGGGGGAAGGCAAGACTTGAAGGCATGATAGAGAAAAGGCCGGACTGGTGCATCTCCAGGCAGAGGAACTGGGGCGTGCCGATTCCCTTTTTCGTCCACAAGGAAACCGGAGAGCTTCATCCCGATACCCCGGAGCTCATCGAAAAAGTCGCGCAGAGAATCGAAAATGACGGCATAGAAGCCTGGTTCTCGCTCGACCAGAAGGAACTCGGCGTCGATTCGTCCTATGAGAAGCTGAGAGACACGCTGGATGTATGGTTCGACTCGGGAACCACGCATTTCTCGGTATTGCGGACAAGACCGGATCTCGCCTATCCGGCGGATCTCTATCTCGAAGGCTCCGACCAGCACAGGGGCTGGTTCCAGTCCTCCCTGCTTTCCGGCTGCGCGATCGATGCAAGGGCGCCCTATGCGGCCCTTCTCACCCACGGCTTCGTCGTCGACGCCCACGGCCACAAGATGAGCAAGTCAAAGGGCAATGTGGTAAGCCCGCAGAAAGTCATGGATACGCTGGGCGCGGACATATTGCGCCTGTGGGTTGCATCGACCGACTATTCCGGGGAACTCACGATCTCCGACGAAATATTGAAGCGCGTCACGGAAAGCTACCGCAGGATCAGGAACACGATGCGCTTTCTGCTCGCCAATCTAGCCGATTTCGATCCCGAAAAGCATGGCATGCCCGTCGAGCAATGGCTCGAAATAGACCGGTATGCGCTTGCGCTTGCGGATTCCCTGCAAAAGGAGCTGGCAGCGCATTACGAGCGGTATGAATTCCATCTCGTCGCGCAGCGCCTGCACCATTTCTGCTCCGAAGACCTCGGCGGATTCTACCTCGATATCCTGAAGGACAGGCTCTACACTTCGGGAGAGCATTCTGCCGCGCGCCGCTCAGCCCAGAATGCCCTTTACCATGTGCTCCATAGCCTGCTGAGGCTGCTTGCCCCCATCCTTTCCTTCACGGCCGAGGAAGCTTGGGCGTTTTTCACGAATGACGCGGAAGAAAGCGTGTTCTTCCATACCTGGCATTCGTTTCCCCGGCAGGAGCAGGGGGACGCCCTGCTCGCGAAATGGGCAAAGCTCAGGGAATGCCGCTCCGAAGCCCAGAAACATCTCGAAGAAGCGAGACAAGACGGACTTATCGGTTCATCCCTTGCAGCGGAAATTGAAATCCGCGCCAGTGGCGAGAAATACCGGCTGCTGAGTTCCCTGGGCAACGATCTGCGCTTTCTGCTCGTGACATCGCAAGCGGTTCTTGTCGAATCGGCAGAGGAGGGCGTCGTCGTGAAGGCGAGCCCTCACCAGAAATGCGAGCGCTGCTGGCATTACCGGGAGGATGTCGGGGCAGACAGGCAGCATCCCTCGATCTGCGGGCGTTGCACCGCTAATCTGTATGGGGCAGGCGAGGAGCGGATCCATGCTTGAGTGGATCCGCTGGCTTTTCCTGAGTTTTGCCGTCGTCCTGCTCGATCAGGCGAGCAAATGGGAAATCGTGAAAATGCTCTCCGAGAAAGGCGAGCTGGTGTTCACTTCATTTTTCAGCTTTGCTCTTGTTTACAACGAAGGTGCAGCCTTCAGCTTCCTCAACGATGCCGGGGGATGGCAGAGGGAGTTCTTCATGGTCATCGCGGTTGCCGCGTCGATCCTGATCCTCCTCTTGCTCAGGAAGCACAAGGGAGAATTCCTTTTCAGCCTCGCCCTGAGCCTCGTTCTGGGAGGAGCGCTGGGCAATCTTGTCGACAGGGTCAGGATAGGACACGTCGTCGACTTCCTCGACTTTCATCTCGCCGAACATCATTTCCCGGCCTTCAACCTGGCCGACTCGGCCATCACGCTGGGAGCGGCGCTGCTGATTCTGGACAATTTGCGCAGAGGCAAATCATGAAGGTGCTGCTTGCCAATCCCAGGGGATTCTGCGCGGGCGTCGACCGTGCCATCGAAATCGTCGAGCGCGCGCTCGCCAACTTCGGCGCGCCGATTTACGTGCGCCACGAAGTCGTCCACAACAAGTTCGTGGTCGACGACCTAAAGAAGAAGGGGGCAATCTTCATCGAGGACCTCGCGGATGTTCCGAAGGGGGCCACGCTGGTATTCAGCGCCCACGGCGTTTCCCTTGCCGTGCGCAAACAGGCGGAAGACGCGGGATTCAGACTGTTCGATGCGACTTGCCCGCTCGTCACGAAAGTTCATGTCGAAGTGGTCAGGATGCGCGAGCAGGGCAGGGAAATCGTCATGATAGGGCATGCCGGACACCCCGAAGTGGAAGGCACCATGGGCCAGTCGGCAGGCGGAATGCATCTCGTCGAAAAGCCCGAGGACGTGCCCCTTTTGAGGGTCAATGATCCGGAGAACCTCGCTTTCGTGACTCAGACCACGCTTTCCGTGGACGATGCCTCCAGAATCGTCGAAGCGCTCAAGGCGCGCTTCCCAAAAATCGTCGGGCCGAAAAAGGACGACATCTGCTATGCCACGCAGAACCGCCAGGATGCGGTCAAGATGCTTTCGGAACAAAGCGATCTCGTCATCGTGGTCGGCTCCCCGAACAGCTCCAATTCGAACAGGCTGCGGGAGGTTGCAATATCTCTCGGGGTGGAATCCCGCATGGTCGACAATGCGAGCGAGCTGAGAGCTGAATGGCTTTCCGGCAAAAGCAGGATAGGCGTTACAGCCGGCGCATCCGCTCCTGAGCAGCTGGTTCAGGAAGTGATCGAAAGGCTGAAAGGGTTGGGCGCCGACGAGGTTTGCGAACTGCAGGGCATTCGCGAAAACGTCTCCTTCCCCATCCCGAAGCAGCTGAACGGCTGATCCGAACTGGAAAACCCCTTCCATACTCCCTATAATGGAATTGGAAGCAGGTTATTTCACGAAAAGGGATTTCATCATGAATGCAGCAGAATCAAAAGAAAAACTGGTGGCGGATTTCAAGGTTGTCATAGCCGATGCCGAGGAGTTGCTCCAGGCGACGGCAAGCGAAGTCGGCGAGAAATTCTCGGCAACCCGCGTCAAGCTCGAGAAGAAAATCACCGAAGCCAAGGCGAAGCTCAGGGAAGCGGAAGGACTTTTGCTCGACAAGGGCAAGGAAGCTGCCAAGGTTGCGGACGGCTACGTCCATGAAAATCCGTGGAGGTCCGTCGGAATCGCAGCCGGAGTCGGCCTCGTCATCGGCATGCTGATTGGCCGCCGCTGAGCGATATGGGCAATGATGGGTCGGGGCTGTTTTCTTCCGTGAAGCGGCTTCTGGCGACCCTGGTCGGGATAGCCAAAACGCGCGTTGAACTGCTTTCAGTCGAATTCGAGGAGGAGGTGGCCCGGCTTGCAGGGCTGGCGTTTTGCGCGGCGCTTTCCCTTTTCTTTATCGGGATCGCAGTGATCCTGGCCGTCGCTCTGATTCTGGTGGCGTTCTGGGACGACAGGCTGCTTGCTCTGGGTGTCCTCGCTGCCCTGTTCGCGGCAGCCGGCCTCTATACCGGAGCGGTTTTCCTGAAGAAGGCAAAATCGAAGTCCGATCTTTTCTCGCAGAGCCTTGCCGAGTTCTCCCGGGACATGAGCGAGCTGGAATGAACGCGACTGCCCTGCGCAAACAGGCGATTCTGGCAAGGATCACCAGGCAAAGACGGGCGCTCGCCGGCGAAGCGCAGATTCTCAAGCCTCCTCTTGCTGCGATCGACAGGGGGGTTGTCTTTGCCCGCTACCTCAGGGAACATCCGCTCGTTCCCGCCCTTGCCGCTGCAATAATTGTCGTGCTGAGACCTGCCAGGACTTTCAGGTGGCTGAAGCGAGGCTGGTTTTTCTGGGGGATCTACAAAAATGCCAGGGAAAAGCTCGCAGGCGATGCGTGAACGGGATTCCGCAGAGACGCTTACACCGGCAATCTATGCGCTGCAGGCGGCATCCTTTTTCTTCGGCATCACTTACCTGATCGCAATCATCATCAATTACGTCAAGCTTTCCGACGTCAGGGGAACCTGGCTCGAATCGCACTTCAGATGGCAGATGAGAACATTCTGGTACAGCCTGCTGTGGGGTATCATCGGCTCCATCACCTATTTCCTGCTGATAGGCTGGGTCATTCTGGGCATGGACGCGATATGGGTCGTCTACCGTATCGTCAAGGGCTGGCTCTATTTCAGCGACAGAAAGGAAATGTATTCTTGAAAGACTGGAAATGAAATACGGCGACCTCAGGGATTTCATCGCGCAGCTCGATGCGCGCGGCGAATTGAAGCGCATTTCCGTCGAGATCGACCCGAATCTCGAAATGACCGAAATTTGCGACAGGGTATTGCGCTCCGGCGGGCCTGCCCTCCTTTTCGAAAACCCGAAAAACTCGAAAATCCCGGTGCTCGCCAACCTTTTTGGCACACCGGGTCGGGTTGCGCTCGGGATGGGAGAGGAAGATACCGGAGCGCTTCGCGAAATAGGCAGGTTGCTCGCCTATCTCAAGGAGCCCGAGCCGCCCAGAGGGTTGAAGGACGCCTGGGAGAAATGGCCGGTCCTGAAGCAGGTGCTCAACATGGCGCCCAAAACCGTCAGGCATGCACCATGCCAGGAGGTCGTATGGGAAGGATCCGAAGTCGATCTGTCAAAGCTCCCCATCCAGACTTGCTGGCCCGAAGACGTCGCCCCGCTCATCACCTGGGGACTGGTGGTCACGAAAGGGCCTTTAAAACCCCGCCAGAATCTCGGCATTTACCGCCAGCAGGTGATCGCAAAAAACAAGGTCATCATGAGATGGCTTGCCCACAGGGGAGGTGCCCTGGATTTGCGCGATCACATGCATGCCCATCCAGCAGAGCCTTTTCCCGTTGCAGTTGCACTCGGGGCCGATCCCGCGACCATACTCGGTGCAGTCACCCCGGTTCCAGACAGCCTGAGCGAATACCAGTTCGCGGGGCTTTTGCGAGGATCGAAGACGGAACTCGTCAAATGCCTGGGTTCGAATCTGGAGGTGCCCGCTAGTGCGGAAATCATCCTGGAAGGGGCGATTCACCCCGGGGAGACTGCGCTCGAAGGGCCTTTCGGGGACCATACCGGCTATTACAACGAGCAGGACCGGTTTCCGGTATTCACCATCGACCGCATCACGATGCGCGAAAATCCGATCTACCACAGCACTTATACCGGAAAGCCTCCCGACGAACCCGCCATACTGGGCGTGGCACTCAACGAGGTGTTCGTGCCGCTTTTGCAAAAACAGTTTCCCGAAATCGTCGACTTCTACCTTCCTCCGGAAGGCTGCTCCTATCGTCTCGCCGTGGTTTCGATCAGGAAGCAGTATCCGGGCCATGCGAAGCGGGTAATGTTCGGCATCTGGTCTTACCTCAGGCAATTCATGTACACGAAATTCATCGTCGTGGTCGACGACGACGTCGATATTCGCGACTGGAAGGAAGTCATTTGGGCGATCACGACCCGCATGGATCCGGCACGCGATACCCTCATGGTCGAGAACACACCCATCGATTACCTGGATTTCGCCAGCCCGGTATCCGGCCTGGGAAGCAAGATGGGGATGGATGCGACCAACAAGTGGCAGGGGGAGACCAGCCGGGAATGGGGGAAACCCATTGCCATGGATGGCGAGGTGAAAAAACGCATCGATGCGCTTTGGGGTGATCTGGGGTTATAAGCCCCGATGCTTCTTCTTTTTGCCGCTCGCTTCGGCTGCCATGGCCTTGAACTGCCGGAGCCTGGCTTCAACCATGGAGTGCGAATAGAAATCCCCGTCACCGGATTTCTCGGCGAGCTGCAACTGGTCTATCGCGGCGGGAAGGTTCCCCGCCAGGTAATACACTTCGGCCTGCGCCTGGTGCTCGAGCAGATTCTTTCCGAGCGATGCATAAGCCCGCGCGCTCAGCTGATAAAGGTCGATGTCGTCAGGGTCCTGGCGCAGTCGCGATGTGGCGAGGCGGGCTGCTTCTGCAGCATGCCCGTTGTCGATCAATGCCCCGGCATAATCGTAGATGAGCGCCTTGTAGTCCGGGTAGGATGCCAGGGCATCGGCATAATACGCCAGAGCCTCCTTTTTCCTGCCGAGCGCGAGCAGAACCCGTCCCTGCATCGTGGCAATGATGGGGTTTGGCCCGAAGGCTTTTTGGACCTTGGCGAGCTCCTGCTCGGCCCTGCTGTATTTCCCGAGCCGCATCAGCACCTCCGTGAGGCCGAAGCGGTAAGCTGCTTCGTTCTCGTATTTCCCCTGCTTCAGCGCAGTCTCGAAGTAGGTTAGGGCATCGTTCGGCTCCCCCTGGTCGGCGAGCAGCCTCTCTCTGAGCAGCCAAAAGTCCGGGCTGTCCACGACCTGTTTGTAGGGGTAGCCCTGAACCCGGTTCTCGATCGCGGCGATACGCTGGCTGGTGAGCGGGTGGTCGCGCAGATAAACGGGGGCGTTGTTTTCGTAAAGGCGCGTCGATTTTTGCAGGCGCTCGAAGAAAGTCGCCATTGCCCTGGGATCGAATCCGGATTTTGCAAGGACACCGAGTCCCACCCTGTCAGCCTCTTCTTCGTGCGCTCTGGTGACATCCAGCTGGGACTGGATGGCATTGGCCTGCGCTGCAGCGAGGGCTGCACCGCTCACCTGGCTGCCCCCTCTGGCCGTCAGTATTGCCACGGCAAGGGCGGCGAGGGACTCGAGCGAGCTTCCCTTGGTTTCGACCCCCATCCTCGCATAATGCCGCTGTGTGATGTGGCTGATTTCGTGTGCAAGCACGCTGGCCAGCTCGGACTCGCTTTCCGCCGTCAAAATTAGCCCGGTGTTAACCCCGACGAAGCCGCCTGGCAGGGCGAAGGCGTTGACCGTATTGTCCTGGACCATGAAGAAATTGAGATTCAGGCCGGGCATGGTGGTGTTGACGACGAGGCGCTGTCCGAGGTCGTCCAGATATTGAACCAGTTCCGGATCGTCCAGGTAGGAAGGGTCGGCGCGAATCTCCCGCATGATCTGCTCGCCCAGCTGTTTCTCCTGCTCGGGAGACAGCGCTGCCTGGGAAGCATCCGCGATGTCGGGCAGCCCCTCGGCAAGGCCGGCAAGGGAAAAAAGAAGCAGCAAGACAGTGATCGCCAATTTCATGGCATCTATGATAAATCTTTTGCGAATGAGTTCCTACAGGTGCTTGAAAGAAGCGGAACGATCCCTATCTAGAAGTGCGAGGCTTGCCATATCGGCAAACCGTCTTTAGCATAGCGGGGGCTACGTTTCTTTAGGGCAACAGGATGAGTTTCAATAATGTCGATGCAGCGGAACTGGTGAGGCTGCAAAAATCGGGAAATATCAGGCTGGTCGATGTCAGAACGGATGCGGAGGTGGCAAGGGGGGTCATACCCGGGGCGATCCATATTCCGCTGCACCTCATACCCGTCAGGATGAACGAAATCGACGGCAGCACGCCCACCGTCATCTACTGCCAGTCCGGAGGCCGGTCAGGTCAGGCTTGCGGCTTCCTCGCAGCCAAGGGCTGGAGCAATCTTGCCAACCTTCAGGGCGGGATCATCGGCTGGGTGGCATCGGGAAACGCGCTGGTTCAACTTGGCTGAGACCTGCAAGCGCCCCTTTTCGGTTCTGGTCGTCGTGCATACCGGTGACCTCGATGTTCTGTTGCTCGAGCGCGCGGACCACCCCGGTTACTGGCAATCCGTGACCGGCAGCCTGGAAGCGGGGGAAAGCCCGAGCGATGCGGCGATGCGCGAACTTGGGGAAGAAACGGGACTCCAACAGGGAGAGCTCCTGGATTGGGAAATCGAGACCGAATACGAGATTTACCCCGAATGGCGCCATCGCTATGCGCCTGGCGTGACCCGCAACATAGAGCATGTCTTCGGTTTCAGGTTGAAGAAGCCTCAACCTGTCAGACTTTCTCCCAGGGAGCACCTGAATTACCTCTGGCTCCCTTTCGAGGATGCGGCCGCCAAGGTTTTTTCCTCGAGCAATGCATCTGCCATACTGAAGTTGCCCGAAATGCTGAACCTATGACTGGAGCGAAAATGGCCATTGCCTTCGACCTTTACCGGAATCTGGATGACGAGAGTTGTCAGGCGCGCATTCTCGCCGCAAAAAGCGCTTTGGGAAAGCAGGCCGTCATCCTGGGCCACCACTACCAGCGCTCGGATGTTTACAGGCATGCCGACCTGACTGGAGATTCGCTCAAGCTCTCGCGCCTGGCGGCAAAATCGGAAGCGGAATACATCGTGTTCTGCGGCGTACATTTCATGGCGGAGGTGGCGGACATCCTGACGGGACCGGAACAGGTCGCCATCCTTCCCGATCTTTCTGCAGGGTGTTCGATGGCCGACATGGCCAACCTGTCGAAGGTCGAACGCGCCTGGCGCGAGCTTTCTGCTATCCTCGATCCGGACGAAACCATCACGCCCGTAACCTATATCAATTCAGCCGCCGACCTGAAGGCGTTCTGCGGCGAACACGGCGGCATCGTCTGCACTTCCAGCAATGCCGGAAAAATCCTGGAATGGTCTTTTTCGAAACGGGAAAAGGTGCTGTTTTTCCCGGATCAGCATCTGGGACGCTGGTCCGGTCACAAGATGGGGATTCCCTTGGAAGAGATGCTGGTATGGGATTACGACCAGCCGATGGGCGGACACAGCGAGGAGGCCATCAAGCGGGCGAAGATCCTCCTGTGGAAAGGGCACTGCTCTGTCCATCAGATGTTTCAGCCGCAGCATATCGAGAATTTCAGGAAAAACTACCCTGAGGGCAGGGTAATCTCCCACCCGGAATGCAGCTTCGATGTCTGCAGGCTTTCCGACGAGGTGGGTTCTACCGAGACCATCATCAAGACCATCGAAAATTCCCCTGCCGGCACGCATTGGCTGGTCGGGACAGAGCTCAATCTGGTCAATCGACTGGCGGAAGAATTCAAGCCGCAGGGCAAAACGGTGCGGTTCATGTCGCCCACGGTGTGCATGTGCTCGACCATGGCAAGGATCGATCCGCAGCACCTCGCCTGGACGCTGGAAAACCTCCTGGAGGGCCATGTGGTCAACAGGATAACGGTGCCTGAAAGCGAAGCCGAACTCGCAAAGCTCGCGCTTTCCCGGATGCTAGAAGTTTCCTGAAATGTCCAGAACGCTGCACATCGCGACCTACAATATCCACAAGGGATTCTCGCACTTCAACAGAAGGCTGATGGTGCATGAATTGCGCGAGAACCTGCACGGCATCGGGGCCGATCTGATTTTTCTCCAGGAAGTACAGGGGGTAAACGAAGAGCATGCGCTCACCCACGATAACTGGCCGGAGGCGCCCCAGTACGAATTCCTGGCGGAGTCGGCGTGGCCGGAATTCGCCTACGGCAAGAATGCAGTCTACGAAGAAGGCCATCACGGCAATGCGATCCTGAGCCGTTTTCCCATTCTGAGCTGGGACAACTTCGACATTTCCGGACATCGCTTCGAAAGCCGTGGACTGCTTCACTGCGAAGTCGAGGTGCCCGCGTGGGACAGGCATTTGCACTGCATCTGCATCCACATGGGGCTTTCTTCCCGCGTGAGGCGAAAGCAGATCGCAGCGCTCGAGAGAAAAATCGAGGAGATCGTCCCTCAGGATTCCCCGCTGATCGTTGCAGGCGACTTCAACGACTGGTCATGCAGGGCAGGGAAGATCATGGTCCACGGCAAGCCCCTGAATGAGGTTTTCGAGACCACGCGGGGCAAGGTGGCAAGGAGCTTCCCCTCTGCGCTTCCGCTGTTGCGCCTCGACAGGATATACGTCAGGGGATTCAGCGTCAGGGCTGCCGCAGTTCATCAGGGGCAGCCCTGGTCCAGGATTTCCGACCACGCGCCGCTCTCGACGACGCTGGTTCTGAAATGAGGGGCGAGCGCTTCGTTTCCGGAAATGCCATCAGGCTGCTGAAGAACGGCGACAGCTATTTCCCCTCGCTCGAAGCTGCCCTGGACAGCGCTGCGCATGAAATTTTCCTCGAAACCTACATCTTCGAGCAGGACAGTGCGGGGGTCAGGATCGGAGAGGCATTGATTCGCGCCGCGAAAAGGGGGGCTTCAGTTCATCTCATGATCGACGGCTTCGGTTCCAGGAAGCTTTCTGAGGCGTTCGTCGAGACATTGGGAAATGCCGGAGTCCATGTGCTCTTTTTCGGGCAAAGGACTTCCCCCTGGACGCTGCGGCGCAGCCGCCTGAGAAGACTGCACCGGAAACTCGCCGTCATCGACGGAAAGATCGGCTTCGTCGGCGGAATCAATGTCATCGACGACAGGAACATACCGGGCATCCCGATCAAGGGAGGGAGCATTCCTCCCCGCTTCGATTATGCCGTCGAGATCCGCGGGCCCCTGGTGTCCGACATCCATCGGTCGGTCAGGAATCTATGGATCCTGCGCGCGTGGATACACCTGAGAAAGCCCTGGAAGGAAAAATTCATTCCGAGTAACCATGAGAAGCCCGGAGATCAGGTTGCGGCATTTCTGGTGCGCGACAACCTGCGCCATCGCCGCGATATAGAACTCGCCTATCTGCGCGCCATCGCCTCCGCTGAGCGGGAAATCATCATCGCGAACGCCTATTTCTTTCCCGGGCTGAGCTTTCGCCATGCGCTCGTCGATGCCGCCTCGCGAGGAGTGCGCGTCGTCCTGCTGCTGCAGGGGAAGGTGGAATACCTGCTGCTGCACTACGCCACCCGGGCGCTTTACGGAAAATTCCTCGATTCCGGAATCGAGATCCACGAGTATCACAGGAGCCTGATGCACGCCAAGGTTGCCGTGATCGACGGGCGCTGGACGACCGTGGGCTCGTCCAACATCGACCCATTCAGCCTGCTTCTTGCCAGGGAGGCCAATGTGGTGATCAGGGACGAGCCTTTCGCGCTCGATCTGAGGCAAAGCCTGCTGGATGCGATCGCAAACGACTCCAGCAGACTGCTCCCGGACAGCTGGGCGAGACAGCCGATCACCACCCGCTTCATGACATGGCTGAGCTACGGATTGATCAGGTTCCTGACCGGCATGGCAGGCTACGGAAGGGATCATGAGTTCAGGTAGGAACGACTGGAAAACCGTCAAGACCCTGATTCCCTACCTCCTGGAATTCAAGGGAAGGGTGGCGCTCGCGGCGCTCTTCCTGATCCTGGCAAAGGCTGCAGGGGTCACCGTGCCCATTCTTTTCAAGCATGTCGTGGATGCCCTCGATGCCAGAAAAAGCGCGGTTTTTCTGCCGGTTTTCCTGCTGCTTGCCTACGGACTGCTGAGGTTTCTGGGCACGTTTTTCGGCGAGCTGCGCGATGCGGTATTCGCCAAGGTGACGCAGCGCGCGATACGCCGCGTCGCGCTGAAAGTATTCCTCCACCTGCATTCGCTCAGCCTGCGCTTTCATCTCGAGCGGCAGACCGGCGGCATGTCGAGGGACATCGAGCGCGGCACCAAAGGCATCAGCTTCCTGCTCAATTTCATGCTGTTCAACATCATTCCGACCATCGTCGAGATCGCGCTCGTCGCGGTGATACTGCTCTCGAAGTACGACGTCTGGTTCGCTGTGATCATTTGCATCACCCTTCTGGTTTATATCGGCTTCACCCTCGCCATCACCGAATGGCGCATGATTTTCCGCAGAACCATGAACGACATGGACTCGAAAGCCAACACGCGCGCAATCGACAGCCTGCTCAATTACGAAACGGTCAAGTATTTCTCCAACGAGGCCTTCGAGGCGGGGCGCTATGACGAAAGCCTGGGAAGCTGGGAAAACGCAGCGGTTCGCAACCAGACTTCGCTGGCCTGGCTCAATGCCGGGCAGAGCGCGATCATCGCGGTCGGGATCACGATCCTGATGTGGCTGGCCGCCAAAGGCGTGGTCGAAAAGAAAATGACCATCGGGGATCTCGTCCTGGTGAATGCCTACATGCTCCAGTTGTACATGCCGCTCAATTTCCTGGGATTCGTCTACCGCGAGATCAGGCATTCCCTCGCCGACATGGAAAGAATGTTCGCCCTACTGGAGCAGTTTCCCGAGATCCGGGACAGGGAGGGTGCGCAGGATCTGGTTCCCGGGCAGGCTCAGGTCCGGTTCGAACATGTCGATTTCGGCTATGAAAGAAACCGCCAGATCCTTCACGACATCAGCTTCGAAATTCCGGCGGGGAAGACGGTTGCAGTGGTCGGTCACAGCGGCTCCGGAAAATCGACCCTGGCGAGACTGCTTTTCAGGTTCTACGAAGCGGACCGCGGCAGGATAATGATATCCGGCCAAGATGTCCGGGACGTCACGCAACAATCGCTGCGCTCGGCGATTGGAATCGTGCCTCAGGATACCGTCCTTTTCAACGACAGCATCTATTACAACATCGCTTACGGCAGGCTCGCCGCGAGCCGCGAGGAGGTTTTAGAGGCCGCAAAAATGGCGCATATCCACGATTTCGTTTCTTCCCTGCCGCAAGGCTACGACACCCTGGTCGGAGAGCGCGGTCTCAAGCTCTCCGGAGGGGAGAAGCAGCGCGTCGCCATCGCCAGGGCAATATTGAAGAAACCTGCCGTGCTGATCTTCGACGAGGCGACTTCGGCACTCGATTCGAAATCGGAAAAGAACATCCAGATGGAGCTCAAGAGGATTGCCAAAAATCGCACTACCCTCGTCATTGCGCACAGGCTTTCCACGATTGTCGATGCCGACCTGATTCTTGTCATGGACAAGGGCAGGATCATCGAGCAGGGCACGCACAGGATGCTTCTCGAGAATGGCGGCACCTATGCCAGCATGTGGATGCTGCAGCAACAGGAGGAAAAGATTACGGCGCCTGAAAATAATCAGGTAGAATAATCAATTTTCAGAAGTTCGGGATTATGCTCAAAGGCAGTCTGGCTGCGATAGTCACGCCCATGCAGGATGACGGGTCACTGGATCTCGTGGGGCTCCGCTCGCTCGTCGATTTTCACATCGCCGAAAAAACGGACGGCATCGTCGTCGTCGGCACGACGGGCGAGTCGCCCACGGTGGATTTCGAAGAGCATCGCCTCTTGATCGCCACTGTTGTCGAGCATGCGGCAGGACGGATCCCGGTGATCGCAGGAACCGGAGCGAATTCGACGCGGGAAGCGATTGAGCTTTCGCGCTATGCGAAAGAGGCCGGTGCGGACGCGACCCTTTCCGTCGTTCCCTACTACAACAAGCCTACCCAGGAAGGGCTCTATCTGCATTTCAGGGCGATCGCGGAAGCCATCGATATGCCGATGATCCTCTACAACGTTCCCGGCAGGACCGTTGCGGACATTGCCAACGAAACCGTGCTGAGGCTCGCCGAAGTTGCCAACATCGTGGGCATCAAGGATGCGACCGGAAACATCGAGCGGGGCTCCGATCTTGTACGCAATGCGCCGGGAGATTTCTCGGTTTACAGCGGGGACGACGCGAGCGCGCTTGCCCTGATGCTCCTCGGCGGACGAGGCGTCATTTCGGTCACTGCCAATGTTGCGCCGAAACTGATGCATGAAATGTGCGAGGCCGCTCTTGCCGGGAACGTGCCCCTTGCGCGCGAAATCAACGACAAGCTGCTTTCGCTGCATCGCAAGCTCTTTGTCGAGGCGAACCCGATTCCTGTAAAATGGGCCGTTTCGCAAATGGGGCTGATCGGCCCCGCCATGCGGTTGCCCATGACGCAGCTCCAAAGCTGCCATCACGAAACCGTGCTCGCTGCAATGCGAAGCGCCGGGATCACCCTATGAAACGTAAGATTCGGAATGGAATTATGAAAAATCACCGCCTGCACTTCATGATCGCCCTGTGTTCTTCGATGCTCCTGGTTTCGGGATGCAGCCATCTGCCATTCATGAAGAAGAAGGACGACGCATACAAGTCGGCGAAGGAGGGCTCTCCTCTGGAAGTGCCGCCTGACCTTACGAAGCCTGCGGAGAACGATCGCTACAGCGTGCCTGCGGCCCCTTCCGGCGGCAGCGCTGCCGCCACGGCGACTGCCTTGCCTGTGGCTCAGCCCATCCAGGACAGCGCGCCGCCGGAAGCTGCGCATGCCAAGCTTTCCGAGCAGGATAACGATATCCTGCTCGATATTCCGGTCGATCATGCCTGGCGGCGCGTGGGCGTCGCCCTCGACAAAGCCGGCTTTACTGTCGACGATCAGGACAGGGTGAAAGGGATCTATTTCGTGAGCTACGCCGATCCCGAAAAGAAGCAGGAAGACAAGGGATTCTTTTCCAGCCTGGAGTTCTGGAAGGACAAGAAGAAAGCCGCGCCCCAGAAATACCAGATCCAGGTTCAGTCATCTGGCGCAGGCAGCGCAGTTTCCGTGCTCGACAGGGACGGCTTCCACGAACACACCGAAACTTCCGCAAAAATACTGGAAATGCTGTACGAACAGTTGAAGTAGCACCATGCGCTTCGCCTCTCTTGCCAGCGGCAGCGAAGGCAATGCGCTGGTTGTCGAGTCGGGCGGGACATGCATCATGCTCGATTGCGGACTCGGGTTGCGCGAGACCGTATCCCGGCTCTCCCGTCTTTCACTGTCTCCCGAAGACCTTTCAGGCATTCTCGTCACGCACGAACATGAAGATCACGCGAGCGGCGTTGTCCGCTTCGCCAGAAAATTCAACCTGCCCGTTTGGATGACCTACGGTACTTTCAGGGCAGATCAGGATGCCTATTCGTTCCTGCCTAAGGTTTGCATGATAGAAGGCTATCAGCGCTTCGGGATAGGCGGCATCGAAATCGAGCCTTTCCCCGTTCCGCACGATGCGCGCGAACCGGTCCAGTTCGTATTCGGAAACGGCGCGAGTCGGCTTGGCGTAATCACGGATGTCGGCTGCTCGACTCCCCATATCGAGGCGATCTTGAGCGGATGCCATGCGCTGGTTCTGGAGTGCAACCATGATGCGCAAATGCTGGCGAACAGCAACTACCCGCCAAGCCTTGTCAGGCGAATTTCGGGCCGTTTCGGCCACCTCGAAAACCGGAGTGCTTCCGAATTGCTTTCAAGGCTGGACCGGAGCCGCCTGCAGCATGTCATCGCCGCGCATCTCAGCCGGAAAAACAATACCCCTCAGCTGGCCAGGAGCGCATTGAGCAAGGCGATGAACTGCAGCGAAGAATGGATAGGGATTGCCTGCCAGAAGGAAGGGTTCGGCTGGCGCCAGATAGCCTGAAACAAAAAAGCCGGCGCAAGGCCGGCTTTTCTGTACTTTGACGCTTCTTAGTTTGCAGCAGGTGCAGCAGGTGCAGCAGCGGATGCATCGGCAGCAGGAGCGGCAGCGGATGCGTCGGCAGCAGGCGCTGCGGGAGCAGCAGCAGGCGCTTCAGCAGCAGGCGCTTCGGGGGCCGGAGCAGGCTTTTCGCCACAAGCGGTCAAGGTAAGGCCAAGCAAGGCAGCAAGGAGGAGCGAGCGGTTCATTATATTATTCCCTAAATTAAAGTTGATACAAAACCTGAATAGCAATCGGTCATCCGAAAGCTTCGAGTTTGACCGACTCTGCGATTCTAGCAGGTTTGACAAAATTTTCCAGTAGTCTATGCATTTTTTCTTATAGCCCCGCCAAATCGGACGGAATCGCGGCTTCCGAAGCTGCCCAGATATGTTCGAAACGTTGCATGAGCAGCCTGCCTTCGTGGGGATCGTCCTTGCCTGAAAGGCCTCTCGGGTCGTCGAAATGGAAGCGGCGCACATAATGGTCGCCGTCTGCAATGCAGAAGGGGGCGATGACTTCTGAAATCTCCGGGAGAGTGCGATGGATCGCCATGTTATGGCCGAAGCGCCGCAACAGCATGATCATGCGCGGGCAATGCTTGTCCAGATAGTCCGGACTGTGCACGACGATCGACAGGCGGTTTTCTGGATTGGCGAGCAGAAAGGCGTGCAGCCTGTCATGCCGGTCACGGGAATTGAATCCCATATTCTCAAGGTTGTAATCGAAAATCCGGACATGGTGCTTTGTCAGTCCGATCAGTTCGTCGATGGCGGCGGAGTATTCGGCGAGGCCGTCGAGCTTCTGGTGGATGGGTTCAGTCATCGGTTTGCCTCCCGATTCCAATATAGCCGTCCTTGTACCACTGATAAAGCAGGGATGACGTCGCCTGATCGGTTTTTGCCGGACACAGTTCGCGCTGGTCCGCAAGCGCCACCAGGAAGGCTCTGTCCAATCCGTCGAAAGACACGATTTCTCCATTGATGAAAAGATGCTTGCTGGCAAAAAGCATCTGCGACTTGAGGTCGAGATGGATGCCGGATTTTTCGATTTTCCCCCGGAAGCGCATTTCCGATGCGGGGTGCGCGGGCGGATCGAAAAAAAGATGGGGCTTGGGCTCGGAAAGGTACATGCCGAGAAAGCGCTCGATATCGTCGTCATTCCAGCGTATCCGCTCCAGGATGCAGGAAACCTTTTTCTGCATGGCAGCTCCGATCTCCGCAGGGTGTTCCTGTATTTGCAGATCGGGGTCCTCGTACATCCCTGCCATTTCGAGATGATCCTGCAGGTGAACCAGGAACTGGGTCGCCAGTTCCTGGTGGGAGGGGGCCCTGAAACCGATCGAATAGGTCATCGAATTCCCGATCGCCACGCCATTATGCGCGTATTTCGGGGGGAGATAGAGCATGTCTCCGGGCTCGAGTATCCATTCCTGCTCCGGTTCGAAGCGGGCGAGTATCCTGAGCGGCGCATCCGGAATCAGTTCGCTGTCCTGCTGCGCAGAAATCTGCCAGCGCCGGCTCCCCATGCCCTGGAGCAGGAATACGTCGTAGGAATCGAAATGCGGTCCGACCCCGCCGCCGTCCGGAGCGAAGCTGACCATGAGATCGTCCAGCCTCGCATGAGGAATGAAGTCGAATTGCCAGAGCAATTTCGCGCCTTCAGGCAGGAAATGATTGACGCCCTGAACCAGGAGGGTCCAGCATTCCGGCAATTTCCTGAAGCGCTTTTTCTCGAAAGGCCCGTTTTCCAGGGACCATCTATTCCTGTCGAAAGTCACGAGGCGGGATTGCGCATCTTCCAGCGAGGCGAGTTCGATCAGTTCATCCGGTTTCAAGAGTCCCTTGAAGCCTGGAATGGCGTTGCGGATCAGAAGCGGCTTCTTGTGCCAGTAATCGCGCAGGAATTCGGATGGTTCGATGTCTCCCAGCATTATTCGCATTATATCCAAAAAAACATCGTGAAATGGGTTAGAATCCCGGTACCAACTCAATTTCACGGACGGCCTCTCAATGCGCATCGAAAAAAACACTGTCGTGTCCCTCGACTTCGAACTGACCGACGATTCTGGCAATCTTCTCGAAAAGACGGAAGCGCCCGTCAGCTACCTTCACGGCGGTTACGATGGGATATTTCCCCAGGTCGAGGAAGCGTTGCACGAGCAGACAGTGGGGTTTTCCTGCGCGGTCGAAATGGAGCCGGAAAACGCCTTCGGCGAAATCGACCCCAATCTGATCCGCGTCGAGCCGAGAGAGCTTTTCCCCGCCGAAGTCGAAGTCGGCATGCGCTTCGAGGGGGGGGAGGAAGAGTCCGAGGATATGATGATTTATACCGTAACCGACGTGACGCCGGACAAGGTCGTGGTAGACGGCAATCATCCTCTGGCGGGGATGAAGCTAACCTTCAGCTGCACAGTGACGGCAGTCCGTCCTGCCACGGAAGAAGAGATCGAGCACGGCCATACCCACGACGGGGACCACCACCACTAGAGCCTGTCAACACTCGTCCGGCGCACCCGTCGGGCAAGTGTCAGCAGCCTGCTAGGCTGCCTGAAGGGGGATGCTGCTGCGTTCCCCTACGATGCGATTGGCTTCGTCCACATAGATCAGCTTCGGCTTGAAGCTGGAAAGCTCGGATGCGTCGTAGCATGCATAGGTTGCGATAATCACGATGTCTCCCGGGGAGGCCTTGTGCGCGGCTGCGCCATTCACCGAAATGACGCCCGACCCCCGCTCCGCTCTGATCGCGTAGGTCGTGAATCTTTCGCCGTTGCTCACGTTGTAGATGTCGATTTGCTGATACTCTCGAATGTCGGCTGCATCGAGCAGGTTTTCGTCGATCGCGCAGGAACCCTCGTAATGAAGTTCGGCGTGCGTAACCGTCACTCTGTGAAGCTTCGAACTCAGCATGGTTCTTTGCATGAAAGCCTCTGATATCGAAAAGCCTTACAGTATAAATCGACTCGATCCCCGAGACAAATATCGGGGAGCTGCCGGTCAGTCTTGCCCATCCAGGAAAGCCTTGGCATCGTCGACGATCTCCCCGAATTCATCGGTGGACAGCCCCAGATGCCGCAGCGCGATTTGCCCGCCCTTGTGCCATTCCGCGGAGTCGGAGAGACCGGCATGAAGCTGGATGGCGCGCTCGGCAAGGAGGGCAAGGGCAACCAGATGCTGACCTTCGACGGGCAGCAGGGATTGCGACTCCGAGAGCAGGTCGTACTCGTGGTGGAACCGGATTGCGCTGGAAAGCGTATTCGGAAGGTTCCAGTTTTTCGCGAGCAGGTAGCCTACCGTGGCGTGATTGGTTTGATAGCACTCATCTTCGATCTCGGTGAATTTCCTGTCCATGGAACGTTCGGCTGCACCGAATGTCTTCTTGTAGCCCGGAAAGCGCTGCATCAGGATCGGGATGCCGCAGTTCTGAAAAAGTCCGAAGGTGTAGGCCTCGTCCCGATTCATGCCGGGAAGCTGTTCGGCGATATGGGAAGTCATCATGGCGACCTTGGCGGATGCGTCCCAGAAGCTTTCCATGTCGATCTGTCCTGCCTTGGCGAAAACCTGCCTCAGCTTCAGTCCGGTTATCGTCCTGGCCAATGCGGACAAGCCCAGCACGGATATCGCCTGACTGATCGTGGTAGCCTTGCTGCGCAATCCGAAGAAGGGGGAGTTGACGGTCTTGAGGAGCGCTGCGGAAAGTCCCACGTCCGACGAAACCAACTGTTCTATTTTTCTGTAGATCGGTTCGTCCTTCCTGATTTCGGCATCGAGTTCGATCAGCATCGTCGGCCTGGGGGGGATCCCGACGCTGCCGATGACTTTTTCCATTTCCTGGTCTAGCAGTTCCTGTTCGCTCATGAGTTAGCCATAAAATTGATAAATGCCCATGCATCGCCGATGCCGGGAGGCTTGCCGGAGAGTATAACAACATGAGGCGGCGGTGTCGTGCTTGTGTTAGATTGCGTACATACCGTTAAGAGAGATATCGCTATAATTTCTAGTTAGTTAGATTCTGTCGGTAGTCCAAATGAATAACAAAATAGCTGATCCCCGTCAGAACCGTCTTCTGAATATGCTGCCGCCTTCCGAATATGCGCGCCTTGTTCCTGCCCTCGAGCGGGTTTCTCTCAGGGTGGGCGACATCCTTGCCGAACCCAACAAGATATCGCGTTTCGTTTATTTTCCGGTGGACAGCATGGTCTCGCTCTACTATCCGATGGACCATGGAACGTCGTCCGAAATCGCCCTCATCGGGAACGAGGGGATGTTCAGCATCGTTCCCATCCTCGGGGGGGAAACCATGCCCTATATGGCCGTGGTGGAAACCTCCGGTCAGGCTTTCCGGCTGGATGGAAGAATTCTCAAAGGGGAACTCGACCGATCCAGGCACCTGAGGCACATCCTGCTTCTCTACACCCAGGCGCTTTTCACCCAGATGGCTCAGCTTTCCATTTGCGGGCGGCATCATTCGCTGCGTCAGCAGCTTTGCCTTCATCTGCTGCTGATTCACGACAGGGCGCTGTCTGACAGGTTCGCTCTGACGCAGCAAACCACGGCCCACATGCTCGGCGTTCGCCGCGAAAGCGTGACCAAGGTGTCGGGAGAGCTGCGCGGCGACGGGCTGATCGCCTACAGACGCGGGTACGTCACGGTGCTCGACAGACGGCGCCTGGAGTGCGAGTGCTGTGAGTGCTACAGTGTGGTGAGAGAGGAATTCTTTCGCCTGCTGGGCTGAATTCCGGTTTCTTCTGCGCTACCCATTTCCCTTCGAGTTGTTCCGTAAATCCTTCTCCATAAATAACCATGTAACTGATAATGTTAATTTTTTGCAAAACAATGCCATAATCTGAGCTGCCGAAAGGCACGGAGCAAGTTGTACCGACATAACTACTAAAGGAGAGATATCAATGGCTGATGCAATTCAGTTCACAAATGCAGGCGGGGTAGCCGTATTGATCATTTGTGCAGTGGTTTATCTGGGAAGCTGTTACCTGTATCAAAAAGGCAAGTGAGCGGGGAGTCGGCCGATTGGCCGGCATATCGCAGAAACGGGCCTGCCGGCCCGTTTTCATTTGGAGCGCCTGTGGGCCGTCATCGCCTTTTCTGAAGGAAGTAATGGCACGGCTCTCCGGAGGCTTCAACGACGTCCAGGATAGGCAGCCTTTGGCTTTTGAATGCGAATGCACGGCAGCCATATCTGAAACTGGCATCGTGGGTGATGTAGTAGTGGGCGCAGTTGTTGCAGTCCGGGCGCTTCTTGTCCGGTTTCGTCGTCATGGGATTATTATGCTCGAATCCTGCCTGATGGAAAATGGCTATGGCTAAAGAATCCGGATTGAGCGCCGATAATGCCGTCATGGCCAAAGATCTCCATGCGGAAAATTTTTCTCTTCGTCAGCAGCTCGAGGCGCTTCTTCACGAGGCGCGCTGCAACGAGGACAAGATGCGTCGCTTCGACCAGATCGAGCGACAGCTGATAGGCGCAGGCTCCCTGGCCGAGCTGGTGCGCACGCTGCTCTCGGAATACAAATCGGCTTTCGGAGTGGAGCATGTGACTCTGGCGCTGGTCGATGCGGAATACGAAGCGGCCAGAATTCTTGAAGCCGAGCCTGCATCGGCTCAGGGACTGACACTGCTCGGGTCGGGGGAGGCACTCGAAAAATTGTATGGCGAAAATCGAAACCCTCGTTTGGGGAGGTTCGATGCTTCGGTCCACGGGGAGCTTTTCCGGGAAAATCGCGGCAATATTGCCTCCGTTGCGCTTTTGCCGCTGGCTCGGCAAGGTGCATTGATCGGCAGCCTCCATTTCGGCAGCGACAATCCCGAGCGATATGAAAGCGTCAGCGGAACCCGATTCCTCGAACGCCTTGCCGCAATCATCTCCGTTTGCCTTGAGAGCGCCCTGAACCAGGAACGCCTGAAGCTGCTCGGTCTGACCGACGGACTCACAGGGGTCCAGAACAGACGCTATTTCGAGCATCGCTGCCAGGCGGAGATCAGCCTTGCGCGCCGCCACAAGTATCCGCTTGCCTGCATGTTTCTCGATGTCGACAGATTCAAGCGGATCAACGATACCTACGGCCACCAGTTGGGCGACGAGGTATTGCGCAGCGTAGCATGCATCATTCAGGGGCAGCTGCGCGCAGGGGATACCATTGCGCGTTATGGCGGGGAAGAATTTGTTGCGCTTCTCCCGCAAACCGCGGTCAATCATGCGCTGGACATTGCAGAACGCATCCGCGCCAGAATCGCCGCCGAGCCTTTCGGGAGCGGGATGCCTGGGGTAACCATCTCGATCGGCCTGTCGATGCTGCCGGCAGATGGCGCAGACGACAACCGCGCGCTGGCCGGGCGCATGATCTCGGATGCCGACAGGGCGCTTTACCAGGCTAAGCACACGGGCAGGAACAAGGTGGTCTGCGATGGCGCAAAGCTCCCCGTTCCTGTCGGCAAGGCGTCACTGGCGGAGTCTCTGGCGAGAAACCTATCCGCCGCGATGCGGACTTTCCTCGGGTTTTATTCGAACCTGCTGAAGCGCCTCATGCATTACGGTCCCATGTGACCGTCAGACTTCTCCAGGATGCGCGGAGAAGCCCATACCCCTTTCGCATTCGGAGCGCTGGCAGGCCGGACGCGGATCATGTCTCCCTCAACTTCGGCGACGCTCAAGGTCGCGGCAGAGGGCAATGTCGTGCAAAGGCCGCCGCCATCCAGAAGCATCGCATTGTAGCCCTTCTCGTCCTTCGCTGCGGCGTATTGCCTGATTTTTTCGAGCAGGCCCTTGGTCGGGCAGGTGACGACATCGGGATTGGGGGAAAAGACGGTTCCGACCTTGATGTTGTTCCCGCTTCCCCCCGAACATGCTGCAAGCGGCAACAGTAGAAGAAAAATCATGAATCGCATAGGGCATTTCCCATGAAGTTTGCCCAAGCATAGCAAAATTCGGCGAAGCGGTCAGGATGGTCTTGAAGAAGCTTGGCGCCATGACGGGCCTTTCTGATGAAAGGCTGGCGTAAGCTCGCGCGGATATATTAGGGCATTTTTCTAACCACCGCACTGGGGAATAACAATGAAAGTCGCAAAAATCGCCCTATCCATTGCCTGCATGACAGCTTCTGCTACGGCGGTTGCCGATACGGCAGACATCGTGGCGGTCAACAATCAGGTTGGCATCCAGGTCATATCCACCAGCGTCAATTACACCGAAACGGCTAACGGCACTACCGCCGATACGGAATCCGGCAGCGTTCCAGGCTACGCGCTTTCCCTCTCCACCATGCAGGATCTGTGGCTCGGAAACGACTATATCCAGGTCGAATACGACCACAACAGCGGCCATACCAATTATGTCGGAGCCCTTATAAACGGGGGACCATACGGCTCGGTGGTCGGACAGTCCGGGGCGACGCTTTCCAACTACAGTGCGCGCTACGGTACAGGATTTGCTGTCGGAGACGAGGCGATGCTGACGCCCTATATCGAAATCGGCCACCACAGTTGGGACAGGGGCGTCAACTACGGTGAAACCTACACGCACAATTATTACGGGATAGGCGCGCTTGGTCAGTGCACTTCGCCCGTGAGCGGACTGGTGTTCACGGCCAACGCCCTGATCGGCAGCACTTTCGGGTCGAATATCGATGTCGGGTCCGGTCCCGGACTGACCGGATTCTCCGGCGCGCTCGGCAATTCCACCCTGTACAAATTCGGCCTTGCGGCGGATTATGCATTCACCCAGAATTTCCATGGAAACGTCGGGGTGGATTACACGTCCTTCAAATACGGGATGAGTGCGGTTTACGGCCTGAATTACGAGCCGGACAGCAAAACCAGCTACACGACGCTCAAGGTAGGATTGGGCTACGCGTTCTGATTCGGCAAACCCCGAGGCCGCTTTACAGCGACCTCATTTATGCGCCAATTGAATCAGCATGGTTTCCGGATTGATGAAATGCCCATCCTTGATGATTTCATAATGGAGATGGGGGCCGGTTGATCTGCCCGTGTTGCCAGTCAGGCCGATCAATTCGTGCTGGCCGACCGCTTCTCCGGTCTTGACGAGCAGGCGGCTGAGATGGGCATACCTGGTTTCATACCCGTCGCCATGATCGATGATGATGTTGTTGCCGTATTCCGCGTCCCAGCCTGCGTTCTTGACGATCCCCTTCGCGGTGGAGAAAACGTTCGTGCCTATCGTTTCCTGAAAGTCGAGGCCGGGATGAAACCCGAGCCTGCCTGCGATGGGATCGATCCTTTTGCCATACGGACTGGAAATGGCAATGCTGCCCTGCAATGGAAAAAGGATCGGCTTGGTCTCGAGCCACTGCACTTGGCTTTTCCAGTAGTCGATGGAGGTATCGGTGTATTTCAGAAGCAGATTTTCGTTTTCGTAGACATCGCCAAGATTATCGATCAGGTTGGCGTCGCTCCTGGGAGAGAGGTTCAGCATCGGGCCGCCCTCGGCACTTGAAACGCCTTTCTTGGTGATGAGAGGGGGAGGGGTCGCCATGAACTTGAGCTTCTTGTTCAGATTGTCGAGGGCAGTCAGGCGATTCTGGAAAGCGGTCAAATCCTGCTCAACCTGGCTCATCCTGCTTTCATACTGGTTTTTCAGCTTGTTGAATTCCGTTTCGGAATAGAGATTGCCCATTTTGTGGGCAAGCTGCGGGTCATATTCGATGGCGAAACGGAAGCCGGCGAATTCGAGGCATACTCCCAGAAAAATGCATGCGAACACCGAGATTGCGGCGATCGTCAGCAGATTGCGCAATGTCAGATTGATCCGCCTGATCCGCCCCACCGGTCCGGAAACCCAGATAAGTTGCATGATCTAAGATTGTTGCTTGAGTTTCCCGTCGGAAACCAGAAGATTCAGGTTGCCCGGCACAGCTTTTTCCTCGGCCTGCGGCTTTTCTTCAGTCTGGTTGAGAAGACCGAAGATTTTTGCTCCGGACTCGATCCTGATCGACTTGTATTTCAGGTCGCCGTGGATATGCGCGGTATGCAGGACTTCGATTCGGTCCGCAAAGATGTTTCCGGTAATTTCACCCGAGATGATGACGTGCCCCGCCCGGATGGTGCCATGGACTTTGGCGCCCTGGGCGATGGCGATGGTGGCGGCATGCCCATCTTCCTGGACAATGTTCCCGTCCAGGTGGCCGTCTATGCGGATGCCGTTGCTGACCTGAATGTCGCCAGCGATGCGTACCGATTTGCCGATGATGGTTTCCAGGTTCTTGATCAGGATTCCATGGTCTGCTTTTTTGCTCATGCCAAACATCACAATATTCCTTTACATGCTGATGACGCAAGCCGGAATTGCGCTCTGTTGCCGGATACGGCCCTGATGCGAATCCCAAGCCTACCAATAAAATTCTTTGCAATCAACAGGTAATTTGATTATTGGACGATATTTTGACGGTGACTTTAGAAAAAACAAAGCGCAAGCCACTATACTTTATGTAATTTCTAGGCCGGAGATTCAGCCTCACCTGGCAGCCGACGGTTTGGAGACTGCGCCAAGCTCCAGCTTTGCCGGCACGCCTTGCCCGTCGCTGTCGACCTTTTCAGGCTGCGCGAGCATGAGGCGGTCTGGCGGGGCGCCTGCCGCCTGCAGCGAAGCATAGGCGTTTTCGCCCCTGGCCTTTCCCAGCGACTGAAGCGCGTCTTCCGCTATGGGTTCCTTGTCGCGCAAGCGCCTGAACAGGACGATATAGAAATCGGCGCCTTTCAGTTGCGCCAGGTCTCTTTCGTTCAATGTCCGCTTTTTCCGGAACAGGCCGGACAGCCCGGATATCATTCTTGCTGAAACGCTTTCCTTGAGCTGGCCGGGATTGGCCTTGCGAAAACCCGCTTTCAGGGCGGCGAGTTCTGCGCTGCCCATCCGGTCTGAATACAGGCTTTCCAGGGCATCCTGGATTTTCGGCGATCCGGTGGACAGGGGGCCGGGGTTCTCATGCACGCCCAGGTGCTCGCCCGCCTTGACGGCCACTTCCCTGCGGAGCTGCAGATCCTGCAGCGCGACCCTGTCGGCATCCGAGTAGACGCCGTGCACCGTCAGGGCCAGGCCGGGGCGCTTGCCGAGAATGCCTGCGATCCGGACTATCTTTTCCTGTTCGGGCGGGGAGAGTCCGGCCGCTCCGGGATCGAAGCGGATGCTGCCGATCTGCTCTCCGCCGGCGCCAAACAGGGCGCCCAATGCCCTGAATGGCGCGGTGGCGATTTTTTCGAAGATGCTCACTATGGCTTTCCAGATGATGCCGCCGTAGCTGAACTGCGGGTCGTCCAGATTACCAGAAACGGGAAGGCCAAGATCGATTCGGCCATCCGGATCCTCAAGGATGGCTATCGCGAGATCCAGCGGAAGATCCTTCGCCTGCGGACTTTCTACCCTTTCGCCGAGCTTGATGTTGTCGATGATGATCTGATTGTCGCCTTCGAGCTGGCGATGCCTGATCTTGTATTCCAGATTCAGCGAGAGCTTGCCGGCATCGATCTTCCGTCCGGCGAAGGTCGACGAGTAGGGCGTCAATCTGGGCATGTTCACGTTGCGGAACATGACCCTGATGTCGGTCAGATCGGCGGGATCGAAAAGATCGATCTGGCCGGCTGCGTGCGCGGATCCGTATTTGTCCACCTGCCCGCTCAATTCAAGCTGGCCCGAAGATCCGGGGCTGGTGGACAGGCCGTTGATATAGCCGTGCAGCTTGTGGATGCGGGTGGCGAAGGGCAGGACGAGGGAATAATCCGCGTAGTCCATTTCGCCCTGGCGAACCTTGATGCGATCGATGCTTATCGGAAATGGCTTCGATTTGCCCGCCGCGGCTTGCGGAGCGTGCGCCTCGGGTTTCAGCAGTATGCGGGACAGGTTGGTGGACTTGTCCCTGGCGATGATGAGCTTGGCACCGAGATGGTCGACGTCGAGCCGTCCGATGCTCAGCCTGGCCCGGTTCGCTTTCAGATTGGGGCTGCCGACGAACTTCCACTTCAGGAAGACAGCGTTGGTATCGGCTTCCAAAAGACGCACGTTGCGCAGGGAGAAACTGCCGGCGTAGGACGCTCCCTGTCCGCCGTAGGCGGCACGGCCTTCTGCGTCGAGCTGACCGCTGGCAAGCTTCAGCTTCGCCACCGAAGCCAGATAGGGCTGCGCGGGCTTCAGCGCAAGGTTTGCGAGCTTGAAGTGCAGCTCTGCCGAGGGCGCGGCGGGAACGACCTGGCCGGAAGCCTGGAAGCTGCCGCCATCCTGGGCATGAAAGGAAAGATGGACAGGCAGTGGGGCAGCCAGGTTGTCGCTCAGGTCATCCACGCTCATGGCAATATCGGTCAGTGCCAGATTTGCAGCGGGTTTTACCGAATCGTCGTGGAAGGAAACTGCGGAATTGGCCAGGTCAAGCCGGTTTATCCGGAAGCGCCAGCGCTGCGATGGCTTTTCCTGACTTTTTCCGGGAGGCGGCATCGCCGCATGCAGAGCATCGACAAGATCAATGCGTCCATGGACATTTCTCGCCACATGAAGTTGTCCATTGCTCAAATCGGCATGATCGAGCGCGATGCGTTTTTCGGTCAAATCCGCCCGGGTATCCGTGAGCGTCAAATTTCCCAACTGCAGCAATTCGGGAGCGGCTCCGTTTGAGGAGGGCAGGGTGACCCGGCTTCCGGAAATCGACAGCGCGCCCAGGGTGATCCTGTTTTGCGCCAGATCGTATTGTCCGTTCTTCGCTTCGATCGCCTTGATCGAGAGACGGGGCCCGCCGATGCCGATCCGCAAATCCGAGAGCCTAGCTGCGAGATTTTTCAGGACAAGGTCGGGCCGATTGTCCGCGTAGGATAGATGGTAGTCGGTCGAAACCGAGACTGCTCCGGCTGGGGCGGCGTTCGGCAGGATGTCTTTGAAATAGGGTTTCAGCGGAGACAGATCGAGGTTTTCCACATTCAGGCTGCCGTCGGCGGACAACGGGTTGATCGAGGCCTGACCTTGCCATGTTACGAGGGTGCCGAAGGAGGTGCGTGCCGAAATCCGGTAGCGACCCTTGTCGTTCGGAAGCGTGGAAATGTCTCTCAGATTCAGATCCAAGGGGGCGATGCGCGCGGTGAATCCGGTTTTTTCGTCGGCAAAATCGATGCGGCCGCCCTTCAAGCCGAAGGACCGGATGGCTATCCTGGGCAATTGCGAGCCCTGTGCGTTCGCTGCCTTGGCATCCTTTTCATCAAGCGAATCGATCAATTGCGACCAGTTGAGCCGATTGCCAGGCTTCAGGACGATGGCTGCTTCAGGATCGTCCAGCTCGATGGCATTGAAGACCAGGGCGCGCCTGAAGAGGCTTGCCGGAGAAAGTTCCACGGTCAGCTTCCGGAAGGCGAGAAGCGGCTTGCCGTCGGGCTCCTGCAAATGAAGATTGGCTATGCGCAGGCTGAGGGTGAAAGGATTGAATTCCGGCCGGTCCAGGGACAGGCGATGTCCGGTCTTCTCGGAGATGTAGCGTATCGACTGGGATTGGAGTATGCGGGGAAGCATCAGCCAGCCAAAAAGCGCGTAGGCAACAAGCAGGCCGGCAAGCGATATCGCCAGCGTTCTTATCGAGGGCAGACGAAGGGACATGGCTCACCTCTTGATGTTATCGCCGATGCAGCTTCCATCATACATGGGTAAGTGCCAAGTTTCATAGCGGCTGCCTTGCTTCGGGCACGAATCAAGGATCAGAAAACAATCATCAGGAAACAATCATCAGGGGTAGTCCTGACGCGTCGGCCTGACCATGATGTCGCTGATGTGGACATGAGGGGGCTGCGCCACAATATATTGAATCGCATTCGCTACATCTTCGCCGACCAGCAGCGGGCCGAACTTGTCGTCGAAATTCCGCACCAGGTCCTCGCCATATCCTGCGCCCTCCTGGAATCCGCTGATGACGATGCCGGGCTCGACCAGGGAAACGCGAATCCCCTTCGGCCCGACTTCGCGGCGCAATCCTTCTGCCAGCGCGTGGACTGCGAACTTGGTGGCGCCATAAACCGCGCTGAATGGCGAAACATGCCTTCCCACCACCGAGCCGATGATCACGATATCCGCCGCCTGCTTCGGGTAGGAAAGTCCTTCCAGCATTTTCCTGGCTGCCTTCTGAAGCAGGGCCAGCGTGCCGACCACGTTGAGTTTGAGTATTTCCTCGAACTTGGATAAATCTGCATCCTTGACCGAGCCGCCGAGGCCCCGTCCGGCATTTGCCACCACGATATCCGGGGACCGTCCGAACTGCCCGATTGCAGAGGAAAACAGATCGTCCAGCACAGTGTCGTCGGCAGCATCGCCTGTCACGCCGCGAAACGCCGGTCCCAGTTCCAGTTCCAGCGCCTTGAGTCTGTCGGCATTGCGGGCATTGCCCATCACCGCATAGCCTTCTGCGACGAATTTTCTCGCTGTCGCCTCTCCGATGCCGGAAGAGGCACCGGTGACGACTGCAATGCGCGAGTAGCGAACGGGCAGATCCTTGGGCATGAGATTCTCCTCGATAAATTCAGGCAGGTTCCATCGTCAAGGCAGGATAATCGGTATAGCCGACTTTGGGATCCGGCATGCCGTACCCATAGAAGGTCTCCGGATGGAAAGGGTTCAGGGGCGCATTGGCTTGCAGGCGCTGCGGAAGATCCGGGTTGGAAATGAAAAGCTTGCCGAAGGATACGGCATCGGCTTCTCCTGCCGCGATCACCTGCCGGGCGGTTTCCCCGTCGAAGCCTTCGTTTGCGATGAGCACGCCGCCGAATCGTCTTTTCAGTTCCGGGCTGATGCGGTTTTCCCCCAGGGATTCGCGGGTGAAAATGAAGGCGATGTCGCGCTTGCCCAATTCTGCGGCGACATATCCGAAAGTGGAAAGGGGGTCGGAGTCGCCCATGGTATGGGCATCTCCCCTGGGTGCGAGATGCATTCCCACGCGAGCCGCACCCCAAACCGAAACGACGGCGTCGGTCACTTCCAGCATCAGCCTGGCCCGATTCTCGATCGTGCCGCCATAGGCATCATCCCGCTGGTTGGTGCTGTCCTGCAGAAATTGATCCAGCAGGTATCCATTAGCGCCGTGAATTTCCACGCCGTCGAATCCGGCATGCCTGGCGTTTTCCGCCCCCGTGCGGTAGGCCTCGACGATGCCCGGAATTTCCGAAGCCGCGAGGGCGCGCGGCGTGACATACTCGCGCTGGGGGCGCAGCAGGCTGACATGTCCATCGGGTGCGATCGCGCTCGGTGCGACCGGCAGGTTTCCTTCCAGGTAGTCTGGATGAGAAACCCGCCCTACATGCCAAAGCTGCAGGAATATGCGCCCTCCGGCATCGTGAACGGCTTGGGTCACCCGTTTCCAGCCTGCCACCTGTTCGTTCGACCAGATTCCGGGTGTGTCGGGATATCCGACTCCCTGGGGAGAAACCGAGGTTGCCTCGGAAATGATCAATCCTGCGCTGGCGCGCTGGGCATAGTATCGCGCCATCAGTTCGTTGGGCACCCGGCCCGCACTGGCGCGACAGCGAGTCAGAGGTGCCATCACGATCCGGTTGGGCAGGTTCAGGTCTCCGATCCGGATTGGCTCAAACAGATTGTTCAATGGGTTCTCCTTGGATTAAAGGACTGGTTCATCAATTCAAGTGGTTCCTGAGGAAAGTCAGGGTGCGCTTCCAGGCCAGATCGGCGCACTTTGCATCATACACTTCGGGGCGCGTCTGGTTGAAAAATGCATGGCAGGCTTCATAGCGGTGAATTTCGGGCGGATTCCCGGAAGCCTGCATTTCGGATTCTAGACCGTCCACCGCAGCTGGCGTGCACCAGTCATCCTGGTTGGCAAAGTGTCCCTGGAAGGGGATGCGTATCCTGGCAGGATCGGCGACCGATTTTGGCGGCATGCCGTAGAAACAAATGCCTGCAGCCATTTCGGGAATCCGCACGGCACTGACAAGGGTGAGTGCGCCGCCCATGCAGAATCCCATGACAGCGACTTTGCCGCCCAAATTCTGCAAGTGCTTCACGGCGCCCCTGATGTCCTGATCGGTCGCTCCCGTGAAATCCAGTCCGTCCATCATGTGCCTAGCTTCGTCGACATTCCGGGCGACGCGCCCGTGATACAGGTCAGGGACGAGGGCATTGTAGCCGGCTACTTTCAGTCGATCGGCAATGCTGCACATGTGGGGATTGAGCCCCCACCATTCCTGGATCACCACGACCCCCGGCCTGCCCTTGCCGAGTTCGGCAAGATAGCCTCGGCATGGACTGCCGTCGATACGTTGAAATTCGATCATGCCCATAAAAATGCTCCATCCAATTCGAAAACAGTCGCCCTGATCCTCAGGTCGTGATCGGTTCGAGCGGGGAAAGGTGCGAAAAGTTCAGTCGACAAAGGCTGACCTCAGGTTTTCCCTGGCAGGGGCGAGCCTCCCAATGCCACGAAAAGGCGCACGCAGTCCCGGTAGCGCTGGTGCCGTGCGCGCACCAGGTCGAGCTGCGCGCTTGCCCAGACGCGCTGCGCATCCTGCACTTGCAGCAGTCCCGATGCCCCCGCCCGGTAGCTTTCCAGAATCAGCCCCAGGCTGCTTTGCGCAGCGTCTGCCGCATGTTGCATCATCGCGACAGATTCTTCGTCGCGGGCTAGCGAGGTCAGAGTGTCGGCCACTTCTCCGAAAGATGCCAGTATTGTTTGCCGGTACTGGGCCAATGCAGCCCGGTAGGCATGTACCGCCTCGCGCTTTTCTGCTGCGAGCGTGCCGCCATCGAAAATCGGTGCGGAAATTCCCGCAGCCAAGGACCAGGCATTGCTCACGCTCCTGAATATTCCCGCCGGAGTCAGCGCCTCCTGCATCATGTTTGCAGTGAGCGTGATCCCTGGGTAGAGATTGGCTTCGGCCATCCCGACTGCGGCACCTGCCGCATCCAGATTGGCGCGGGCTGCGAGAATGTCGGGCCTTCTTTTGACCAGCTCAGAAGGAAGGCTCAGGGGCAGCGTTTTGGGCAAGGCAAAATCCTTGAGCCCTAGATCGGGGGGTACCCAGTTGGCGGGAGCCTCCCCGACCAGAATCGAGAGCGCGTGTCGGCTGACGGCCAGACGCTCTTCCAGCGGAGGGAGCATGGCGCGGTCTGAGATCAGTCGGGTCTGCTCACTCAGAACGTCCGTTTTCGACCCCGTGCCGATTTCGTAAGCCGCCTTCACGAGCTCCAGCGTGCTGCTGTCCTCGGCCAGGATGCGCTTGACCATGGCGATTTCTTCTGCGGCGGAAGCCATGTCCAAAGTTGCAGCGACGATATTGCCCGTCAGCGCGAGATAGGCTGCATCGAGCTGATGCGACTGGTATTCTGCCAGGGCGCGTTGACGTTCGACCGCACGGTGTCCTCCGCCCAAAAGATCCGGGGTCCAGCTGACCGAAGGTCCGGCTTCGTAATAGGAAAATGGCGGGATGCTGAAGTTCGCCGGGCCGAAAAGCGCGGCGCCGTACTTCTGGCGTCCCGCCAGGGCGCCGATCGAAGCCTGTGGCAGCAGGGCCCCGCCGGCCGCATTGGCTGCCTCTTCAGCCTGTGCAAGCGTTTCGCGGGCTGCGGCCAGATCGTAATTGTTCCGAACGCCCATGCGGATCAGGTCATTTAGGGGCTGGGAAGCGAAGACCGTCCACCAGTCGGACATGATTTGCTTGCCCAGGGCAATTTTTCGATTCAATGGAACCAGTTCGCCCTTTGCAGCATACGAAGCCGCATCCGGAATGGATGGGGCCTTGATGGGCGGAGCGACGCTGCAGGCGGAAGCCAGCAGGGCGGGAATCAGAAGCAGTTTTTTCGCCCTCATTCCATCACCATCAGTTCTTTTGATTTTTGCGCTGGCGGGCGCAGCAATACCAGCAGCGGCATGACCGCCAGAGTCAGCACCATCATCAGCTTGTAATCGTCGAGATAGGCGATCATCGCCGCCTGGTGGGTGATGGCGTGATTCAGCGCGGTCAGCCCGGAAAGTGTGCCGGGATCGATGTGGCCGGATGAAAAGGCCGGATTGTCCAGATTGTATGGCGTGACATGCCCGGCGAGGGTCGCGTGCACGATTTGCGTGTTCCGGGTCAGGAGCGTCTGGACTACCGAAATGCCGATGGCGCTGCCGATATTGCGCTGCAGATTGAAAAATGCCGTGCCCTCGTTCCTGAGCGCGGGAGACAGCGTGCTGAACGCGACGGTTGAAATGGGCACATAGGCGAGTCCCACGCCGAATCCCTGAATGATGCCTGAGATAACAATCAGCCGCTCGTCCATCAGCAGATTGAAATTCATCATTTGCCACAGCGAAAAGGCCGTCATCCCCAATCCTGTCGCCAGTATGATCCGCGAATCGATCCTGCCCACCAGCCTGCCGACAACCATCATGCCGAGCATCGTGCCCAAACCGCGAGGCGCGGTCACCAGGCCGCTGACCAGCACGGGATAATTCATCTCGTTCTGCAGCATGGGGGGAACAAGCGCAAGGGTTGCAAACAGAACCACCCCGATCAGGAAGATGAACAGATTGGCTGTGACGAAATTGCGGTCGGCGAACAATGCGGGACTCAGAAAGGGGCGGGAATGCGTGAACGAATGAACCAGAAAGAAATAAAAGGCCAGTCCCGCCAGCAGGGCTTCCATGACGATTTCGGTCGAGCCGAACCAGTCCTTCAGTTCTCCCCGGTCAAGGAACATCTGCAGTGCGCCGATGCTGAGGGCAAGCGTCGCGAATCCGAAAAAATCGAACCGATCGAAATGCTTTTTCGTTTCCGGCATCGAGGCGGTAAGCCCCAGGAAGGCGATGATGCCGATGGGCACGTTGATGAAGAACACCCAGCGCCAGGAGTAGTTCTGGGTCAGCCAGCCGCCAAGCACCGGGCCCAGCACCGGGCCCAGCGTGACGCCGACTCCCCAGATTGACATGGCCCTGCCATGATTTTCCGGAGGATTGATGTCGAACAGCACGGCTTGAGAAAGGGGAACGAGCGCAGCGCCGGACATGCCCTGCAGCAGCCTGAACAGGACGATCTCAGGCAGATTCGTTGCCAGTCCGCACAATGCCGAAGTGACCGTGAATCCGACGATCGAGATCAGGAATACCCTTTTGCGGCCGAATCTTCCGGCAAGCCAGCCGGTCAGGGGGATCATGATGGCGGCTGCAATGATGTAGGAGGTCAGCACCCAGGCCATCTGATCCTGCGTGGCCGAAAGCGTTCCCTGCATCTGGGGCAGCGCCACATTGGCGATCGTCGAGTCCAGGGATTGCATGATGGTTGCCGCCATGATGGAAAAAGTGATCAAGGGGCGATTCAGGGGTTTTTTCGAAATCGCGTCATGGGGGGGATGGGGCGTTGCGGCTCCTTCGCCGGCCTCCTCGATGACTGCTTCGAGCGGATTTTCGGATTCTGTCATGGCCAGAGATCGTTCAGCCTGCTGCGATGAGTGTCGACCTTCACCACTGCGCTCAAGCCTGAGTGCAGGAGGAATTTCGGGTCAGGGGCGGAAAGGCTGATCCGCACCGGCAGTCTTTGCACGACCTTCACCCAGTTTCCAGTGGCATTTTCCGGCGGGAGCAGGGAAAAGCTCGATCCCGTCCCGGGACTCAGGCTTTCTACGCTGCCGTGGAAATCGTGCCCGGGATAGGCATCAATTGCGATCATGGCATGCTGGCCTGCCTTCAGATGGGCAAGCTCGGATTCCTTGAAGTTGGCCTCGACCCAGACCGTTTTCTCGGATATCAGCGCAAATACCGGCGAGGCTGCCTTGATGTAGTCCCCTGCCTGCAATCCTTCCACCTTGGCGACGATGCCGTCGACGGGCGCGCTGACGACTGTGTAGGACAGGTTCAGTTTCGCCCGTTCGAGCGCCGTCTTCGCCTGCAGCACGTTCGGATGCGCATTGACGTCGATGGCGGGATCGTCGTCGAGCAGAGCGCGCAGGTTCATTTTCTCCTGCCTGACGGAAGCCACCTTTTGCTTCGCTTCGGCAAGGGCGTGCTGTGCCTCGTCCAGTTGAGCCTGGGAGGCAATGCCCTTGGCGGCGAGGCGCTGCGTGCGTTCGAATTCGCGCTGTCGATAGGACTGCGTCTCAAGGGCCGAAGCCAGGTCAGCTTCCTTTTGCCGATAGCTGGCCTTCAGCGCGGCAACCTGCAGCCTGGCGCTTGCAAGCTTTGCCCTGGCCTCGGCCACGGACAGCATGAAGTCACGTCTGTCCAGTTCGAACAGGGGGGTGCCGCGCTTGACCCGCTGATTGTCCCTGACATAAATTCGGGTGACGCGTCCGGGAATATTGGCGCTGATATCGACGCGGGAAGATTGGACATAGGCATCGTCGGTTGAAACATAGCGTCCGCCCAGGAAATAATAAGTTGCGCAGATTGCCGCGAGCACCACAGCTCCGCCCATGAGCAAACGCTGTCGAAGCTGGTCCATATTCGGGGTATCCATAAGTGCATTCCGCTGCAGATCGATTTGCCGATTCTAGCGGACCTGGATTGCGAATATAATACCCAATAATGCGCATGCATTGTTTTGCCATGACGAACAATTGGCGCCGACCTTTTACGGGAACGGAATGCGGGGAACCGAGTTTGCTGAATTGCGCGTCTTCATGGAAGTGGTCGAGCAGGGAAATTTTGCCCGTGCTGCGGCCTACCTTGGACTTGCGCCGTCGACTTTGAGTCAGACCATGCGGTCGCTGGAGGAGCGGCTTGGCGTGCGTCTGCTCCATCGCACGACGCGCAGCCTGTCCCTCACCGAGGCCGGCGAGCATCTTCTTGCCCGGATCAGGCCTGCCTTCGGGGAACTGCTCGCTGCAGTGGAATCCATCAATGATTTCCGGGATACTCCGGTGGGAACCTTGCGCCTCAGCGTTTCGACCATCCCCGCGCAAATGATTCTGGCGCCGCTTCTGAAGGGCTTCTTGGGCGAATATCCTGGCATCGGTCTCGACATCACCGTCGACAGCACCCATGTGGATATCGTCAAAGGAAGATTTGACGCGGGCATCCGCTATGGAAGGCTCATTGCCCAGGACATGGTGATGATCAAGGCGAGCCCGCCCTCACGCATCATCGCAGTTGCATCTCCCGAGTATCTGGCGGTTCATTCCGTTCCGAAAACTCCCCTGGAATTGCAGAAGCATTCCTGCATTCGATTCAGGATGGGGAACCAGCAGCTGCTGGTATGGGAATTCGAAAGGAACCAGCGGAAAATCGAAATCGGAGTGAGCGGCCCGCTGATCGTCAACGATGTCGACCTGATGGTCAAGGCGGCCCGTGACGGGATCGGAATTGGCTATATGGCGGAAGCTTACATAGAACAAGACATCGCCGATGGCAAGCTGATCCCGATGCTGACCGACTGGTCTCCGGTTTACGACAGCTGGTATCTGTACTATGCCAGCCGCCACCATCTGCCCGCCCCGCTAAAGGCGTTCATTCAGTTTCTGCGGGAGAAGGCGGATCCCTAGGGGGCGAGCAGCATTCCGGTGAGGATCGCGAAGAGGCGCACCACCAGCATCACCTTGCCCTGAGAGCGATGGACGATTCTCGCTTCCATGTCGCCCTTGACGATTTTCATCGCGGTGAAGATCTGAGCCGCATCGAGCGCGTACAGCGTCAGCAGGATGCCGACATGCATCCATAACAACGAAGAAAAGATTTCCTGCTGATCGATGAGGCGGTGCCACCATTGGCGGTGGGAATAGAGATAGAAGGGCAGGGACAGGTCGAAAACGATGATGGCTGCCATTGCCGGAATGTGGAAATAGCGCTTGCGGTTCAGGAAATAGGCGGCCAGCATCAGGAGGTAGCTGAAGATGGCGACGATGAAAGTGCCGGGAATGAGAGGATGTTGGTTCGGCATGAGGCTCCTCAGAGAGTGGCGAAGTGAAAGCGGAAGCTGCCGCTTTTCAAGTCCTCGAAATAACGCTGCAAGGTTTCTTTGACCACAGTGAAGGCGATGCCGTTCCAGGGTACCTCGTTTTCAGAGAAAAGGCCGACTTCCAGGGTTTCCTCCCCGGCGCAGAAGTCGCTGCCTACCAATGTTCCCCTGAAGATCAGGTAAACTTGGCTCAGGGCGGGCAGATTGTAGAATGCGTAAAGGGGGCCGATCTCCACTCTGGCGCAGGCTTCTTCCAGCGTTTCCCGCGCGGCGCCGGCGTCGGCTGCTTCGGCGTTTTCCATGAATCCTGCGGGGAGCGTCCACAGTCCGTAGCCGGGTTCGATTGCGCGCCTGCAGAGCAGCACGCGGCCACCCGTTTCCGGGATGCATCCCACCACGATCTTGGGATTCTGGTAATGGATGGCATGGCATGCCGGGCAGACATGTCGCGGCAGGCTGTCGCCGGAAGGAATCCTGAATTCGACGAGCGAGCCGCAATCGCTGCAATACTTCATCAATGCTTGCCGGTGCTGCCGAAGCCGTTCTCGCCGCGGTGGCTCGCCTCGAATTCGTCGACGATGTTGAATTCCACCTGGGCCACGGGAACGACGACGAGCTGGGCGATGCGTTCGAGCGGGCTCAGCACGAAAGTTTTCTGGCCTCTGTTCCAGCAGGAAACGAAAATCTGCCCCTGGTAGTCCGAATCGATCAGCCCGACCAGATTGCCGAGCACGATGCCGTGCTTGTGGCCGAGCCCGGATCGGGGAAGGATCATCGCCGCATAGCCGGGGTCGGCAATGTGGATCGCAATGCCCGTCGGGATGAGATCCGCTTCCCCGGGATGGATGGTGATGTCGTTCTCGATGCAGGCGCGCAGGTCAAGGCCTGCCGAACCCGGAGTCGCATAGGCGGGAGGGTTGGCGCGCAGGCGCTGATCCAGGATTTTGAGGTCGATCGCTTTCATGTCGGATTGTCCTTTGGAGTTGGATGGCACGATGCGCGTCTTCAGGTTGAGGCTTTGCGCTATGACGCTGAAAAGGCGATCGATGTTGGGGTGCTTGCCGGGATGGCGCTTCGCATCTTCCACATGCTCTGCATAGAGTTCGAGTCCGTGGATCGCGCTTGCCGGATTGATGGCGCCGAAAGTCCTGGCCAGGTGGCAATAGACGGCGAGAGATCCCGCCTGCCCCGGCTTGTTTGCTATGAATGCAGCCGGCTCGTCAGGACCGCTTCCGGCTATTTCGATCCTGTCTATGCCCTCCACGGAAGGGATCGTTTTCAGGTTTTCTGCAAAATTTGTCATCTCTTACCGAACAGGTGCGGCGATCTCGGCATTATAACCGCTTTGCGAAATGCGCCGCGAGAATCTGCGGTTGACTAAACTGCATTTGTGTGTATATTGTAAAGTCGATTCATTCTTTAGGAACATTGTTTGATGTTATTTCCCGGTTTGTCCTTCTGGCAACTCGCTCTTGTAACCCTTGCTCTGACCCACATCACCATCGCCAGCGTCACCATTTTCCTGCACCGCCACCAGGCGCATCGCGCGCTCGATTTGAGTCCTGCAGTCAGCCATCTCTTCCGCTTCTGGCTCTGGCTCACGACGGGCATGGTCACCAAAGAGTGGGCCGCCATCCACCGCAAACACCATGCCAAGTGCGAAACGCCTGACGATCCGCACAGCCCGCAGGTTCTCGGACTCAACAGGGTGCTTTGGGGCGGGGTCTTGCTCTACGTGAAGGAATCCAGAAACGCCGATACCATGACCCGCTACGGGCATGGCACGCCGGACGACTGGATCGAGAAGCGTGTTTATTCCAGATTTCCCGGGCTCGGCATCACGCTGATGCTGCTTCTCGACATCCTGTTTTTCGGCATTCCCGGGGTCCTCGTCTGGGGAGTTCAGATGATCTGGATTCCGTTCTGGGCTGCAGGCGTCATCAACGGGGTCGGCCACTATTTCGGTTACCGCAATTTCAGGGCCGAGGATGCGAGCACCAACATTTTCCCATTGGGCATTCTGATAGGCGGGGAAGAGCTGCACAACAACCATCATGCCTATGCATCTTCCGCAAAGCTTTCCTCCAGGTGGTATGAGTTCGACATAGGCTGGATGTACATCCGCATCCTCGAACTGATGGGGCTTGCCAGGGTGAAAAAGACTGCGCCGAAATTGCGCCTTGCGAGGGCAAAGAATGAGTGCGATCTCGAGACCCTCCAGGCCGTGATCACCCACCGCTACGAGGTGCTCGCCAAATATGCCAAGACATTGAGAAGCATCTATGCAGAGGAAGTCGGCAGGATGCAGGGGATCGATCTTGCCATGGTCAGGAAGTGGCTCCATCTCGATGCGCAGGAGCTCGACGAGGCTTCGCGCGCAAAACTGGGGATCGCCCTGGAAGGAAGTCCCGCACTGAAAACGGTTTACACCATGAGACAGGAGCTCGAAGCGCTCTGGCAGCGTTCTGCCGCATCCAAGGAGCATCTCGTCAGGCAGCTCGAAGACTGGTGCCACAAGGCCGAGGCGAGCGGAATCGCGCAGCTCAGGGCCTTTTCCAGAAGACTGAGAAGCTACGCCTGAAACCATTTTCGAAAGAGATGGTCTGACCACTTGAATTCAACCGGACAGGCTCCAGCTAGCTCCTGTCCGATTCCAAAGGAGAACATGAATGTTTAGAAAAATCATCTTGGCCGCTTCCGTGCTGTTTTGCACAACGGCTTTCGCAGACGACAGCCCTTCCCTGCACCAGGTTTACGAGGCAGCCCAGGCTGGACGGCTGGACGATGCGCAGAAAATGATGGACAAGGTGCTCGCGGCGCATCCCGACAGTGGCAAGGCGCATTTCGTCGAAGCCGAAATACTGGCCAAAGAGGGACGCAGGGCCGATGCTGCAGCCGAGCTCGGCAAGGCGGAGCGTCTCGCCCCCGGGCTTCCGTTTGCCAAGCCTGAGGCGGTG
>JAJZQY010000002.1 GCA_021806605.1 Pseudomonadota bacterium
CGGGTTCCGGCGGGGAGATTCAGCTGACGGACGGCATCGCTGCCCTGCTGGCGGAGGAGAAGATACTCGCCTATCAATTTCACGGCACGCGCTACGATTGCGGCAGCAAGCTGGGATACCTTCAGGCTACCCTGGCCTATGCGCTCAGGCACCCGGAAGTGAGAGATGATTATGCCGATCTGCTCCGTTCCAGAATCGGTTCCGGTGAGGAGGGGTGAGATGTTGAGTGCAAGAGAAGCCCAGGACATTTATGATAATGCGGAACTGATCTATTCTGCGGAAGAGGTAACTGCTGCTTTGAAGCGGCTTGCCCGGGAAATCGCCGATACCCTTTCGGGAACGCACCCACTTGTGCTGAGCGTGATGGGGGGCGCCGTCGTGTTTACCGGCCAGTTGCTGCCCATGCTGAATTTTCCGCTGGACTTCGATTACATCCATGTCAGTCGCTACGGAAATAAAACAAGCGGAGGCGAGCTGGACTGGCGCGTGGCGCCTCGCGAAAATGCGCGCGGCAGAGTTGTTCTGGTTCTAGACGACATTCTGGACGAAGGGGAAACCATGCTGGGCGTGAAGCAGAGAGTGATGGCTGAAGGGGCGGCAGGTTTCTACAGCGCTGTGTTTTGCGACAAGCAAATAAAAAAGGCAAAGCCGATCAAGGCTGACTTCGTGGGATTGCGGCTGCCTGACAAATATGTCTTCGGGTTTGGCATGGATGTGCATGGCGCCTGGCGGAATTTGCCGGCAATCTATGCCAAGAGGGAAGGATAATATGCTGGCGATAATCGGTGGCTCGGGCTTGACCGGGCTCGTGAACATGAAAGTGACCCGACGTCTGGTGATGCGTACGCCTTATGGAGAACCCTCAGGCGCGCTGACATTCGGAAAAATCAGGGGACATGAAGTCATTTTCTTGGCGCGTCATGGCTATGCGCATACGATACCGCCGCATGATGTGAATTATCGCGCCAATATCTGGGCGCTCAGTTCGCAGAATGCGAGCCATGTGGTGTCGATCGCATCCGTGGGCGGCATCCGCAGCGACCTCGCTCCCGGATCACTCGTCATTCCCGATCAGATCATCGATTATACGCATGGACGCAAATCGACTTTTTTCGATACTCGGGAAAAGCCGGTGACTCATACCGATTTCACCGAACCTTATTGCGAGGATCTGAGGCAAAGATGCATCAAGGCCGCTGCGTTGTGCGGCAAACAGGTGTCCAATGGCGGAGTTTATGCGGCGACGCAGGGACCAAGACTGGAATCTGCGGCAGAAATCAACAGGCTGGAGCGCGACGGTGCTGACATGGTCGGCATGACAGGCATGCCCGAGGCGATTCTTGCAAGGGAGATGGGCCTTTGCTATGCAGCGATAGCTGTGGTCGCCAATTATGCAGCGGGCAGAGGCAGCAGTCTGCATGCGGTGAAACTGGAAGACGTGAATGCCGTGCTCATGGCGGCGATGGGACAGGTCAGGGAAATACTGGAAAGCCTGGCAGAAATCCATGGCGATTGATGTACTGAAAATGGGAGATGCGCGCCTCTTGAAGCAGGCGGCTCCCGTGACCGAATTCGATACTCCGGAACTGCATGAACTCGTATCCGACATGACCGATACCATGCGCTCCCTGAATGGAGCAGGACTGGCTGCTCCCCAGATCGGAGTCGGGCTGCAGCTTGTTCTGTTCGAAGTTATCGAGAATCCGCGCTACCCGGATGTGGAATGCATCCCACTCACCATATTGATCAATCCTGTCCTTGAGCCGATAGGAGATGAAATGGAAGAGGGCTGGGAAGGGTGTTTGAGCATCCCGGGAATGCGCGGGCTTGTGCCGAGATATACCAAGCTCAGATACCGCGGATTCGATGCCTATGGGAATGCAATCGACAGAGAGGTCGGCGGATTTCATGCAAGGGTGGTGCAGCACGAGTGCGATCATCTTCTGGGCATCCTCTATCCGATGAGGATCAGGGATTTGCGTAATTTTGGATTCAGCAGCGCACTTTCCTCCGGAAAGTCCTACCCGGAAGAGTAGTTATTTTTTTGGGGATGGCGTTGCTGCGGTTTTGGGGGTCAGCGTATCCGGGGTGACCTTGGTATGGCTGTCCACGTTGCTCACGCTTTCGTTGGAAGTGATGGCATCTTCGGTTTTCTTGTTCATGACGATGATGCTGATGCGGCGGTTGATGGGATTGTACGGGTTGTCCTTGTCGATCGGCACTGCGGATGCGAGTCCGACCACGCGCAGCATCTTGCTGGCATCCATGCCGCCCTTGATCAATTCCCTGCGCGAAGCATTGGCTCTGTCTGCCGACAGCTCCCAATTGCTGTAGCTTTTGTCGCCGCCGCTGTAGGGGGTTGCGTCGGTATGGCCGGACAGGCTGATTCGGTTCGGTACGCCATTCAGGGTCTTGCCGATTTCGTCCAGGATGGCTTTTGTATAAGGCTGAAGCACTGTGCTGCCGAGAGCAAACATGGGCCGGTTCTTCGCATCCACGATTTGAATGCGCAACCCCTCCGCAGTGATGTCGATGAGAAGCTGGTTCTTGAACTTCTTCATCTCCGGATTGGTGTCGATGGCCTTTTCCAGGGTGCTCTTGAGGGCTTTCAGCTTCTGCTCTTCCTGATGCTCGATCACCGCCTTGGCATCCATCAGATTGATCTTTTTCTGCTTGACTTCGATGTCGCCGTATTTGACTTGTCCGGAAGCGCGCGTCAGATCCTGCCCTCCGCCCTTGATGATACTGGAGCTGTCACCAGTGCCTTGGCCGCCGTAAAGCGCCACCTTGAGCGGCGTCTTGAAGTATTCGGCGATTCCTTTCAAGTTCCCCGCCGTGGTCGAGCCAAGCAGCCACATCAGCAGGAAGAACGCCATCATTGCCGTGACGAAGTCGGCATAGGCGATTTTCCAGGCACCGCCGTGATGACCCCCTCCGCCCTTCTTGACACGCTTTATGATAATAGGGCGCTGGGAATCGTCGCTCATTCGCTATGCCTTGGAGGGGGATTATTTCGCTTTGCTCTTCTTGACATGTTCCTCGAGCTCGCTGAAGGTGGGGCGCTCGGTGGAATTGAGTACTTTTCTGCCGAATTCGACGGCCAGTGCCGGCGCATAGCCGTTCAGGCTGGCAAGCAGCGTGACGCGCATGCATTGCAGCAGCTTGCTCGATTCGTTCACTTTTTGCTCGAGCAGGCCTGAAAGCGGGCCGACGAATCCGTAGGACAGCAGAATGCCAAGAAAAGTGCCGACCAGCGCATGGGCGATCAGGAGACCGAGTTCCCTCGGGGGAATGCCGACAGATTCCATGGTGTGAACCACCCCCATGACAGCGGCGACGATACCGAAAGCGGGCAGGCCTTCGCCGATTTTTCCCAGGATGTGGGCCGGCGCAAGTTCCTCATGATGATGCGTTTCGATTTCAACGTCCATCAGGTTCTCGATTTCGAATGAGTTGAGGTTTCCGCCGACCATGATGCGCAGATAGTCGGTCAGGAATTCGATGGCGTGATGGTCGCTGAGAATCTTGGGATATTTGGAAAAGAGGGGGCTGCTCTTCGGATTGTCGACATCGCCCTCGATCGACATCAATCCTTCCTTCCTGATTTTGGAGAGAATCTCGTAAAGGAGCGCCATCAGCTCCATGTACAGCGCCTTGTTGTATTTCGAACCCTTGAAAACGGTAGGCAGTGCTTTCAAGGTAGCCTTGATGGCTTTTCCCGAATTGCCCACCACGAAGGCGCCGCCTGCGGCGCCGGCAATCATGAGCAGTTCGATCGGCTGGAGCAGTGCTGCAAGATGCCCCCCAGCAATCGCAAATCCCCCGAAAACGCATGCCAGGATGATGACGTAACCGACTATGACCAGCATTGCTCAATCTCTCCCGAAGGCTTGATGGTGGTGAGGAGGTTCTTCAAGTTAGTGCAACAGTCATCGCATACATGCGGGTTATGATAACCAAAACTTGTTGCTTGCGCTATCCTATGGACTATATTTGAACTTTGAGCTTTTCGGTCAGATGGGACGAGATCGTTTGCAGAAGCTGCCCGAAAATTTTCGGCGAGCCCGCCACGATGTGTCCATTTTTCAAATAATTGGCTTCTCCATGCAGATCGCCTACGAGGCCTCCGGCTTCCGTTATCAGCAGGGTGCCCGCCGCAATATCCCATGGGCTCAGACTGAATTCCCAAAAACCGTCGAACCTTCCGGCTGCGACCGAAGCGAGATCGAGCGCGGCAGAACCCGGACGGCGGATACCAGAGGTTTTTTGCACCAGTTCGCGGAATATGGCGAGGTAGGCCTCCAGATGGTCGAAATTCCTGAAGGGAAATCCTGTGCCAATCAGGGCGTCTTCCAGACGGGTTCTCTTGGAAACCCTGATCCTTCTGTCGTTGAGGAACGCGCCGCCCCCTCTGGTTGCCGTGAAAAGATCGTTGTGCACGGGATCGAATACCACGGCTTGCGTGATTACTCCCTTGTGCGCCAGCGCGATGGAAACGGAATATTGCGGAAATCCGTGAAGGAAGTTGGTTGTGCCGTCAAGCGGATCGATGATCCACTGGAATTCCGAATCGCCTTGTGTCCCGCTTTCTTCTGCTAGAATGGCGTGGCCCGGATAGGAGTCCGTGATGATTTCTAGAATGGCCGCTTCGGCAGCTTTGTCCACTTCGCTCACGAAATCGTTGTAGGATTTGTGCTCGACTTTGAGCAGATCAAGATTCTGGGATGCGCGGTTGATGATCGATCCGGCACGGCGTGCAGCCTTGACTGCGGTATTGAGCATGGGATGCATGGTGCGTCTCTAAGGGTTTTGTAAACTGCGACATTCTATCAGGTTACGCATTGAAATTTGTTTTCGGGTTGTTTTGAAATATGGAGACTGTGGACGACAGATTTGAAAATATACGCATCGTGCTGTGCCGACCGACGCATCCAGGAAACATAGGGGCATCGGCCCGCGCCATGAAGACGATGGGACTTTCACGGCTCTATCTGGTTTCGCCGAAACATTTTCCCCATCCGGAGGCCACTGCGCGCGCATCCGGTGCGGAGGATGTTCTGGAAAGGAGCGTGGTTTGCGAAACGCTCGATGATGCGCTCATCGGTGCTCAGCTGATGGTTGCAGTTACGGCAAGGCCGCGGGACCTCTCCCTTGAAGTATTCGATCCGCGTGGTGCTGCGCGCCTCCTTCTCGATGAGGCTGGCCGAAGCGAGGTCGCCCTGGTTTTCGGAACGGAAATGTCGGGTCTCACGACCGAAGAGATTGGAAAATGCCAGAGCATTTCGACCATTCCTGCGAATCCGGCCTATTCTTCACTGAATCTGGCTTCTGCCGTTCAGGTCATGGCCTACGAATTGAAGATGGCGCTTCCGGAGGAAATAAAATCGTCCGAAAAGATGCTTGATCTTGCCACTTTCGAAGAAATCGAACATTTTTATCAGCATTTGGAAATGACTTTGGTTAAGATTGGATTTCTCGATCCCGAAGAGCCGAAAAGATTGATGCAAAGAATGCGCAGGCTGTTTGCAAGAAGCCGTCTTGAGAAGACGGAAGTGAATATCCTCAGGGGGATTTTGAGAGATTTGTCGGAATATACTCCGCGCAAGGAATGAAATTGTTCGAATCCATAAGAGAAGACATCCAGGTCGTATTCGAACGCGATCCTGCGGCACGCACGCGATGGGAGGTGATCACCTGCTATCCGGGTTTTCATGCCATTCTGATTCACAAGCTGTCGCGTCGTCTGTGGCGTGCCGGACTGAAATGGCTGGCGAGATTCGTTGCGCATTTTGCACGCTGGCTCACTGGAATAGAAATTCATCCCGGCGCAAAAATCGGCAGGCGGGTATTCATCGATCACGGCATGGGGATTGTGATCGGTGAAACGGCCGAGATCGGTGATGATTCAACGCTTTACCATGGCGTTACCCTGGGGGGGACTTCCTGGAATGAAGGCAAGCGACACCCAACTCTAGGCAGGGGAGTCATCGTCGGGGCTGGTGCCAAGATACTCGGGCCCATCCGGATCGGGGATGGCGCCAAGATCGGATCCAATGCCGTAGTCGTCAAGGATGTTCCGGACGGCGCGACCGCGGTGGGCATTCCGGCAAGAATTCTTGATGAATCCAAGCAGCGGGTGCGGGAGAAAAAGGCCGAGAAAATGGGCTTTAGCGCCTATGCTATCGGGGACGACATGAACGATCCGATTACCAAGGCAATACATGGCTTGATCGATCATAGCGTCGCCAGCGACCACAAGATCGAGCTGATACTCCAGTATCTTGAAAAAATTGGCATCCATACCGAAGAAGCCAAAGCCACAGCAGACGGTTTCGATCCAAAATACCTCAATAAAATAGTTGACTGATTTTTTAAACTTGCTATATAGTTGACCAAAGAGATCGGATATGATCTGCTCTGTCAATCATATGAGGCAAACATGAGATTAACTACGAAAGGCCGCTTTGCCGTGACGGCCATGGTCGATTTGGCCATCCATTCCGACGGTGCGCCGGTAACATTGGCCGGAGTAAGCGAGCGTCAGCTGATATCCCTGTCCTACCTTGAGCAGTTGTTCGGCAGGCTGAGGCGTCATGGCCTTGTCGAAAGCGTGAGAGGTCCAGGTGGCGGTTATTGTATAGCCAAGCCATTGGATCAGATTTCGGTTGCGAAAATCATTCTGGCTGTCGATGAACCGCTCGATGCGACCAAGTGCGGCGGGAAGGCGAATTGCAAGGCCAACGGGCCTTGCCTTACCCATAATCTCTGGACCGACCTGACCGATCAGATCTACAGCTATCTTGAGTCGATCACCCTCGATCAGCTGATTTACGGCAAGGATGAACCGATTCGGGACAACATGCGGATGATGCTCGCACCTGCTTAATGCCGGTTTATCTGGATTACAATGCTACGTCTCCGATGGAGACGGAAGTTCTGGACGGGATGCTTCCCTATCTCAGAACAGGCTTTGGCAATCCTTCCAGCCTTCACGCCTTCGGCAGGGTAGCGAGAGAAGCCGTCCACAATGCAAGAAGCCAGGTTGCAGAAGCCGTTGGCTGTCAGAGTTCTCAGGTCATTTTCACGAGCGGCGGGAGCGAGGCCAATAATTTGTTCATCAAGGGCGCGGCAGGATACCTCAAGCCCGGCACGATTGCGATCAGTTCGATAGAGCATCCCAGTATCGTGAAGCCAGCAGCCTCACTGATCCGAGCTGGCTGGCTGCTGCGCAAGATTTCGGTGGATGCCGAAGGCCTGCTCGACATCAGCGATGCCGAAAGCGCGCTTTCGAGCCCTTCGAGTCCATCGTGCATGGTTTCGGTAATGCTGGCCAACAATGAGACAGGCGTCATTCAGGATGTGTCGAAAGTGGCTGAAATCACCCGCTCCCGCGGGGCATGGATGCACACCGATGCGGTTCAGGCTTTCGGCAAGATCCCCTTGAATTTTCACTCCCTTGGCGTGCATGCCATGACGATTTCGGCTCACAAGATTTGCGGCCCGAAAGGCGTGGGTGCATTGATCGTGGACAAGCGCCTCGCCCTGATGCCCCTTGTCGAAGGGGGGGGGCAGGAATCGGGCTTGCGCTCGGGGACGGAAAATGTTGCTGCCATCGTCGGCTTCGGCGTTGCCGCCATGCGTGCCAAAAACCGCCTCTTGAACTACGCGCGGCACGTCGAATGTCTGAAGAAAAAACTGGAGAGCGCTCTGCAGGACATGGGGGCGGTTCTTTTTTCCAGGGGGGCGCCACGCCTGCCAAACACGTCCTACTTTTCCTTTGCCGGCATCGATGGGGGTACCCTTGTCATTGAGATGGATCGCGCCGGCTTTGCTATCGCAAGCGGCTCTGCCTGTGCCAGCGGCGCGACGGATCCGAGTGAGACGCTGCTCGCCATGGGGGTGTCGCCCGATCTGGCGCGAGGGGCGGTGAGAGTAAGTCTGGGAGCAGAGAGCGACGATTCCCATGTGGCCGATTTTGTCACTGCACTGAAAGCTGCGCTCCGGCGCCTTTCCACTATGGCAGCCGTATAGCCTTTCAGGCCTGCAATTCTTCCAGAAGCGCGGTTTCGACGCGGATCAATGTCCTGGGGTTTTCCAGCATGGGGCCGGATACCAGAAAAGTGTCTTCGGCGCGCTCGCCGAGCGTGTTGATTCTTGCGCTATGGACACTGATATGGTTGTCCTTCAGCGTTTTTGCGATTCGGGATAGCAGCCCCGGGCGGTCGCCTGCGATGATGGAAAGCACCCGGTAAATGCCTCTTTCGTCGGGAGCGATGCTCACCTGCGGCGGTATCGGGAAATGCTTCAGGTGACGGCTCAGGCGGCTTTGAAGCGGCGCCTCCAGGGGCTTTTTCTGAACCAGCCTCTGTTCCAGCTCGAATTCAATGAAGCTGATCAGATCCCGATATTGTTCTACTTTCCGCTCGGGGTCGAGTACCAGGAAGCTGTTCAAGCAATAGCCGTGTCGGGTTGTATGTATCCTGGCTTCGGCGATATTGTAGCCGATGCGCTCGAAGAATCCGCTGATCTGCACAAAGAGATCGGGCTGGTTTTCCGCATAGATCATGACTTGCAGGCCTTCCCCGACAGGGCTCAACCTTGCTCTCACGACGGGTGTGGCGGTGTCGACCCGATTGTGGAGAATGCGTGCATGCCAGGCGATTTCGTTGGCATCGTGCTGCAAGAAATAGCTCATTTCGAGCTTCGACCAGAGATTTTGCTGGCTGTCTTTGGGCATGGCATAAAGCTGCAACAGCCGGACGGCCTCGATCTGGCGCATCTGGAAGTTTCCGACGGAAGAGGGCTTGTCTCCCCTCAGGCAGCGTTGCGCCGCTCTGAAAAGATCTTCCAGAAGCTTTTCCTTCCAGGCATTCCATACCTTTGGGCTGGTTCCCCTGATATCGGCTACCGTAAGCAGATAGAGCGCTGACAGCTGCCTTTCCGTGCCCACCCTGGCAGCGAAATTCGCAATGACGTCCGGATCCGACAAATCCATTTTCTGGGCGGTGGATGACATGATCAGATGATTTTCGACAAGATCTCCTACCAATGCCGCGTCGGCCTCGCTCAGGCCATGCTGCCTGCAAAAGGTCAGGGCGTCGCGCTTTCCGAGCTTAGAATGATCTCCGCCACGGCCTTTGGCAATGTCATGGAAAAGCCCGGACAGATAGAGCACTTCGGGATGCTCGAATTCATTGATCAGCCTGCTGCAAAGGGGATATTCGTGGACATATTCCGCCATTTTGAAGCGCCTCAGGTTGCGCACCACCTTGAGAATATGCTCGTCGACCGTGTAGACATGGAAGAGGTCATGCTGCATGCGCCCCACGATGCGGCCGAAAGCCGGGATGTATTTGCCCAGCACACCGTACTGATTCATGCGTTGCAGGGCATGCGAGACCCCTTTGGGTTCGCGCAGAATCTGCATGAAAAGCTCCCGATTCCTTTCATCCCTGCGGAATTTGGCGTCGATTTTAGATGTGGCCCTCCAAAGGGCGCGCAATGTCTCCGAACTGATGCCCTTGAGTTCCGGATGGCGCTCGATCAGCAGAAAACATTCGAGGATGGCACCGGGTTCGTCCGAGAAAAGCGATTCGCTGCGTGCAGCGAGCAAGTCGCCTCTAGCCTCGAATCGTTCGTTGATGATAATCCGTGCAGCCTGCGAAGCTGCGAATATGCTGGTACGCATGTTTTGCAGCAAAATGGTGTTGAGCTGGGAAACCGATTTGGCTATACGGTAATACTGCTGCATCAATTGCTCGCTTGCACGGCGAGAGCGGCTTTCCCGATACCCGAGCTCGTTTGCAAGCCCTGTCTGGTAATCGAACAGCAGCCTGTCTTCCCTGCGCGCTGCAAGGTAATGCAGACGGATGCGCAGGTTTTCGAGAAAGGCCTGATGTCGCGCTATGCGCCTAGCTTCGCTTTTCGTGATGATGCCGCTTCTTGCCAGATCGTTCCACGATGAGCCGAGGTTGCAGGCCTTGCCAATCCAGATCAGGGTCTGGAGATCCCTGAGTCCGCCGGGGCTTTCCTTCAGATTGGGTTCCAGATTGTGCGAGGTGTCATGGAGGCGCATGTGGCGCTGCTGTTGCTCGAGTTCTTTCGCGTTGAAAAACGCCTTGCAATCGATCGAGGCGCGCAGCGCCTCGGTAAAAGACTGGTACAGTTTTCGGCTGCCGGCGAGGAGTCTTGCCTCCAGCATGTTGGTTTGCACCGTGACGTCCTTTGCAGCTTCGATCCCACATTCTTCCAAGGTACGCACGCTGTGTCCGACGTCGAGCCCTGAATCCCACAGCAGGCCCACTAGTTGCTCCAGCTTTTCGGTCGTGCCCGGGTCGGCTGGTTTCTCGAGCAGGATCAAGAGGTCGATGTCGGAATGAGGGAAGAGCACTTTGCGCCCATATCCGCCGACTGCCAACAAGGCAGCGCCATCCGCGGGGGAAATGCCATTCCAGGCGGTTTTCAGGATGCGGTCGACAAGCTGACTGAGGTTTCCTGGGAGGGTTGAAGCGCGTTCGTCCTGCCGGAATTTTTCCTGAAGGAATTTTTTCCCCTCGGCGAGTTCCAGCTTGATCGCATTCGATATCAGGGTCAAGGTTATATTCCGGGAGGGGAGCCGGGCGACAGGGTCAATACTTCATGTCCGGTTTCGGTAACCAGTATGGTGTGTTCCCATTGAGCGGAAAGGCTGTGATCCTTCGTGACTACTGTCCAGCCATCGCCCAGATGCCGAATGGCAGCTTTCCCCGCATTGATCATCGGTTCGATGGTGAAAATCATTCCAGGGAGCAATGTCAGTCCGGTTCCGGCGTTACCATAGTGCAGGACCTGGGGCTCCTCGTGGAATTTGACGCCTATGCCATGGCCGCAGTATTCTCTTACGACGCTATAGCCATGTTTCTCCGCATGTTTTTGAATGGCGGAGCCGATATCCCCGAGCCTGTTTCCTGGTTTGACCTGATGGATGCCGTGCCACATGCATTCATGGCTGACTTCGCATAAACGTCTGGCATGAGGCGCCACTTCCCCGACGCAGAACATGCGGCTGGTATCCCCGTGGTAGCCGTCCTTGATGACGGTGATGTCGATGTTCAGGATGTCGCCGTTTTTGAGAACCTTGTCTCCGGGGACGCCGTGGCAGATCTGATGATTGATGGATGTGCAGATCGATTTCGGATAAGGCCTGTGACCGGGAGGGGCATAATTGAGCGGTGCGGGAATCGTTTTCTGGACGTTTACCATGTAATCGTGACAGAGCCGATCCAGCTCTCCTGTGGTAATCCCGGCTTTTACAAAAGGTTCGATATAATCCAGAACCTCGGCAGCAAGTCGCCCGGAGATGCGCATTTTTTCGATTTCCTGCTGGTTTTTGATGCTTACTGTCATGTGTGTTTTCCCGCTGGACGAGGATAGGCAGGCGGAGCCTTCAAACTTTTGAGCATATCGAATAGTTGCCTTCAAGGCAATCCGCAAGCGCATGGTTTTTGTTGAGGAATTGGCAGGCGGGATGTTACAATCACAGAATCAGTTCGGAAGGGGATAGTCCCCCAAAGTCTGAAATTCGCACACTCGTCCTGCAGGGTGCCCGTTATCGGGTCGTTGAGACGAGTGGAAGTCATAACCCTAATGGAGAAATCAATGTCGGTTACAATGCGTCAAATGCTGGAGGCTGGTGTCCATTTCGGGCATCAAACCCGTTACTGGAATCCGAAAATGGCTCCCTACATTTTCGGACATCGCAACAAGATCCATATCGTCAATCTCGAGAAAACCCTGGCAATGTACCAGGAGGCGATGAAGTATGTGCGCCAACTCGCTTCCAACAAGGGAACGATACTGTTCGTCGGCACCAAGCGACAGGCTCGCGAGATTGTCAAGGAAGAAGCCGCTCGCTGCGGCAGCCCCTATGTCGATCATCGCTGGCTTGGCGGGATGCTGACCAACTTCAAGACGGTCAAGCAATCGATCAAGCGTTTGCATGACATGGAAGCCATGATGCAGGACGGGTCCATAGACAAGCTTTCCAAGAAGGAAGCGCTTGAACTGCATCGCGAATACGAGAAGCTCGAAAGGAGTCTCGGCGGAATCAAGGATATGCCGGGCCTTCCGGATGCGATTTTCGTGATCGATGTCGGGTACCAGAAGGGAACGATCGTGGAAGCTGCCAAGCTGGGCATTCCCGTGGTCGGGGTTGTCGATACCAACCACTCTCCCGATGGCGTCGCCTATGTCATTCCTGGCAACGACGATTCCAGCAGAGCGATACGCCTTTATGCAAGAGGCGTGGCCGATGCGATCCTGGAGGGCAGAAACCAGGTCATCAAGGAACTGGTCAGCGACGAATTTGTCGAAGTGAGCGACCCGGCGGAAGCGGGCGAGTAATCCTGAAAAAAGGGGCGACAGCCCCTTTTTTTAAACTTTTAATTTTGGGAGTCTTGGAAATGGCGGAAATTACCGCAGGTATGGTCAAGGAGCTACGCGAGGTGACCGGTCTTGGCATGATGGAGTGCAAAAAGGCGCTGAGTGAAACGGAAGGCGACATGAAGGCCGCCGAAGATCTGCTTCGCATCAAGAGCGGAGCGAAAGCGAGCAAGGCTGCGGGCAGGGTCGCCGCAGAAGGCATGATAGGCGCCTTCGTCGCTGCAGACAAGAAATCCGGCGCCCTGGTCGAACTCAACTGCGAAACCGATTTCGTTGCGAAGAACCAGGATTTTGTCGATTTTGCAAAAGCGCTTGCAGAACTGGTGAGCAAAACCGGCACGACCGATGTCGCCGCTTTGTCTGGGTGCGAAATGGATGGCGGCAAGACAGTCGAGGAATTGCGCCAGGCGCTCGTCATGAAGCTCGGCGAAAACATCAGCATCCGCAGGATGGTGCGCTTCCAGACGCAAGGTCAGCTGGCCTATTATCTGCACGGATCGAAAATCGGCGTGCTGGTCGATTATGCTGGAGCGGACGAGGCGCTGGGCAAGGATATCGCCATGCACATTGCCGCTAGCAAGCCGGTATGCGTTTCAAAGGACGAGGTTCCGGCCGATCTTTTGGCGAAAGAGCGTGAAATCTATACTGCGCAAGCTGCCGAGAGCGGTAAGCCTGCCAATATCGTCGAAAAGATGGTCGATGGCAGAGTGGCCAAATACCTTGCTGAAATCACTTTGCTGGGTCAGCCCTTCGTGAAGGATCCGGATCAGACGGTTGAGAAACTGCTCGCAGCCCGAAAAGCGAAAGTCAATGCCTTTCAGATGTTCGTGGTTGGCGAGGGCATCGAAAAGGCATCCACCGATTTTGTCGCCGAGGTTATGGCGCAAGTGGGGCAATCTTGACGAAAAAAACGCCTGCTTACAAGCGCATCCTGCTCAAGCTGAGCGGCGAGGCGCTGATGGGCGACGACAGCTACGGGATCAACCGTCCGACGATCGCGCGCATCGTTTCAGAAATCAAGGAAGTCGTCGAACTCGGCGTGCAGGTCGCTATCGTGATTGGCGGCGGCAACATTTTTCGGGGCGTGGCGCTTGGTGCGGCAGGCATGGATCGCGCGACAGCCGATTACATGGGGATGATGGCCACCGTCATGAATGCGCTTGCTTTGCAGGATACAATGCGTGGTGTCGGACTCGGTTGCCGCGTGCAATCCGCGCTCAATATCGAGCAGGTTGCCGAACCGTATATTCGCGGCAAGGCGATGCGTTACCTTGAAGAGGGCAAGGTTGTGGTTTTTGCCGCCGGAACGGGCAACCCCTTTTTCACGACGGATACGGCCGCTGCGTTGCGCGGCATGGAAATGAACGTCGATATCGTTCTCAAGGCAACCAAGGTTGACGGCGTTTATACCGCTGATCCGGTGGCTCACCCCGAGGCTACGCGATACAACCGCTTGAGCTTCGATGAAGCGATACAGAAAAACCTGAAAGTCATGGATGCTACTGCATTGGCATTGTGCAGGGATCAGAATATGAATGTGAATGTTTTCAGCATATTCAAGCCTTCCGCCTTGAAGCGAGTCGTGTTCGGGGAGGACGAGGGGACTCTGGTATACTGTTGATTTCAGCATATTGGGAAAGCACGAAGATGTTGGGTGAAGTCAAGAAATCTGCCGAGCAAAGAATGATCAAGGCGCTCGAGTCCCTGAAAGTCGATTTCTCCAAAGTCAGGACGGGGCGGGCGCATACCGGCATACTCGACCATGTGGTAGTGGACTATTACGGCAATCCCACGCCGATCAGTCAGGTCGCCGGCGTGAGCTTGCTGGATGCGCGTACCATCAGCGTTTCCCCATGGGAGAAAAAAATGCTGGCGCAGGTCGAAAAGGCGATCAGGGATTCCGATTTGGGACTCAATCCTTCCACGGTGGGAGATATTGTGCGCGTGCCCATGCCCATGCTCACGGAAGAGCGCAGGCGCGATCTGATCAAGGTGGTCAGAGGGGAGGCCGAGAACGCGCGTATAGCCATCCGGAATATTCGCAGGGACGCCAATTCCTCCCTCAAGGAACTTGTCAAGGAAAAGGCCATTTCCGAGGATGACGAGCGGCGTGCGCAGGATGAAATCCAGAAGCTGACTGATCGCCATATCGCTGAAGTGGACAAGGCCTTGCAGGCCAAAGAAGCCGATCTTCTGGCAGTCTGATGGCACAGTTTCAAAGCTCGACTTGCGAGATTCCCAATGCAAAAGCCATTCCCTCGCATATCGCGATCATCATGGACGGCAACGGCAGATGGGCAAAGCAGCGCATGCTGCCGAGAATTGCCGGGCATCAGCGAGGCGTCAAGAGTGTACGCAACACGGTCCGGCACTGTGTTGAAATCGGTGTCGAGTATCTGACCCTGTTCGCTTTCAGCAGCGAGAATTGGCGCAGGCCAAAAGACGAGGTGTCTTTCCTGATGACGCTTTTTTACAGCGCCCTTGATCGGGAAATTGACCAGATTCACAAGGATAATCTGCGGTTTAGGGTGATCGGGGATCTTGCGCCATTCAATGCCAAGCTGGCCACGCTGATCAAAGAGGCTGAACTGCGCACTGCAGGCAATACAGGACTGACTTTTACCATAGCTGCCAATTATGGGGGGAGATGGGATATCCTGCAGGCGGCAAAGCGCATGTTGAACGATCATCCGGAACTTGCAGGCGGATTCGATGAGTGCCATCTCTCTCCCTATCTTTCGATGAATTACGCTCCGGAACCCGATCTTTTCATAAGAACGGGGGGGGAGCAGCGAATCAGCAACTTTCTTTTGTGGCAGCTTGCCTATACCGAACTCTACTTCACGGATACCCTGTGGCCGGATTTCGATTCGACCGCACTGGATCTTGCCATTGCTTCCTATCAGGCGAGAGAGCGTCGCTTCGGGCGAACCAGCGAACAGTTGCTCGCAACCCCCTGACAATGCTTAAAGCCAGGATACTGACAGCAATAGTATTGATTCCGCTTTTTCTGGGCGCTTTATTTTCCCTCTCTGACGAGCTATGGATAGGCGTGACGTTGGCAGTGACGATGATTGCCTGCTGGGAATGGGGCAGGATGGCCGGCTTTTCGAAAATGCTTGTCCAGTTTTATCTCGTCCTGTCCTTCATGCTGTCGTGGTTCGTTCTCTGGCTGATTCATGTCGATTCTGCGCGCATCTTGTTTTTCTACGGGGCTTCGGCCGTTTTTTGGTTGGTTGTCGCTCCATCCTGGCTTGCATTCGGCTGGCATATGCGGCACCCGCTCATCATGGCATTGGTAGGGTGGGTTGTGCTGATTCCGACATGGCTTGCCCTGATCGACCTCAGGCTTTATGGGCCATGGCTTTTGCTCGGAGTCATGGCAATAGTCTGGGTTGCCGATACCGCTGCTTACTTCGCCGGGAGGCGGTTTGGGGAGCACAAGCTTGCCCCATCGATCAGCCCAGGGAAAACCTGGGAGGGCGTTGCCGGGGCTGCCACTGGGGTGGGAATTTATGCCTGGTTTCTGGTATTCTCGGGCAATACGGATGCCCTGGCAATTGATCCGCCTTGGCTGATTCTGTCGACCTGGGTGCTGATGGTTTTCAGCATCATTGGCGACCTTTTCGAATCTTCTGTCAAACGCAATGCAGGCCTCAAGGACAGCGGAAGCATTCTTCCCGGCCATGGCGGAATACTTGACCGCATTGACAGCCTGACGGCGGCACTTCCTTTAGCCGCACTGGGCCTGATGCTCATACAGCAGCTGCCATGACCATGCAAAACATCACCATATTGGGATCCACAGGAAGCATCGGCAAAAGCACACTCGACGTGGTGGGGCGGCATCCCGAGAAATTCACGGTGTTCGCATTGAGCGCGAATACCCAGCATGAGGTCCTGCTCGAGCAGTGCCTGAAATTCAGGCCGAAGTACGCCGTGATGCGGGACGAGTCGGGTGCGCAGCGCTTAAAGGAAGGCATTGCTGAGGCCGAGCTGAATACCGAAGTCGAATGCGGGGTTGCTGCGCTCGAAAAAATTGCCTCTCTCCCTGAAGTAGATATCGTGATGGCTGCCATTGTCGGCGCTGCGGGAATGCAGCCAGCGCTTGCCGCAGCAAGAAGCGGAAAAAGAATCCTGCTCGCCAACAAGGAGACCCTTGTCATGGTAGGGCAGCTTTTTATGGATGCGGTCAAGGAAAACGGCGCCGTTCTTTTGCCCATAGACAGCGAGCACAATGCCATTTTCCAGGTGCTGCCGCGCGAGGGTTCCCTCGGTGGAGGAGGCGTGAAGCGCATTCTGCTTACGGCTTCTGGCGGCCCTTTCAGAAATTTCTCGAAGGAAGCGCTCGAACGTGTTACGCCGGATGAGGCGTGCAGGCACCCGAACTGGGTCATGGGCAGAAAGATTTCCATCGATTCCGCGACCATGATGAACAAGGGGCTGGAGGTAATCGAGGCGCACTGGCTATTCAATGCGGGAGCCGATCAGATCAGGGTGGTCGTGCACCCGGAGAGCATCATCCATTCCATGGTCGAGTACATCGATGGCTCGATACTTGCCCAACTGGGCAATCCCGATATGCGAACGCCGATCGCTTATGCGCTCGGTTTTCCCCAACGAATCGATTCCGGCGTCGAATCGCTCGATTTGTGCCGGATCGCGACGCTTCATTTCGAAGAGCCTGATTTTTCCCGCTTCCCCTGTCTTGCCCTGGCATTTCAGGCATTGAAAGCCGGCGGAGCGGCTGCGACCATACTGAATGCTGCGAATGAAGTGGCCGTGCAGTATTTTCTCGAGAAGAAAATACGCTTTACGGCCATTTCTGAAATGATAGAACAAACGCTCAGTGAATTGGGCGCCTTGCCACTCGATACTCTGGAAGAAGCGATCGAGATCGACAGGATAGCGAGGGACGTCGCCAGTGCCCTGCTTTCGAAAGTCGCATGAATATCCTGCATACCCTGGCTGCATTTGTCATGGCGCTAGGTATCCTCATCGTGATCCATGAATTGGGACACTATCTGATTGCCAGAGCCTGCGGCGTGAAGGTGCTGCGTTTTTCTGTCGGCTTTGGCAAGCCGCTTTTTTCCAGATGCATAGGGGCGGATCGGACCGAATGGGCGATTGCCGCTTTCCCGATCGGGGGCTACGTCAAGATGCTCGACGAGCGGGAAGGGGCGGTTACGCCAGAAGAGACTCACCGCGCTTTCAATCGTCAGACGGTCTACCGTCGCTGTGCGATTGTGCTTGCCGGTCCTGCCTCCAATCTTGTTCTGGCCGTTCTCCTGTACTGGGGGCTTTTCGTGCATGGCATTCCCGGGATGAAACCTGTCCTTGGGACGATCAAGCCGGATTCGGCTGTCGCCCAGGCGGGTTTCAGGGAAGGCGACGAAATCCTGGATGTCGATCATCAGGAAGTTAAAACCTGGGACGATGTGCGCTGGATTTTGATTCAGAAAGTCGTGAAAAAAGCCGCAATTGAAGTTTCGGCGCGCGATGCCGAAGGGCGTATCGTTCCGTATACACTCGATTTGAGCCATGCGGATATCGACAGCAAGGATCTTCTTTCCGACATGGGCTTCGAGAGAGTGCAGATATCCCTTCCCCCGGTGATCGATGAGGTAAAGAAGGATGGGCCTGCCGATCGCGCAGGTGTTGCGGCCGGCGACAGGATTGTAGCGCTCAATGGCCATTCCATCAATACATGGTCCGAGGTGGCTGGATTCATCCGAAAGAACGGATCTGTCCCGGTCAGAATGGAAATTGAGCGCAATGGCGCTCGCTTATCGGTGCAAATCATTCCGGAAGTTGCGACAGAAAATGGTCAGCGTATCGGTAGGATCGGTATCGAAGCGAAAATCGACCGGGACGAAATGGATAAATTGTTCACTCAGGTACGCTATCCGCCTCTTGAAGCATTTTTTCGGGCATTCGACAAGACTTGGGAGACATCCGGTTTCACGTTGAAAATGCTCGGCGAGATGTTTCTCGGGAAAGTTTCCATGAAGAATATCGGCGGGCCGATCACGATCGCCGACTATGCTGGACAGTCTGCCAGGATGGGCTTTGTTGCCTATTTGAATTTTCTGGCGCTCATCAGCATCAGCCTCGGCATACTCAATTTGTTGCCGGTTCCTGTGTTAGATGGGGGGCATTTGATGTATTATATGGCCGAAATTGTAAGAGGCAGGCCCCTGTCTGACAGGGCTATGGAAATCGGCCAGCAACTGGGAATGTTCCTGCTTTTCTCGCTGATGGCCTTGGCTATTTACAATGATCTACACCGTCTGATTACCGGCTGAGTTTGATGAAAATAAAACATTTGGTGGCAATTCTTTCAAGTCTTTATGCAACTTCGAGCTTTGCGATGCAGTCTTTCGTCGTGAAAAATATCAAGGTAGAAGGCATACAGCGCACCGAAGCCGGCACGGTATTCAGCTATTTGCCGGTGAAGGTGGGCGACACTATGAACGACGAGAAATCGGTTGCCGCAATCAAGGCCCTTTATGCCACGGGTTTTTTCAAGGACGTGCGCATCGAGGCCGACAAGGGTGTGCTCATCGTGGTTGTCCAGGAACGCCCCGCGATTGCGTCGATCGATATTGTCGGTGCAAAGGAAATCAAGAAGGACACGCTGAAGACCAGCCTGAAGCAGATCGGACTCGCAGAAGCGCGCATTCTCGACAGATCGCTGCTTGACAAGGCGGTCCAGGAATTGAAGAGGCAATACATCGGGCGCGGCCACTACGCTGTAAAAGTTGTCGCTACGCTTACGCCTCTTGAGCGCAATCGCGTCGATGTTACCTTCAATATTACCGAGGGGGATGTCGCCAAGATTCACGAGATCAGCATCATCGGAAACCATGTTTTCAAGGAAAAGGATCTGGTCAAGCTTTTCTCGCTCTCCACGCCGAACTGGCTTTCATGGTTTACGGACGATGATCAGTATTCGAAAACCAAGCTCGCCGCCGATGAGGAAACCCTGCGTTCTTATTATCAGAATCGCGGCTATCTGGAATTTGCCATCAATTCCACGGATGTTTCGATTACACCGGACAAGAAGGATATCTACATCACCCTCAATATCACGGAAGGGCCAAAATATACCATCAGCGGCGTCAAATTCGCAGGAGACATGCTGATTCCGGAGCCGGAATTGCGCAAAATGGTTTCCGTCAAGGCCGGTGACATTTTCGATCGGGAGAAAATAACTGACTCCATAAAGCTGATCAGCGACAGACTGTCGGACGAAGGCTATGCTTTTGCGAATGTCAATGCCATACCCGATCTGGACAAGAAAAGCCACACGGCCACCTTCACTTTCTCGATCGACCCGGGACATCGTGTCTATGTCAGGCGAATCAACATCACTGGCAATACGCGAACCAAGGATGAGGTGATTCGCCGGGAGTTCAGGCAGATGGAGGGGGGATGGTACATGGGCCAGAATATCAAGGATTCCAAGAACCGAATCGACAGGCTGGGCTATTTTTCCGATTCCAACATAGAAACGCCAGCCGTGGTAGGCACGAACGACCAGGTCGATCTCAACCTCAACGTGACCGAAAGGCCGACGGGCAACATATCGGTCGGTGCGGGTTACGCGAGCGCTGAAGGTCTGATATTGAATGGATCGATTTCGGAAAACAACATTTTCGGGACGGGCAACCAGGCATCGATATCGGTCAATACGAGCATCCTGAACAGAGTCATCGACCTCTCCTATACCAATCCCTATTATACCGATGCAGGCACCAGTCTGGGATACGATTTGTACAGAAGAGATGTCAATCCTTCCGCGCTGATGCTCGGTCAATATCAGACCAACACGACCGGCGCGATGGTACGCTATGGTGTTCCGGTGACCGACATCGACACCATCCATTATGGTTTGGGGTTGGAGGAAACGACCATCAATTTGGTCAATTATGCCGCGCTTTTCCCCTATTACGGGCTATATAATCCTTACCTTAACTTCACCTCGCCGGTATATAGCCAGTTCGTCCAGCAGTTCGGCAACTACAATACCACGGTCAAGGGCACCATAGGCTGGTCGCGTGATACTCGCAACAATGCCTTCTTTCCCACAGAAGGGAACATGGTCAGTGCCTATACTGAGATGGGGTTGCCTGGCGGCTCGCTGAAGTATTACAAAGTTACGAGCCAGGAAATGTGGTTCCACGACATCTATAAAGATATTACCCTGATGCTCGAGGGACAGTTGGGTGTCGGCGGCGGCTATGGCGGCAAGCCATTGCCGTTTTTCGACAATTTCTTCGCGGGCGGCGTGGGTTCGGTGCGAGGTTACGACATCAGTTCTCTGGGACCCAAGGACTCCTATTATGAGCCCATCGGCGGCAACAAGATGGTGACGGTGAGCAGCGAGGTATATTTTCCCATGCCGGGCATCAAGGACAAGAAGTCGGTTCGCCTGAGCACTTTTGTCGATGGCGGTCAGGTTTACGGAAACAGCCAGATTCCGCTTCAGGGTGGGGGGCTACGTTATGCCGCAGGGGTGGCGCTGACCTGGATTTCTCCGGTCGGTCCGCTCAAGTTCAGCTTTGCCCAGCCGATCAATCCGCAGCCTCTGGATAATATCCAGAGGTTCCAGTTCATGTTGGGCAACATATTCTAATTTGGAATCAGGAGATTAAATTGAAAAGAATCTATGCAGGTTTAGTCGCAATGGTTCTGGCCGCTAGCGCATCCATCAGTTGCGCAGACGAAATCAAGATCGGAATCGTGAACACCGAACGCGTGTTGAGGGAGTCCGCCCCAGCTATTGCTGCACAGAAAAGGATAGAGAAGGAATTCGCTGCAAGAGATCAAAACCTGCAGAAGATGGCGAAGCAAGCCAAAGATCTCCAGGCGCAGCTGGACAAGGAAGGGATGACTATGTCCGATACGGACAGGGCAGCCAAGGAGCGCGATCTTGCCAATCTGAGCCGGGATTTCCAGCGCATGCAGCGCGAATTCAGGGAAGATCTCAACCTGCGGAAAAACGAGGAACTGGCTACCGTGATCGAGAAAGCCAACAAGGCGATCACCAGTATCGCTCAGTCCGAGAAATACGACCTGATACTGCAGGAGGCAGTGTACAGGAGCCCCAAGATAGATATCACCGACAAGGTGATCAAGGCATTGGCCAACGAGAAGTAATTTATGGGCCAAAGTTTCCGGCTATCGGATATCGTCGGACGCTTTGGAGGGGAACTCATCGGCGACGGCGAAATCACGGTCTCCCGGGTGGCGACCCTTGCGAGCGCGGAGCCGACGGACATTTCTTTCCTGTCCAGCGGGAAATACAGGCAGCAGCTGGAGCACTCACGGGCAGGTGCCTTCATTCTGGGAAAGAGCGATCGCGATGCCACCGAAAAACCGAGAATCGTCTGTGACAATCCCTACGTCTATTTTGCGAGGGTGTCATCCTTTCTGAATCCTGCTCCAAGTGCGGAGCCCGGCATCCATCCGAGCGCAGTGGTCCATGAACATGCCTTAATTCATCCATCTGCATCGATAGGCCCCTATTGCTGCATAGGCAGCAATGCCAGAATAGGGGAAAATTCAGTGCTCGGTGCATCCTGCGTCATAGGCGAGGATGTCACGATCGGCAGCAATGCAAGGCTCTATGCGGGTGTTTCGGTTTATCAGGGCTGTATTATCGGAAACGACTGCATCATTCATTCGGGAGCCGTAATCGGAGCGGATGGATTCGGCATCGCGATGGATCAAGGCAAATGGCTCAAAATTCCCCAGATAGGGAAGGTGCTGATTGGGAACGATGTCGAAATCGGCGCCAACACGACCATAGACAGGGGGGCGCTCGACGACACGATCATCGAGGAGGGGGTTAAAATAGACAACCAGGTGCAGGTTGCCCATAACGTGGTGATCGGTGCGCATACGGCAATCGCAGGATGCACGGGCATCGCGGGAAGCACGAAAATCGGACGATATTGCAAGATAGGGGGAAGCGGAATGATCCTGGGGCACTTGCATATTGCCGACCATGTGGATATTTCGGCAGGAACCATGATCACCAAATCGATCGAAGCGCCTGGCGCCTATACCTCCATTTACCCGTTCGCTCCCCACCGCGAATGGCTCAGGAATACCGCGCATTTGCGGCATTTGAATGAATTGGCGGAAAAGGTTCGCCAACTCGGGAAAGACATCGAAGCTCTGGAAAGGAAAAAGTCCTGATGAACATCCACGAAATACTCAAGTATTTGCCGCATCGCTACCCGTTCTTGTTGATCGACAGAGTGCTTTCTGTCGAACCCGGCAAGGAAATCACGGCCCTCAAGAACGTCACGGTCAACGAACCTTTCTTTCCCGGGCATTTTCCCCATCATCCCGTCATGCCAGGCGTTTTGATCGTGGAGGCGCTGGCGCAAGCCGCAGCGATCCTTTCTTTCAAGACCATGGACAGCCTGCCGAGCGACGACTCGGTCTATTATTTTGTCGGCATAGACGGCGTTCGTTTCAAAAAACCGGTCATTCCGGGGGATCAGCTGATACTCAAGGCTTCGATCACGCGTCATGCCCAGGGGTTGTGGAAATACGCGGTGAGGGCGGAAGTGGATGGGTCCCTAGTGACGGAAGGGCAACTGATGTGCACCTTGCGGTCGGTCAAATGATACACCCGACTGCCATCATCGAACCCGGTGCGAAAATTGCGGGCGACGTCGAGATCGGCGCCTATTCGATCATCGGCTCGCATGTCGAAATCGGATCAGGCACGAAGATCGGGGCGCATGTCGTGATCAAGGGCCATACACGCATAGGCAGGAACAACCGCATTTACCAGTTCGTGTCTCTCGGCGAAATTCCGCAGGACAAGAAATATGCGGGCGAACCGACCCGGCTCGAGATCGGCGACAACAACGAAATCAGGGAGTTCTGCACGTTCAATATCGGGACGGCTCAGGATGTCGGCGTCACCCGAATAGGCAATGACAACTGGATCATGGCATATGTTCATTTTGCCCACGACTGCCAGATAGGAAATCATACTATATTCGCCAACAATGCCCAGTTGGCCGGCCATGTCACCGTCGAGGATTTCGCCATTCTGGGCGGATTTACCGTCGTTCACCAATTCTGCAGGATAGGTGCCCATTCCATCACTGCAATGGGCACCATCCTGCTGCAGGACATCCCTCCCTATGTCACGGCTTCCGGTAATCCGGCATCCCCGCATGGCATCAATTCCGAAGGACTGAAGCGGCGCGGGTTTTCTCCTGAAGCCATCCTCGAAATCAGGCGGGCTTACAAGACGCTTTACAAATCGGGCTTGAGCCTTCAGGAAGCGAAGGATGCCATCTTGCCCAAAGTCGAGACTCATGCCGAACTCGGCCCGTTTCTTGAGTTCATAAGCGGCTCCAAACGCGGGATCATTCGCTGAATATGGAGCGGAAGAAAGTGCGGATCGGCATCGTCGCCGGGGAGGCGTCGGGAGATCTTCTGGGCTCGCACCTCGTCAGGGCGCTGAAGGAGAAACTGCCCGAGGTTGAATTCGTCGGCATCGGGGGTCCCAAAATGCAGTCCGCAGGGGTAACTTCCCTGTTCCCGATGGAGAAGCTGGCCGTCATGGGTTATGTGGAAGTCTTGAAGCGCTATTTCCAGATTACCTCTATCAGGCGCAAGCTGATACGTCATTTCAAATCGAACCCGCCGGACATATTCATCGGGGTGGACGCACCAGACTTCAATCTCGATCTGGAGCGGGCGCTGAAGAAGTCAGGCATCCCCACCATCCATTATGTGAGTCCTTCGATCTGGGCGTGGCGGGGAGAGCGCATACACAAGATCAGAAAATCCTGCACCAAGGTGCTCGCGCTTTTTCCTTTCGAGAAGGAGTTATATGACAAGGCGGGAATAGACGCTGATTACGTCGGCCACCCGCTTGCCGATATGCTTCCGGAGTCCGCGGACAGGGCGGCAATGAGAAGGAGCATGAAACTGCCGCTGGATGCGAAAATATTCTCTTTCCTGCCGGGAAGCCGGCAGAGCGAATTGCAATACATGGCCGATACTTTCATCCAAACGGCGATGCTGGTGCGGGAAAAATGGCCCGATGCAAAATTTCTGGTTCCGCTTGCAAGCCGCGAAACCAGGACTCTTTTCGAAGAAGCGATCTATCGCAACCATGCCGAAGGTATTGCCTTCACGCTTTTTTTCGGACATGCCGTGGATGCGATGATCGCATCCGATATCGTGCTGGTTGCCTCCGGTACTGCCACTTTGGAGGCTGCGCTGCTCAAAAGGCCCATGGTGATCACTTACAAGATGGCGCCATTGACCTACAGACTCAAGAAGCGCAAGAAATACCAGCCTTACGTGGGGCTTCCCAACATACTTTCCGGGAAATTCGTCGTGCCTGAACTGCTTCAGGACGATGCGACACCGGAAAATCTGGCACGTGCCCTGATCAATCTGATGCAGGATGAAGCGGCAGTCCGGAAGCTTGAAGCCATGTTCGCCGAAATGCAGCATAGCTTGAAGCAGAACACCGCTGAAAAGGCATCATTGGCCATCCTGCCCCTTCTGGCATGACTATCGTCTGCGGCGTGGATGAGGCGGGTCGCGGCCCCCTGGCGGGTCCGGTTTACGCTGCAGCGGTAATTCTGGACCCGGTCAGGCCGATCATCGGGCTGAATGATTCGAAGAAGCTGAGCGAAAAAAGGCGCAAGGAGCTTGCATGCCAGATCAGGGAAGATGCGCTTTCCTGGGCCGTGGCGACCGCTTCGGTGGAAGAGATCGATTCGATCAATATTCTCCAGGCGAGCCTGCTGGCAATGAAAAGGGCGATAGAGGGATTATCCGTCCTGCCCCATGAAATTCTGGTCGATGGCATTTATTGCCCAAAAGTGCGGATGCCTTCGAAAGCGATCGTGAACGGGGATGCCCTGATCCCCGAAATATCGGCCGCATCGATCCTCGCCAAAACGGCGCGCGATGCTTTCATGCTAGAATTGCACGGTGATTTTCCCGAATTCGGTTTTGACAGGCACAAGGGCTACCCGACCAAGATGCACCTCGAAGTACTCGGCAGACTTGGCCCGTCAGCCGTTCACAGGAAGAGTTTTGCTCCGGTCAAGGCTTTTTTGAGATGAACATTCTCTGGTATTACCGCCATGAGCGGCAGGTCGTCGGGCCTGTGCCGCAGCAGGCGGTAGAGCGCTACCTCATTCTCGGCCGCCTGAAGATGGATGACGAAGTCAGGACGGGTGATTCGCCCTGGCTGAAAATCACGGATTGCCCGGAGTTTGCACCTACCTGCGAATTGCTCCGCGAGGGGGACGAGGAGAAGCTTTCTGCAGCGAGACGCTTCGCCGACGAGAGGAATCGCTCCAGGCGTGCCGATGGGAAAAACCCGGTGGAGAATCATCGCAGGGAGGAGCGACGCGGTGAAGAGTCCCGGGAAATCATGGAATTGCGTTCCCAGCGTGCGATTGTTTTCGAGCCGCCGAAACAGAAAAGCTGGATGGGCTATCTTCTTATCGCATGCCTCATAGGACTGGTGCTGCTTGCCATCGTGTTTTACCATCCTGTCAACCCGATCAAGGTCGGTTTTTCCGGAGATTGAGCCGGTCCATGAAGCACATCGCCTCCAAAGACAATGCGCTTTTCAAGATGCTCTCCAGGATCGAAAGTTCCACGCGTGAAAGAAGAGAACAACGCAAGACTGTCCTGGACGGAATCCATCTCTTGGATGCCTGTATTTCTGCAGGATTCAAGCCCGAACTTGTCGTCGTCAGGGAATCCTCGCTAGATACTGCAGGAATCACGCCCTTTCTGCAAGATGGCAATGTCGTCTCGATTAGCGACAGCCTTTTCGACAGGATTTCGCCGGTCAAGAATCCGACCGGAATCCTGGCGCTGATTTCGATTCCGTTTCATGAGCTGCCGGAACGGTCAGAATTCTGCATTTTCCTGGAAGAAATCCAGGATCCGGGCAACCTGGGCGCCATATTGCGTTCTGCGGCCGCAGCCGGCGCGACGGATGCCTTCCTTTCCAGGGGCTGCGCGGATCCCTGGTCGCCCAAGGTATTGCGGGCAGGAATGGGGGCGCATTTTTCGATCAGGGTCCATGCTGATTCTGACCTTGCCAGCCTCTTGCGCAATTTCCATGGGAATGCGATTGCACTGAGCCTGGATGCCGATATTTCGCTTTTCGACCTGGATTTGAAGGGAAGGACCGGGTTCGTGATCGGCAATGAAGGAGCCGGAATTTCCAGCGAAATTCTCGCTCTTGCAGGCGTCCGTGCGAGGATTCCGATGCCGGGGAGAATCGAGTCGCTCAATGCGGCTCAAGCCGCTTCGGTTTGCTTCTTCGAGCGAGTCAGGCAAATGGCATGATCGTTCTGTTCAACAAGCCCTATGGCGTGCTTTCCCAGTTCAGCAGGGAGGCAAATCATGGAACGCTCAAGGATTTCATTCCGATTCCCGAAATCTATCCTGCCGGACGCTTGGATGCTGACAGCGAAGGGCTGCTGGTTCTGACCGACGAAGGGGTCTTGCAGCACAGACTGAGCCACCCCAGAGGGAAAACCGAGAAAACCTACCTGGCTCAGGTAGAGGGCGAACTCGACGAGGCGGCGATCTCTGCGCTTTCTCAAGGGCTTGACCTGGGTGACTTCATCACCAAGCCCGCGAAAGCCAGAACCATCGGAGAGCCGGAATGGTTATGGGAGCGCGATCCCCCTATACGATACCGCAAATCCATTCCCACTTCCTGGCTTGAACTCGTGATTTCGGAAGGGAAAAATAGGCAGGTGAGAAGGATGACCGCCAAGGTCGGGCATCCCACCCTGAGACTGATTCGTTATGCGGTCGGGAACTGGACCCTGGAGGGACTCTTCCCGGGCCAATATTCAGTCCTCTGATTTGCTGCTTCTGGAATGACGCTTCCTTTCATTTTCCGTGAGGTAGCGCTTTCTCAGGCGTATCGTTTTCGGCGTAATTTCGACGAGTTCGTCGTCGTCGATGAATTCGATTGCGGATTCCAGCGTCAGCTGGATCGGAGGGGTCAGAGTTACGGCTTCGTCCGTTCCGGAAGCCCTGACGTTGGTGAGTTGCTTGCCCTTGATCGGATTTACCACGAGATCGTTGTCCCGGCTGTGAACGCCGATGATCATGCCCTCGTACAGCCTGTCTCCGGGGACCACGAACATCCTTCCCCGATCCTGCAATTTCCAGAGGGCATATGCCACGGCTTCTCCCTGCTCGGCCGAAATCAGCACGCCGTTTCTGCGCGATGCAATCTCGCCCTTCGCGGGCGCGTAGTCGTCGAAGACATGGCTCATCATCCCGGTGCCGCGGGTCAGGGTCATGAATTCGGACTGGAACCCGATGAGGCCCCGCGCAGGAATGCGGTAATCGAGCCGGGTTCTGCCCAGACCGTCTGAGACCATGTCCAGCATTTCGCCGCGACGCGTACCGAGGGCTTCCATGACCGCTCCCTGATTCGCTTCCTCGACATCCACCGTGAGCGCTTCATAAGGTTCGCACTTTACTCCGTCGATTTCCTTCATCACCACGCGTGGGCGGGAAACGGAAAGCTCGTACCCTTCGCGGCGCATGGTTTCAAGGAGAATGGTCAAATGGAGTTCGCCGCGTCCCGAAACCAGGAAGCTGTCGGTATCCGATGTGTCTTCGACCCGCAGGGCGACGTTGGTGAGAAGTTCCTTGTCCAGCCTTTCCCTGACCTGGCGGCTGGTGACGAATTTGCCTTCCTGTCCTGCGAAGGGCGAGGTGTTGACCTGGAAAGTCATGGTGAGCGTGGGTTCGTCCACTGCGAGGATAGGTAGCGCCTCTGGCTTGGTCACGTCGCTGATGGTGACGCCGATGCCGATCTCTTCGATGCCGTTGACGAGCACGATGTCGCCCGCCTGAGCCTCATCGAGCAAGACCCGGTTGAGCCCTGAAAATCCCAGAACCTGATTGATTTTCCCTTTTTTGGCCGGCTTGTCGCCGTTCAGAACAACCACTTCCTGCCCCGGCCTGATTCTGCCGCGTGCGATTTTGCCGACACCGATTCTGCCGACAAAGCTCGAATAATCGAGCGCGCTGATCTGGAGCTGAAGCGGTTCGTCGGGATTACCGGAAGGGGCGGGAACATGTTTCAAAATGGTATCGAACAGCGGACGCATGTCGACGCTTTCGTCGGTGAGGTCAAGCTTGGCATAACCGTTCAATGCTGAAGCGTAAACGACGGGGAAATCGAGCTGCTCGTCCGTGGCGCCAAGATTTGCGAAGAGATCGAAGGTGTGATTCACCACCCAGTCCGGTCGTGCGCCCGGGCGGTCGATCTTGTTCACCAGGACGATGGGTTTGAGTCCGAGGGCGAGCGCCTTTTTCGTCACGAAACGGGTCTGCGGCATCGGGCCGTCTACTGCATCGACCAGGAGCACCACGCCGTCGACCATCGACAGAACGCGCTCGACTTCGCCTCCGAAGTCGGCATGTCCTGGGGTGTCGACGATGTTGACGTGGGTGCCCATGTAATTGACGGAGGTGTTTTTGGCAAGGATGGTGATCCCGCGCTCCTTCTCGAGATCGTTGCTGTCCATGACCCTTTCGGATACGACCTGATGGGAAGAAAAGGTGCCGGCCTGATGCAGCAGCTTGTCCACCAGGGTGGTCTTGCCGTGGTCGACGTGGGCGATAATGGCGATGTTTCTCAAAGCGCGCGACATAATCAATTACTCGGTGGATAAAAACGTTGGATTATAACATGCCGGACACTATCAAATTATTTATTATTCGGTTATAATTGCTTCGATTTGGTTGTCTTGACTTCCATTTGTTTCATCGTTCCCTGACCTTCCTTTCCAAGCGGAAATTGAAAATTGCCGGTTAGCGACGATGTGGTGCGCTGGCGGCTTTTTTCTGCCCATTCAGGCTTTATCTGCCTGCGCGCGTTTATTTCATCCATTTAGGAAAAAACACGTGTCTTTTGAAAATTTGAATCTGAATTCCCTGATCCTTAAAGCGATTGCCGAGACTGGCTATACGACGGCCACCCCGATCCAGGAAAAAGCCATTCCGGAGCTTGTTGCAGGTCACGACCTGATGGCTTCTGCCCAGACCGGGACAGGAAAAACGGCTGCATTCATGCTGCCCGCCCTGAACAGGCTGGTCGAGCCGGCCAAGGTCGCCGGAAAAGGTCCCCGCATTCTCGTTCTGACTCCGACCAGGGAACTTGCTCAGCAGGTGAGCGCTGCCGCCGCGAAATACGGCAAGCACCTGCGTAACGCCAAAGTCGTCACGATCCTCGGCGGGATGCCCTATCCGCTCCAGAACAAGCTGCTTTCCCAGCATGTCGATATTCTGGTCGCGACCCCGGGGCGCCTCATCGATCACATCGAGCGCGGCAGGATAGACTTCTCCCGTCTGGAGATGCTCATTCTGGACGAAGCCGACAGGATGCTCGACATGGGATTCATCGACGACGTCGAAAGAATTGCGGATGCGACCCCGAGCGGACGACAGACTGTCCTCTTTTCGGCGACTTTCGAGGGCGGCATTGCCAAGCTCGGCACCGCCCTCCTGCGATCCCCAAAGCTCATCCAGATCGCTGCGCAGACGGCAAGGCACGAGAACATTGAGCAGCGCCTGCACTATGTGGACGACATGCACCACAAGAATCGCCTTCTCGATCACATGCTGCGCGACATCAATGTCAAGCAGGCAATCGTCTTTACTGCGACGAAACGGGATGCGGACCTGCTTGCGGACGATCTTCTGTCCAAGGGATACGAGGCTGCTGCATTGCACGGCGACATGAGCCAGAGGGAGCGCACCAGGACGCTCACGCGCCTGCGCCAGGGCAGCCTCAAGATACTGGTTGCAACCGATGTGGCGGCGCGCGGCATCGACGTAGCAGGCATCACCCATGTCATCAATTTCGACTTGCCTAAATTCGCCGAGGATTACGTGCACAGGATAGGACGAACGGGGCGAGCAGGGGCTTCCGGCATCGCCATTTCCTTCGCATCCGGGCGCGATGCCATGCATGTCAAGAAAATCGAGCGATTTACTGGCCAGAGCATCGCCCCTCATGTGATCGAGGGGCTTGAGCCCAAATTCAGGAACCGCCCTGTCGTCACCCACAAGAAAGGCTATGCGGGCAGGGGCGGGGAATTCAGGAATGGCGCTCCGCCACGGAGAAGCTCGGGCGACCGGTTCGCACGCGACCGCGGCAACAGGTAATCCGAAAACGGCCCCAGGGCCGTTTTTTTTCGCCCTATAATAGCGTTCTATGACTCACACCACGGACCATCTCATCAGGCCGGAGCAGGCGGTGACCTTGCACGGGCTTTTCCTCGAACGCGCGCGAATCTCGCCGGAAGCCGTGGCTTACCGCTATTTCAATGGCGGCTCCTGGCAGGACATGACCTGGATGGCCGCGAAGAAGGAAGTGGCGCGATGGCAGAAAGCACTGATTGCAGAAGGATTATCGCCAGGCGACCGGGTAGGCCTCATGCTCAGGAATTGCCCGGAATGGGTGGTATTCGACCAGGCAGCATTGTCTCTTGGGCTTGTCGTCGTGCCGCTCTACACTGTGGACAGGCCGGACAATATCGCCTATATCGCGAACGATGCGGAAATCAGGGTACTGCTTTTCGAAACCGAAATTCAATGGAATGCCCTGAAAAGCGTGAAGGCGCAGTTGCATAACGTGAAGCGTTTCATAAGCCTTTCCGAAATTCAGGATTCCGGCGAGCAAAGGCTGGCTTGTTCCAATGACTGGCTCCCGGAAAACGCGGAGTTGCAGGAAGGGTTCTGCAAGGATCGCGATGCACTTGCCACCATCATCTATACTTCCGGCACCACGGGCTCCCCGAAGGGGGTCATGCTTTCCCACCACAATATCGTCTACAACGCCTATGCGGGGCTGCTCGCCTTTCCCATAGGGCAGGGGGATGTCATGCTTTCCTTTTTGCCGCTTTCGCATTCCTTCGAGCGGACGGTGGGTTATTACATCAGCATCATGGCTGGATCCACCATCGCTTTTTCGCGATCCATCCAGTTTCTTCTGGACGACATGGGGGTGATTCGCCCCACCATTCTGGTATCCGTCCCAAGGATATACGAACGCATCTACAATTCGGTCCAGGTGGCGCTCGAAAAGGGGACTGCGCTTTCCCGTTGGCTGTTTCAACTCACCGAAAAAATCGGATGGGGCATTTTCGAGTACCGGCAGGGCAGGGCGGGTTGGCAAGTTTCCTTTCTGCTCTGGCCGGCACTCAGGCGCCTCGTTGCCGACAAGGTGATGCTGCGCTTCGGAGGCAGGCTGCGCCTTTCGATCAGCGGCGGAGCGCCCCTTCCGCCTGAAATATCGAAGCTGTTCGTATCCCTGGGGCTGCCGCTCCTCCAGGGCTACGGGCTCACTGAAACGAGCCCCATCGTCAGCGCCAACAGGATGAACAACAATTTTCCGGCAAGCGCGGGACTGCCGCTCCACGGCATAGAGGTCAAAATTGGGGAAAGCGATGCGCTGCTCGTCAGGAGTCCCTGCAACATGCTCGGGTACTGGAAAAACAGGGAAGCGACGGACGCCATGATCTCCCAGGATGGATGGCTGAATACCGGGGATACGGCAAGAATATCCGACACCGGACATATCTACATTACCGGGCGCATCAAGGAGATCATCGTCATGTCCAACGGCGAGAAAGTGCCGCCTGCGGACATGCAGCATGCCATTCTGCGGGACCGCCTGTTTGACCAGGTGATGGTATGGGGGGAAGGCAAGCCGGGCCTCGTCGCCCTTGCCGTCATGAACCCGGAAGTCTGGACGAAACTTGCCGGTGAAATCGGGATCGATCCGGATGCCACTCAGTCTTTGAAGGACAGGCGCGCCGAGAAGAAGGTTCTGGAGCGCATCGCATTTCAGGTCAGGGAGTTTCCGGGCTATGCCAGGATTTCGAGGGTTCTGCTGCTGCTCGAGCCCTGGAGCATCGAGAACGGTCTGCTGACCCCGACGCTCAAACTGAAACGCGGCAAGGTCTTCGACAGATATTCGAAAGAGATTGAAGAGTTCTATTCAAGATATTGATAATAAATATATATATAAAATAAAAATCTCGCGCTTGATTTATGTCGTGATTTTTATCACAATCTTTCAGTCATCAACGGTCATTTCATGCAGATTCCTCCCTTTTTCTTCCCTAATATGCCATGCGCATCCTGATCAGCAACGACGACGGCTATTTTTCTCCAGGGCTGGCCTGTCTCGCGGAGACGCTCTCCAAAATCGCGCAGATTACCGTAGTGGCGCCGGAGCGGGACAGGAGCGGGGCGAGCAATTCGCTCACTCTTGACCGGCCGCTCAACCTCAAGCGCGCTCACAATGGCTTCTATTACGTCAACGGTACGCCAACCGATTGCGTGCATCTCGCTGTCACCGGGATGCTGGATGAATTGCCTGACATGGTGGTTTCCGGGATCAATCACGGCGCCAACATGGGGGACGACACCATCTATTCCGGGACAGTCGCTGCGGCAACCGAGGGATTCCTGCTGGGTATTCCTGCCATTGCGGTATCCCTTGTGAGAACCGAGAGCGGGAATTTTCAGACTGCCGCTCGCATCGTTCTGGAAATGGTGCAGCGCTACGGTGAAAAGACGATGGAGCAGCCCATGCTTCTGAACGTCAACGTCCCGGATTTGCCCTATGAGGCATTGAACGGCATCAAGGTGACGCGCCTCGGTAAAAGACACAAGGCGGAGCCTGTGGTGAAAACCAAAAATCCGCGCGGAGAAACGGTTTATTGGGTTGGGGCGGCCGGGGCGGCCCAGGACATTGCGGAAGATACCGATTTCTATGCCGTTTCCCACAACCAGGTTTCAGTTACTCCCTTGCAGATCGATCTGACTCATTTCAACCAAATGGATGCATTGAGAAAATGGCTGATCTGATCAAAAGGCACAATGGCATAGGCATGACCTCCCAGCGCACACGGGCGCGCATGGTCGAACGCTTGCGCGAACAGGGCATCCGGGATGAGGCTGTGCTGCTTGCGATGAATTCCGTTCCCAGGCATATCTTCGTCGACGAAGCCCTTGCAAGCCGCGCCTACGATGATGTTTCGCTCCCCATAGGATTCGGGCAAACCATTTCCAATCCGAAAATCGTCGCGCGTATGCTCGAATTGCTCAATCAGCAAGGCGAACTGCGGCATGTTCTGGAAGTGGGAACGGGTTGCGGCTACCAGGCTGCAGTCCTTTCGAAGATTGCGCGGGAAGTCCATTCGGTCGAGCGCATTGCGCCGTTGCTCGCGAAAGCCCGCGCTTCGCTCAAGGAACTGCGCATCCACAACGTCAAGCTACGTCACGCAGACGGCAATTTGGGTTTCAGGGAAGGCGCACCGTTCGATGGCATCGTCATGGCGGCAGCGGCGACCCAGGTTCCGAAAGCATTGCTGGAACAGCTTGCCGTTGGTGGTAAAATGGTTTTGCCTCTGGGGGGGCAGGAGCAGCAATTGTGCGTCATCGAGCGCGACGAGCGCGGCTATGTCGAGACGATCATGGATGCGGTGAAATTCGTGCCGCTTGTTCCCGGCATAAACTGAGGATCAAAAACGATGAAATGGCTTTGTCTTGTTCTGCTGTTTCTGGCAGGCTGTTCCACGGTGCCCAACAGGGCGCCGGTCGTTCACAAGTATCCGACTGCTCCACGCTTGTCCCAAGTGCAGGCTGGAAAGGATTGGCGACCGCAAGTCTATATCGTGAAAAAAGGGGATACCCTGTTCGGAATCGCCCTTGAGTTCGGCATGGATTACAGGGAAATCGCCAACTGGAACAACATCAACGACATCAACAAAATCACTGTAGGCCGTGAACTCAGGCTGACTCCGCCACAGAATGTGGCCGTGACGAAGCCGCTTGCCGGCATGACGATTCCACAGCAGTCTGGCGCGCCTGTTTCGGCACAGGCCATGGCTCCGTCGGCAGATCAGAATATGTTGAAAACCCAGCCTGTGGGGGTCGAATTGCCCTATTCAGACAAGGCGCTGCAGCAACTCCAGCCCACTGCGCCGCAGCCCGTTCAGAAGACTGAAGAACCCGCTGCCCAGCCGGTTGCAGCGGCGGGTGCCCTGGATTGGGGGTGGCCTACGAACGGCAAGGTCGTGGCAGGGTTCAGCGAAAACGCCAACCTCAAGGGAGTGGATATTGCAGGGAAGATGGGGCAGCCGATACTGGCAAGCGCACCTGGGAAAGTGGTCTATACTGGAAGCGGTTTGCGAGGCTACGGGAAGCTCATCATCATCAAGCACGACAAGACCTATCTCAGCGCCTATGCTCACAACAGCAAGATTCTGGTGAAGGAGGGGCAGATGGTCAAGAAGGGGGAGCAAATCGGGGAAATGGGGGACAGCGACGCGAATCAGGTCATGCTTCATTTCGAAATCAGGCGATTTGGAAAGCCTGTCGATCCCATGAATTACTTGAAATCCGGTCCCTATGATCAAGGTGCTCATCGTTGATGATCATGCCATAGTCAGGCAGGGTCTGAAAAGAATCCTGGCCGAAACACCCGACATGACCGTGGCCGGGGAGGCCGAAAACGGCGTCGAGGCTCTGAAGAAGACCAGGGAAGGGGAGTGGGATGTCATCCTGCTCGACGTTTCCATGCCTGGGAGAAATGGCGTGGATACCTTGAAACAGATCATGCGCGAAAACAGGGGGGGAAAGGTGCTGATCTTGAGCATGTATCCCGAGGACCAGTACGCGGTCCGCCTTCTCAAAGCCGGCGCTGCCGGCTACATGACGAAGGAAACTGCCCCCGGAGAACTGGTGGAAGCGATACGCAAGGTTGCACAGGGAAGGAAATATATCAGCCCGGCGCTTGCCGAACGGCTGTTGCTCGAACTCGATATCGACGCTGAGAAGCAGCCGCACGAGAGACTGAGCGATCGGGAATACCAGGTTTTCAGAATGCTGGGGTCGGGCAGAACGGCGTCGGAAATTGCTTCTCTGATGTCCCTCAGCGTCAAAACCATCAGCACGCACCGCACCCATATACTGGAAAAGATGAAGCTGAAAAACAACGCGGAATTGACTCTGTACGCAATTCAGAACGGATTGCTGGACTAGGGCCCGTTAACACTTGCCCGATGGGTGCGAACGTGATGAATCAGGTGACAGGGCAAGGCCGGAGCGGCGCGGTTTGGTTATTCCAAACGAGCCGCGAGGAACGCGGCAATATTCATTTCGAGCGCATCAGGCGCTGCCTCTCCCTTTCCCAGTCTTTTTCCTTTTCGGCTTCCCGCTTGTCGTATTGCTTTTTGCCTTTCGCTAGGCCGATCTCCAGCTTGATCCTGCCGCTCTTGTAATGCATGTCGAGCGGGACCAAGGTATAACCTGCGCGCTCGACCTTGCCGATCAGCTTGTTGATTTCTTCGGCATGAAGGAGCAGCTTGCGGGTTCTCAGCGGGTCAGGATGGATATGCGTTGAGGCGGTGGTTAGCGGGCTGATATGGCAACCTATGATGTAGATCTCTTTTCCGCGGATCACCACATAGGCCTCTTTCAAATTGGCCCTGCCGGCGCGAATCGATTTGACTTCCCATCCTTCCAGGACGATGCCCGCTTCATATCGTTCCTCGATGAAGTAATCGTGGAAGGCTTTTTTGTTCTGGGCAATGCTCATGAATCGCGGGAAAATGGGATAAAATGCCATTTTACCAGCAATTGACCCATGGCTTTAGTCGAAAAAACGGTACTGGTTCATCATTCCGCCGAGCAGATGTTTTCCCTGGTGGACAACATAGAGGATTATCCTTCTTTCCTGCCGTGGTGCGGTGGCGCTTCGGTTGATCTTAAAGAGGAGGAGGGCTTGGTGCATGCCACTGTCATGATCGATTTTCATCATGTCAGGAAATCCTTCACCACGGAAAACAGACGGCAGGCGCCCCATCTCATCGAAATGAAGCTGGTGGACGGTCCCTTTGAAATACTGGATGGCAGCTGGCGTTTCATCGCTTACGGCGATGAGGCCTGTAAGATCGAATTCCGGCTGCATTATGAGTTTTCGAACAAGCTGCTCGAAACGCTGGTAGGGCCAATTTTCAACCTGATCGCGAACAGCTTCGTCGATGCATTCGCCAAAAGAGCAGAGAAGGTATACAAATGACAGAAGAAATCGAAGTGGAAGTCGTCTATGCACTGCCAGAAGTGCAGACGCTGCTCAAATTGAAGGTTCCCTGCGGGACGACCGCAATGCAGGCTGTTGAGCGTTCGGGGGTCATGGGGCAATATCCGGAAATCGATCTGGAAAAGAACAAGATCGGCATTTTCGGAAAATTGGTGAAGGGTGACACTGGATTGCGCCAGAACGATAGGGTGGAAATTTACAGGGCGCTCATCGCCGACCCGAAGGAAGTCAGAAGAAAGCGTGCTGAAGAAGGGAAAGCGATGAAAAAAGGCGGGGGCGATCTGCCTACTTGAATGGGTCGCGCTTGCGTCCTTTTTTCAGGTATTCGGCGCGATCCTTCCGCTTTCCCGCATAAAGCAGAATGGCCACCAATGCAACTATTCCCAGAATAATCATCAGGTAATACCCTACGTCTTCAATGGAAAAGGGCTTTATCATGACGGTATGCAGGGGGGGAGTGATGTCGTCGAGCTTTGACTCGGCAATTTTCTCCGAAATCGCATCGATTCCTTCGGACAGCGCCTGGACCATCAATCCTTTTCTCAGGAGCGGGTTGACCTTGGCGCTCAGGATGGATTTTGCTTCCGGTTCGGTAAGCGCGTCCTGAAGTCCTTCGCCGATCACGAAATGCGCTTTCTTGTCGCCCGCGGAAGCGATGAAAAGTATATGCTTGTCCACTGCATTTTCTTCTGGATACCAGGCATTTTCGACCCGATCCGCATATTGCTGGACTGACTCCTTGCCAAGCAAAGGCACTACCACGATTTCGACGTTTGCGCCCGTGGAAAATTCCAGGCTTTTCAACTTTTCATCCAGCGCGTTGACTTGGGTTGCATTAAGAAGCCCGGCCAGGTCGGTGATGCGATTTCCTTCGGGAGGAACGTCAATTTCTGCAGATGCTATGCCTGTGCAAAGCAGCATGGCAATACCCAGCAATGGCCCGATTAGTTTTTTCATGTTTAGATGCCCGCCTGAGGTGATCGCATTGGATGCGATTATAACGCCGATGGAGGGGGGGCTGTCATGAAACCATTTTTATTTTTTCCGGTTTTCCATACAGATCAATTTCGCATAATGTATATTATGTTAAATAAGTGAAATGGCGAGATTGCCGATTCGAAATGCCCCTTTCTTGACAACGACTCTCAGGCGGACTATTAATGATAATCGATCTATTTAGGAGGATGACATGAGATACGCCCTGATTCTGGCCCTGCTGGTGCCGCAACTGGCTCTTGCGCAAGGCGCCATCACCATCCTGTCGCCCAAGGACGGCGCAACCCTTTCCAGCGGGATGGGGAACAAACTCGAATACAACGTCAAACTGGGTCCGACAGGCAATCACCTGCATGTCTATGTCGACAACCAGGATCCTATCGTAGACCGCAACGTGAGCGGTTGCCCATGCAGCATCGATCTTCCCGACCTTTCCCCGGGCAAGCATTCCATCGTGGTCAAGGAAGCAACCGCCGGCCATGTTTTGACCGGTTTGCAATCCGGGGTGACGGTGACCGTCAAATAGCCGATTGCAGCAGGTCGCTGCGAGTCAGGGGAAGCGGCAACTCTCCCCTGATCTTTTTCGCTGCCAGGATTTGGTAGACGCCCATGTAGCCGGATTCGAACTGCAGTGCGCAGCCTGCCATGTAGAGGCGCCAGACCCGGTAAACGGCTTCGGACGCGTGATGCAGCGCATCCTGATGCCTTGCTTCCAGCCTTTTTACCCATTCCCTCAGGGTGAGCGCATAATGCGGTCTCAGCGATTCGACGTCATGGATCTCGAAATGGCTTTTCTCCATTCGCCTCTGAATGTTGCTCACCCAGTCGAGTTCGCCGTCCGGAAAGACGTATTTGGAGATGAAATCGGTTTCGACGCATTTGTTCCAGCCGTCTTCATCGTGCGTGATGCCGTGGTTCAGGAACAGGCCGCCTGGCTTCAACAGGCGATGCACTGTCGAAAAGTAGAGGGGAAGGTTCTTCAATCCGACATGCTCGAACATCCCCACGCTCGAGACCTTGTCGTAGATTTCCGTTCCATCGAGATCGCGGTAATCTTTCAATTCGACGCTGACCTGCCCTTCAAGGCCGTTTTCTCGTATTTTCCTGTTCGCATAATCGAACTGGTTGCGGCTCAAGGTGATGCCGTGGGCCCTGACGCCGTAATGCAGGGCGGCCCACTGGATGAGCGAGCCCCAGCCGCATCCGATGTCGAGCAAATTGTCGCCTTCCTTCAGTCTGAGCTTGCGGCAGATCAGATCGAGCTTGTTTTTTTGTGCAGCATCGAGCGATTCCATTTCATCAGTGAAGTAGGCACAGGAATAGATCATGCCCTCGTCGAGCCAGAGCCTGTAGAAATCGTTCGAAACGTCGTAGTGGAAGCCAATCGCCTCCCGGTTCATTTCCCGGCTGTGTTTTGGCGCGGATTGCGTCCAGTGCCACGACGACCAACCCGCAGATTCATGCGATTCTTCGCGCATCCTGAAGGCGGTAAACAGGAAAGCGATTTTTTCCTCGACGGAAAGGCTTACTGATTTGAGATAATCCTTCAGTTCGATCGCCGGGTAGATGCTTCCTTCGATGTCGACGCTTCCGTTGAAATAGGCTTCTGCCAGACGTATCGGGTCGGAATGAAGTATCAGGTCGCGAAAAGGTTTCATTCTCTTGAAAACCAAGGTGCAGTCCGGTGCTTTTTTTCCGAAGCGCATCGTGTCCCCGTTCCACAACCGGATTGCCAGGTTGTTGCCGTAGTCGCGGAAAATGCGTGCCAGAATCCTGCCGGCCCCCTCCTGTTCGGGCATGGGCAGATCCACATCCATATTCAAATCCATCGGCTATCCCTCCTTCTCTCTTTGTATAGCTGCAATCGGCCATAATTCAAGAAAGGAGCAGCCCTCAGAGTCAGCCCTTGAAAAGCCAGGCGCGGTGTATCTTCCTGTTACGGAAATCTTCCGGAACGGTCTGGCTGGAGATTTCACTGTAATCGAAGCCCGAGAGCGATTCCTCGTCCAGTTTGAAGCTTTTGAGGTTGTTGGAGAAAAAAAGCTCGCCTCCCGGGGCCAGCAGCTTCATGCAGCTACGGATCATTTCCCCGTGATCGCGCTGCACGTCGAAAGTGCCGGTCATTTTCTTGGAATTGGAAAAAGTGGGTGGATCTAGCACGATGAGGTCGTACTTGCTCCTGCATTCTTCTAGAAAGACATTAACATCAATTCTTATGTTATTGTTATTAAATATACCGTTTAGATCGAAGTTCCTTTTTGCCCATTCGAGATAGGTATTCGACAGGTCGACTGTGGTGGTGGAAATCGCGCCGCCTTTTGCTGCGTACACGGTGAAGCTCCCCGTATAGGCGAAAAGATTGAGAAAGCGCCTGCCTCGCGCCCTTTCTCCGACCATTTTCCGCATGTTGCGGTGATCGAGGAAAAGCCCGGTATCGAGATAGGCATCAAGGTTGACGATGAATCGGTATCCGTTTTCGGAAACGACGAAATCACTTCCTATCCTGCCGGTTTTCTCGTATTGCGAGTCGCCCTTCTGTCCTTCGCGCTTCTTGAGATGGATTGCTTCCATGGGCAATTCCAGCGCCTCTGCAACAGCTTTCACCGTTTCCTTTGAAAGCTCACCGGAGAGGGCCTGGAGATGGATTTTTCCCTCGTAATAGTCGACCACGAACGGAAACTCCGGGATGTCGCGGTCGTAAAGCCTGTAGCAGGATATACCTCGCCGCCTTCCCCATTTCGCCAGGTGCTTCGCATTCTTGCGCAGCCTGTTTGCGAACATTTCGGCCACGACTCAGCCCTTTTGCGCTTCGAGTTCTTCCCATCTGGAAAGAACGGCAAGTATTTCTGATTCGATCTCGCTGAAGCGCTGTTGAAGCGCCGCAATTTGTTCCGATGGCTGGCTGTAGAGATCGGGGTCGGAAAGTCTGGCTTCGAGTGCCTTCTGCTCGGCTTCCAGTTTTTCTATTTTCCCCGGAATGGACTCCAGTTCCCTGATTTCGTTGAACCCCGGTTTCTTCTGCTTGTTGCCGGGCAATGGGGGCTTTGGACTCTTTTCTCCGGCAGATATGGGCTGCCCCCTGACGGCATGCTTTTGCCGCACCCAGTCTTCATACCCTCCGACATACTCCCGCCATTTTCCCGATCCTTCGGAAGCGATCACCTGGGTCACGACATTGTCCAGGAAAGCCCGATCATGGCTCACCAGAAAAAGGGTACCGGAATAGTCGAGAAGCAGCGATTCCAGCAATTCCAGGGTTTCGATGTCGAGATCGTTGGTGGGTTCATCCAGAACGAGGACATTGACCGGGCGCGTGAAAAGCCTTGCGAGCAGCAGCCTGTTCCGTTCCCCGCCGGAGAGGCTTTTCACGGGCGAGCGGGCGCGCTCCGGCGAGAAGAGAAAATCGCCCAGATAGCTGATGACATGCTTTTTCTCGCCGTTTATCTCGATGAAGTCGCTTCCCTGGCTGATGGTGTCGGCGAGGCTTGCATCCATATCAAGCCGTTCGCGCAACTGGTCGAAATAGGCAATCTCGAGCTTGGTGCCGAGACGGATGCTTCCTGAATCGGGCTCGATTTCCCCCAGGATCAGCTTGAGTAGCGTGCTTTTTCCAGCGCCGTTGGGTCCGAGCAGCCCGATCTTGTCGCCGCGCATGATTCTGCAGGAAAAGTCATCGATGACCCTGAGATTGCCGAAGGATTTCGAAACATGCTCCAGTTCGGCGACCAGCTTCCCCGATTTTTCGCCTTCTTCGAGATTGAAGCTGACCTTGCCCTGGACTTCCCTGCGCTTCGACCGCTCTATCCGGAGCGCTTCGAGCCGCCTCACCCTGCCCTCGTTCCTTGTTCTTCTGGCCTGTATTCCCTTTCTGATCCAGACTTCTTCCTGTGCCAGGATCTTGTCGAATTTTTGCCCGTGGATTTCCTCCACTTCGAGCATCTCGGCTTTCTTCATCTGGTACTTCGAGAAATTGCCCTCGAAGCTTGCGAGCTTGCCCCGGTCCAGTTCGACTATCCGGGTTGAGACATTGTCCAGGAAGCGTCGGTCGTGCGTGATGAAGAAAACGCTTCCCGTGAAGGCCGTGATGAATTCCTCAAGCCATTCTATGGATGAGAAATCGAGATGATTGGTGGGTTCATCTAGGAACAGGATATCCGGCTGGGAAACAAGCGCACGCGCGAGTGCGACCCGCTTCTTCTGCCCGCCTGAAAGGGAAGAAAGTCGTGCGTCTTCAGGAAGATCGAGTCGCCTGATCGCGGTTTCGACGTGGGACTGAACAATCCAGCCATCTTCTGCTTCAAGCTTCGTTTGCACTTCGTGGAGTTGTTCCAGCAGGAGATCGGTGTCCCCTTCCCCGCTTGCCAGCTGATGCGACAGGGCATGATAGTCGATCAGCGTCTGCCTCACCTCCCCCAGTCCCTTGGCAACTTCTTCGAAGACGCTGCTTTCCGAGTCGAATGCCGGCTCCTGGTCGACCGCGGCCATTTTGAGTCCTGGGGCATGCCATACCCGCCCGTCATCGAGTTGCATCGATTTCGAGAGAACCTTGAACAGGGTGGATTTCCCCGCGCCGTTCCTGCCGATCAGCCCCACTCTTTCCCCGGGTTCGAGAATCAGCTCGGCAGCATCGAGGAGCGCATAGTGCCCGAAGGCGAGAGAAGCTTTTTCCAGCGTAATGAGCGGCATTATTTTGCGGACAGCCTCTTCAGATCGTTCAACACGTCATTGACATGGGCATAAACCTGCACCTTGTCGTAAACCTTCACCAAATGTCCTTGGGGGTCGATCAGGAAGGTATCGCGCTTGGCGATCTTGAACAGCACGAGATGCATCAGCACGCCGTATGCTTCGGCGACTTTTCCCGAAGTGTCGGAAAGCAGCGGGAACGGAAGGTGGTTCTTTGCTGCAAATTTCGCGTGGCTGGCGGCATTGTCCAGACTGATGCCGACGACATTTGCGCCTGCTGCCGTGATTTTGGCGAAATCGTCCCTGAAGGCGCAGGCTTCCTTGGTACAGTAGGGAGTGTCGTCCTTGGGATAGAAATAAAGCACCAGCCATTTTCCCCGGTAGTCCGCAAGCTTGTGCATTTTTCCGTTCTGGTCGGGTAGGTCGAATCCGGGGGCAACCTGTCCCGGCTTTGGCATGCCTCCAGTTTTGTCCACTTGATACCAGAAATATGCCGCCAGGGCAGCCATCATGGCGACAAAAATAATGAACCACTTCATTCGTTGCTCCAGATTCGAAGGAGGAAATGATACCACGTAAGGCAGCCGGAACGGCTCAGAATTCCCGCTTGAGGCCGAACGAGAATCCGCCGGGCAGAATCTGCAGGGTGAATGATTTCTGCCTCGAATGGGCGTAATAGCCCGAGACCGTGCCCAGGGCAAAGCCTCCCAGGACATCGCTCTGCCAGTGCGCCTGGACCTTCATGCGTGCGACCATGTCGTACGCGGGAAGCGCTTCGAGAGCGTAGATCCAGGGCGTGTCCTGTCTGTATTCGAGAACGAAGGGCGTGACGAGCGCGCTCATTGCCGCGACTTCTCCGCTCGGAAAGCTATAGTGCCCGCTTCCCTGGAAAAACTGGTTGGGATCATTGGTCTGGGTCGGTCTGGAGCGAGTGAAAACAGCCTTCATGACGGCGGCGGAGCCTGAAGCCAGGACGGTCGAATCGACGGATTGCCAGAGCGTCTTGCCCAGTCTCGACTGGTCCCCTTCCCAAAGCGCTCCGGCGACATCCCCTGCCACCATCAGGGAAAGCAGGTTCTTCTGGATCTGGCGCCTGTAGATGCCGCTGTCATCGTAGCTCCATCTGTGGTCTATGCCGAGCGGACCGCCTCCTGCGGATGCGCTTTCTGCAATCATGGCAAAAAGCAGGAAAGCTGGCGTTTTTGCGCTTCGCACGGCACTTGGCATGACAAGTCCTCCAAACCGGATTTATCAATCGCGCAATTTTGCTGTAAAATTGCGCTAATCGGAAAGCCTTCGTAGTTAAATGGATATAACGGGCCCCTCCTAAGGGCCAGTTACAGGTTCGATTCCTGTCGAGGGTACCACCCCCGTTTCAAGATAGTATTCCGTTCGGAAGAGATCAAACTGCATGCCCACGCCATGCTGATTCAGAAATTGCATTGACCATATGCAACTTCAGAAGGTAAAGTGGATTCCTGCAATTCACGCTGGCCCCGATCCATGGACAAAGAAGACTTGAGCAAGGAACAACGCATCCTGCGCCTGATGCGCAAGACCCTGGGCAACGTCGTCAAGGATGTGACGCCGCGCGGCGGTCGAGCCAACCCGCTTTCGGACAACACCATCCTGGATATCAGGGATTGTTTTGCCCTGATTTCGGAGCGCGAAAGAGAACTGGCCGAAGCGCTCGATTTCGATCGGGAAAGGCCCTATTTCGCAGACGGCGAAGCGCCGAATGCGAAAGTGATCAGCATCGTCAAGCCGCCCAAAAAATAGTCAGGGTGATGAATTAAAGGTGAGCAACCCGTTTTTCCGTTTGTTGTGCGTATGGATCGACGAAGGATGAACGAGCAGATAGCTCAAGAATGCATGGTGTAATCATCATGGCCCGTCTCAAGCATTATCACGTCTACGTAATCGAACTGTCGAAAGACGTCCTTCTCGAAGGCCGATTCAAGCGCTGCAATCCAGGCTACGTTCCGGGCAGGCCCTGCGTGTATGTCGGCATGACCGGCCTCGACCCCGACCTGCGCTTCGACAGGCACAAGGCAGGCATCCAGTCCAACCGCTACGTCAGGGAATACGGCTTGCGGCTATTGCCCGACTTGTACGAGGGATTCAACCCGATGGCGCATGATGAAGCTTGCGAAAGGGAGGTCGAAATCGGCATCGACCTGCGGGGCGCAGGATTCGGCGTCTGGCAGGGCTGAGCGCATTTACGGCGGGTTGCCAATCCACGAGGACTGCGGCAAACTTCCGGGGCTGCATCTGGCAGCTGGCGCAATTGGACAAATCAACCAGCAAGCAACTGAATTGGAAAACACAGGCAACCACACCCCGATGATGCAGCAGTATCTGCGCATCAAATCTGGCCACCCCGACATGCTGCTGTTCTACCGGATGGGGGATTTCTACGAGCTGTTCTTCGAGGATGCCGAAAAAGCGGCGAAGCTTCTCGATATCACCCTCACCCGCCGCGGCACCTCCAACGGCGAGCCGATCAAGATGGCAGGCGTCCCCTACCATGCAGCGGAGCAATACCTCGCGAGGCTGGTCAGAATGGGCGAGTCGGTCGCGATCTGCGAGCAGATCGGGGACCCGGCGACAAGCCGCGGCCCCGTCGAACGCAAGGTCACTCGCATCATTACCCCGGGAACCCTCACCGATTCAGCCCTCATGGAAGAGCATCGGGACAGTTTGCTGCTCGCTTTCTGTTTTTCCGAAAAAAAACTGGGGCTCGCCTGGCTCAACCTCGCCGCCGGTCGCTTCAGCATTCTCGAAACGGAGCGGTCGAACCTGCAGAGCGAACTCGAAAGACTCAAGCCCTCTGAAATCCTGATCCCGGAAGATGCCGATTTCGACGACCCGCGATTTTGCACGAGGCGTCTGCCAAACTGGCATTTCGAATTCGACTCCGCATCGAGAAGCCTCTCCAGGCAATTCGAAACCCGCGATCTGGCAGGTTTCGGCTGTGAAGGCCATATCCCCTCTATACAGGCGGCGGGCGCCCTGCTCGATTATGCGAGGCTGACCCAGGGGAGCGATCTCAATCATGTGAAGGAACTGAAAGTCGAGCGCATCGATGCCTTCCTCAACATGGACGCTGCGACGAGACGCAACCTGGAAATCACCGAAACCCTCAGGGGGGAGCCTGCTCCCACCCTGCATGCGCTCATGGATGTCTGCGCGACGAACATGGGAAGCCGCCTGCTGCGCCACTGGCTGCATCACCCCCTCAAGAACAGATCGCTGATCGAGCAGCGGCTTGCTGCGGTATCCGGTCTGCAGACGGATTGCAGGTCCGTCCTGAAGCTGCTCAAGGGGTGCGCCGACATGGAGCGCATCACCACCCGCATCGCCCTGAAAAGCGCAAGGCCCAGGGATCTTTCAGGCCTGAGAGACAGCCTTGCGCTCATGCCTTCACTCGCCGCCATGCTGGAACAGCAGGAAGCGCTGCGCCTCAGGGAGCTCGCGTCCCTGCTCGACGTGCCGCAGCACCTGCTGTTTCTGCTGAAGAGCGCGCTCCAGGACGAGCCCTCCGCGGTATTGCGGGAAGGGGGCGTGATCCGGGACGGTTTTGATGCGGAACTCGACGAACTTCGCGCTATCCAGAACAATTGCGGAGAATTCCTGCTCGAACTCGAGACCCGCGAGAGACAGCGGACCGGGATCGCGACGCTGAAAGTCGAATACAACAGGGTTCACGGTTTCTACATCGAAGTGTCCATGGCGCAATCGGCCAACGTTCCGGACGATTACAGGCGACGCCAGACGCTCAAGAATGCGGAGCGCTACATCACCCCCGAGCTCAAGGCTTTCGAAGACCGGGCGCTTTCCGCTCAGGACAAGGCTCTGGCGACCGAAAAGCGGCTTTATGAGGAACTGCTGGAAAAGCTGCTCCCCTTCGTCCAAACATTGCAGCGTATCGGGAGCGCGGCAGCGGAAACCGATGTCCTCGCCGCATTTTCGGAGCGCGCGCTGGACCTCGGTTTCGTCGAGCCGGTATTCTGCGATCAACCTTCGGTCAGGATAGAAGGCGGGAGGCATCCCGTCGTGGAAAGCCAGATCGACAGTTTCATCGAGAATGACGCGTGGCTCGACGCATCCAGAAGGATGCTGCTCATCACGGGGCCGAACATGGGCGGAAAATCGACTTACATGAGGCAAGTCGCGCTGATCGCCCTGCTCGCTCATGCTGGATCCTTCGTGCCTGCAAGAAGCGCGCATCTCGGCGTGCTAGACCGGATTTTCACTCGCATCGGCGCCTCCGACGATATTGCCGGAGGGCGCTCCACCTTCATGGTCGAAATGACCGAAGCTGCGAACATTCTCAACAACGCCACGGAATCGAGCCTTGTGCTGATGGACGAGGTCGGGAGGGGGACATCGACTTTCGACGGCCTGGCGCTGGCCTGGTCGATCGCAAGGCATTTGCTGGAAAAAAACCGTGCCCTTTCATTGTTCGCCACGCACTATTTCGAACTGACCCAGCTCGAAACGGAATATCCCCAGGCGATCAACGTGCACCTTGCCGCAGTGGAACACCAGCATCACATCGTTTTTCTGCACAGCGTGAATCAGGGGCCTGCAAGCCAGAGCTACGGCCTTCAGGTGGCGGCGCTCGCAGGCATCCCGGGCAGCGTGATCAGGGCTGCAAAAAAATATCTCATGAATCTGGAAGAGCGGGTTGCGGAAAGACAGGGGGACCTCTTCTCGCACAAGGCACCCGAAGCTGAACCCCACCCTGCCCTGCGCCTCCTCGAGGAGACCGATGTCGACGGCCTCAGTCCGCGGCAGGCGCTGGATTTGCTTTATGAGATGAAAAAGCTATAGCAGCATTTCCTTGTGGATGCCGTTGCTGGCGAAACGCTTCCTGAGTTGCTGCAACGCTTCGATCTGGATCTGCCTGATCCTCTCCCTGGTGAGTCCCATGCATTTCGCAAGTTGCTCCAGCGTCATGGTTTCTTCCCCGTTGAAGCCGTAGCGCTTCTCGATCACTTCTCTTTGCTTGACACTGAGATCCTCTATCCATTCCACCACGATTTTCTGCATTTCGGCCTGCTCCAGCATCTTGTCCGGTGGGAGATTCTGCTCGTCCTGAATTGATTCGCCGATGGATAGCATGGGATCGATGTCGAGCGGCGCATCCAGGGAAACCATCCGTTCGTTCTGGCGCAGCGTCCACCTGACGGTTTCGACAGGAATGTTGAGGCGGGCTGCGGCATTTTCGGCATTGTTTTCGACGTCCTCGTCGTTTTCCATGTTCCGCATCACCTTCAGTATGGCATTGAGCTCCTTGACGACATGCACCGGCAGCCTGATGGTGCGGGACTGGTTCATGATGGCGCGCTCGATGTTCTGCCTGATCCACCAGGTCGCATAGGTGGAAAAGCGAAACCCCAGCTCGGGATCGAATTTTTCCAGCGCATGGATCAGCCCGAGATTGCCTTCCTCGATCAGGTCGAGCAAGGTGACGCCGCGATTGGCATAGCGCTTGGCGATGTTGACGACGAGCCGCAGGTTGTGCTCGATCATCGTCTGCCTGGCGTCGAAATCGCCCCGCTTGACGAGACGCGACAAATGTCTTTCCTGCTCCACGGTCAGGAGCGCCCGCTGCCCAATTTCATTGAAATAAATCTGCGTGACATCGTATACCATATCGTCCGCGCAGAAGTCCGTCTGTTCCTCATCCATGGGAAGGCTTGCGCCATGAGTGAATTCGTCTTCGATGTAGGTGTTCATGACGCGCTCTCCTTTTCGCTTTCAGAAATAATCAAAATCTATCTGTACGCATTCAACGATTTTGATTAATTATGATCACGCCGGAGGGGCGAAGTAATGAGCGTTTCGCTTAATCTGGGCACGGAAAAATGGAAGAGGCGGCATCGGTGTTTGTCCTATGCGCGTGGGCTTTCGCTCAAGCCCTTCACTCGGTATCATTGCAGGTTTGCATAAGATGATGCTTCGAGGAGCGCCGATGGGACACAATCTTTATAATTCACTCAGACAATTCACCCTGGCGTCATCGGGAAAAACGGGAAGCTATTATTCCCTTTCAGCCCTGGAGGAAGCCGGACTCGGGAAGATCTCCCGCTTGCCCGTATCGATAAGGATCGTGCTCGAATCCGTCTTGCGCAATTACGATGGCAAAAGGATATCCGAAGCCCATGTGAAACAACTGGCCGGCTGGAAGCCTAACGATGCAAGGACCGAAGAGATCCCTTTCGTCGTCTCGCGCATCGTGCTTCAGGATTTCACCGGCGTGCCGCTCCTTGCCGATCTTGCTGCGATGCGAAGTGCCGCACGGCAGCTGGGCAAGGATCCGGGGATCATCGAACCGCTCGTGCCAGTCGACCTGGTCGTGGACCATTCCATCCAGGTAGATCATTACCGCTCCCGGGATGCGCTTGAGCTCAACATGGCCCTGGAGTTTTCCCGCAACGGGGAGCGCTACCAGTTCCTCAAATGGGGGATGCAGGCATTCGATACCTTCAAGGTCGTTCCGCCCGGCATAGGGATCGTTCACCAGGTCAACCTGGAATATCTGGCGCGCGGCGTACTCTCTCAGGAGAATGTCTATTTCCCCGATACGCTGGTCGGAACGGATTCCCATACCACTATGATCAACGGCATCGGCGTCGTGGGCTGGGGCGTGGGCGGAATCGAGGCCGAGGCCGGGATGCTCGGGCAGCCCGTCTATTTTTTGACGCCCGACGTGATCGGGGTGAATCTGACTGGAAAGCTGCGTGCCGGGGTGACCGCGACCGATCTCGTGCTCAACATCACGGAAAAGCTGAGGGGCGCCAAAGTAGTCGGCAAATTCGTCGAATTCTTCGGCGAGGGGGCGGTATCCCTTTCCGTGCCTGATCGCGCGACCATCGCCAACATGGCTCCGGAATACGGCGCTACGATGGGCTTCTTTCCTGTCGACGACGCGACATGCAGCTATTTCAGGGCAACGGGGCGCACACCTGACGAAATCGATGCGCTGAAATCCTATTACATTGCCCAGGACCTGTTCGGCATTCCGCTTGCCGGAGAATGCGACTACACCCGGGTCATCGAAATAGACCTGGGTGCGATCTCTCCGAGCGTGGCGGGGCCGAAGCGCCCCCAGGACAGAATAGATCTTTCCGGACTCGGAAAGGCTTTTTCCGCTCTCATCGAAAAACCGCAGGCGGAAGGCGGCTACGGCAAGTCTGGCGGTGCGCTTGGGATGCGTTATCCTGTCGAAGGCGGGGGCAGCATCGGCAACGGCGATGTGCTGATCGCTGCGATCACTTCCTGCACCAACACCTCCAATCCCGGCGTTCTGCTTGCCGCGGGCTTGCTTGCCAGGAAGGCGGTCGAAAAGGGACTCAGAGTCGATCCCAGGATCAAGACTTCGCTCGCTCCCGGCTCCCGCGTCGTGACCCGCTATCTCGAAAATGCAGGGCTGCAATCCTATCTCGATAAGCTTGGCTTCAGCCTGGTCGGCTATGGCTGTACGACCTGCATCGGCAATTCCGGGCCGCTCGAAGCGCATATCGAGGATGCGATCGTCAAAAACGATGTCGTCGCCGCAGCCGTGCTTTCCGGAAACAGGAATTTCGAGGCCAGGATCCATCAGAACATCAAGGCAAATTTCCTGATGAGCCCGCCTCTGGTGGTCGCTTTCGCCATTGCCGGCACCGTGAACATCGATCCCGAGCACGATCCGCTCGGGCTCGACGGGGAGAACCGCCCGGTCTACCTCAAGGATATCTGGCCTTCTGGCGACGAGATCGCCGCTGCCATGGCTTTTGCGACAGATCCTGCAATCTATCGCGAACTCTATGCCGATTTCACCAAAGACAATCCCCTCTGGGAAAAGGTCGCCTCTTCACGCGGGGCAGTCTACGAATGGGACAGGGATTCGACCTACATTCAGGAGCCGCCCTTCTTCAAGGAGCAGCAGATTCATGTCGGGGACGTCCTCGGCGCGCGCGCGCTGGGCATCTTCGGCGACTCCGTCACGACGGACCATATCAGCCCTGCAGGCGGCATCAAGGCATCTTCGCCGGCAGGAAAATATCTGACGGATCACCATGTCGGCATCGACGATTTCAACAGCTATGGTTCCCGACGCGGCAACCACGAAGTCATGATGCGCGGCACCTTCGCCAACGTCAGGATAAGGAACCTGATGGTTCCGGGATCAGAGGGCGGTGTCACCCTCTGCCACGGAGAAACCGCAAGCATCTATGATGCGGCAATGCGTTATGTTGCGGAGGGCATTCCCACCCTGATATTCGCAGGGGAAGAATACGGAACCGGCTCGTCCCGCGACTGGGCCGCGAAGGGAACCAGACTGCTCGGCGTCAAGGCCGTGATCGCTTCGAGCTTCGAGCGCATCCATCGCAGCAATCTGGTGGGAATGGGAGTTCTGCCCTGCCAGTTCAAGGGAGGAATGACGGCTCAGAGCCTGAGGCTCGATGGCAGCGAAACCTTCGATGTTCTGGTGGGAAGGGATATTGCGCCGCAGCAGGACGTTGTCCTGGTGATCCATCGCAAGGATGGCAGTGTCGAGCAGGTGCCGCTGCTGCTCAGGATAGACACCCCGATCGAAGTAGAATACTACCGTCAGGGGGGTATTCTGCCCTATGTGTTGAACAGGTTGACGGCTTCCCAGCCTGGAAAGGCTTAGCAGCCTGCAAGAGCTTGGCAGCCAGCAAGGTTAGGTCCGGATCTCCAGGCCGAAGAGCCTGGAGAAGTTCTGCGTTGTGGCTAGGGCCACCTCCTCGAAGGAAGTGGCTTTCAGCAAGGCGATTTCTTCTGCGACATGCTTCACGTAGGCGGGCTGATTGGTCTTTCCCCTGTAGGGAACAGGCGCAAGGTAGGGCGAATCGGTCTCGACCAGCATCCTGTCCAGGGGTACCCGCTTCGCGACTTCCTTCAGTTCCAGCGCCTTCTTGAAGGTGACGATGCCTGAAAACGAGATATAAAAATTCATTTCCATCGCCGCCTGTGCGACTTCCCATATTTCGGTGAAGCAGTGCATGATCCCGCCGACTTCCGCAGCCCCTTCTTCCCGCATGATGCGCAAGGTGTCGGCTGCGGCTTCCCGGGTGTGCACGATGATGGGCTTGCCTGTTTCTTTGGCTGCGCGGATGTGGTTGCGGAACCGCTCCCTTTGCCATTCGAGATCGCCTTCCAGCCTGAAATAATCCAGCCCCGTTTCGCCAATGGCGATCACCCTGGGGTGATGCGCAAGATTCAGGATGGCTTCGACCGAGGGCTCCGCCACTTCGTAATCCGGATGGACGCCGACCGATGCATAAACTTCAGGATGGGCTTCGGCGATTTTCACGATGCCGGGGAAATCCTCGAGATTCACCCCGACGCACAGGGCCGCAACTACCCCGTTTTCCTTCATTGCACCAAGCACAGAGTCCAGGTTTTCGGAAAATTCCGGAAAATTGATATGGCAATGCGAATCGACCAGCATGGTTACATCGTATGAGTGGGCCGGGTGGATTTGGACATCCCGGCGAGGATCTTTTCAATTTTCGATCGCACCAGATTGCCGTTCTCGTCGTCTCCGAACCGGATGCCTATTCCTTGGACGCGGCTGCCCATTGCATTGGGCGGGGTGATCCAGGCCACTTTCCCGGATACGGGAAGCTTTGCGGCCTCTTCCGGTAGTCCGAGCAGCATGTACACTTCGTCGCTCAGCCGGTAAGGCTTATCGGTCGGAATGAACAACCCTCCTCCCTGGATATGGGGCATGTAGGCCGAATACAGGGCATTTTTGTCCTTGATGGCGAAGGAGAAAACATTCGGTTTCATTGCGAATCCATCAGCGCTCGATAAGTCAACATCATTTCCTCGATGAACAGTCTGGCATTGACCGGGTGGGTGGACATCCTTTGCGCTTCGCACAATTTCCGCTGGAATCGCGCCAGTCCGATTCTATCCATCCTGGTGGAGACAGTCCTGATTCTATCCGAAAAATCCGGAAAGTAGCGTATTTTTCCGGAAAAGGCGAAGCTTGAGAGGTCATGGCACCACTTCTGCAGCCAGCGCAATATCAGGGACAGCTCCGTTTTATGGAAGGTCTCTGCGACCGAGATCGGATCGAGCGACGAGGATCCGATCTCGTCCAGAAACCTGTTTTTCAGGGAGGAATCTTCGCTCGCCAATTGGAGCGCTGCGAGCGGAGCATGGCCCGCTTCTGCAAGGAAGGAGGCGGGGTTGGTTATGCCGTTTTCGCGAAGCCACGCCTCTCCTTCGGCAGGTTTTGGAAATGGCATCGCCAGTGCATGGCAACGGCTCACCATGGTCGGCAAAAGCTGGTTTGGCCGGGAAGTCACCAGAATGAAAAGCGTTTTTCCAGGAGGTTCTTCCAGCGTTTTGAGCAGCGCGTTGGCAGCCGGCAGATTCATCGCATCCGCTGGATGAATCAGGATGATGCGGTAGCCGTTGCGATGCGTCGTCATGTTCGTGAACGCCGAAAGGGAACGGATCAGATCGATGGTGATCCGGCTCGATTTCTTGCCGGAATCGGAAGTATCGATTTCCGGTTCGATTTTCCTGAAGTCAGGGTGCAGTCCGTTGGCGAACCACGAACAGGCCTGGCATGCATCGCAGGCTTCACCGCTTTCATGAGGCGATTCGCACAACAGGGACTGGGCAAGACGATTGGCAAAATCCAGCTTGCCTGTGCCGTCCCTTCCCTTCAGGATAAGCGCGTGCGGCAGAGTTTCCCTGCTCCGAAGCAGCTTTTCCATGAGCTTTTTATGCCATGGATAATTTTTCATAAACATAATGTTGCGATAACTTCTTCAAGTCTTTCGCCAATTTCTTCTGGAGGGGCCCCGGAATCGATCACGACGAATCGCTCGGGAAAGCGCGCCGCCCGGTCGAGATAGGCATCCCTAACCCTGCCGAAGAAAGCGTCCCTTTCATGCTCGAAACGGTCTAGGGAGGCATTTTTCATCAGTCTTTTTCGGGCAACTTCGACAGGCACGTCGAAGAGCAGGGTGAGATCCGGCCGGAATGTCCCCTGAACCCACTGCTCCAGCATGGCGAGTTTCCCGTAATCGAGTCCCCTTCCCCCCCCTTGGTAAGCGAAGCTCGCGTCGGTGAAGCGGTCCGAAATCACCCAGGTTCCCGCTTCCAGCGCGGGCCTGATGACGCTGGAAAGATGCTCGGCGCGGGAAGCGAACATCAGGAGGGCTTCTGTTTCCGGATGCATATCCTGGTGCAGCAGGATGTCCCGCAGCTTTTCACCCAGGGGCGTTCCGCCGGGTTCTCGCGTCACCAGATAGCCGATGCCGAGGCTGTCAAGGGCGGCTTCGATCCGGCTCATCTGGGTGCTCTTGCCCGCGCCGTCAATGCCTTCTAGGGTGATGAATCTGGCTTTTTTCATTTTTTCTGGTACCGGTTCACCGCGCGATTATGCTCGGCCAGGGAATGGGAAAAGTAGGAAGTGCCGTCTCCCCTGGCGACGAAATACAGCGCCGTGGAATCCGCGGGATGCAGCACCGCATCGATCGACTTCAATCCCGGCATGGAGATCGGGGTCGGCGGCAGCCCGCCTCTGGTGTAGGTATTGTAAGGCTGATCGGCCAAGAGATCGCCTTTTCTCAAGTTGCCGTCGAAATGCTCGCCAAGGCCGTAAATGACCGAGGGATCGGTTTGAAGCTTCATTCCGAGCTTCAGGCGGTTGATGAAAACGGCCGCGATCATCGGCCGTTCGGCAGCCTTGCCGGTTTCCTTCTCGACGATGGAGGCGAGCGTCAGCGCCTGATATGGATTGGAGAAAGGCAGACCCGCTGCCCGGCCCTGCCATTGCTTTTCAAGTCGCTTTTCCATCAGCACATAGGCTCTCCCAATTATGGAGAAATCGCTCTGCCCCTTCGCGAAATAATAGGTGTCCGGGAAAAACAGACCTTCCGGAGAGGAAATAGGCGACCCCAGCCTCGATAGAATTTCGGCGTCCGACAGTTTCGCGGAATCATGCCTGATGTCCGGGTTTTCGTCGAGCATCCGGCGAAACTCCCTGAAAGTGTCGCCTTCGACAAGCATGATCTTGCTCTGGGTGAAATCGCCTTCGGTGATCTTCTCCAGAAGCTGCAACGGGGAGGCCGGCGCATCCAGTTCGTAATTCCCTGCCTTGATGGAGGATGCCTTGCCCATTACCCGGGCGAGCATTTCGAAAGGCAGGGGATTGCCGATCACGCCGGCGTCGCTCATCTGCTTTGCGGCATGCCTGAGGCTTCCCTGCTCGAGCGTGAATGCCACCGGCGCACGGGGTATGGGATGGGGGTGAAACAGATAATAGGCGAGCGTAACAGCGCAGATGATAAAAAAGGCCGATGCCTTTCTCATTGCAGCCAGTTCCTCAATGCTTCGCAGAATGCGCCCTTCTGCCAGGATGCATTTTCCAGCGAAACGATTTGCCACAGCCCGATCACGCTGTTGACCAGGAAGACTTCGTCTGCCTGTTTGAGGAAATCGATTCCGAATGGCTTGATCTCGACCGGAATGCCTTTTTCGCGAGCATATTCGAGCACGCGTTCCCGCTGGACGCCGCCCACCCCGCAAAAGGAAAGATCCGGCGCAACCAGACCCCTTTCCCGGTACAGGAAAAGGCTGCTCATCGTGCCCTCGATGACGTTTCCTTCGGCATCGAGCAATATGCCTTCTGCAATATCAGGATCGCGCCATTCCATTCTGGCCAAGATGTTTTCGAGCCGGTTGAGATGCTTGATTCCGGCAAGGGCGGGTTGTCTTGACAGTCTGAGCTTGCAAAGGTACGCCCTGATTTCGTCATGTTTCACGCGATCAGGCATCGGACTCGTCAGGATGATGCGGGTGGGTTCGGCAGCAGCCTCGGGAAGAAATCCCCGCTCGCCGGGCCCGCGGGTGACGACGATTTTCGCCACGCAATCGGGCGTCTTTTCTGCAGCGAGATTCAGTTCATTTTCAAGAAGCGCAGCCGAAGGACAGGTTATGCCCAGAGCCGCGCAGTCACTGTTCAGCTTGAGGTAGTGGCGATCCCAATACCTGGGTACGCCGCGTTCGACGCGCAGGGTACGGAATACGCCGTCCCCGTACATCAAGCCGCGGTCGTTCGCTTTGACGGAATCGGTAAATATGCCATTTACCAGCACCATTTCTGGCTAGAGTTTCTTGAAGACGATCGTTCCGTTGGTGCCGCCGAATCCGAACGAGTTAGAAATCGCCACATCGATGTTCATCTGCCTCGCGACATTCGGAACGAAATCCAGATCGCACTGCGGATCCTGCTCGAATAGATTGATCGTCGGCGGCGCGACCTGGTGATGGACGCTCAGCGCCGAGAAAACCGCCTCGATGCCACCTGCGGCGCCGAGCAGATGGCCTGTCATGGATTTCGTCGAACTGACCGCAATTTTTCCGGCATGGTCACCGAAAAAGCGCTTGAGCGCGACCGTTTCGGCGATGTCCCCCAGGGGGGTGGAGGTGCCGTGCGCATTCACATAATCGACTTCATCTGGATTCAGTCCCGCATTCCTCAAGGCGTGCATCATGCAGCGCGCAGCGCCTTCGCCGTCTTCGCAAGGCGCCGTCATGTGGTAGGCGTCGGCGCTCATGCCGAAGCCTGACAATTCGGCGTAGATTTTCGCACCCCTAGTTTTGGCATGCTCGAACTCCTCCAACACGAGCACTCCCGCTCCTTCCCCGAGCACGAAGCCGTCTCGCCCGATGTCCCATGGGCGGGACGAGGTGGCGGGATCGTCGTTGCGCGTGCTGAGCGCCCTCGCCGCGCCGAATCCGCCTATCGCAAGCGGGCAGACCGTCGATTCTGAGCCGCCGGCCACCATCACGTCGGCATCCCCGTACTCGATCATCCTTGCCGAATTGCCGATACAGTGGGTTGCCGTGGTGCAGGCTGTCACCATGGCAAGATTCGGTCCCTTGAGTCCGTACATGATCGAGAAATTCCCGGAAATCATGTTAATGATGGTGCCAGGGATGAAAAACGGGGAGATCTTGCGCGATCCGCCTGCAAGATAAACGTTGTGGGTTTCCTCGATAGACGGCAGGCCGCCGATTCCTGAACCGATGTTGACGCCGATCATTTCGGCATTTTTTTCAGTGACTTCCAGGCCAGAATCCTTGAAGGCTTCCATGGCGGCGGCCATGCCGTAATGGATGAAGGTATCCATGCGGCGCGCTTCCTTGGCCGGAAGATAGGCGGTCACGTCGAATCCCTTGACTTCACCTGCGACCTGGGAAGAAAAGGAGGAGGCGTCGAATCGGGTGATTCGGGTGATGCCGGATTTGCCCGCGGTCACATTGGCCCAGGCTTCATCCACGCCGATTCCGACAGGCGAGACGATTCCCAGGCCGGTGATCACTACTCTGCGTTTGGTCAACTTCTCTCCTCTGGAAAGGATTGAGGCGGATCAGTTCTGATGCGCAACAACGTAATCGATCGCCTGTTGCACGGTGGTGATCTTCTCGGCTTCTTCGTCGGGAATTTCACATTCGAATTCTTCCTCAAGCGCCATGACGAGTTCAACCGTATCGAGCGAATCGGCTCCGAGATCATCAACAAATGACGAGGCATTCTTGACCTCGGCCTCGCTCACGCCGAGCTGCTCGGCGACTATTTTCTTGACGCGCTGTTCGATGTTTTCCATTGTTGCCTCTAGCCTTTTATGTTGATTTACAAAAAAACGAACTATTTTACCAAATTTGGCACCAATGCAAAATGCATGGGCAATTTTATTCCATGTAAAGTCCGCCGTTGACATGCAGGGTGCTGCCTGTAATGTAGCCTGCGGCAGGCGATGCGAGGAATGTCACGGCTGCCGCGACGTCTTCGGCCTGCCCAAGGCGGCCCAGCGGCACATGCTGGATCAGGGAGTCGCGCTGTGCATCCGACAGGGCGCGCGTCATGTCGGTATCGATGAATCCGGGCGCGATGCTGTTGACGGTTACGTTTCGGCTTCCGACTTCGCGCGCCAGCGATTTGCTGAAGCCGAAAATCCCGGCCTTCGCCGCAGCGTAGTTGGCTTGCCCGGCATTGCCCATGGCGCCGACAACCGAAGAAATGTTGATGATCCTGCCGTATCTGGCTTTCACCATGGCGCGCAAAACCGCACGGCTCATCCTGAATATGGATTTCAGGTTGGTCGACATGATGTCGTCCCATTCGGCATCCGTCATGCGCATGACCAGATTGTCGCGGGTGATTCCGGCATTGTTGACGAGAATGGCGATTTCCCCGAATTCGCTCCTGATCATGGCGAGCGCAGCCTCGATCGCGGCAGCGTCGTTGACTTCAAGTACGAGCCCCCTGCCGGATACGCCAGCTTCTCCAAGGTAATGCGTGATGGACTGTGCTCCGGATTCGCTGGTCGCAGTCCCGATCACGGTCGCGCCATGCTTTCCCAGATCCAGGGCGATCGCCCTGCCTATTCCGCGGCTTGCGCCAGTGACGAGCGCAATCTGTCCCTTCAGCATGCTTCCTCCCTGTTCAATGTATCGGCTGCGTCCCTGAGTGCCGTGCTGTCCGTCAATGCCAGAATGATTTGAGCCGGTTCGATGCGCTTGTTGAGCCCGGCCAGGACCTTTCCGGGGCCGCACTCGGCGGCTTGTCCGATGCCTTCTCCGAAGATTGCGCGAATGGTTTCGACCCACCTGACCGGATGATCCAGCTGATTTACCAGCGCGGCCCTGATCGCTTCGGGTTCGGCATGGGGTTTCACGTCGACATTGTGCAGCACGGAAATCTCCGGTCGGCCGATGCGCACATCTTTCAGATAGTCATGTAGGGCCTCGGCCGCTGGCTTCATCAGGGAGCAGTGGGATGGCACGCTCATGGGAAGCATGATGGCCCGCTTCGCTCCCTTCTCCTTCGCAGCTTCCATGCCCCGCAATACCGCATCGCGATGACCGGCTATCACCACCTGGCCAGGAGAATTGAAGTTGACCGCTTCCAGCACTTCGCCCTGCGCCGCGGAGAGGCACACTTCCTTTACGGCGTCATCTTCGAGCCCGAGCACTGCTGCGATGCCCCCCGTGCCTTCCGGCACGGCCTCCTGCATGCTCTGGGCGCGAAAGCGCACGAGCGGCAATGCGTCCTCGAAGGCAATGGCATTCGATGCGACGAGCGCGGAATATTCTCCCAGGCTATGGCCTGCGAGGATCGCGGGGCGCGAAGCCGAGAGCTGCTTCCAGGCCCGGTAGATCGCAACGCCTGCAGCGAGCATCAGGGGCTGGGTGTTGACGGTTTGATTGAGCGCTTCCGCAGGCCCTTCGCTGGCCAGCTTCCATAAATCCTGATGGAGTATGTCGGACGCTTGCCCGAAGGTTTCGCGCACGATCGGAAAATCGGCGAATCCGCCCATCATGCCGACGGACTGGGAGCCTTGGCCCGGAAAAACAAATGCGTATTTCATCTGGAAAGATAGGTTATTGAGAAAATCACCATTTCAGGAGCAGCGAGCCCCATGTAATGCCGCCCCCCACGCCTTCCATGAGCAGGGTTTCCCCTTCCCTGAAGCGCCCTTCCCGCGCCGCCTGATCCAGCGCGAGCGGAATGGATGCGGCTGAAGTGTTGCCGTGCCTGTCCACCGTCACGACCACCCTGTCCATGTCCATGGATAGCTTTTTGGCGGTTGCTTCGATGATCCTGATATTGGCCTGGTGAGGAACCAGCCAGTCGACATCGGAAGGCGACATCCGGTTGGCCTGGATGGCTTCACTGGCGACCTGCTCGAGGACATTGACGGCGATCTTGAATACGGCATTGCCGTTCATGGACACGAAGGGAGAGCCCTGTATTGTTCCGTTACAAACCCTTCCCGGTGCCGCAAGAATGGGATTGTAGCTGCCGTCGGCATGAAGATGGGAGGATAGAATGCCGGGGGTCTCGCCGCACTTCAGTACGACTGCCCCTGCCCCGTCCCCGAAAAGCACGCAGGTCGAGCGGTCCGTCCAGTCGATGATTCTGGACAGCACTTCTGTTCCGACGACGAGCGCATGCCGATATTTTCCGGACTTCAGGTAGCAGTCAGCGGTGGCAAGCGCGTAGATGAAACCGGTACAGACGGCCTGGACATCGAAGGCGGGGCAATTGTTCCCTATGCCGAGCTTGGACTGGAGTATCGTCGCCGTGCTCGGAAAGAGCATGTCAGGGGTGGTTGTCGCAACGATCACGAGATCGATCTCGTCAGCAGCAATGCCGGCAGACTCCATCGCCCTGCGGCTTGCATGGGCCGCGAGGTCGCTCGCCAGTTCGTTTTCCCCTGCGATATGCCGCTCGTTGATGCCGGTCCTGGAGAAAATCCAGTCGTGGGACGTATCGACCATCTTTTCGAGGTCGTGATTCGAGAGAATTTTCTCGGGAAGGTAGCTGCCGGTACCGATAATTCTGGAATACATCAAACCTCTCCTGCTGGCTGCGGGTTCATGATTTGCATGCGCATGCCGAGTTCATTGAGCATCCCGCTTCTCGCTTCTTCCAGTGCCCGCTCCAGTGCGCACTGGAAGGAATAGGCATCTGCAGAGCCGTGACTCTTGATGACGATTCCTTTCAGTCCGAGAAGGCTTGCACCGTTGTAGCGGCGAGGATCGACGCGGTGTTTGAAGGCGTTGATCACGGGCAAGGAGATCAGCCCGGCAATGCGGGTGATGAGATTTCTGCCGTATTCTTCCCTGAGAAAGGTGGCCAGCATATGGGCGAGTCCTTCGGATGTTTTCAGGGCGACATTGCCGACGAAGCCGTCGCAAACCACGACCTCCGCAGTCCCCTTGAAGATGTCGTCTCCTTCGACGTTTCCGACAAAATTGAGGCCGCTGGACTTCAAAAGCTCGGCTGCGCGCTTCACCACTTCGTTGCCCTTGATTTCCTCTTCACCCACGTTGAGCAGGCCTACGCGCGGCTTTTCGATCTGCTCCACGGAAGAAACGAGGATCGATCCCATGACTGCGAACTGAAGCAGGTTTTCCGCACTGCAATCGACGTTGGCGCCCATGTCCAGCATATAGGTATGCCCCTTGAGCGTCGGCAAAAGGGTGATGATGGCCGGCCGTTCAACGCCGGGGACCATTTTCAGAACGAAGCGGGAAATCGCCATCAACGCGCCGGTATTGCCTGCGCTGACGCAAGCCTGCGCCTCGCCGCGCTTCACGAGATTGATCGCGACGCGCATCGAGGAGTCCTTCTTGTTCTTGAGCGCGGCAGCCGGAGGATCGTGCATCTCGACCACCTCGCTCGCAGGCTGGATGCGCAGACGCGAGGACAGGTCGGAATTCCCGACTTTCAATTCCGCCTCTATGACTTCAGCCGCACCGACCAGAACGACCCCCGCTTCGGGATGCTCCCTGAGAAAGTTCAGGGCGGCAGGAACAGTCACGCCGGGGCCGTGATCTCCGCCCATGCAATCGATAGCAACCGTGATATCCATAGATCCTTGCTGAGTTCAGGCCGAAAAACCGGAACCGCCGGAGAGGACGAAAGCCATCCTGAGACTGTCTTACTCGCTCTTGCCCTTCGCCACTTTCTTGCCGCGATAAAATCCGTTCGGGCTGACATGGTGGCGCAGGTGGACTTCGCCCGTGGAGGCTTCGACTGCAAGCGGCGGGTTGGTCAGAAAATCATGCGCCCTGTGCATGCCGCGCTTGGAAGGGGATTTCTTGTTCTGTTGAACTGCCATGTTCGACTCCTATATAAATGCTGTTTAGATCCTGTCCTTCAGGATCGAAAAAGGGGACTCCCTGACGGATTCATTGCCGCTCTCGCATGTTGCATGCCTGGGAGAGAAAGGCAGATCGAGCAGGATTTCGTCCTCGATCAGGGGCAAGACTTCCATCTTATCCTTGACGACAATGCTGTCCACTTCCGGGTCTTCCTCCTCGATGTCCGGAAGATCCGATTCTTCCTTCACGAGCTTCAGGCCGGCCTTCAGCTCCAGCGGATATTCGATATCCTCCAGACAGCGCTGGCATCTCAGATGGAGCACCCCATCTATTGCAAGATGCAGCAGATAAGCGCCTTCCACATCGACTTCGCCGATCAGCGCATAGTCAACCTGTCCCGATTTGGAATACAATAAATCGGTCAGCCTGTCCATGCGCGAGACATCCATTTTCCCGCTGAGCGACCTGCCCATTCTGGCAAATTCGAATCCATCGATGACGGTCAACTCGGACATAAGCTCGTAATTGTATATTTTTTTGTTTTTTCTGTCAAAATGAACCCCTTTTTCCTGGAGGGCAATTGAGCAAGCTGATTCTCGCCTCTTCCTCGGTCTATCGCCGCATGCTGCTGGAGCGGTTGCGCCTTCCTTTCGATGTCGAATCTCCCGAGATCGACGAGGCGCCCTGCTCCGGAGAATCGCCTGAGGGCACTGCATTGCGGCTTGCCAGGGAAAAAGCCCAAAAGGTCGGGGTGGCGCATCCTGATGCGCTTGTCATCGGATGCGATCAGGTTGCGGTTCTGGATGGCATGCAGATCGGCAAGCCGTATACTTTTGACAATGCATTCAGGCAACTGAAAGCGATGCGCGGCAAAACGGTCGTCTTTCACAGCGCGCTTTGCTTGTATAACAGACGGGAAGAACGCATCCAGTCGACCATCGTCCCCTGCTCCGTTTCATTCCGCAATTATTCCGATGCCCAGATCGAGAACTATCTGAAAATCGAAGAGCCTTATCATTGCGCAGGGAGTGCAAAGTCCGAAGGATTGGGCATTGCCCTGATCACATCAATCCAAGGGGAAGATCCCACCGCGCTGATCGGGTTGCCGCTCATCGCCCTCGTCGGCATGCTCGAGCGCGAGGGAATGCGGGCGATCTGAAAAGATCGCCCGATGCGCCGCCAGGCGGCTCGGCTTCAGTTTTCTGGAGCACCTATCGAAGTCGAGCCTTCCGGTGTTTTCACGGCGCTATTTTCCCTTTTTCCTCGCCATAATTTCATCCAGCGAGATGAAAGACAGTATCAGGCACAACTCTAATGCGATTTCGCCGATGATTTCGTAATCGTTCATGATGGTTCTCCTTTCATGATGGATTGAAGCCATCCATCGTTCAGCAATGTCCGTGCCAGAAATTACCATGCTGATTTTAAAGGGAATATAAATAATGGGGCGGGAATGTCGCGTCATTTCCGGTGCATTCGAGTGCATCAGTGCATGCTTATGGTGCCTGGAGGTTCATGCGAGGACCGAGTACCTGACCGAGAGTCGGTGCGATTTTCCGGGAGGGACGATGACGACATCGTCTGCCGCATTGCAGCTCTCGACGCACAGCATGTTCAGGTAGCCGTCATCTCCGAGGTCGCCCATTTTGATCGCCTTCTCCAACCAGGGATTCCACACCACGGTCGAGCGGCTCCCCTGCTTTTCCACCCGGATGACGCGATTGTAAATCGGGTCACGAATCAGGCAATCCGACGCAGTGTCGAGATAGATCCTGTCGACCTCGGAATTCACGGTCACCGGGCCGGATTGGCGATTTTTGCCACCGTTCACCTTGTCGATATAAGCGGCTTCCTCCAGCCCCAGGATTTCGATTTTTCTTACGTCGCCCACCTCGAAATAGGTGTGCAGGGCGCATCCCAGTGTAAAAGGCTCAAGCCCTGTATTCCGGGTGATCAATTCCATTTCCAATGTCTTGCCTACCTTGACCCGGCATTCAAGTTCGGAAGGATAAGGCCAGAATGCCTCGTTCGGAACCAGTCGCAGAGCAACTTGGGTCGCATTCATCAGGCTTTTCGTCCCGGCCACTTCCCACACGATGTTCCTGGCGAAACCGTGAGCGGGATAGGAAGATTCTTCCGGATGCGGCCCGAACCAGGGCCAGCAAATCGGGATGCCTCCCCTCACGGATTTCCCCTGCACGTATTTCGCATTTTTCGAAAGCCAGATTACCGGCTTTTCGCCGGCCGGCGCCCAGGAAAGCAACTGTGCGCCCTGCAGGGCGATTGTGGCGATTCCAGCAGAATTTTTCACCTCGATCAGCTTGAACCCGTTCTGGCCTTCCACAAAATCCACTTCGCCAAATGTTGCTTCCAGTTTTGAATCCATGCCGCTCCCCTAACGTATTGGCCTGAATGATACCCTATCGCGTTTGTGGCGTCTCGGGAAAGACTAGCCTTCTGGCTTCTGTTAAAATGATTTTTCAATCAAAGGGGAAGGTCGTTGAGGGTGAGATACGAGCAGGGACGCGACGCTAGTGGGGAGATTCTGAGGCTGGTCATCCAGAAAATGGCCGCTCATCCCGCTTCCTTCACCCCATGGACTTACGCAGTGTGGTTCGAGCACCTTGTCGGGATCAATCCCGCCTTGTCAGATGCGCTCGAACAGTATCTGGATTCGGGGACCAGGCTCGACGATGAGGCAATCGAAAAACTCTATGCCGAGTATGTTTCGGAATGCAACTTGGATATCCACAAGATGCTCAGGCAGGATCTCCAGAAAATCCTGTGTAAGCTTGCGGGATTCACCGAAGAAACGGACAGGCAGGCCATGGGGTTCGGGGACAATCTTCAATCTTATGGTGAGAAGCTCAAGCAGAACCTCGACGAGTCCGCCCTGGGCAACCTGATCGGAGAGATGGTCGAAGATACCGAGCACATGCGCGGCAGCGTGCTGAACCTTCAGAACCAACTGGAGCACAGCAAGCAGGAAGTCGAAGAACTGCATCGCGAGCTTGAGTCTGCCAAGGGGGAGGCCATGATCGACCCCTTGACCGGAATTCTCAACCGCCGCGGATTCGAAAAGGCCGCTTCCCGGATTCTGGACGAAAGCGCTTTCTCGGGAAAGGAAACGTGTCTCCTGATGCTCGATATCGACCATTTCAAGAAAATCAATGACACCTATGGGCATCTGGTCGGCGACAAGGTGATCAGGGCGGTGGCGGAAATGCTGAAATCCAACATCAAGGGGCAGGATTCCGTGGCAAGGCTGGGGGGGGAGGAATTTGTCGTGCTGCTACCCGAGACGCCCGCTGCCGGCGCATTTGCTGTTGCCGAGCATATCAGGAAAAGCATAGGGAACGGAAAAATCCGCCGCATCGATTCGCAGGAATCCATAGGCGCTGTCACCGTTTCCATCGGCGTTGCCAGTCTCGCCGAGAACGGAGACATCAACCAATTGCTCAATCAAGCCGACAAGGCGCTGTATGCCTCGAAAGCCCAGGGAAGAAACAGGACGACAACATACGGCAGCTGAGCTTCGTCGAGAAAGGACAACGCCGCGCTGTGCCGGCCTACCTTCATCTGGAAAATCAGGGTGATTGGACTACTGTTGGGGTAATATCGCACGATAAAGCCTGTTATGCCAGCCTTCCAGCGAACTGATCGCCATAAAATCGTTTCCCTTGCCGGCATATTCACCTGTCTGATCGGCGGCACGGTTCTCACTGGCTGGGCATTCGGACTTCCCCTGCTGACGCGCATCAACCCCGACTGGATTCCCATGGTACCGGGCACGGCACTCTGTTTCGTCTTGAGCGGATTGTCTCTGCTCGGAAGCAGGGAATCCTTGCCAGCGCGCACGCTGGTCTGGCTGACCATGCTGCTTGCCGGAGCAATGGGACTTGAGATTGCTGCCCATCGGCAATTCGCTGGCATCGATTTTCTGGCGCTGGTTTGGGGAGCGCAGTTCCGGAGCGTCGGCCACATGTCGCCACAGACCGTGATGGGATTCTTGGGATTCGGAATCGGAATGCTGTCCATTTGGCGGGCTGCTGACCAGAAGATGCGGGTGGTTGCCAGCACAATGGCTGTCCTGCTGCTTGCCATGGGGTTGACAGTTATCTTCGGATACTGGCTCAAGCTGCAGTATCTTTTCGAAACGATATATATCGAGACGGGACTGATATGGATGTCCCTGCCCACCGCCGTCGGCATGACCCTGCTGGGTGCCGGTCTGCTGTGCCTTGCGATTCGCTGCGAAGAAAGCGCCGTCGCTGTAACAGCTGAACAAAGAGCCAGGCAGATTTACCACGCCACGGTCTTCGTGGTCATCCTCACTTCTGTCGCCATCGGCCTGACCGGGATCTGGTTTCTCGAGAAAGCCATGCTGAGTCAGGCGACACTGGACATGCAGCAAAGCCTGAGTGCGAGACGCGCGCAGATCGAAGCCGCACTCGACGACCGCATAGAACGCACGACAGTGGCGAGTCAAGACCCCGAACTCCAATCGCTGGCATCTCTCTGGTTCGGCAAAGCCAAATCGACCATGAGGCGGGACACCCCGATTTCCAGCTTGCTTGCATACGGGTTCTCCGGAATCGGCCTGGAATCTGGCACCCATAGCAGAGTTGTCGCGGGGCGTCTTGTTTCGAATAAAACCGCCTTCTCCCGTCTTAACCGGGAAGAAGAAGCCTATCTCGCTTGGGACAATGGCTACTACCTGCGCGTGCTGATCCCCGTAAAACGGGGGATTCGCAGCGCCCCGGAAGGTTTCATCGTGTTCGAACAGGAACTTCGCGATGTGAATCGACTTTTCGACGAAGCCAGCCGCTGGGGAAAGACCGGCACCATGCCGATGTGCGGTCGTCTCGACCGGAGCAGACTGCTATGCTTTCCGCAGCGTGAACAGGCTGCAATGTATGTGATTCCCGACACTTTCAATGGGAAACCGCTGCCGATGACGCATGCACTCGCCGGCGAAAGCGGCGTTTTCTCGTCGATCGATTACCGGGGACGCAATGTCCTATCAGCCTATGGCCCCGTGGGGAATACAGGGCTGGGTTTGGTTCTGAAAATGGATGTCGCAGAAGTTTACGCCCCGGTCAAACGGGAACTCTTGATTGCGCTCCCCTTGATCGCCATTCTGGTTGCTCTGGGACTATGGATCACCCGTCTTCGGGGCAACCCGCTGATTCGGGACCTGGCAAATGCCCATGCTTCTGAAAGAATTGCGAGAGCCCGCTTCGAGGCGGCAAGGGAAAGCAGCCCGGATGCATTCGTGATTGGCGAGAGCATGAAAAGCGAGGATGGAGACATTGTCGACTTCCGCTACATCTACGCCAATTCCCATGCGGCAGACATGGCCAGGCTACCCGTCGATGGCCTGATTGGGCATTCGTTGCTGGAACTTTTTCCGGAACAGCGGGATATTTTCGCCCAATACAGGAAAGTAGCCCTCACGGGAAATCCGCTGACCAACGAGTTTTCGCTGGCCAGTGATGGCGTAACCCAGTGGTATCAGCGCCAGGCGGTGGCCATGCCCGGTGGCGTTGCAGTCACCTTCAGGAACATCACGCAGGAAAAACGCCTGTTCCAGCAGCTCGAATACTCGAACCGCCTGCGTACCGCGATCGTGGAAAATGCAGCCTATTCGATCATTTCCACCGACATCGACGGCACCATCCTCACTTTCAACAAGGCTGCAGAACGCATGCTCTGGTATGACGCGGATGAGGTGGTCGGCAAAGCCAAGCCGCTGCTATTTCACGATGCCGATGAAATCAGGGAACGTGCTGCGGCCCTGAGCCAGGAACTCGGCTGTGCGGTGCCGCCGGATTTCGAGGTGTTCGTCGCAAAAGCCAGGAAAACTTTCCAGGAAGAACATGAATGGACCTACATTCGCAAGGACGGGTCACGCTTTCCCGTGCATCTTTCGGTGAGCGCATTGCGCGATGAGAATGGTGTAATCCAGGGATTCATCGGCATTGCTTACGACATTTCCGAGGAAATGCGGGCCAAAGAATACATCAGGCACATTGCCCTGCATGACGTACTGACCGGACTGCCCAATCGTGCCCTGCTTGATGACAGAATAATGGTGGCGATCGAGCAACAGCACAGAAGCAATGTCCCGTTTGCGCTGGGCATGATGGATATTGACCGTTTCAAGCATATCAACGACTCGATGGGGCATCACATCGGAGACAGACTGCTCAAAGAGTTCGTTGAACGTGTCTCTTCCTGTCTGCGGCCGACCGACACGCTTGCCAGGATGGGAGGAGACGAGTTCGTCCTGCTTCTGACCGAAACCGACGAGACTGGCGTGTCGCTCGTCGCCGGGCGCATACACAAGGCGCTGATGCAGCCGATCAATGTGGGTATCCAGCAAGTACACATTACTTCGAGCATCGGCTTCAGTATTTGCCCCCGAGACGGCCACGACATGAATGAGCTGCTGCGATGTGCCGATGTGGCGATGTATTGGGTCAAGGAGCATGGACGCAATGGATACAAGCTGTATTCGCGGGAAATGGACAGGGGTACGGCGAATCGGTTGAGCATCGAAAGGGAGCTTCATCTTGCTATTGAAAGCGGAGGATTTTCCCTGTTCTATCAACCTAAAGTGGATTTGAAGTCGAAAACCGTGCTGGGCGTCGAAGCTTTGCTGCGCATGCACAACGGAAGCGATCAGCCTGTGCCGCCTTCCAGCTTCATTCCCCTGGCCGAAGAAACAGGGCTCATCCTGCGGATCGGTCAATGGGTGCTGGAGGCGGCCTGTCGTGATGCAAAAAGAATGGAAAAGTTGCTGGGGGTGGCGCTCAAGGTTGCGGTCAACATATCACCGCGGCAATTCATGAACGGCGATCTGGTCATGCTGGTCAGAAATGCTCTCGGGCAGGCTAGTCTGGAAAGCGCTCAGCTGGAGTTGGAGATCACCGAAAGCGTGCTGATGGATGAAAGAAGCGATGTCGCCACTGCTCTGGAGGCGCTGCATGCGCTTGGGGTGAGAATCGCCATCGACGATTTCGGAACCGGGTATTCGAGCCTGAGTTACCTGAAACGCTATCCGATCAGCCAGCTCAAGATCGACCAGTCCTTCGTCCGGGATGCGACAGGAGACGCGGAGAACGCGGCTTTGATCACCGCGATCATTGCCATGGGGCATAACCTGAAGATTCCCGTCATTGCAGAAGGCATTGAAACCGATGAACAGCTTTCATTTCTGGTCGAGAATCATTGCGATCAGGGGCAAGGATTTTACATCGGGCACCCGATGCCTTTCGATGCGCTGCTGCAATGGCTAGTCGACGATACTCGCTGGACTCTGGAAAGACGACCAGCTTCCAGTTGATCACCTATTCCAGCAAGCACGACATCGATGCCTTACGATGTTTTTGCGCCCCCTCCCCTGTTTGCCTGAGGCGGCATCATCTCTCGCCGTCCCGAGCCACTTTCGCAGCCCCAAAATTTCGTATCTAAAACAATACGAATAATCTTCCTCTATCCTAGTGCATTGATATTATTTTGTTATATTCCTTGAGATTCGTGCGCCTCATGCCAGCGCCAAGCGACTGGCTTCGCTTTGCTTGAGCGACGACGTGAACATTTCGCTTCCTGCGCAATGGTTCAGAAAATGCTTAAGGTTGTCAGAAAGATATTTCTGCTTGTGCAGGATGATGTGGAATTTCCGAGTCAGCTTGGGCAATTCCGTATCCAGGATGATCAATTGACCGGTTTCGAGATAATCCGCAACGGCCCATCGCGACAGGCAGCTTATTCCGAGCCCCTCGGAGGTTGCCCGCTTGATCGCTTCCGCGCCGCCGAATTCCATCCCGATGTTCAGATGGCTAAGATGCCTCAGCAATTCGTATTCCACCGTCTCGCGCGTGCCGGACCCGGATTCCCGCATCAGCCATTGCGCCTGCTGGAGCGTATCGAAATCAACCTTGCCCTTTCTGGCTATGGCATGGGTCGGGGAGGCGACGATCAGCAGTTCATCCTGAATCCAGGGAATGACTTCAAGATTCGGCACATGGCAATGCCCTTCGATAAAGCCGGCATCGATCTCGTAATTCGCGACTGCTTCGGCGATTTTGGAACTGTTGGCAATGTCCACGCGCATGCTAGGCACCGCTTCGCATTCTCCGAATTGCTCCCTGCGGCAGCCGGCAAGCAGGGCGGGCAGAATGTAGTTGCCAATGGTCGTGCTCGCTCCCAAACGGAGTTGCGAAACCATCCCGGTCCGGGCAGTCGAAAATTGCTGTTCGAGATCGATTGCCCCTTCGATCAGGGCAAGCGCATTTGGCAGGAGCAGCCGCCCGTTGTCATTGAGCACGAGGCGCTTTCCGACTCGATCGAACAACTGGGTGTTGAGCAAGCTTTCTATGTCGTTGATGGCAGCGCTGGTTGCAGACTGTGAAAGGGGCAGACTCTTTCCCGCCTCGGTTGTGCTCGAGGTGCGCGCGACGGCGACGAAAATCTGCAACTGGCGTAACGTGATGCGCATGCTGATTCCTTCGATCTATTTTGCCGGTCGATTATACCCGCGTAATTTGTAATGCATCTATACTCATCCTGTATAATTCTGGGACACCCTAAAATGGGAATGATTCAACGCCCAGGGCGGGCACAGGGCATGTCGCGAACCAGCACGGCCCGGCATTGACCATCACAACAAAGGAGAATACCGATCATGGATTTGACGCGTCGAGATATGTTGGGCATCGTGGCAAAAACTGGCCTCGCAGGCGTAGCTTTGGGAAGCGGCATTGCCCAGGCAGCGGAAGCCCCTCTTTCTTCTTTGGAGCCGGATGGCGCGAAGACGCTGAAGGAATTGACGAAGGCTCTCGCAAAGGCGCCTCGCCGCCGGGACTTCAAGGAAGTGCCCATGATCCTGACCAAGGAAGATGAATGGGATCATGAAGCCCTGACCATCCTCATGAAGTACAAGGGCAAGGTCAAGCAGGTTTGGGACAATACGGACATCTCGGGCCCCTGGCTCAATCTCATGAGAAACTCAATGAATGCCCAGATCTGGTCATTCAAGCATCCCGACTTCCTATGCGTTTCGGCGACCCATGGCCCCGCTCATCTGGCGCTCTACGATCAATATCTCTGGGACAAGTACCAGCTTTCCAAGCTGACCGGAGACAAATTCAAGGAAAACACCTTCCTGAAAGTGCCTGCGGCAGCGCACGCTGACCCGAAAAACTTCGAGGACGAGGAAGGCGTGTTTTCACCTGCAGATAATTCCATAGCCTCCCTACAGGCAAGGGGTGCGGTTTTTCTGGCCTGCCACAATGCGATTTTCGAGATTTCGCACATGCTGAACAAGAAGGGCGTCAACCCTGACAAACTCAGTGTGCCGCAAATGGTTGCCGAATTCACCAATCACCTGATTCCGGGCGTGATCCTCACCCCAGGGATCGTGGCCACCTTGCCGGAACTCGGCGTGCATGGCTTCCAGTATGCGAAATAAAGGAAACCACATGAACAAAAAGCTGATTTCATCGCTCATGGGGCTGGGGTGCATTCTGGCGACGGCACAGGCCGTCGCGGATGTTTACCCGCCATGGAGCGAAGGAAGAAACAACCCGGTCACCGAAAGAGGCCTGGAATTCACCGTTCCGGAAGTCGACAATCTGCCGGATTTCCACGGCAACCCCATGGATGCCAAGCTGTCGGTTTTCGTCGGCGGAAACTATTATTTCGCCATGGCGCCGCTAGTCGCAGAATTCGAAAAGGAACATCCTGAGTACAAGGGCAAGATTTACTACGAAACCATCCCTCCCGGCTTGCTTGCTACCCAGATTGAAAAAGGCGGCACCATCACGGTCGGAAACATGACCTGGACGGTGAAGGCGGATGTTTATGCCGCAGGCATGAAGCGCGTCAAGCAGATGGTGGACAAGGGTTATGTGAAGGCGGTCGAGCCTTATGCGACCAATGATCTCACCATCATGGTACCGAAAGGCAATCCCGGCCACATCACCTCGCTGAAGGATCTCGGCAAACCCGGCGTCAAGCTCGTCATGCCCAATCCCGCATTCGAAGGCATCGCACGGCAAATCAAGGCAGCGCTGAAGAAGGCTGGTGGAGATGAACTGGTGAAAGCCGTTTATGAATCGAAAGTGAGGAACGGCGAAACTATCCTTACCCACATCCATCACCGCCAGAGTCCGATGTTCCTGATGCAAGGAAAGGCAGTTGCCGGCGTGACATGGGGCTCGGAAGCCGTTTTCCAGGAAAGACATGCTGGAAACCCCATCTCGTTCGTGAAGATTGCGCCCGAGCATAACTCGACCGCAATCTATGCGGCAGGGGTGCTCAAGGATGCGCCCAATCCTGAAGCGGCAAAAGCCTGGGTGGAATTCCTGAAATCCTCCAAGGCACTGGCGATTTTCCAACAATACGGCTTCAAGCCTTATCGCCCGTAAAGATGCTTCGGCCGCTCTCGACCAGAGCGGCCGAGCATGTTCATTTGAACACTATCTCTCGGGATCGAAGCCGGTATCCCGTCCAATTTGAAATGGCTCGAGCCAGAGCTCTTTTTGCATATTTTGAGGCCTATTTGGTCGAAACAAGATGGAGTGAATACATGAAGTTGGGAATAGCCTCGCTGAAGTTGTTGGGTGCCGCATTGGCGACAATGGTTGCAAGCTCCGCGCTGGCTGCAGCGCCTTCATCCAATGATCTGGTCAAGCAGGGCGAATACCTGGCACATCTGGGCGACTGCGTCGCCTGCCATACCGCGCCTGGCGGCAAGCCGCTGGCTGGCGGCCTGGAAATGAAAACGCCGTTCGGCGTCATCCATTCCACCAATATCACACCCGACAAGGTAGATGGCATCGGCGCCTATACTTTCGAAGAATTCGACCGCGCGATGCGCCGCGGCGTTGCACGGGATGGACACAATCTTTATCCCGCCATGCCTTATCCTTCATTCGCCAAAATCGCCCAGAACGACATGAGAGCCCTTTACGCCTACCTCATGCAAGGCGTCGAACCGGTTGCTCAGCCCAACAAGCCCAATGCCATGAAGTTTCCCTTCAACATTCGCCTGGGGCTCGCAGGCTGGAACATGGTGTTCCTGGATAATCAGCCCTTCCGTTACGATCCTTCGCACACCCCGCAGTGGAATCGCGGCGCATATATTGTAGAGGGACTGGGTCACTGCGGCTCCTGCCATACTCCGCGCGGCATCGGTTTCCAGGAAAAGGCCATGAGCGACTCGGGCAGCGACGGCAAGGAGTTCCTGGCAGGCGCAGCCGTCGAGCACTGGCGCGCCGTCAATCTGCGCAATATCTGGACCGGCCCTGAAATCGCCCAGTTTCTGAAGACCGGTGAAAATGGCCGCGGAACGGCCTACGGCGGCATGGCCGAAGTGGTCCATTTCAGCTCGCAGCATTTCACCCAAGGCGACCTCGCCGCGATCGGCGAGTACATCCACGCGCTTTCGCCCAATTCGAATGAGCGGCCGGATCGTGATGCCGTGTCGGTGGATGTCGCTCAAACCAACAAGGAGATCTATGCAACCCGCGGCGGCCTCGGTTACGTGCAGTTCTGCGCAACTTGCCATCAGATGGACGGCAAGGGTGCGACACGCTTTTTCCCGCCGCTCGCCGGCAATACTTCTATTCAGGCCAAGGACCCCGCATCCCTCATCCACGTCATGCTGACGGGCTCCGCCTCGCCCCTGACCGCCTCCTCACCGCACGCCTTCGCGATGCCCTCCTATTCCGTGCTGAATGACCAGGAAGTCGCGGAAATAGCGACTTTCGTCCGGACCCATTGGGGCAACAAGGGCAGTCCGGTGACTGCCGAACAGATTCACAAGATGAGGAAGGCGCTGGAAATGAAAAAGGCGGCTCCGCCTAAATTCAATCCGCCGCGCTATGCAGACATGCTGAAAAGCGCCAACGCAGCCGAGCTGATTTACGGCATGCGTCTGATGCGCGACACCAAGCGACTGCTGCCGAACTATGTGGGCGATGGGCTGAACTGCGACAGCTGCCATATCAATGGCGGAACGATGGCGCTTGGCTCTCCTTATGTCGGTGTGGCGGCCCAGTTTCCCAGCTACAATCCCCGCGCCGGGCGCATCATCGACTTCAAGGACCGCGTCAACGGCTGCATGCTGCGCTCGATGGCAGGCAACCCGCTTGACAAGAATTCCAAGGAAATGAACGCTATGATCGCCTACATGGATTGGATGCGCAATGGCTATCAGATGAAGCAGAAGATTCCCGGGCGCGGGATCGGCAAGATCAGCAAAAGCATCGTGCCGAACGCGGCGAATGGCAAGGAAGTCTACAATCATTCCTGCGCCGTTTGCCACGGAAAACAGGGCGAAGGCATCAAGCGCGCCGATGGCAGCTACCTGTTCCCGCCGCTGTGGGGCAACGACTCGTACAATATCGGCGCAGGGATTGCCAAGACCTACACGGCAGCCGCGTTCGCCAAGAATGTCATGCCGCTCTCGAATACCTTCTCCTTTCCGATTGGCCAGGGTGGCCTGACGGATCAGCAGGCGGTGGACGTCGGCGAATATTTCAGCCACATGCCAAGGCGCGATTTCCCGGCCAAGGTCCATGACTGGCCCAAAGGCGGCAAGCCGAGCGACTCGCGCTATTGATACGGGCAAAGACTCATTCAAGCCTGTCAAAATGAAGCGCTCCTCTCCGCTTCCGGGAGGGGCGTCTTTCTTCATGCTGTCATCATGGATGATATACAATGAATCAGCCAGTCACAGCGGGAGGTTCAAGCCATGTATGCAGTTGATCGTAGCGTCGCCATCGTCAAGCCCCGGGAGCCTTTCCTGGAATGGATCAAGGCACTGCCCGGCGCGGAAATCGACATCACCCTGGAGCAGCTGAGGACGGATTCCACAGTCTATCTCATTCCTGATTTCGACGAGATCGAGGATGCGCTGGCCGCGATAGATCATATCTACGGCAATATCTTCGAAGCCGAGCTTTCCGAATGGTCGGAGGAAGAAAACACCTGGCCGGCAGACAGGACACTCAAGCTTTTCTGGAAGTGGTTTGACGTTACCCTGCATTCCATCGTCATCGACGCAGCCGAAGACATCGCAGGAGAAATCACGATCAACTGAAGTCGAATGGCAAAATCCATCCTGTTTACTACAATGGGTTCAAACAGCATGGAGACTCAGCTATGAAACTGATGAATAAGCTTGCCGCTTCGATTCTGGTCGCATCCCTCGCATCCTGCAGCAACCAGCCTTCCAAGCAGGACGTTGGCACCGTCACCGGCGGGGTGCTCGGAGGCGTTCTGGGGTCACAGGTGGGCAAGGGAACCGGACGGGATGTCGCCATCATAGCCGGGGCGTTGGCGGGGGCCTATCTCGGCAGCGCGATAGGAAAATCCATGGACGAGACGGACCGTCTGAAGACGGCACAAGCCATGGAAAGCAACCCGACAGGAAGAGCCACGAGCTGGCGAAATCCGGACACGGGGAACACCTATACCGTGATGCCGACAAAGACCTATGAGACGGAGACAGGTCCCTGCCGGGATTTCACGACGAAAGCCATCATCGGCGGCAAGCAGGAAACCATTTACGGCACAGCCTGCAGGCAGGCTGATGGAAGCTGGAAGACGAAGTGAATCAGACTTTCCAGCGCAGCCAGACGCGAAGTTGCCTGAACTCTTCCCTGTCGATTGCATCAGGCAGAATGACCACCGATTTCATCAGGCGCTTCCCCTCCTCCTTCAGGTTAAGGACGGTCAGATAAGGGGAAACGTAGCTGCTGCCGTGAAAGGCGCAGATTTTTTCGCTGCCGCCGCGCATGGAAAACATGCAGGACTTTTCTTCAAGCTTGAGGGAAACGATGGAGTCGGGAAGCTGGATGAGCGCATAACGCAGGATCGAATAAGCCATGCTGAATGCGAGAAGCATGACAAGGGGAAGTCTTGCTGAAATTGGAAGCACGAGAATCAGGGAAATCGCGCCAAGATGGGCTGCTGCGAGTATGGCGGCAAGGCTGATCGAAGGCCTGAGGGAAATCGGGATCATTTTTCCTTCTGCTGGGGAGAAGATTTGATCACCTGGAAAAAAATCTCGTCGTCCTTCACCATGCCCAGCTTGCTCCTTGCGCGCTCTTCGATCGCGGCATAACCCTGCTTAAGATCTTTCACGTCAGCATCGATCGCTGCATTTCTTTCCTGCATTTTCTGGTTTGCTTGCTGCTGTGCCCTGATCTGCCTGTCCATATCCCGGACCTGAAGCCACCCTCCCTTGCCCAGCCAAAGCGAATATTGTACCAAGGCGATCAGGGAGAGCAGAATCAGGAGCAGGATTCGCATCTAGCGCAATTGAAAAAATGCCTCGCGTCCTGCATAAACTGCCATGTCGCCCAGATCCTCTTCTATGCGGAGCAACTGATTGTATTTTGCCAGGCGGTCCGATCGGCTCAGGGAGCCCGTCTTGATCTGCATGGCATTGGTCGCAACTGCGATGTCGGCAATCGTCGTGTCTTCGGTCTCGCCGCTTCGGTGGGAGACGACCGAAGTGTAACCCGAGCGCTTGGCAAGCTCGATCGCAGCGAATGTTTCGGACAGCGTTCCGATCTGGTTGATTTTGATCAGAACTGAATTGGCGATTCCCTGGCGGATTCCTTCCTTCAGGATTTTTGTGTTCGTGACGAAAATATCGTCTCCGACCAACTGGACGGAGCCGGAAAGTTTTTTCGAAAGGAGCTTCCAGCCTTCCCAGTCGGTCTCAGCCATCCCATCCTCGATGCTGATGATGGGATACTTGTCGACCCAGGTCGCAAGATAGTCGCAGAATTCCTCTGCGCTCAGGCTCAGTCCTTCCGAGGCCAGTTCGTATTTCCCGTTCCTGAAGAATTCGGAACTTGCGCAATCGATCCCTATCGCCACGTCGGAACCTGGCAAATAACCCGCGCTTTCGATCGCCTTCACGATGAGTTGCAGCGCCGCCTCATTGTTCTCCAGGCTTGGAGCGAATCCTCCCTCATCTCCAACCGTGGTCGGCATGCCTTTGGCGTCGATCAGTTTCTTGAGGGAATGAAAAACTTCAGCGCCACACCTCAGCGCTTCCCTGAAACTTTGCGCGCCTACCGGAATGATCATGAATTCCTGCATGTCGATGCTGTTGTTGGCGTGCGCACCGCCGTTGATGACATTCATCATGGGAACAGGCATGGTCATCGAACCCGCGCCGCCCAGATACCGGTAAAGCGGAAGCCCGGACTCTTCCGCAGCTGCCTTGGCGACAGCCATGGATACCGCAAGAATCGCATTCGCCCCGAGCCTCGACTTATTGTCGGTACCGTCGAGGTCAATCAGCGTCTTGTCGACGAAGGCCTGCTCGGCAGCATCTAGGCCGATGATCGCCTCCGAGATTTCTGTATTGACGTTCTCAACTGCCTTGAGCACGCCCTTGCCCATGAAACGCGAAGCATCATCGTCCCTGAGTTCGACCGCTTCCTTGGTGCCTGTCGACGCGCCCGAAGGAACGGAAGCCCGCCCCAGCACGCCGGATTCGAGCAGCACGTCTGCTTCCACTGTTGGATTGCCTCGCGAATCCAGAATTTCGCGGGCGATGATATCGATAATGGCACTCATGCTTTGACAACCTTTCTCTGTTATTAGCTCAGTTGCTGGTGTTCAATGAAACCCTGGCTTTTGATCAGGGCATCCAATTCCTTCAAATTCTGCAGCAGCGCTTTCATGCCCGCCAGCGGCCATGCATTGGGGCCATCGGAAAGGGCTTTTTCGGGATTGGGGTGGGTCTCCATGAAAATCCCGGCAATCCCCGCTGCAACCGCGGCTCTCGCCAGAACGGGAACGAATTCACGCTGCCCCCCGCTCCGGTCGCCCTGCCCTCCCGGGAGCTGGACGGAGTGAGTTGCGTCATATACCACGGGACAGCCAGTCTCGCGCATCACCATGAGGGAACGCATGTCGGATACTAGGTTGTTGTATCCGAAGGAGACGCCTCTTTCGCAAACCAAAATGTTGTCCTGATTGCTCGCAACTTTCGCCTTTTCGACAACCTGCTTCATGTCCCAGGGCGCAAGAAATTGTCCCTTCTTGATGTTGACGGGCTTCCCGCATGCAGCCACGGCCTGAATGAAATCGGTTTGACGGCAGAGGAAGGCGGGGGTCTGTAGCACGTCCACGACGGAAGCTGCAGCGTCGATTTCTTCCATGGCATGGACATCGGTCAAAACCGGAACCCCGATGCTGCTCCTGACTTCTTCCAGTATCTTCAGCCCCTCGTCGATGCCCATTCCCCGGAATGATTTCCCCGAGCTCCTGTTGGCCTTGTCATAGGAAGATTTGTAAATGAAGGGGATAGCAAGCGACTCGCACAATTCCTTCAGGGTGCCTGCGGTATCGATGGCAAGTTGTCTCGATTCGATCACGCAAGGGCCGGCGATCAAGAACAGGGAATGATGGAGGCCGGCATCGAAGCCGCAAAGCTTCATGAATTTCTCCTGGAAGCGATCGCCGCCCTGACAAAGGACTCGAAAAGGGGATGGCCGCTGCGCGGAGAGGAAGTGAATTCCGGATGGAACTGGCAACCCACGAACCAGGGATGATCGGGCAGTTCGATCATTTCGCACAGATCGTGGCTGTGTGACCGTCCGCTCACCCTGAGTCCCGCTTTCTCGAGTTGCGGCAGATACTGGTTGTTGACTTCATAGCGGTGGCGGTGCCGCTCAACGATGCGTTCCGAACCGTAAATTTTGCGGGCCAGCGTGTCTTCGCCGAGACGGCATTCCTGTCCGCCCAGGCGCATGGTACCGCCCAGATCGGAATGGATGGTTCGCGTTTCGATCCTGCCATCCGCATTCATCCATTCCGAGATCAGCGCGATCACCGGGAACGCCGTGTCGGTGTCGAATTCCGTGCTGTTCGCGCCTGCAAGGCCGGCTTTGTGGCGTGCAAACTCGATCACCGCGAGCTGCATGCCGAGACAGATGCCGAGATAAGGGATGGCGTTTTCCCTGGCATGGCGTATCGCCCTGATTTTTCCTTCGATGCCGCGTTTTCCGAAGCCGCCCGGGACCAGGATCGCATCCATGCCCTCCAGGCAATCTGTGCCCTGCGCTTCGATGTTTTCGGAATCGATGTAATGAATCCGGATCTTGCATAATGTATGGATGCCGGCGTGAATCAGCGCTTCCGAAAGCGACTTGTAGGATTCCGTCAGATCGACGTATTTGCCCACTATGGCGATATCGACCTCGCTTTCCGGATGCTGCAGGGAGTAGACAATCCTGTTCCAGATTGAGAGGTCGGCTGGCGGCGCATCGATGTCCAGGGTCTTGCAGACGATGTCGTCGAGGTGCTGCTCGTGGAGAAGCGCAGGTATCTTGTAGATGCTGTCCGAATCTACCGCGGATATTACCGCCTCCTCTTCGACGTTGGTGAAGAGCGCGATTTTTCTTCTTTCGTCGTCGGGCAACGACCTGTCTGCACGGCACAACAGAATATCGGGCTGGATGCCGATGGAGCGCAACTCCTTCACCGAATGCTGCGTCGGCTTGGTCTTGATCTCGCCGGCTGAAGGGATATAGGGAACCAGCGTAAGGTGGATAAAGCAGGTATTGTGGCGACCGCTGCCTATCCCCATCTGCCTGATCGTTTCGAGAAAGGGCAGCGATTCGATATCCCCTACCGTCCCGCCGATCTCGACGATCGCTACAGCGGCATCGGCGGCACCGATCTCGATGAAGCGTCTGATTTCGTCGGTGATGTGGGGAATGACCTGCACTGTGCCGCCGAGGTAATCCCCCCTGCGCTCCTTCTTGATCACGCTTTCGTAGATCTGCCCGGTCGTGAAATTATTGCGCTTGCTCATCTTGACATTGACGAAGCGCTCGTAATGGCCCAAGTCGAGATCTGTTTCAGCCCCATCTTCTGTGACGAAAACCTCCCCATGCTGGAAGGGGCTCATCGTTCCCGGGTCGACGTTGATGTAGGGATCGAGCTTGAGCATCGTGACGTTGATGCCGCGCGATTCGAGGAGTGCGGCAAGGGAAGCCGCCGCGATGCCCTTGCCCAGGGATGAGACGACGCCGCCGGTCACGAATATGTATTTGGTCATGAAACTTGGGGATGAATTCAATCGCGATATGATAGCCGAAAAAGGGGGTATCCCACAATCCGGCTACCTGTTGCGCGCTTCGTCAACCTCGCTGCAGAAAAGCTGCGCGCCCTGCAAAATCCGTGGCCCGGGCCTGCTGATGAGATCGGCAGGAATGAAAAAAAGATTATCTTTCCTGGATGCGGCGATGTTCCACTTTTTCCAGTCCAGCAGCCAGGGAGGCGGCCTGCTCCCCTCCCCGCTTGCGATGATGGCTTCCGGATCTGCCTGCAATACCGATTCGAAATCCAGGGTGGGGGTCAGAATAGGCAATTGCCCAAAAACGTTTCTTGCGCCGCAAAGCAGCATCACGTCAGAAATGATATGTTCGTGATTGACCGTCATCAGCGGAACTGGCCATATTTCATAGAAAACCGAAACTGGCTTCTTGCCGGAATAGCGACTACGCAAGCGCTCCATTTGCTTCCTGAATGAGGCTGCCGAAAGCGCTGCAGCTTTTGCGCTTCCAGCGAGTATCCCGAGCCTTTCGATATCCAGGGGAATGTCCGAAAGGTGCCTGGGCTCGGCGTAATAAATCGGGATGCCGAGCTTTTCAAGCTGCGCGATCTGCCCCGACGAATTGCCGCTTTTCCAGGCCACGACGAGATCCGGCTGAAGAGATGCAATTTTCTCGATGTCGAGCGCCCCGGCCCCGCCTACTCTGGCGATCTTCAGGGCCGAGGCGGGGTAATCGCTGTAGTCGACCACCCCAACCAGCCTTTCTCCGGCTCCTGCAGCATAAAGCAGCTCGGTGATGCTCGGTGCGAGGCTGACGATCCGCCTGGCCGGCTTGTCCAATGAAACCACAAGCCCCTGGTCATCCTTTTCCAGGATGCCTCCTCGCGCCGAAATCGGCACAAGGATGCAGCACAGCATGAGGAGCAAGCGAATCATGGCTTCAGGGTTGGTAATTCACGCTTGCAAAGACAGTTCTGCCGTAGGTATTGTACGGATAGACCAGCATATAGTTCTGATTGAACAGGTTGCTGATGCGGGCATTGACGTTCCAGTGCTTTGTCCAGGCATAGTTGGCAGTCAGGTTGACCAGATTGTAGCTTTGCAGCGTGATGGGCACTGCGGGATAAACAATCGAGTTCGAGGCATCGCGAGAACCGCTGTGCTGCCACTGCCCGCCCAACTGCAATTTTCCGTATTGCTGCGTCGCGCCCAGAGTCGAGTAGAACTTGGCTCTGAGCGGCAGAGTCTGACCGGTCAGGGCATCTCTCGGATTCTGGGCTGTCAGTGAGGCAGTCAGCCCCGTGTCGCCGAATTTTCCATCATAACTCAACTCCTCGCCATCTATCTTGGCCTGATTGATGTTCACCATGGTGGTTCCGGCGGCATTGCTGGTGATCAGGTTGTTGATATTGTTGTTGAAGTAGATGAAATCCACTTTCTGGCTGCCCCGATCATAATGGAGTCCCGCTTCCGCATTGCGCGAGCGTTCGGGCTGCAGATTCGGGTTTCCCTGGTAACCAAAAGTCAATGGGTAATAGAGATCATTGAAAGTGGGGGCCTTGAATGCAGTCGAATAATTGACCGTGGCGCGCCATGCGCTGGTGAAGCGGTATCCATAGCCCAGAAGCCAGGTATTGGCCGCGCCGAAGTCGGAATAATCATCCTGCCTGAGATTGGCTTGAACCTGATTTGCCCCATAGTTTCCATCGTAGCCTGCAAAAAGACTGTTCACGTTGCGCCTCGTTTGCGTGAAGAGCGTGGTGGACGAAACCAGCTGGTCGAGTTTTTCCGCACCAATCAGGAGCTTGCTCTCCGGATTGAGCGTGACTGTATTCTGCCAGGAAGCCTGCTGGTTGTCGGTCTGATACAGATCGCTCTGTGTCCCGTTCAGGAAATCCCGCTCATTGTCCTTGCCATCGGCAAGCATCAGTCGGCTGTTCCAGTCGGAAGTGATGCTGTCCTCTTCGACAAGGGACAGTTTCTGTATGGATGAGATATTGTTGTAGGCATCTGTCGGAGAAGCGGCAAATGCGTTGGCGTAGGCATTGTTGCCGCGGCTTTGAAAGCCCGAAAAGGATAGCTTGTGGTCTTCATTGAAACGGTGACTCACATTCGCAGACAGCGAAACGTTGGAATAGCCATCTGCAGCGGGATTCGCAAGCGGCGCCAGGGCCGTATTGACGGCAGGAATTCCGTCGGTTGCATACTTGGATGCCTGGATCTGGAACTGGTTGTTTCCAACCACGCCCCCGAATCCGGACGAAAGCTGCCTAGAATTGTAGGATCCATAGCCAGAACTGAAGTTGAAGCTCGGTTTTCCAGCCCCTTTCTTGGTGAATATCTGGATCACCCCGCCTATTGCAGACGAGCCATAAAGGCTGCTGGCATTGCCTCTCACCACTTCGATATGATCGATCTGATCGAGCATCAATTGATCGACTTCGGAAGTTCCGGCCGTTGCCGAATCGATGCGAACGCCGTCGAGCAGCACGAGCACATGATCGGAATTGGTGCCCCGCATGAATATGCTGCTCTGCTTGCCGATGCCGCCACTTTGCGTGACTTCAACACCTGCAAGGTTGCGAAGCAGGGTGAGCACGTCAGGCGCACCGGATGAGCGGATGTCCTGCTGGGAAATGACCGATATGTCTTCAAGCGACTGGTCGATGGGCTGAGCAATTCTGGATGCTGTGACGACGACCTCGCTGCCGTCGAACAATGAATTGTCGTCGGCCCAGACTGGCAGGGAAAGGAAGGGGTAAAACAGGAAAAGGCGCTTCATATCGGTCTCCGAGCCGCATGCGACCCCGCATGCGGAATTCAAGTATGGACATCTCGGGAGCAACGACAGGAGAACGCATATCCGAAAGGTATGGGCACCGGCCTGCCGCATCCCCGCGACATCCTCGCAATGTTCCAGGCCGGTCTCCGGGCTCGAGAAAAACCATCGCCTTCCCATGAAATGATTCACAGTGGCAGCATGAGGGTTCACGCTTCTCTTACCGTTGCGGGGGCAGCACAGGCATTTCACCTGTTTCCCGTTTCACCCGGCTTCATGACGAAGCCGGACACCTGAAGCGCTCGAATGATATCAGATCGATGGACGAAAAAAAACCCGCCACCTTTCACAGGCGGCGGGTGTTGGATCCATGACTTTCCGGTATCAGGCCTTGATCAGCTTGTATTTCTTCATGGTCATTCTGACAATGGTGAATGCCGCTCCGAAAACAATCGCCGTGACGCCGATGTCGAAGAATGAGGTCATGGGCATATGGGCCGAATTGGAGGTGCCTGAAATCCACGTATAGCGCTCCAGCCAAGTCCCAATCATGATGCTTGCAGCAACAGCCAGGATCGAATAGATGCAGTGCCTGTTGAAGGGAAAAACCAGCATCAGGAACGGAAACACGAACTTCATGGCAAAGAAAGTCCAGAAGAGCCCTCCGTAATTTCCATACTGCATGTGGAAAATACGCCCTGTTTCGTCAGGCAGATTGCCGTACCAAATGATCAGATATTGGGCGAAGAAGGTGTAAATCCAGAGAATGGTAAATCCCAACATCATTTGCGCTAAGTAGTTGTATACGTAGTCGCCGATCGGCTTCGAAAGCGCACCCGAGTTGTTCAGGAAATAAATCAGCGTAACCGTGAATGCGAGGAACATGCCGAAATTACTGACGAAGAAATACATCGCATATATGGAACTTCCCCAGTATGGAGTCAGCGTCATCTCGTAATCCCAGGCGAACATCGTTCCAAAGAGCACGTAGGCAAATGGAATCAGCAGCGCCACATTACGAAATATGATCTTGCTGTCCGGATCCTTGTCCGCCTTCGCCTGATATTTTATAAAAATTGCGCCCAGAATGCCGATGATGATAAAAGCGACAATTTCCCTAATCGCGAGGAAGGTAAGATTATTCCACAACGGCTTCGGTTCGATCGAGGTAACCCATGGAAAAGTAGTCTTGCCCCCCCAGAGCAGTATCAGCAACAGGATAAATGCAAGCGGATAGAGGGAGAAGAAGGATACGGTTATGAATCTCACATCATAACGCCACTTGGCATTCACCAGGTGCAATAAGGCCGCAAGCGTAATACCGCCAAACGCCAAATAAAAAACAATCAGGAAATCCACGGTCAATACAGACCAGCTGGCAAAAGAAACCATAATTACATTACCCCTTTATTGTTTACCGCCCTTGTCCGTATAGTCATAGTGGCCTTTGTCAGCACTGTAATGCGTCTTGAGCCAGTTCTGAGAGTATTGCAGCAAACCATGACGGACGAAGTTGACGATATCCCAGCGTTCGTTCGGATACAGATCATTGGCGTAGGAAGGCATCACCGCCCCTCCGAACGTCATGTAGCCGAAAATGTGTCCTTCGGTCACCTCATGCTGAATGCGATCGGATGTCAGGTCGAAAGGCTGCAATGTCAACTTCATGCCGACGGGGCCGTCACCCTTGCCTGAATAATTGTGGCAAGGAGTACAAATGACCTCGAACAGTTTCATCCCGTTATGGATCGATTCTGGCGTTGCCGCAACCGGGTTCTTGGTTGCGTCGGCCTCGTCCATGTCAACAATCCGCGACGAAGTCTTGGTGCTCGGAATGGGTACGGAATGTTCCGGGAAAGGCCGAACACCCATCGGGCCATGCTGCGGCTTGATGCTAATCTGATCCATCATGTCGGTAGACCACGGCCAAGCCATGGCAACAGATGGAATAAGTGTTGCAATCACCGCGAACCATCGCAACTTTACCATTTAGTTATCCCCTCCCATGATTTCCAATGGGTTGTGTCTTGTAAACAGATCCTTGATGGCCGGCATTATAGCGTCCTCTGCTTTGATGAGAATGCCGATTTGATCTTCGGAAACCCGGGCGTTGTACAGCTTGTTTCTTTTCATCGGCAATTTCGCACTGATGAAAAAACCGAGCACCGTCATGTACACCCCCCCAAGAATGAAAAATTCATAGGTCAGAACAAAATTTGGCGGGAGCGGGATTACCGGCTTACCTCCTTTTGGCTGCAACAGGAAGGTTGCTTGCGACGAAGCCACAAACAAGAAACCCAGAAGCGGCACGAACAATGCGCCAAAGAAGGTGAAGATCCTGACATACACAGGACGCTTTCCGAGCAACTCCTCAATTTCAGGGTGCTCGATCGGCGATTTTAGCGTCACGTCATCCAATTTGAATCCCTCAAAATTTGAGGATTTAAGGTCCCGAATTGCCTCGGAGGCCTGATCGAAATCGGAAAACAATGCCAGCATATGCGATTTACTCATGATGCAAGCCCTCCCTCAACTGCCAAATCTGGATTAATCGCGGGATCCCGAGCAGTTGCTACGTTGGTACTTTTAAAGAATCTACGCTCATGAAGCATTTCCTTTACCTCATACATTGAAACTGAAGGAAATATCTTGCAATACAACATGAAAAGCATGTTGAACCAGCCAAAGCTGCCGGCAACAATTCCCCATTGGACAAAGCTTGGCCATTGATCGTCGTCCCAGGTCCAGGGATAAATTCCGTGTGCCAAGGTCGGGGAAATAATCATCCAGCGTTCCAGCCACATCCCGAAATTGATGAAGATAGACATGAAAAGCATTACAGGGATACTCGCCCTTACTCTTTTGAAGGTGAGTGCGAAAGGAAGCACCGACCCAAGGAAGTTCATCATCCACCACTCGGGGGCAAACGGACCTGTAGCGCGATATATCAAGGCCTGCTTGGCGTACATGTCATTGCCATACCATGTCGTGGCATATTCGATGAGATTCAGGTAAGTCCATACCATTCCCGCTGCAAAAGTCAATTTTGCGAGCTTTTCGAGAATCGGCATGGTCATGTATTCCTCGAATCGGAACGTATATCGAAGGACGATGAAGAGTGTGATAATCACGGCCAGCCCTGAATATATGGCCCCTGCGACGAAGTAGGGAGGGAAGGACGTGATGTGATAACCGGGTTGCTGTGATGCAGCAAAATCGGTCGAAACGATGGAATGCACAGAAACAGCAAGGGGCATCAGAAAGCAGGCCAGAGTCAAATAAGTGACGCGGAAGTTGGCCCATTGCCGATCGGTTCCCATCCAGCCAAGCGACATGAAGGTATATAACTTCTTGCGGATTCCAATGGCATTGTCACGGCAAATAGCCAGATCCGGAATCATCCCGATGTAAAGGAACAGGAGCGATGAAGTGAGGTAGGTTCCGATCGCGGTTGCGTCCCAGACCAGAGGAGACTGAAAGTTAGGCCATGTCCATCTTTCATTCGGATAGGCCACCACGTAGTAGAACTGCCATATCCTGCCCAAGTGAACCAAGACGAAGAGCGCAGCAGTCAGCAGTGTGAATGTGGTCATCGCTTCGGAATATCGGTAAATCGGCTTGCGCCAGTCTGCATGCATGATATGCAGAAGGGCTGAAAGCAGCGTTCCGGAGTGCCCCATTCCAATCCACCAAATGAATGTCGCAATATAAAGCCCCCACACTTGCGGGTTATTCAGGTTGGCGACGCCCAGGCCAGTTTGATATTGGTAGACCTCGCAAGAGACGCCAACCAAGAACAAGGCAAAAGATGCAATGAAAATCACCCAGAATATCGGCCTTGGACGCTCCAAACTGCGCAGTATGTCCTTATTGATTTTTGCCCATGCGATATCAGCATTTATATCAAGCGGTTTCGGGACAAATCGCTTCTCTACGGCGACTTCTGTTTCTTCGTATGTATTGACCATTACAAAATTCCTTGAAGTAAAAACATTACCTATAAGAGGAACACAAGCAGTTAACGCGAGATCAATCCTATGCTTCCATATCTCTTACTCGCTCCAAGTACATCACTGACGGGAACGGTCTCAAATCTTCCAATATCCTATATCCACGAACCGAGTTGTCCTTTTCCTGCATGTCTTTGTAAAGATCGACCTGCTGATTCTTCCACATCATTGCAACCTTCGACTTCGGGTCAACTATATTGCCAAAGGTGATCGCGCTTGTCGGGCAAGCCTGGACGCAGGCAGGCACGACTTCTCCGTCCCTGACGAGACGATATTCCGTTCTGGCGCGGCTCTTGGCTTCATTCAGTCGCTGAACGCAGAACGTGCACTTTTCCATGATTCCCTTGGTGCGGACTGTCACATCGGGGTTGAGCTGATCCGGAAGGGGTGCCGGCCAAGCGGTAGAAGGGTAGTTCCAGAAATTGAAGTATCTGACCTTGTAAGGGCAGTTTACCGAGCAGTATCGGGAACCGACACACCGGTGATAATTCTGGGAATTCAAGCCGTCGTTGGTATGGCTGGTTGCACCGACAGGACAAACAGTTTCGCAAGGGGCCTCCTCGCATTGCTGGCACATCATGGGCAGGAAAGATGCGCCTTGCTCAGGAAACTCGCCCATGTTCTCATCCCAGTAGCGCTCAATCCTGATCCAGTGCATCACATGTCCCTGATTGAAACGCTTCTTGCCAACCACCGGAAGATTGTTTTCTGCATAGCAGGCTGTCGTGCATGCGTTGCAGCCCGTACAGATGTCAAGGTCCAGCGCCATTGCCCACTTGTACTCGCTGTACTGCCTATTGAGATCGTATTGACCCTGATAGGGACGCTTTTGCCTGTAGAAAGACCAGTTGTTCAAAAGATTCGTAATCGACACTTTTAAATCTCCTTGGAAAGCTGAGCGACGTCAGCAGGTAACGTCACAACCAGTTTGCGCCCCATTTGCGTACTGACGGGACCTTCATCCTTGACAACAATTTCAGATTGACCGGTTCTCTTTACAGATACGCGAGTGCCAAACATGGCAAGCTCTCCCGTATTCTTTTCAAATACCGGATTCAGTATCTTAAACGGATTGACGCCAACGCCTTTCGCAAACCTTCCCAGCGATTCATGTCCTTGTCCAAGCGGAATCGAAATTGCATCGGGATGGATGCCTGGGAAAAGGTAGGCCTTCACCTTGATTGTGCCGTTCTGAGAGGAAACTTCCAGATAGTCTCCTTCGTGAATTCCCATGCTGGCGGCAGTTTTTGGGTGAATTTCAGCCCACGAATCCCAGACTACGGTGGTAAGCGGATCAGGAGATTCCTGCAACCAACCACAGTTTGCGTGTCTGCCGTCTCTGAAATAATGACGTTCGGATGGAATCAGATAGAACGGAAATTTTGGATCAGGTGAATTTACCGTCGTCGGAAGGTCGAGCATCTCTGTTGAAAAGTTCTCCGCGATCTGCTGTTGCGGCGCATCGACATGAATCACGCCATGACTCAGGGTGTCGTACCAGAAATGCTCGTCAGTATCCGTATATTTGACTGCGGGCTTGATGTTGGTGACCGCCGTTTTCAGATAGGAAAAGAAATTGGGCCATGCCTTATATTCGTCCGCACGGCGCTGCTTTACGAGATCAAGCATGATATCCCCCATGGAACGGGTATCCGAATAAAGCTTGTCCATGAGCGGCTGCTGCATGGTGATCTCGACACCCTCGGGCTGATACCAGGCGACATGCGAGCCGAAATCCTCGACTGCAGTATAAATGGGCAACACGAGATCGCACTCTTCTGCAGTCTCGTCGACCGCATTGACGAAAGCCACCTTGAAAGGCACTTTTCTGAGGTTATCCCTGAATCCCATAAAACTGGGCGTTGTGAATACTGGATTTGCGCCATAGATAAAGACAGCCTTGTACGTTCCAGCGCCCATTCCATCATTCATTGCCTTCAAGGATGCGAAGCTTCCTGTTGCAGGCGCGAGTTGCGGGAAAGGTGATTGCGCTTGACCATCAACAGTTTTCCCCACATTGCCGAGTATTCTATTGAGGATCTGGATCGCTGCCGCATTCTGAACGCCATGAACATGTCCTTCGACGGATGCGCCAGAAATGACGAGACTCGGCGACTTCTCCCAAAGCAACCCCGCCAAATGGCCAATCAAATCCGAGCGCACGCTCGTAATGCTGCTGACTGTGTCGAGATCGTACTTGCCAACGAGGTTGACGATATCCGCAGGTACGGTTTTGGAAAAATCGTCGTGCTTGAGAAGCTGATTAGCCACACCCAGCGCAAGCACGCCTTCCGTCCCTGGGATGATCGGGATCCAGCGATCGGCATTTGCGCCGGTCATGGTCATTTTGGGTTCGATCTGGATAAGCGTTCCGCGCGGTGCCTTCCTGAATTTCGCATATTCCTTCGCAAAATGAACCGGGGATGCGCCGGTTCCGAGAAAATCACTTCCGAACGAAAGTATAAGCTTCGCCTTGTCGAAATGTAGCCTCGGCATGTCAACGCCGTAAATTTGCTTGTTTGCGGCAAAACTGACTGCTGGGGAAAGTGCTTCGTAAACAAAATGGTTTTTGGAACCCAGGCTATCCAGGTAGTTCTGTACCAGCACCTTGAGATGGCCGCTCATGGCGCCAGTCATGAATGCAAATTCATTGCCGTTTATGCCGCTTTTGGGCCCTGTCTTCTCTTCGAGCAATGCCATCGCTTTATCCCAACTGACAGGCTGGAGGCTATCTCCTACCCGCATCATCGGCTGAGTCAAGCGATCGGGGTTATACTGAACCTGGACTGCAGCCTGTCCCAGCCCGCAAATTTTTCCACCGCTGATCTTCGACTCTGGGTTGCCTTCCATCTTGAGCACACGCCCTTCGCGGACGCGCCCCATGACACCGCATGCAGAGCCACATTGAGTGCAGGTTGATGCATAGAAAACACTGAGACCTGGCACCACAAAATCTTCGGGGTGAACGTTCGGCATAATGATCTCGTCACCTGATCGAATGTCTGTGTTTCCGCATCCCGTGAGCGCAAGGGTGCTTCCGCCCAGCCCAAGCACCTTCAGAAAATCCCTGCGATTAATGCCACTATCACTCATAACTAAATCTTCCCATAGCTAATTTTCGGGTGGAAATACGTCCGCGATTGATACCGCAAACCCTTATTTGTGACACTGCCAGCATTCTCCCGGGCCGTGGCTTGTTTTCATGTTCGTATCGCTTTCCTTGTGGTCCTTCTGGTGACAGCTGATGCACCAACCCATAGACAGCGCCTTGACGCGCCTGTCGACGGTCATGTTGGCAACGTCGCCATGACAATACCCGCACACCTCGCGCACCGGCCTGTTTTGCCTGAAATAGAAGCGCTGTATATGGCGTTCGTGGTTGAATCTGACGTAATCCGGAAGGTCATTGACTTTTTTCCAAGGAATGGGCTGCTTCTTGTCCCAATATTCGAACAGCTTCTTGATTCTGGGCTTGTTCCTGACCGATTCGATGTTTTGATGGCACCCGATGCATTTGTCGATCCTTGGAATCACCGACACATATCCCCGCCTTGCACCGGTGTGACAGTACATGCAGTTGATTCCCATGTCGCGCGCATGCCTGTAATGGGGAAACTCGATGGGTTGCTTGACTACCGGCCCCAACGCATTATAGCCATCGGGAGTCTGCGACCCGATGGGGCCTCCCTGCACGAAAGGTTCCGCACCAGCAGCAGTTCCAAAAAGGAAAGCAAAACACAGCGTCGCCAGCAAACGATGGATCATGTTTCCCGTCCTAAGAGTATTAAAGCAAGTCATAAAATGATATCCATTGAATTTGACCATTCGAAATTCAGCCTACACCGATCACCCCACCCAGCAAGGCATGCAGCCTTACGCCTCACCACCGATAGCAAAACGATAATGATAATGATACTTAAAAGCGGGCGCTACGAAATATTCCCCCATCGAGGAAAGCACTTTACCTCGCAGCATTGACAACTACTGTTGAAATATTCTGGTATTGCGAAAAAATGGCGGGAAGGAAATGCCGACCTGCACAAGACAGGCATCGAATTTCCTGGGCAACATGAACGTTGCTTCTAGACTTGACCTTCATGCTCCCTCCTCATTAAACCTACCTTGATTATTATCGCCGAATAGCCATCGACCCGGCTCTATCAGCATATTTTTCCAAAGTATAACTATGGGATAGTTTTCGGGTCAAGCGTTAGTTCTCTTAATTTTATCTGTTTTAGCGATAAGCAGAGTAACTTTAGTTTCCCAAGCTATTAAGTGTCATGTTGCTCGAGTTGAGGCTCTATGTTTTGCAGTGGCGGCAAATCGGATATTGATCTCAAATTGAGATCATCCAGGAACCTCGATGTCGTTGCATAAAGCGAAGGCTTGCCGGGCACATCGCGATGCCCGATCACCTCTATCCAGCACCTCGATTCGAACATTTTCAGAATCTGTGTGGAAACCGCAACCCCCCGGATTTCCTCGATATCCCCCCTCGTGACAGGCTGTTTGTAGGCGATGATGGCAAGCGTTTCAAGCGCCGCCCTGGAATAGCGCTGCGGCTTTTTAGGGTCAAGGCGATCGAGAAATTTTTGCATTTCCGGTCTCGTCCTGAAACGCCAGCCGCTTGACACCTCGACAAGCTCGAGACCCGATCCCGCCCACTTGCAACGCAGCTCAGAAAGCATATTTTCGATATCACGAGGCGCCAATTCGCCTTCGAACAGCTTGGCCATTTCAATAATGGGAATGGCGTCTTCAGTTGTCAGCAACGCGGCTTCGAGAACGATCCCGGCTTCGTCAGAATTCATTGTTCGCCTTCACATAGATCGTCCCGAAAACATCAGTCTGAACAATCGAAACCAAACTTTCGCGCGCGAGTTCGAGCAGTGCAAGGAATGTCACGATGAGAATGGCAAGCCCTGCGCCAGCTTCGAACAATTCGACGAACTCGGCAGCGTTCCGCCCTTGCAGTTTTTTCAGAATTCTCGCCATGTGCTCACGGATGGAGAGTTCCTCGCGTTCCACCTTGTGCGAATTCATCATTCTCACCCGAGAAGCAACGCTCATCCAGGCCCGCCTCAAGTCTTCAGACTCAACCCCGGGAAACTCCGGAATATCGAGCCAGTCTCTGGGAACGTGAGGCAGCAGAAAATCTCGTCCAGCCTGTTCCAGAGCATCAAGCGTTATCGCAGCCTGCTTGATTTTCTCGTATTCGAGCAACCGCCTGGCGAGCTCCGCCCTAGGATCCTCCTCTGCCTCCATTTCTGCGTGCTTGGGGAGCAGCATTCTGGACTTGATTTCGATCAGGAGAGCCGCCATCAGCAGGTATTCGGCTGCAAGTTCATGGCGCTGCTTCGCGGCATTGATATAGGCCAGATACTGCCGGGTGAGTTCCGCCATGCAAATATCGAGGATGTCGAGATTATGCTTGCGGATGAGGTAAAGCAGAAGGTCGAGCGGCCCCTCGAAAGTATCCAGAACGATTTCGAGCGCTTCAGGGGGAATATAAAGATCCTGGGGCAATTCCAGGATCGCCTCGCCATGGATCCTCGCGACGATCAACTGTAGTCCAGCCCCATGGCTTCACGAACCTCCCGCATGGTTTCCTGCCCGAGGCGTCTCGCCTTTTCACAGCCGTCTGCAATGATGCTTCGGACCAGAACCGGATCGTCGAGAAAATGCTGGGCACGCTCCCTCATAGGTTCCTGCTCCTTCAGTACAGCATCGATAACGGGCTGCTTGCATTCGATGCATCCTATCGCAGCGCTCTGGCATCCTTTCTTGACCCAGTCGCAGGTCGCTTCATCGGAATAAACGCTGTGAAATTGCCAGACCGGGCATTTCTCGGGATCCCCGGGATCGGTGCGCCTTATTCTTGCCGGGTCTGTGGGCATCGTCCTGATTTTCTTTTCCACGCTCACCGGATCTTCCCTCAGTGAAATGGTATTGCCGTATGACTTGGACATCTTGCGCCCGTCAAGCCCCGGCATCCTTGACGCGCTCGTCAGCATGGACTGAGGCTCCACGAGAATCATCTTTCCGCTTCCTTCCAGATAGCCGTACAGCCGTTCCCTGTCGCCTGCGCTCAGGTTCTGCTGTTCATCCAGAAGCGATTTCGCAGCTTCCAGCGCATCCACATCCCCCTGCTCCTGGAAGCGCGCCCTGAATTCTGTATACAGCTTCCCCTTTTTCGACCCCAGCTTCTTCACGGCATCCTTTGCCTTTTCCTCGAACCCGACTTCTCGACCATAAATATGATTGAATCGCCTTGCAATTTCTCGCGTGAATTCGATATGCGGCACCTGGTCCTCTCCCACCGGCACATGGCTGGCCCGGTAGATCAGGATGTCCGCGCTTTGCAGGAGCGGGTAGCCGAGAAATCCATAAGTGGCGAGATCTTTTTCGCCCATGTTTTGCTGCTGATCCTTGTAGGTTGGAACCCTTTCCAGCCAGCCCAAGGGCGTGATCATGGAAAGAAGTAGGTGCAACTCGGCATGCTCAGGCACCCTGGACTGGATGAACAGCGTGGCCTGCGCCGGATCGACCCCTGCCGCAAGCCAGTCGATCAGCATGTCCCATACGCTATCCCCGATCACCTCCGGGGTATCATAATGCGTGGTCAGTGCGTGCCAGTCTGCGACGAAGAACAGGCAGGGGTGCTCGTGCTGCAACTTGATCCAGTTTTTGAGAACGCCGTGATAATGGCCGAGATGAAGGTGCCCCGTTGGGCGCATTCCTGACAGAATTCGGTCGGCAAACATTTTCTACCTTTTTATAAACCCAACAATTGCAAGACCAGGTTGATGACGAGATTGATCAGCGGCCCGATGATTCCACCGAGAACGCCGGTAAAGAGCAAAGCGACAAGTATGATTATGCCGTATGGCTCGATTTTGGCAAGCTGATAGGCCTGTTTTGCAGGAAGCAGGCTGACCATCACTCTTCCGCCGTCCAGTGGAGGAATCGGCAGAAGATTGAGCATCATCAGCACGATATTGATCTTCACTCCCATGTTGGCCATGATGGAAAGCGGGGAGGCGAAATAATTTCCTGGCATCCACGTCGATAGCTTCAGCACGAATGCCCAGCACAACGCCATGATGAGATTCGATGCGGGGCCGGCAATGGCGACCCAGAGCATGTCCTTTTTGGGATTTCTCAATGCTCCGAAATTGATCGGAACGGGCTTCGCCCAACCGAAAAGGAATCCTCCAAGGGCGAGGGAAACCAGCGGGACCAAGATCGTCCCTATCGGATCGATATGATGCATGGGATTAAGGCTGACCCTGCCTTGCCTGTAGGCAGTCATGTCGCCGAAATGCTTTGCGACATATCCGTGAGCGGCTTCGTGGAAGGTGATTGCAAAAATGATGGGAAGGGCATAAACCGCCACCGCCTGTATGAAATTGCCGATATCCATCATGCCATTCCAAAGGGGGAAAGGGAGCCATTTCCCTTTCTCAGTAAAATAGGGGGGTCTTCCGTCAAGTCGATCACCGTGGTCATTTCGATCCCGCATGCACCGCCGTCGATGATGAGATCGATCTGGTTCTGCAGCCTTTCCCGGATCGATTCCGCATCGCTGAGCGGAAAGTCGTCCCCGGGCAGAAGCAGCGTCGAACTCAGCAGCGGCTCGCCGAGCGCATCGAGCAGATTTCGGACCACGATATTGTCTGGAACCCTGATGCCTATCGTATTGCGCTTGGGATGCTGCAATCTTTTTGGGACCTCGCGGGTTGCCTTGAGGATGAACGTATAACTTCCCGGGGTGGAGGATTTGAGCAGCCGGTATTGCCTGTTGTCGACCTGGGCGTAATGGGAAATGCTGGAAAGATCCTGGCAGACCAGCGTGAAATGGTGTTTGTCGTCTACGCCCCTGATCGAACGGATCCTCGCCATGGCCTCCTTGTCCCCGATTTTGCACCCCAGGGCATAACAGGAGTCGGTGGGATAGGCGATCACGCCGCCACCATTCACGATTTCGATTGCCTGCCTGATCAGGCGCTGCTGCGGATTTTGAGGATGGATGGAAAAAAATTGCGCCATCAGCCAAATGCCTCCCAGATCGGACGGCATCCTGCCGGTAAGGCGGGAAGCTTGCCGACATCCATTCTGCTCTCCGAAGGGCTGTGAAAATCGGAGCCGACTGAGGCAAGGAGATCGAAGCGCTTTGCAAAATCGCAAAACCGCAAGGCCATATCCAGGGTATGGCTTGAAGTCACGACTTCTATGCCATTGCCGCCGGCTTCGATGAATTCGGCAAGAAGCGCCTTCAGCGCGGCTGCGCTCAAGTCATAACGCCCGGGATGCGCGATCACGGCAACTCCCCCGCTTTTTTTGATCCATCCCACCGCCGCATTCAATTCGGCCCACTGATGCGAAACATACCCGGGCCTGCCATGCACCAGAAACTTCCTGAATACGCCCTGGATGTCCTTGGCATGACCTTTTTCGACAAGAAATCGCGCAAAATGAGTTCGTCCGATCAAATTCTTGTTGGAAGCATACGCGTAGGCACCTTCGAGGCTGCCGGAAATTCCGGCACGCGACAGCCCGTCCGCCATCAGCCGGGCACGCACCATGCGCCCTTCCCTGATCGAATCGAGTCCATGCCTGAGTTCGGCATGATCTGGATCGATGCCCAGTCCGACGATATGCAGGGTTTTCCCGCGCCAGGTCACGGAAACTTCGACGCCGTTGATGAATTCGATGCCCAGCTCTTCTGCGGTACGCCGTGCATCGCCGAGCCCATCGCAATCGTCGTGATCGGTCAGCGCGAGCATCTCGACGCCGTTTCCGGCAGCGCGTGCGACCAGATCGCTGGGAGAAAGTACACCGTCCGAAATTATGGAATGGCAATGCAGATCGATATTTGACATGAATGGGCGTCTGTGTGGAATCTCGATCATATCAAATCGGGCACATATTCAAAAATGTTTTATAATGGTTCGGAGGATGGAATCATGCAAGTCGTTCCTGTAAATTCGCCGCCACCCCAGCAAAAACGGAATGAGCCGGAAGTCAAAGGCATCGTTCCCGCACAGCCATTGAAGGAAGAGGCCACTCAGCCCCTGGCGCCATTCGTCTTCGACTTCAAGCCGCGACAGGCACCTCGCCCCTCTCCCAAAATGCAGATCAAGGAACAACACGAACCTGTCTTCCACGAGCGCAGCACGGAAGAGCGGCGACGGTATTGCAGGAGATTGCAGAACAACCTGTTCCTTTACGAGGTCAGAATGGTGAACGACAGGCGCAGAAGAAATCAGCGAAGGGACGACATCACTACCGCGATCGACGAGATCGCCTGAATCAGAGACTCTTCCCCTTGTGCAGGGAAGCAATCAGCTCGGCCTCACCCTTGGATATGTCGCAGGCGACTGCGATCTCGGCCGGCCCCAGGCCCTGCCTGACCATCCTGATCGCTTGCGAATAAGGTGCCGGGGCTTCGCTCTCCACCCTCAGCCTGTCGATCTCCTTCTGCATTGATGCGACATGATCACGCAACTCGGACAGTTCTTCCCTGAGCGCATCAAGGCCGGTTTTCTCAAGGCGCAATTCGGGAGCATGATATGCTTCATGGGCTTGGCGCACTTCATGAACCGGTCTCGGCCTGGGCTTTCTGGATGCGCGCAGGAACGCGAGCAGTTCCACGGCAACATAAAGCGCCAGCGCGACGATGGAACCTATCAGGAATTCACGCCAGGTAAAGGACTGCATCGCATCCATAATATGCCGAAATTTCAGATATTAACAGGCGGGCCGTCAAATGTGTAGTGCCCGGCCATCTACCGCGAGAGATGCTTCATGCAGCGCCTCGCCAAGCGAAGGGTGGGCATGTATCGTCCGCGCGATATCCTCACTGGAAGCCGAGAAGGCCATCGCGACAACCGCCTCTGAAATCAGCTCCGATGCGAATGGACCGATGATGTGGACGCCAAGCACGCTGTCCGTTTTCGCATCCGCCAGCATTTTGACGAAACCTCGCGCATCCCCAAGCGCCTGCGCCCTCCCGTTCGCCGAAAACGGAAATTGCCCGGTACGGTATTCGACCCCTTCCGATCTGAGCTGCCGCTCCGTTTTCCCGACCCAGGCAATTTCGGGTGAAGTATAGATGACCCAGGGCATGAGATGGGGATCGATTTCAGGCTTCTGACCGGCGACCAATTCCGCAACCATTGCGCCTTCTTCGGAAGCCTTGTGCGCAAGCATCGCGCCTTGCACGACATCCCCGACGGCATAGACATTCGGCAGATTCGTCCTGCAATGCCTGTCGACTGCAATGAAACCGCGCTCGTCGAGCGCAAGCCCCAAATCGTCATTCGCGACTGCTTGCGAATTCGGAACCCTGCCTGCGGCGACGATCAGCCTGTCGAAGTCCTGCTCGATTGCCCCGCCAGAATTCTCATAGTTTACATTAACTGACGATTCTATCTCTTTTATAGACAATATTTTTATCCCGAGATTGATCGTCCATCCCGCTTCCTTGCGAAATTGCTTCAGCGCCTCCTTCGAAATTTTCTCATCGGCAAGGGGAAGGAATTCCGGCGAGGCTTCGAGCAGCACCACTTCGCTCCCCAGCCGCCTCCATACGCTGCCGAGTTCGAGTCCGATGACCCCTGCCCCGATGATTCCCAGCTTCCTCGGGATTTCCTCGAATGCGAGCGCTCCGCTGCTGTCGACGATCCTGTTCCCGAAAGTTGCACCTTCCAGTGTTCTTGGGGAGGATCCTGTCGCGATGATGACGTGCTTCGCTTCCAGAAGCTCTGTCTTGTCCCCCGACGCAACTTCAAGGATGCAATGCTCGCCGACGGATTTGAGGCGGGCGCGCCCCAGAATCGATTCGACCCCGTTCTTCCTGAAAAGAAAGGCAATCCCGCTGGTATGGGCATCGACGATGCTGCTTTTTCTCGCCTGCATTTTGGCTAGATCGACAGCCATTTCATTGATCAGGATGCCGTGGGAAGCATATTTCGTCCTGGCTTTCTCATAATTTTCCGAGGATTCGAGAAGCGCCTTGGAGGGAATGCAGCCCACATTGAGGCAGGTTCCTCCGAGCGCGGGCCTGCCGTCCTTTTCACGATCGTCGACGCAGACCGTCTTCAATCCCAACTGGGCGCAGCGTATCGCCGCAACGTAGCCGCCGGGTCCTGCGCCTATCACGGCGACATCGCATGTTTTCATTTCAGAGATCAAGAAGAAGCCTGGCCGGATCTTCCAGATCTTCCTTGATCGCAACCAGAGACTGGACTGCTTCCCGGCCGTCTATGAGCCTGTGATCGTAGGAAAGCGCAAGATAGATTATCGGGCGAATGACAATCTCGCCGTTTTCGACGACAGGCCTGTCCTTCATCGCATGGATGCCGAGAATCGCGCTCTGCGGCGGATTGATGATGGGCGTGGAAAGCATCGACCCGAAAATACCACCGTTCGTGATCGAAAATGTCCCGCCCTCGAGTTCCTCTACGGCAAGCTTTCCTTCCTTCGCGCGTTTGCCGAAATCGGCGACACCCTTTTCGATATCCTCGAAGGACAGGGAATCGGCATTGCGCAGCACGGGCACGACGAGTCCTCGCTCCGTTCCGACTGCAATGCCGATATCGTAATAATCATGATAAACGATGTCATTGCCTTCTATCGAAGCATTGAGCACGGGAAACTGCTTGAGGGCGGAAACGGCGGCCTTGACGAAAAAGGACATGAACCCGAGCTTGATGCCGTGCTCTTTCTCGAATTGCTCCTTGTAGCGGTTGCGCAGATCGACGACTGCCCGCATGCTGACTTCGTTGAAGGTGGTGAGGATTGCGGCATTTCTCTGGGATTCGAGCAGCCTTTGCGCAACCCTTGCCCTGATGCGGGACATCGGCGCGCGCCTTTCTGCCCTTTGCCCGCTTTCAGGAATGGCCTCTTCCTTCTTGGGATGCATCACATCTGCCTTGGTGATGCGGCCTCCCCGCCCCGTGCCCCGAATTTCGGTGACATCGACGCCGAGTTCCGCTGCGTGCTTTTTCGCCGCAGGCATGAGGACGGGCTTCTCGGGTTCGGCTGACGCCTGCTTCGCTTTTGGTTTCTCCGCTGCCGTATCCAGCAGGGCGATGACTTCACCGCTCGTCACCACCGCCCCCTCTTCCTTGAATATTTTCGAGAGCACGCCGCTCTGGATTGCAGGCAATTCCAGGACGACCTTGTCGGTTTCGATGTCGATCAGATTTTCACCGCGCTCGACATCATCGCCTTCGCGTTTGTGCCAGGAAAGCAGGGTGGCCTCCGATACAGATTCCGAAAGCTGGGGGACTTTTACTTCGATCTGCATGATCTCTCCGAATGGTTCAGGCAAAGGCAGCGTCGACCAGTTCCTTCTGCCTTGCCAGATATTTTGCATAATAGCCCGCAGCGGGAGAAGCGGAAGAAGGACGCATCGAGGAAAGGAGCATTTGCTGCGGCAACAGGTGTCTCAAAAGGTAATGTTCAAGGTGGTGCCATGCTCCCTGATTCTTCGGTTCTTCCTGGCACCACAGAATTTCCCGTGCATTGCCGTAACGCGCAAGCATCGCCTTGAAGTCGTCGTGAGGAAAGGGATAGAGCTGATTGATTCTGACGATGGCGATATCGGTGATTTGCTTCTCCCGTCTCGCATTGACGAGATCGAAATACACCTTTCCCGCGCAGCATATGACTCGCCTGACTTGATCCGCTTCGATCCCAGGCTCGGTTTCTCCGGTCACGGGCTGGAATTTCCCTTCCGCAAGTTCTTCGAGTCCGGACACCGAATCCTTGTGCCTTAGCAGGCTTTTCGGCGTGAACAGAACAAGCGGCCTGCGGTAGGGACGGAGCATCTGCCTGCGCAAAAGATGGAACATCTGGGCGGGCGTGGAGGGCATGCAGACCTGGATATTGTAGTCCGCGCACAGCTGCAGGTAGCGCTCTAGGCGTCCCGATGAATGCTCTGGACCCTGGCCTTCATGGCCGTGCGGCAGCATCATGACGAGCCCGCACAATCTCCCCCATTTCGCTTCTCCGGAGGTAATGAACTGATCAATCACGACCTGTGCGCCGTTGGCGAAATCGCCGAACTGCGCTTCCCATATCACCAGCTCGTCAGGCTCAGCCGTAGCATAGCCGTATTCGAAACCGAGCACCGCTTCCTCGGAAAGAACCGAATCTATCGCGGCGAAATCCGGCTGCCCTGCTGCGATATGCTGAAGCGGAATGTAGATTCCCTCGTCCCATTTCTCCCTGTTCTGATCATGCAGCACGGCATGTCTGTGGAAGAAGGTGCCTCGCCCCACGTCCTGGCCGGAAATCCTGACCGGGAATCCTGCTTCCAGAAGCGTGGCATAAGCGAGATTCTCCGCCATTCCCCAGTCGAGCGGAATTTTTCCCTGCCCCATTTCACGTCTGTCGGATATTATTTTTTCAACTCTGGGGTGCAGCCTGAAATTGTCCGGAATATCGGTCAATTTCGCGGAAAGCCGCTTCAGGTCGTCAATTCCGATCGAGGTGTCGTCGTTCTCGTTCCATTTGGTGCCACGGAATCTGGACCAGTCAGAAGAATGAGGGTTTTTCACTCCCTTGAGGAAATCGGAATTGGGATGCTCCCCCCTGTCCATGGCCGCCCTGAAATCCTCGGCCACCCTGTCTGCTTCCCCCTGTTCGATGACGCCCGCTTTTTCCAGCTTTTCCGCATAACGCCTGGGCGTTCCGGGGTGGGCATTGACGATCTTGTACATCAGCGGCTGCGTCACGAGCGGCTCATCCTGCTCGTTGTGTCCATGACGCCTGAAACAGACCATGTCGATGATCACGTCCTTCTGGAATTCGTTCCTGAAATCGAATGCAATCTCGGTTGCCATCAGGAGCGCTTCCGGGTCGTCAGCATTGACGTGGAAAATCGGTGCTTCCACCATTTTTCCCACATCGCTGCAGTAAATGGTGGAACGGGTATCCCTGGGATCAGATGTGGTGAAGCCGATCTGGTTGTTGATGATGACGTGAACTGTGCCGCCGGTGCCGTAGCCTCGCGTCTTGGAAAGGTTGAGCGTTTCCATGACCACGCCCTGGCCGGAAAATGCGGCATCCCCATGGATCAGGATGGGCAGCACCTGCTTTCCCTCGAAATCCTTGCGCCGATGCTGCCTCGCGCGCACCGAGCCTTCCACCACCGGATTGACGATTTCGAGGTGCGAAGGATTGAAGGCAAGCGTCACGTGCATGGGGCCGCCTTCTGTCATGATGTCGGAGGAGAATCCCTGGTGATACTTGACGTCTCCCGAACTCAGTTCAGCCGCCTCCTTTCCCTCGAACTCGGAGAAAAGCTCCATCGGCATCTTTCCCATGGTGTTGACCAGCACGTTCAGCCTTCCCCGGTGGGCCATGCCGATCACGACTTCGCGTACGCCATTCGATCCTGCGCGCTGCAATAGCCTGTCAAGAAGGGGAATCAGGCTGTCTCCGCCTTCCAGCGAAAAACGCTTCTGCCCGACATAGCGGACATGCAGATAGCGCTCCAGCGTCTCGGCTTCGGTCAGCCTCTGCAAAATGCGCTTTCGGTATTCAGGGGAAAAATCCGGCTGGGAACGACTGCCTTCCAGCCTCGCCTGTATCCAGCGCTTCTGGGTATTTTCGCTGATGTACATGTATTCGACGCCGAGCGAACCGCAATAGGTTTTCTTCAGCGCATCCAGAATATCCCGCAACGTCGCCTTTTCCGGTCCGACGAAAGAGCCCGTGTTGAAAACGACATCCATGTCTGCGTCGCCCAGGCCGTAATGAGCCGGATCGAGTTCGGGCGTCGCCGGATTTTCGATATGCTTCAGGGGGTCGAGATCGGCCTGGCGCAGTCCCAGGAAGCGGTAGGCATTAATGAGCTGGAGCACCGAAATCTGCCTGCGGTCCGATGGCGCCACCATTTCCGGCTGGGGCAACTGGGCGAAACGGCTGCGCCAGCCTTGCGGAACCGAATCCGGATTTTCGAGGTAATCTCTGAAAAGCGCATCGACATAAGCCGCATTCGCGCCATTCAGCCAGGAGTCCCTCATAGGACTACCCGCGCTCCCGGGCCGGCCTGTAGTCCCGCTTCGCAGGCCCGCGATAGAGCTGCCTCGGCCTGCCTATCTTGCGCTCGGCATCCGAGATCATTTCATTCCACTGCGATATCCAGCCTATCGTCCTCGCAATCGCGAATATCACGGTGAACATGTTGAGCGGGACATTGAGCGCCTTCAGCACGATTCCGGAATAAAAGTCGACGTTGGGATAGAGTTTGCGCTCGATGAAATACTCGTCCTGGAGCGCCACCCGCTCCAGCTCCATTGCCATTTCAAACAGCTTGTCGTTCTGCAGCCCGAGTTCGGCAAGCACCTCATAGCAAGTCTCGCGCATCACCTTGGCGCGAGGATCCATGTTCTTGTATACCCGGTGGCCGAAGCCCATCAGGCGGAAACTGTCCTTCCTGTCCTTGGCGCGTGCGACGAATTTCGGAATCTGCGAAATATCCCCGATCTCGTCCAGCATCTTGAGCACCGCTTCGTTGGCTCCACCGTGCGCAGGTCCCCACAGCGCGGCGATTCCGGCCGAAGTGCAGGCGAAGGGATTCGCCCCGGACGAGCCCGCCAGCCTCACCGTCGAAGTCGAAGCATTTTGCTCATGATCCGCATGCAGGATGAATATGCGCTCCAGGGCCTTCACGATCCGGGGATTGGCCGCATATTCCTCGCAGGGGGTGGCGAACATCATGTAGAGGAAATTCTCCACGTAACCGAGCTTGTTGTTCGGATACATGAAAGGATGACCGATGTTGTACTTGTAGCACATCGCCGCGATGGTCGGCACCTTGGCGATCAGCCGCAAGGCTGAAACCTTCCTGTGCTCTGGATTGCTGATATCGAGCGAATCGTGATAGAAGGCGGACAGGGCCCCAACCACCCCCACCATCACTGCCATGGGATGGGCATCGCGCCTGAATCCCTTGTAGAAGGTCATCAGCTGATCGTGAACCATGGTCCGGCGCTTGATTTCGCGTTCGAATTTTTCGTTTTCGGCCTCGCTGGGCAGCTCTCCGTTTAGCAGAAGATAGCAAACCTCGAGATAGCTTGATTGTTCGGCGAGCTGCTCGATCGGATAACCCCTGTAGTAGAGATGGCCGGCATCGCCGTCGATGTAGGTGATGCCCGAACTGCAGCTCGCGGTGGACAGGAAGCCAGGATCGTAGGTGAACATCCCGGTTTTCGCGAGATTCCTGATGTCGATCACATCCGGACCGAGCGTACCCGCCATGATCGGCAATTCGATCTGCGGCGTTCCGTCGTTGAAAGACAGGGTTGCGATGCGTTTTTTTTCCATGATTGTTCCGTTACATCAATTCATTCTGATGAGTTCCAGCAGAGGTTTTTCGACCGCTTCCGGCTCTCCCTTCCCCGTTATGATATCCCAGAGTTCCGCATCCGGGTATTCGAGCAGGCCAAGATAGGCTTTCGCCTGATCCTCGCTCAGCCTTGCCTCATGCCTGTCGAGGAATCTCCCGAGCACGATGTCGAGCTCCAGCATCCCGCGCCTGGAACGCCAGCGTAGCTCGCTCATACCGTTCTTCTGACCATCATGCCCTTGATTTTTCCTATCGCTTCGGTGGGATTCAGCCCCTTCGGGCAGGCATCCACGCAATTCATGATGCCGTGGCAGCGAAAAAGGCGATAGGGATCTTCCAGGTCATCGAGCCGCTCTGAAGTCGCCTGATCCCTGGTATCTGCAATGAAGCGCCATGCCTGCAGCAAGCCGGCAGGCCCCACGAATTTATCCGGATTCCACCAGAACGAAGGGCAGGAAGTGGTGCAGCATGCGCAGAGGATGCATTCGTAAAGGCCGTCCAGTTCCGCCCGCTCTTGCGGGGATTGCAGGCGTTCCGTCTCGGGCGGCGGGTCGTTGTTGATGAGGTAGGGCTTGATCGAGCGGTATTGCTTGAAAAAGGGCTCCATGTCGACGACAAGATCCCTGATGACGGGCAGGCCCGGCAACGGACGCAGTTCTATCGGCTCCTTCAGGCTGGACAGGGGCGTGATGCAGGCAAGTCCGTTCTTGCCGTTGATGTTCATTGCATCCGATCCGCACACCCCCTCCCGGCAGGATTTGCGCAGGGAGAGCGAATCGTCTTGCGCCTTGATCAGGATGAGGGCATCGAGCAGCATCATGTCCCCTGCTTCGAGCGCCAGATCGTAATCTTTCATATACGGCGAAGCATCGGCATCGGGATCGAAGCGGTATATGGAAAAGCGCATGGCAGCCTCAGTAGGTACGGGTTTTGGGCGGAAAGGACGGCACGGTCAGGGGTTTCAACCTGACCGGCTTGTAGTCGATCGTGCCGTCCCCATGGGCCAGGGTATGCTTGAGCCAGTTCCTGTCGTCCCGCTCTGGGTAGTCGTCACGGGCATGCGCTCCCCGGCTCTCCGTTCTGGCGGCAGCCGACCGGATCGTGGCAAATGCGACTTCCATCAGGTTTTCGAGTTCCAGCGCTTCAACCCTGGCGGTATTGAAAACCTTGCTGTGGTCGTCAATCGCAGCGCGATCGAGCCTTTGCCTTGCCTCTTCGAGCTTGGCGATGCCTTCTTCCAGCACTTCGGCCCGCCGGAATACGCCGCAATGGGATTGCATGATGCCCTGCATGTCCCGGTAGACATCCGCAACCCGCTCCGTTCCCTCCCTTCTATCCCAGCGGGCAAGCCTAGCAAGGGCAAGGTCCGGCCCTTCTTTCGGGATCGGCGGTGAGGTCGGATTTTCCTTCAAGAACTCCACGATATGCTCGGCCGCAGCCTGTCCGAAAACGAGCAAATCGAGCAAGGAATTACCGCCCAGGCGGTTTGCGCCGTGAACCGAAACGCAGGCGCATTCGCCTATCGCATAAAGACCGGGAACGGCTTCTTCGGGCCCGGTTCTGGCGGGGACCACCACCTGCCCCCTGTAGTGAGTCGGTATGCCCCCCATCATGTAATGGGCGGTCGGCACAACCGGAATGGGCGCTTCCAGCGGATCGACATGGGCGAACTTGAGCGCGATTTCGCGTATTCCCGGAAGCTTGTCCAGGATCTCGTCCCTGCCGATATGATCGAGCTTCAATAGGACATGGTCCTTGTGCGGACCGCAACCCCTGCCTTCGTGTATTTCTATTGCGATGGCTCTTGCCACCACGTCCCGCCCTGCAAGATCCCTGGCGTGGGGGGCATAGCGTTCCATGAAGCGCTCGCCCGCCCCATTGACGAGATAGCCGCCCTCCCCGCGCACGCCTTCGGAAATCAGCACGCCGGCGCCCATTACGCCGGTGGGATGGAATTGCCAGAATTCCATGTCCTCAAGCGGGATGCCTGCGCGGGACGCCATGCCGAGGCCGTCCCCGGTATTGATGAAGGCATTGGTGCTCGCCTGGAAAATCCGCCCCGCGCCTCCCGTTGCAAGCAGGGTCGCTCTCGCTTCAATCAGAAGCGGCTCTCCCTTTTCCATGTCCAGGGCAACGACGCCAAGCACCCTGCCCTCGGCATCCCGGACGAGATCGATGGCCAGAAATTCGACGAAGAAATGGGTTTTCGCCTGGATGTTGCGCTGATAGAGGGTATGCAGCATCGCATGTCCGGTCCGGTCCGCCGCCGCGCAGGTTCTCGTCGCCTGGTCTCCGCCGAAATTGCGGGACTGGCCGCCGAACGGCCTCTGGTATATCTTCCCGTTTTCGAGTCTGGAAAAGGGCAGGCCGAAATGCTCCATCTCGTAGACGACCTGCGGCCCCATCCTGCACATGTATTCGATGGCGTCCTGGTCGCCCAGATAGTCAGAACCCTTGACCGTGTCGTACATGTGCCAGAGCCAGTTGTCTTCGGTCACATTGCCGAGGGCCGCAGTGATTCCGCCCTGGGCGGCTACGGTATGGGAGCGTGTCGGGAACACCTTGCTCAATACCGCGACCTTGTATCCTGCAGTGGAAAGCTGGAGGGCGGCACGCATGCCGGCCCCTCCCGCGCCGATGATCGCCACATCAAATTTGCGCTTTTCCATCAATTCTCCCAAATGATCCGGACGCTCCAGATCGCATAAGCCGAGAGGGAAACCAGGACAAGCACCTGCAGGAGCAATCTGATTCCGGTGGCATGGACATAATCCATCAAGATATCCCTCATTCCCACCCAGGCATGCAGGAACAGGCCGATCAGAAAGAGCTGCATCCCTATCCTGAGCCAGAGCTGCGAAAGCAGCGTCTTCCAAATGTCATAGGAAAGCGGGTGATGGTCGAGCAGCACCGCCAGGAAAAGCAGGATGAACAGGGCCATGATCGCAGCCGAAATTCGCTGGACGAGCCAGCCCATGATGCCGTAATGCGCCCCCACCACCGTCCTTTTCACCACAGCCAGGCCCCCAGAGCGAGCGTGAGCAGTATTCCAGTCAGCATCACCGCCTTGCTGCTCGCCCGCGCCGATTGCAGCGGAAGGCCGATGCCCATGTCGAGCAGCAGCAAGCGTATCCCGGCGCAGAAATGATGCAGGAATGCCCAGAGCAGAAAGATCAGAATCGTCTTGGCCGGAAAGGTGGAAAGCGCATCCGCAAGACTTGCGAAGCCCCGGCTGGAGCTCAGGCTTTCCTGCAGAAAAAACAGCATGAGGGGAATGCCGAGAAAAAGCAGAAAGCCGCTCATCCTGTGCAGGATGGAGACGACTCCGGGCAGGGGCAGCCTGATCCTTCTGATGTCCAGATATCTGGGGCGATGCTTCATTTCCTTCCTTTCCTGGCGATTCCAGAAGCGTCTTGAAGCGTGTAGTATTTTACCTCAGGCATTGAAAGGAGGGAAATCGATGAGGCAGCCTATCAGAATCGCAGTAACGGGAGCGGCAGGCCACATCGGCTACAACCTGCTTTTCCGCATCGCATCCGGCGACATGCTCGGATTCAGGCAGCCCGTCATCCTCCAGCTTCTGGAAATACCCCAGTCCCTTCAGGCGCTGAAAGGGGTTCAAATGGAACTCGACGATTGTGCTTTCCCGCTGCTTGCAGGAGTCCATTGTACTGATATCCCGGAAGAGGCTTTTGCAGGCGCGGACATCGCGATCATGGTGGGGTCCCGTCCCAGGACGAAAGGCATGGAGCGCAGCGATCTCCTGACGGTGAACGGCGAAATTTTCAAGAGCCAGGGCATCGCGCTGGACAAAGCGGCATCTCCCCATGCCAAGGTGCTGGTGGTGGGCAACCCCGCCAACACCAATGCCCTCATCGCGGCGAGCCATGCGAAAAGGCTCGACCCGAAAAACTATACTTCGATGATGCGCCTCGACCACAACCGCGCGCTGTCCAGGGTGGCGGCTCATGCGGGTAGGCCGGTCACCCACGTGAGAAGAGCGATCGCCTGGGGGAACCATTCCTCAGCCCAGTTTCCCGATCTATACCATGCGACTGTCGACGGCATCGGGGCGAACCAGCTGATTCACGATCCGGAATGGGTGGAAAAGGAATTCATCCCAGGCGTCCAGAACAGGGGAACTGAAATCCTCGAAGCGCGCGGATCAAGTTCGGTCGCCAGCGCAGCGAACGCCGCCATCTGCCATGTCAGGGACTGGCTGCTCGGCACCAAGGACAACGACTGGGTGAGCATGGGCATTTTATCGGATGGCAGCTACGGTATTCCGGAAGGGGTGATTTACGGCTTTCCCGTGCAGTGCGCAAAAGGAAAATATGCCATCGTGGAAAATCTCGAAATCACCCCGTTCATGAGGGCGCGGATGGACGAGTCCTACCGGGAACTCCTCTGGGAGCGCGACCAGGTGCGGCACCTCATGGGCTGAAAATCCGGGATTCCGGCAGTCCTTCTTCCAAAAGCCGCCGCCTCGTTTCCGCAACGAAATCGGCTGGGCCTGCGACATAGACATCCCGATCCAGAAGATCCGGCAAAAGCGCCAGATCCGCGACCTCGGCGTAGCTGAAATTGTCGAGCGCAGCTTCCCACGAGCGGCAGAGGTTGGAAAGATACAGTTCCGGCGCTATCCTCAACAGGCCGATCGAGGAAAAGACATCGAGCGCCATGGCATGCTCGACGAGACTCTTGACCGGCGCGAACCCCGTGCCTGAGGCGATGAAGAGGGGCTGCCTGCCGCTGTCCTCGCGCAGCACGAATCCCCCGAAAGGGCCTTGCACGCTGACCGCATCCCCCTTCTTCAGCCCGGCAACGGCGTCCTCCAGGGGAATGTGAAATTCGAGGTTGCGATCGTCGCAGGGACAGCTCGCGATGGGGTACTCGGTCCCGTCCAGGGTCACGCATTGTCCCGCGATGAAGCGCAGCCGGCTCGACCTGGGCGTCTGCAGGGAAAGCTTCACGATGTTTCCGAGCATCTCGACCGCCCTCACCTTCGTCTCGATCGTCTGCCGGGGAATGTCTTCCGGGCGACCTGCTTCCAGCGCCTCGATCACGACATCGGTCACTGCGGTATGGGAACAGGCGAGAACGTAACCCATGCTTTTTTCCGCTTCGGAAAAGCCGTAATCGTGATGGCGCACCTGCCGGGTCTGCCCCGAGACCACCCTCGCCTTGCACAAACCGCAGTTGCCGCCGCTGCAGCCGTAGTTGAAGGCAATCCCCGCGCGCAGCGCAGCTTCCAGCAGGGTATCCTTCCCCTCCACGAAAAATTCGCGGCCGCTGGGCTGAAGCAGCACATGGGCTGAGACGATGCGCAGATAGCCTTCCATCGCATCCAGTTGATCGGGGGCTTCTGTCACCAGGGCTGCTTCGAGTTCATGATTCAGCCATTTTGCCAGATCATCGATCTCGGAGCGAGAGCCTGAGAGCGCCTTCAGCTTCGCAAGCGCGTTCACCACGATGGCATGATAGCGCTCGAGATGACGCCTGTAGTCGGCAAGCTCGACGCTCTGTTCAAAAAGTCTTGCAGCGAGGACTTCCCTGTCCGGCAGGATGCGTTCCCGGACGCGTTTGCCGAAAGCCTCCTCCCTGATTTTTGCAATGCGTTCGAAAACGGGGTCATCGCCAAAGCTGGCATCGGGAAAAGCCGCGAGCAGATCCTCGGTCGAAACCATGCCGTCGAAGGATTCGAGCTTGCCTTCCTTGACAGCCTGCTGCAAGGCGACACGCGAGATGCCGATGAGCCGCGCCGCCCTGGACAAATTCAAATACTGGGACATAGCCCAAGTGTAGAATTTATCTCCGCCACGGACAAGCAAGCAGCTTGTATCGCATCTGGCGCTGTGGTAAATCTAAAAGCGATGAAAATCCCAAGGAGCCCATATGACAGATCTCTTCTCCCCCCTGAATCTCGGCGAAATCGCGCTTTCCAACCGCATCGTGATGTCCTCTCTGACCCGGAACCGCGCCGGAGCAGGGAACGTTCCGACCGAGCTTGCCGCCGAATACTACCGTCAGCGCGCATCCGCCGGGCTGATCCTGACCGAAGCTTCGCCGATCTGCCCGGAAGGCCACGGCTATCCCAGAACGCCCGGCATTCATACCCCCGAGCAAATCGCGGGATGGCAAAAGGTGACCGATGCAGTGCATGCAGCGGGCGGGAAAATCGCGATCCAGCTCTGGCATGTCGGCCGCATTTCCCATCCCGACCTGCAGCCCGGCGGCAGCCTGCCGGTCGCCCCTTCCGCGCTGAAGCCTCAGGGACAGGCAATCACCTATACCGGGATGCAGGACTATGTGACGCCTCGCGCCCTCGATCTTTCGGAAATGCCGACTCTCGTCTCAGATTATGCCAGGGCTGCTGAAAACGCCATGACAGCTGGCTTCGACGGCGTTGAGATCCATGCCGGAAACGGCTATCTGCTCGACCAGTTCCTGCGCTCATCGACGAACAAAAGAACCGATGCCTACGGCGGCTCCAGGGAAAATCGCGCCAGATTGCTGTTCGAAGTGCTGGAAGCGGTCTGTTCGAAAATCGGCCACGGAAAGGTAGGGATACGCCTCTCCCCGGTGACGCCTTTCAACGATATTTCTGACGACAATCCGCAGGACACCTTCGAGTATGTGGTAGGCGAACTCAACCGATTCGATCTTGCTTTTCTCGATCTTCTGCAGGGAACGGGCGGCGCCCCGAAAGAAGACTGGATTTCCTTCGACTACGACCGTCTGCGTTCGATCTATCGGGGCAAGCTGATCCGCAACAATGGCTACGATTTCGAAACTGCGACTCGGGCAGTCGAAACAGGTGGTGCGGATGCCATCGCGTTCGGCAGGCTGCTGCTGGCCAATCCCGATCTTGTCGAACGCTTCAGGCGCGGCGCAAGCCTCAATGCACCGGACTACGAAAAGCTCTATGTCGGAGAGGAAAAGGGATATACCGACTATCCTTTCCTGGCGAGCTAGCCTCAGGCAAATGCGATGTCGCCCGGCTCTGAATCAGCCCTGAGCGGCATTTTCGCTGCCGCCATCAGGGCAGCCGATCCTTGCGAAGCTGTGCTGCGCTCGCTGAGAATCGACGGCAAGCGCATGATTGTGGCAGGGACGGTCTACGATCTGGACAGTTTCGAGCGCATCGTTGTGGTCGGCGCCGGCAAGGCAAGCTCGCGCATGGCCTTCGCCCTGGAAATGATTCTGGGCTCGAGAATCGCCGAAGGGCTGATTCTGGTGAAGGAAGGGCATGCTGAAAAGCTCGATTTCATCGAGCAGATCGAGGCCGCTCACCCGATTCCGAACGAAGCCGGCGAAAATGGGGCGAGGCGCATCCTGGCGATGGCCGATGCCGCAGACGAAAAGACGCTGCTGATCTGCCTTTTCTCGGGCGGGGCCTCAGCGCTCTTCGCTGCTCCGGCAGAGGGGTTGACGCTGGAAGACAAGCGGCAAGCCACTTCCCTGCTGCTGCAATGCGGCGCATCCATAGACGAAATGAATGCGGTGCGCAAGCACCTCTCCTGCGTGAAAGGCGGAAGGCTTGCGCAGCAAGCCTACCCTGCGCAGGTTCTAACGCTGATCGTGTCCGATGTCGTGGGAAACAGACTCGACGTGATCGCATCCGGCCCCACCGCCAGGGACGAGACGACCTTTCTCGACGCCTGGCATGTCGTTCGCAACTACGCCCTGAACATGCCGCCGCGCGTCATGCATCATCTCGAACTGGGCATGCAGGGCAAGATTGCCGAGACATTGAAAAACGGCCCCTGCCTCGATCTGACTCGCAACGTGATCATCGCGGATATCGGTCTCGCGCTGTCTGCTGCGAAGGAAAGCGCCATGCGGCTCGGATTCGATGCGGAAATCGTCTGCGACGATCTGCGGGGGGAGGCGCGCGAAGCCGCCCGCTTTCTTGCCGGAATCGCCCGTTCGAAGATGACAAGGCCTGGGCCCGGCTCGAAGAGGTGCCTCCTCTGCGGAGGCGAAACCACCGTCACCGTTCGCGGCAACGGCAGAGGAGGAAGAAATCAGGAGCTCGCCCTGGCTTTCGCCCTAGAAACGCAAGGGTTTGAAGGCATCGCAATGCTCTGCGCAGGAACCGACGGCGGAGACGGTGCGCTTGATGCAGCCGGGGCAATGGTGGACGGAAATACCGTTTCGCTAGCGCGAAGGCTCGGCATGAATCCCGAGCATTATCTCGATTCCAACGATTCCTACGGGTTTTTCAGCCAACTCGATCTTCTCTCTGCAGGCAAAAGCCATTTCAGGACCGGGCCGACCGGAACCAACGTCATGGACCTCCAGATCATGCTGCTGGGCTGAGTGAGCTCACTTCGAGCCGCGCTCCTTGATGGCCATATCCGACAGCAGCAGGAGCACCGAAGAATAATATCCCTGATTATCGTCGAGCGGATATTTTCGGGAATCGGGCAGGCGGGGATAGCCGATCACCCATTGGGCCAGCTTGTGTATGCCAACCGAGGCGTCGTAGGTGTCGACGCTGTTTTCCTCGAGATCGGTCCATGCGGGCAGGAATTTCGCGCCCTGAAAATAGCTCCAGAAATCCCGGTAGGGTTTGAGCAATGCAGGCGATTCGCGGCGGCTCCACAACAAATAAAGCGGGATGCGCACGGCATTGTAGCCGAAACGCTTGGGAAAGCGCGGCGATGGCGCCACGATCTTGGCGAGAACGAGCCAGTCGGGGGGCAATCCCCATCTGCCGAAGCGGGCGTATTGCAAGATGGTCATGCCGGTTTTGGCAAGTTCCGCCCATTGCGGAGAGGGGTCGACCTGCCCGATTTCGTCCAGGGCCGGGAAAACCCAGTAGGACAGGTTGATCGTGATGCCTTCCGGATGATCGTAACCCTGGGAGCCCGGCAGCATGACGAGGCCCTGGGGCGCTTGCTTCAGCATTTTGGTGCGGATGTCCTGCGCAATGCCCTGGCTGGCGAGCCGATATTGCGGGTCATGCCACTTGTTGAAGGCACGCAGCAGGGACCAGGCCACGAGCAGATCGCCGTCGCTCGCGTTGTTCTTGTCCGTCACGCCGCCCTGGGGATCCCAGCGCCAGGCAAGCAGGCGATCGTCGCGCACCTGCAGATTCTTTTTCGTCCATTGCCAGATCCGGTCGAAAGAGGCCTTGTCGTCGTAATATACGGCAAGCAGCATCCCGTAGCCCTGCCCTTCGGAATGGCTGATATTGCCCTGCGCGGCGTCGATCACGCGGCCTTCTGGCGCGACAAATCGCTGCTTGAATTTTCCCCAGTCGGCTTGCGACGCGGAAGCCGCCATGCTGACGGCGATCAGCATCGCCCCCAGGAGTCCGCAGATCGCCATTTTCGAGCGCCTGCACAGGGGAGCGATTTCCAAGCCTGCCTCGCATCCTCCTGAAAGGATTCGGATTATGTGCCTCATTGCATTCCCCCCTGCAGAATTTTCAGGATGATTATACTGCACCCGGATTCGCTGCCCAATTTCAGGCGGTCTGACAATTGAAAATCGGACCGGTCCCGATGGCAATATCAAAAATTTCCCCTTTGCCATCCGATTGTTATTCAACTATCATTAAGACTTTGACCAAACCAGCCAAAACAGGGCTGGACGCTTAGCCTAATTCAAGATACGGAGTTGCAATGGACGAAACCTCTGACAACACCCAGGATGTTGCCCCGGAAAAGGCTCAGGAAGCGGAAGCCCCTCCCCAGGATGACCTTGAAAAGATCCTCGAAGAGCGGGCGAGGCTGGAGTCGTCCATCAACGACAAATTCACCAGAACCATCACTGTCGTCTTCACCGATCTCAAGGGCTCCACGGCCATTGCCGAGAACGAAGGCGACCTGGTCAGCCGCATGCTGATCAAATATCAGAACGACATCCTCCTGCCTGCGATTCAGGAGAACAAGGGAACTTTCGTCAAATCCATTGGCGATGGCACCCTTTCCTACTTCGAGCATGCGCTGGATGCTCTTCGCGCCGCAGTGCGCATTCAACGCGGCATGGACGAGCTCAACATGTCCAAGAAATTCAAGACGCCGGTACTGATGCGCATCGGGATGCATACCGGAAAATGCATGGTCGAAGCCAAGGACATCTTCGGCGACGTCGTCAATACCGCTTCTCGCTTCGAGTCTTCCGCCGATCCGGGCATGATACTCATCTCCGAAGAAACCTATAACGCATTGTCCGACAAATCAGAAATCTACTGCCGCTTCATCAAGCAGGTCAGCCTCAAGGGCAAGAAAGACCTGTTCAATGCCTACAAGGCGTTCTGGAATCCGAAGGAAATCGAACTCGACAAGCAGGGGCAGGATGTCCTGCCGAGGCAGGAAGCGGACGTCCCGGTCCGCTCGTCCGGCATGAAAGCGGTCTGGGGAGCAGTTGCCGTAGTCGCTATCGTGCTGCTGCTGACGCTAGGCATGAAATTCATGGGATCGTCCCAATCGTCCGAAAGCAAGCGTTCGGTCAGCGATTCCGTCAGTCCAGCCGGAAATGCCGGGGAGGCCCAGCGTTAGACCGGCATGACATACCGGATGCCGGTCATCAAAAGAAAAAACAGGGCTAACCTGATCACCGCAGCAGGCATCCTGCTGATCGGCATCCTGTCCTATTCCCTTCATTTCACTGCCACCTACTTTCCGCCCCTCCAGCAAATCGATCTCGGCTGGGGCTGTCTTGCCATCATGATCGTGATGTACAAGACCAAAAAAACGCAGCAGCAGCCCTATCGCCTGATCTTTCTGGTGCTGGGCGTTTATCTGGCATTGCGCTACCTGATGTGGCGCACCTTCGATACCTTGCTGTATACCGGGCCGCTCGATTTTGTCGGCATGACCCTGGTGTATGTTGCCGAAGTTTACGGGCTGGCCATTTATTTCATGGGCATGTTCGTCAACGTCTGGCCGCTGGTGAGCCGACCTGTGCCGCTGTCTCAGGATCCCGACAAGTTGCCCACCGTGGACATACTGATCCCCACCTACAACGAGTCGGACGAGATCGTGCGCATCACCGCGACCGCTGCCGCGAATCTGGATTACCCGAAAAGTCTTCTCAAGGTCTACATCATCGACGACGGCGGCACGCATGCCAAGCGCTCGCATCCTGAAAATGGCATGTCGGCCTGGGAGCGCCATTATCGGCTCAGGCAGATGGCAGCGGATCTCGGCATCGGCTACATCACCCGCGAAACCAATCAGCAGGCCAAGGCGGGCAACATCAACCATGCGCTGCAGTACACTCAGGGCGATCTGGTGCTGGTGCTGGATTGCGACCATGTGCCGACCAGCGACTTCCTGCAAAGAACCGTCGGTCATTTCATGACCGACCCGAAGCTGTTCCTGGTGCAGACCCCGCACTTCTTCATCAATCCCACGCCCGTTGAAAAGAACCTGGAGGGCGTGGCCACGCCTTCCGGCGAGAACGACATGTTCTACCGCAAGATTCATCCCGCTCTGAATTTCTGGAATGCCAGCTATTTCTGCGGTTCTGCCGCACTGCTGCGCCGAAAATACCTCATGGAAGTGGGGGGAATATGCGGCACCACCATTACCGAAGATGCGGAAACCGCCTTCCAGTTGCACAGCCGCGGCTACAACAGCATCTACATCAACCGGCCCATGGTGTGCGGGCTTTCCCCTGAATCCTATGACGACTACGTGATTCAGCGCTCTCGCTGGGCGCAGGGGATGGTGCAGTTGCTTCTGCTCAACAATCCGCTGAAAACCAAGGGATTGTCAATTCCTCAGAAAATCGCCTATTTCAATTCCAGCTTCTTCTGGTTTTTCGGCCTGTCGCGCTTCATCTATTTCATCGCGCCGTCGATGTACCTGATCCTCGGGCTGAACATCTATCACGCTTCATGGCTGCAGATCCTGGTTTTCACCCTGCCCTACCTGATGAGCACCCATATGGTGATGGACTATTTCTATGCCGGATCGCGGCAGCCCTTCTTCTCGGAAATCTACGAAAGCGTCCAGTCACTGTTCCTGATCCCGGCCGTCCTCTCGGTCATGGTCAATCCCTGGAAGCCCTCGTTCAAGGTGACGCCCAAGGGCTTCACCAACGACAAGAACTATCTCAGCCCGCTTGCGGCCCCGTTTTTCCTGGTCATCGCCATCAACATCACCGCGGTCGTCCTCGCCATCGTCAAATTCATTTCCACTCCCATCCTGCGCGACGTGATCGCGGTAACTGCCGTCTGGTGCGTTTACAATCTCTATCTGTCGGTGGTTTCCCTGGGCGCATTCTGGGAGCGCAAGCAGGTGCGAAAGTTCCACCGCATCAATGCCGGCGGCAGGATCACCGCGCATTTTCCGCGGATGGGCAGCGCCCACGAAGGCATGGTGCGCGACGTTTCCATCTCAGGCATCGGCTTCGAGCTGGATGCGCCCTTCTTGCCTCGCGAGCAGGATCACGTGATGCTTGAGGTGCAGGACAGCTACGGCGCGACTTACCATTTCGAAGCCAAGCTGCAGCGGGTTTTCAAGCGCAACGGCAGATATTTCTGCGGCAGCGAATTCGTTCCCGGCATGACCAGCTATGCCGACATCGTCAGCTATGTTTTCGGTGACAGCCAGCGCTGGCAGGACGACTGGGACAAAAAATCCGCAGCACGGGGCACAGCCAAGATGCTCTGGTATTTCCTGAAGACGGGCGTCCAGGGCTTCGTCGGAAGCGCCTATCCCCTGCTCAAGGCGACGCTCATCAGGCTCTGGAAACTGGTCAAGACATTGACGCTCACGCCCTTTCTTTGGGAGAAGACGCTCGCCGCTGCAAGCTGGTGCGTGTACTTTCTGTATCTGATGCTCGCCGCCCTGATCCAGCTGCTCGACAACAAGAAGGCGCGCAAGCTTCAGCGCCTCGAAGCGAGCGGCGACGCCACGATCTATTTTCCGCGCATCAATTCCACCGTGGAGGGCAAACTCATGGATGTCTCGCTGACCGGCATGGGTTTTCTCGCCGATCTTCCCTTCAAGATCAGGGCTCAGGAGCATGCCACCATCTGGACGACCAAGGACGGCATCCAGTACCGCTTCCCGTGCGTGATTCAGCGCACTCTCCAGCGCGGAGACAAGGTGCTTTTCGGTACCGAATTCATCGTGGATACCGCCTCCTACTCGAAGATCGTCAGATACGTTTATGGCGACAACGTGCGGATGCTGAATTACGTTTCCAACCAGGCCCTCGACCTGATCGAACAGGGCGGGGATGCCATCGCATATCGCCTTGCCATCGCAGCAAAGACCGTCGGCATGGCGCTGGCCTTCATTTTCCTGAATCAGGATGCGGGCCCCCTCAAGCAGAAACTGGACGCATGGATCAAGCAGAGCGGGCTGATGGGCGCCCTGACGAGAACCCTCTCCCCTGCCATCAGGGCTGCCGGCCTGGCGCTTTCCCTGGTCTTCATGAATCAGGACAGGCTTGTCCGGGAAAAGCAACTGGAGGCGCTGCTGCGCCTGATTTCGGTGCCTGAAACTCCCGCCCATAACCGCAGAATGCCGGGAAGGAAACGGGGCAGACTCAGGCTGATCCGCGCATTTATCGAAAGGCGCAATCCTTTCCGCCGGAAACAGGCGGAGCTCTTCCGATCCTACAGCAAGCTGAAATCTTGAAAAATATCACGATACGCATTGTGTTGACGGCAACCGGCACGGTAAAATCATTCTAAATGCATAGCGTCCTCAAAATCTTCGCGCTGCTCGCGCTCCTGCTGCTGCAAAAGACGGCAGATGCCGAAATCATCAAACTTCCGCTGCAAAAATTCACCGCCATGTCCTCTATGGACATACGCTGCATCAACGGCTCAAAGGAACTCTCCATCCCCATCCCGGAGCGATGGAAACTGCACAAGCTGACCCTCGACCTGCGCTACACGGTATCCAACAATATGCTCAGCGACGTTTCGCAGATGGTGGTGAAAGTCAACGGCAGTCTGGTCACCCAGCTGAAGCTCGACCACCAGGGACCGGAAGTGGGCAGCCTCATCGAAATTCCCGTCAGTCTCCTCAAAACCGGCTACAACACTCTCTCATTCCAGGTCGCGCAGCACTATTTGAAGGATGGCTGCGAGCAGGTTTGCTCGCCCGACCTGTGGACCAATGTCAGCCTGACCCACTCGACTCTGCAGCTGGATTACGAATTGAAGCCCATTCCCCTCAAGCTGGGTCAGGCAGCCGGCCTGATCTTCGATCCGAGACAATTTCCCTCCGCATCGGTGAATCTGGTCGCAGACACTTCCACCCCTGACGGCGTGACGACAGCCGGCATCGCCGCATCCGGCATCGCCAGGCGATTCGATTACCGCAAGGTGAGTTTCACCCATTCGCCGGACATCAAGCCGGGCGTGGACAACATCCTGATCGGGAAAGCCTCCTTCGTCGGCGATGTGCTGCTCAAATACGGCATTTTGCAAGATGCCCCGAAGGGCGGCCTGATCAGGATACTCTACCTGCCCAAAAGCGACGGCGGCAACGACGGATTGCATGCGCTGATCGTGATCACGGGGGATCAGCCCGCCGCAGTCAAAATCGCCTCGGAAACCTTCGCCAACATGTCGATGCCCTATCCCGGCACAGACCAGATGCACGCTTACGCATTCTCCATGCCGGACATTTCCATGGGCAGCGGCAGGGACGAGCTCGTTCCGGACAAGATCTATCCGTTCAAGACGCTGGGAATGAACACGACCACCTTCCAGGGGCTGAGCGCCAACGTGGTCACCGGGGGCGCATCCCAGCTCAGCTTCCGTCTGCCATCGGACTTCCTGATCAAGCAGAACCAGTCCGCGAAGCTGGTGCTGAATTTTTCCTATGCGGCAGGACTGCTCCAGGAATCTTCCCTCAGCATTCTGGTGAACGGCAGGCGGGTGCACGACATCCATCTCAACAACGCCGACGGGGGATTCATCGAAGCCTACAAGCTCGACATCCCGACCTACCTGTTCAAGCCCGGCTCCAACGTCATTTCTTTCGAACCCTACCTGAATACCGAGCACAAGTTGTGCGAGCTGTACAACGCCAATGCGCCGTTCGTGTCGATCTTCGGCAACTCGACGATGTATTTTCCGCCCATGCCGCATTTCGTCGAGATGCCCAAGCTGGAGCTCTTCACGCTCAACGGGTTCCCCTTCTCGCGCTGGCCCGACGGCTATCAGACCCTGATCTACCTTCCGAAACCGGATGGCGCATCGATCGATACGGCGCTCGACCTGATCGGCATGATCACCCAGAAAAACGGCTTTCCGCTGTTCGGAACCCGGGTGGTCTTTTCGGACCCCGGCAAGTACGACGGAGAAATGCTGGTGGTGGGCGAAGCTGCCGCCCTGCCCAAATCGATCCTGATGCATGCTCCCCTGCAGCCTTCCGGCATCGGCAATATTCCCTACCCGGTCGCACGCGGATGGGACAGCGATACGGCCGTTGCGATGAGCAAGCAGCAGGCCGGGCTCGGCGCCGACAACGGCTTGCTGATGGAATTCGAATCCCCGCATGTCAAGGGACGCTCCATCATCGTGGCCACGGCCCAGACTGAAGACGACCTGCGCAAGCTCGGGGACGCCCTGCTGGCGCCCAATGTCCAGTCGAGCGTTTTCGGGGACGTGACGCTGGTCCGGCTCGATGCGCGCAAATACGGAGCGAATTCGCCTGACGAAGCCGCAACGGACAGCCAGCCGGAGGCTCCAAAATACCAGGCGACTTCGATGAAGGTAGGAAAGACCTATTCCACGGGCAACAAGGGCGACATTTCCTACCTGGACGCCTTCTTTTACTCGTACAAATACGTTTTCTACGTGCTGATCGCGCTGGCCGTTCTCCTGCTGGGCCTGATCGGCTATTGGCTGCTGAAGCGCTACCGCAGGAAGCGCATCAGGGTTGCCGAAGGCGCAAAGCGCGAATAGGGCCATGGCTGTCAGGCCGCTTTTCCATCTGATTGTCGTCGTTCTGGCGCTCGCATCCCTCCCCGCCCATGCCGATGCGGTCTCCGACATGCGCAGGCATCTGTCGATGATCCACCTCTTGGCGCGGGCGGGACGAAACGAGGAGGCGGCTTCACAGATGCGCGCGCTATTCCCGAAGGGGCCGCCAGTCGGAGGAGAGCTCGCCCTCGAATATTACGACATCGTCGGAAATTCTGAAAAGGGCTGGCTGGAAGCAAAGCTCGGTCTGGAGAGACTGGTCAAGGCGGACCCCGAAAACATCAACTACCGGCTGGCGCTTGCCACGCAGCTCGCGCGCCGAAGCGCAACGCTCAAGGATGGACTCAGCCTGTTCGCCGAAATGGCGAAGCGTCCCGACCTGAAGCAGGTGGCGCTGGGGAAATGGCGGCATGCGCTGGATGCAATCGACCAGGATGCGGCCAGCATCCCGCTGTACAAGGATTATCTCGCGGTCGACCCCGGCAATGCAGCCATCAGCGACGACCTGGCTACGGCGCAGCGCATCGAGGCCGCAAAACTTCCCTGGAAGCTGCGCGACAGGGCGAATGCGCAAATTGCAGCGGGGCATCCTCTTGCCGCAATTGCCACGCTCAGGCAAGCATTGGCGCTGGACCCGAAGAATCCCTGGGTGCGCTTCGACCTTGCCCGGCTCTATTACAAGCAGGGCGATCAGAAGGGCGGGCGGGCCATGATGCTGGCAGGCCTTGCCATTTCGCCCAACGACCCGGACCTGCTTTACGCCAATGCCCTGTTTCTGAGCCTGCTGGACGAACCGAGCGGCGCGCTTCAGCTGCTGGAGAAAATTCCCGACCCCCAGCTGAGTCCGGCGATGCAGCGGTTGAAGAAGGAAGCGGCAATCCAGGAAAAGAACCTCAAGAAAGAAGCGCTTGCCGGGGCGCAGGGCAATCAGAGCGCCTCCTCATCCCTGCCCTGGAAGCTGCGCAGCCAGGCCGACCAGGAGGTCAAGGCCGGCCATCCGCAGGATGCGATCGCGACCCTTGAGCATGCCCTGGTTCTCGATCCCAAGAATGTCTGGGTGCGCTTCGATCTTGCCCGGCTCTACGTCAAGCAGGGCGACAGGGAGCGGGGACGCGCGCTGATGCACGACGGGCTCGCCATCGCGCCGGATGACCCCGCAGCCCTCTATACCAATGCCCTGTATCTTTCCCTGCAGGACGAAGCCGAGAATGCCATGCTGCTGCTCGACAGGATCCCGGAATCCAAGCGCTCGCAGGCCATGCGGAAGCTCGCCAAAGAAATGACCATCCAGGTCCAGATCGGCAGGGCCAGAACCTTTTTCCAGAACGGCCGCCAGGCCGAAATGCAGGCGGCAATGGCTTCCGCAGAAACTGCTGCAAGCGGCAATGCCGACCTTTCCGACATCGTCGCCAATGCCTGGTTCGATTTGAGGCATCCGGATCGCGGCATCAACCTGATGCGCCCCTATGCGATGCTGCCCAGCGCTTCCTTGACCTACGCCTGGATGCTCAACCGGGCCAGGAAGGATGATGAGCTCGCCACCTTCCTGGAAAAACTCGAAGCTTCCGGAGCGCTTCCGACCGAGGACAGGGATGAGCTGTGGAAGCTCGAAATGCTTCTGGCAAAGCGCCGTTCAGACAAGATGCTGGCTTCCGGAAACCCCGCAGCGGCAAAGGCAGCGATGACGAAGATGCTGGAAAACACGGCTCCGGAGGACCTTGAAAAACGGCTTGAAATTGCCGACTGGTACATCGGCGCGAAAGACCTGGCCGATGCGCGCGCCATCGTCGAGCAGTCGAAAAAGACCGCGCCATTCGATCCGCGCATTCTGGCCATGGAAGGCCGCATCGCGAGAGCCGAAGGCAATTACGAGGTGGCGCTGGCGGATTTCAAGCAATCCGGCGCTGACAACGAAATTGCCGACATGATGCAGCACCGCGCCAAGGCCTATGTGACGACAGGCCAGAATTATCTCAGCAAGCGGGATGGCTCGCCCGGCATTGCCAACATGAAAGCCTCCGAGAATGTGGTCGAGATGCATGTCCCCACCGGCTATGATGGGGAACAGCTTTTCGTGCAGCTGGATCGGGTTAGCATCGATGCGGGCATGCTCTCGCTCGCCGGCACCGGGGCCTATTCCCTGAACCAGTTCGGCAAGCTCTACAGCAAGACTGTGGGGCAATCCTATTCGACGCAGCAGCAGACATTGGCCGGCATCCTCGCCAGCACCCCCTATGCGGAATCTTCGGCGCAGGGCACGGCATTGGGGGTCGGCTACATCAAGGGCGACATGCGCTTCGACATCGGCACGACGCCGCAAGGCTTCCCGGTCTCCTACATGGTCGGCGGGGTCAGGTATGCGCATTACACGGCAACTTCCGGATTTTCCTTCGACGTGTCGCGCCGCCCGGTCACCAGCACCCTGCTATCCTACGCAGGCATGCACGACCCGGTTACCGGAGAAGTCTGGGGAGGGGTGAGGAGCACCGGCGCCAGCATGCACATCAGCCGCAGCAAAGGCCGCCTGACGGGATCTGTGGACATGGATTACCATTGGATCACCGGCGTGAACGTGATGAGCAACACGGAGCGTACGGTACGTCTGGGGCTCGACTGGAGCTTCATTCAGAACAGCGACATGCAGCTCAATGCGGGGCTTGCGGTTTCAGACTGGCACTATCGGGACGATTTGAGCAACTTCACCTTCGGGCAGGGCGGCTATTACAGTCCCCAGCAATACCATGCCCTTTCGCTGCCCCTGCGCTGGACGGGTCGGGAAAACCGCCTGTCCTATCTGGTGCAGGGATCAGTTTCCGTTTCGACAAGCTATCAGAGGCAGGACATGCCCTATTATCCGACCGATCCGATCCTGCAGGCTCAGGCAGGCAATCCGACCTCCTATACCGCCGGATACGGCGGCGACAGTCACGGCATGTACTATTCCATCGTCGGTGCGGTGGAATACCGGGCGACCCGACACCTCTATCTCGGCGCAAGACTGGAGAGCGACCGCACCGCCTACTATTCGCCGAACTACTATACCGCCTACCTGCGCTACATGTTCGATCCGGAATCAGGGCCGGTCAACTATCCTCCCGAACCGGTCAAACCCTACACCCAGTACTAGGGAACCACTGATTTATTCTGCGCGGAGTGCGTTGCTGGGAAAACGGAGCGAAGCGTAGTTTCGAGGTACGGCCAAATCGAGATGATCGCGAGTAGCGCGACGCAGATCGTAGCTGGGTCTACGACATCAAGGAGAACGACAAAGCGAGCGCTCGATTTGCACGCAACCCAATTGGGACAGGGCTTTGCGGGCGAGCTTCATTGTTGCCCGGCTCGCGAATGGAATGACCATTCGATTTCGCCGCGCGTCTCGAATCTCATCCCGCAAAGCCGTGTCGCACCCGTGAGGAATAAATCAGTGGTTCCCTAGGCTTCCTGCAGACGCAGTTCCCTGTAGTAGCGGTCGATGGCCCACTCGATGGCTTCCCTGTCTGCGCTGACCGGAAACGCGCGCTTGCCAGTGGTGAATCTCAGCTGTTGCAGAACTTCCTGGTCCAGCGGGTTTTTCATCGCGGCGACCATCTGGCCGCGATGCAGGAAACAGGGCATCAGGACGAGCCGCCGTGCCACCAGATTCGGAACCAGCTTGAGCGCCTCGGGGTCGATTTTCAGGCTGCGCAGGTCGACCTTGGGCACGCCAAGCTTGATGGCAAGCACGGCGTCGATGGCATCGCCATCCACGGCTCCTGCCTCGACCAGGATTTCGCCGATGCGCTTCTCGCGCGAAGCGGACTGAATCGATATCGCTTTTTCAAGCTGCTCGCGGGTGATTAGCCCCTGCGAAACAAGCTGTTCGCCAAGAAGGGCAATGGGTTGGCTGGATTGCCTGTCTAGGGCCTGCTTAAGGGTATCAGCATCTCTGACGATCTCGCCTGACGGGAGACGATCTTCGAACAAACCTTGGGATTCCATCTCGTCGCCCATATCCATTAATATGGGCTTAAGCTACCATAAATCGCCCATTCGTTCAAATGCGGAACGTCAGTTCGACGGATCGTAAGGAACCCAGTCGGCATCCTTGGAATGGATGAAGTACTGCTTGCCGCTCTTCATCACCACGATGTCCTCGTTCTGCGACACGAATTCCGTGGCAGGCAGATCTCGCACATAATCCTCAAGGCTCAGCTTGTTCGCACCGAAGGGAGAAACGGCAATGAATTCTGAAAGCAGCTTCGAGATGGCAAGATAGCTGGTCGGATCGGTCACCAGCACGGGGTCTGCATGGCTGTCGGAAAACCCGACCAGCTTGATCCCCACCGGAACCTTGGTGATGCGCGGAGTCGGAATTTCGCGCAGGCCCGCGATCTGCATCTTGTCGCCGCGCACCGAAGCGCCGTGTTCCCCGAGAACCACCACCACCGCTTTTCGTCCCGAAGCCTGCAAGGTTTTGAAGAAATTGTCGAGGTCTGAAAACAGTTGCGTCAGCCTAGCCGGATAGATCTCCATGCTGTTGCTGCGACGTCCCTGGTATTGGTCTCCGTCATGCAGACTGATGGTGTTGTAGTATAGCGCGACGCGCTCGGCCTGCGATTGCACGCGCTTTTGCCACCATGCCGTCAAAACCGAGTAATCGTCATGGATCGGACTGCCGTCGAAAGCCTGCAAATAGACCGGAAGGTCCTTGGTATCGAACGGGGTGGCCTTCAATCCGCCGCGCACGCGTATATCCTCGTCCAGAAAGCCGCCATAATGTCCGTCGTGATTCAGTGCAATCTCCGGATCGAAGCCGATTTTCTGGAGATTGTCGAAAGTCAGACACTCGGATGAAGGCGGATCGTACAGGCTCTTGTGCATCGGCTGACCGCAGCTGCCGCGCAGCAGGCGAATCGCTGCCGGGCCGCTGTAGGAAGCAGCCGAATTGAAGTTGGTGAACACGATGTTGAAGTGCTTGAAGATCGGATTGTCGCGCTGCTTGGTGAAGTCGATATCGTCCCACGACAGCGAACAGATCTGCACAATAATGATGTCGAAGGGTGCATCCGTCTTTGCCGGAGGCGTAAACGACACGGTGCGCCCGGCCTCGTTGCGAAAAAAGGCATCGAGCTGGGTGGTCAGGCTAGCATCCGAACCCGGACCGCCTGCAGCGTTTGCAGAATCGACGCCATTGGGGCCTGAAGAAAGCCCGCCATGCCCGGTGGTAAGGAGCGGCAGCAGCATGGCAAGGAAAATGAAGGAAGAGATGCGCAATTTCTTCCTGGCGAAAAAATAGACCACAGCAGCCAATGCCATCCCCGCAACTACCCAGGGGTTGAAGAAGCGGCCCAGAAGCTCCATCAGGTAAGGCAGAGTGAATCCCTTGAGTTCGGGAGTTTGCTGGATGACCCGCCTGACGGGCGGAAGCCATGTGTCGTAGTAAAAGAGTGCAATGCCCACAGGAAAGGCAACGACCTGCCTGACGAATTTCAGGCGCGAAAAGCGTTCCGGAACGGGCGCGATCAGGAACAGGGCGAATGCCAGATTGGGCCAGGCATGGAACCCCATGAAATGGCCGAAATACAGGTACAGCTTGGCGATGAAATACAGATCCCACAAACCCATCATGGCGACATTCCGTCAAATTTTCGGCAGCTGTTGCTTAGGGCCTGTCAATACTTGCCCGGTGCGATACGGCAAGTATTGACAGGCCCTAGTATAATCCAGTCCGCTGTTGAAATGCATCCGCACCCGGCATGGAAAGCAAAAGGCCGGTCGAAAGACCGGCCTTTTGCCTGATTTATTGGTCGGGGCGAGAGGATTTGAACCTCCTACCACTTGCACCCCATTGAAGCAAATCACCGTTTTTTAACGTCCGCTAATATTCTCGAAACATTCCATATCGCATGATTTTATAATAACTTTTCAGTTTGCATTGTCCAAGGACGTTCTTTACAATTCGAAGCAAGCCGCAAGTTTTGTTGGGCACTTTGTTGGGCACTTTTTCTTAAACATTTCGATACAAGTGATAGGAAATGATGCGTGCAAGTGATAGGAAGACCGTCAGATCATGCCGAAATTGACTACGAAAGAACTTGAAGCCTTGAACGAATCGGACAAGGGAAAGCGTCTCCCAGACGGGCGCTCCATGTATGGGATCGTAAAATCAAACTCGAAGGGAATCAGCGTCCTTTTCCGCTGGCGTTACAGATTCGAAGGTAAACTCAAAGACTATACTTGCGGAACATGGCCCAATGAATCGCTGAAATCAATCCGCACTCACCGGGACGATGCGGAATCGATGCTACGTGGAGGAAAAGACCCAGGGCGAGATAAAACCATCGCCAGAATTGAGAAAAAAGCCGAGCAGGTCGAAAAGCTGGTGAAACAGCATGTCAAACTTGCCGAAGCTGAAGCGCTATGCGCGAGGCTGACCGTCAATGAGCTGTTCGATCAATGGTCTTCCATCGAATTGAAAAACCGCAAGGACGGCGGAGCGGAACTCCGCAGGGCGTTTTCCAAGGACGTGCTACCCAAAATAGGGAAACTTGCCGCCGAGGACGTGAAGAAGGCCCATATCATGGCGGTAATCGATGCCTTGCTTGCTCGGGGCGTACCGAGGATGGCGAAGCGTACCCTGGCCGATATGCGCCAGATGTTCAGATTTGCCGAACAGCGGGATATTGTTCAACATGACCCGACCGCGAAGATTGAGAAGAAGCGAATCGGGGGGCAGGACGTGGAGCGCGACCGGGTTCTATCAGAGGCTGAAATTCGGGAATTGCGCGACAAACTGCCTGATGGCCGTTTTCTGCATTCCACTGAACTGGCCTTATGGATTCAGCTTTCGACATGCTGCAGGATAGGGGAAATCCTGTCGGCGGAATGGAAAAATATCAATTTGGATGAAGGGGCCTGGAAGATTCCAGAAGAAAACTCGAAGAACGGCAAGGCGCATGTTGTTTATCTCTCGGATTTTGCAATCGACAAATTCAAGAGGCTCCAGGAAATCAGCGGCACAAGCACATGGTGTTATCCTGACCGCACAGGAACCAAGGCTGTCTGTCCGAAAACCATTACCGTGCAAATTCGGGATAGGCAGCGCGGCAAAGCACTTTCCAACAGAAGCGGCACACCGGAAGCGCTCAAGCTCTCAGGGGGAGAATGGACGCCCCACGACCTCCGGCGAACAGGCGCAACCATGATGGCCCGTCTCGGGGTTCTACCTGCCGTAGTCGAAAAGTGCTTAAACCATACCGAACAGAACCGCGTTCTGAGAACCTACCAACAATACGGTTACGAAAAGGAAATGCGCGAGGCATGGCATCTGCTTGGGGATCGACTTGAAATCCTAACCAGCAAAGACATCGGTAACATTATCCCATTACGGAAAAAGTTAACCTAGCCAATGTCCTCGCTTCCGCTTCCCTCACTCAGATATGACTTCTGGGCTACCCCTTGACCGCCGTAACCGGGAAATCG
>JAJZQY010000012.1 GCA_021806605.1 Pseudomonadota bacterium
AACACCGAGGCCAAATTTCAGTTCAGCTTCAAGTCCAGAGTGTGGGCGCAGGAGAGCAGCGACTGGGCCATGTGGTTTGGCTATACCCAGCAATCTTTCTGGCAGTTCTGGGACGCCTCCCACTCCCGCCCCTTCAGGGAAAGCAATTACCAGCCCGAACTCATTCTTTCCAAAAGATTCCTGGACCCGGCAACCTCGGCTTTTGCGCCGAAGCTCCTGAACATCGCCATCGATCACCAGTCCAACGGACAAAGCGACCCCAGATCGCGCAGCTGGAACCGGCTTTACGTCCAGACCGGCTTCGAAAACGACGATTTTCAAGGCGGCACGCTGGTCCTGCTGCCGCGCCTCTGGACCCGCATACAGGTAAGCAACCCCTCGCAGAACGACAATCCGGATATCACGCACTATCTGGGTTATGGCGATGTGCAGCTGCTCTATTTCAACCACTACGAGCTTTCAGCTACCGCGCGCATCCGCTCGCTGCAGCTCGATTATTCCTATCCCCTGGAAGAAATCCTGAGGTATTTCTCCCCGGACTGGCGCAGCGATTTCGATTTGCATCTCCAGTATTTCACGGGCTACGGCGAAAGCCTGATCGACTACAACCACAGGCAGAATGTCTGGGGCGTGGGCGTCTCTCTCCCCGTCTGGAAATAATCCCACCGGTTGCATTATCTCTTGCGAAAACTCCATAATTGCAGCCTGCCGAACTAAAATGCCGGCTGATATCGAGGCTGCCATGCCCGATAAACCCCAACTGTCGATAATCTTGAGGAGAAAAATGTACAACTTGTTCAAACCGGAACAGCCTGCAGGCCTGATGGATTTCGTGAAGGCGGCCAAGTCCTGCATCTCCGAGATTACGCCTGAAGAACTCAAGGTCAAACTGGATGCAAGGGAAGACCTTTTGCTGGTCGACGTGCGCGAGCCAGCCGAATTCGAGCATGGTCATATCGGCGGGGCGCATCACGTGCCGCGCGGCATCCTGGAAGCTGCAGCCGACACGAGCTATCCGAAGCACTACCCGCCCCTGTCCGGCGCACGCGACAGGCAGGTCGTCGTCTACTGTGCCACCAGCGGCCGCTCCGCCATGGCAGCCGCCGTGCTGCAGATGATGGGCTTCAAGAAAGTGCTCAACGTCGCAGGCGGCATTGCGCGCTGGGAAGCTGAAGGCATGCCGCTGGTGCGCGAAGCGGAATACTAGGACCGGTTGACACGCCCTAGTGCTGGATGAACTCGATCCTGTAGCCGTCAGGGTCCTCGACGAAGGCGATCACCGTCGTGCCGTGCTTCATGGGACCGGCTTCCCTGACCACCTTGCCGCCCAGCTTCCTGGTTTCCTCGCAGGCCTTCTGGGCGTCCTCGACCTCGATCGCGACATGCCCGAAGCCGTTACCCAAATCGTAAGAGGAAGTGTCCCAGTTATGCGTGAGCTCGATCACCGCATGGCTGGATTCGTCGCCGTAGCCGACGAAAGCCAGGGTGAATCTGCCTTCCGGGTAATCCTTGCGGCGCAGCAGCTTCATCCCCAGCACCTTTGTATAGAATTCGAGCGAGCGGTCGAGATTCCCCACCCTCAGCATGGTGTGCAGTATCCTCATTTCATTCCTCGATGAGTTCGAAATCTTCCTTACGTGCCCCGCATTCTGGGCAAGTCCAGTTCATGGGCACGTCTTCCCATTTGGTTCCAGGGGGAATGTCATCTTCCGGAATCCCCAGGGCCTCGTCGTAAATGTAGCCGCAAATCAGGCACAGGTATTTTCTCAAGCGGTCACCTTCTTCTTCGGGTAAAATCCAATTTTAATGCATATCTTTCCATGAATCAGCCTCCACCCATCGTGCTTTGCTTTTCGGCGACCGATCCTAGCGGCGGCGCCGGCCTTCAGGCGGATCTTCTGACGCTCGCCAGCATGGGCTGCCATCCCCTTTCGGTGGTCACCGCAGTGACGATCCAGGACACCGCAGGCATAGAAGACATCATGGCGCTGGATTCCGAGTGGGTCGCCGACCAGGCCAGATGCGTGCTGGAAGACATGGCAGTTCATGCTTTCAAGATCGGCGCGATGGGCAGCATCGAGAACATCGCCGCCATCGCCGAAGTCGTATCGGATTATCCCGACATTCCGCTGATACTCGATCCCGTGCTCTCCTCCGGCCGGGGGGACGAACTCGCCACCGAAGAAATGGTCGATGCCATGAAGAGCCTGCTGATTTCCCAGACGACGCTCGTCACTCCGAACAGCATCGAAGCGAGGTTCCTCGCCCAGGAAGAGCACGAAGAAGATCTCGCCCTTGCCCAGTGCGCCGAGCGCATCCTGAACATGGGAGCGGAATATGTGCTCGTCACGGGAACGCACGAAAACACCCCCCAGGTGATCAACGCGCTTTACGGCGGCTCCGGAATTTTGCGCACGGATTCCTGGAACAGACTCCCCCATTCCTACCACGGCTCGGGATGCACTCTGGCCTCCGCCATCGCCGCAGCAGTCGCCATGGGACTGGACATCATGACCGCGGTCGAAAAGGCCCAGGAATATACCTGGAACACGCTCGACTCGGGATTCCGGCCGGGAATGGGCCAGCATATTCCGGACCGCTTCTTCTGGGCGCGCGAAGACGCGTGATCAGGGGGCTTTACGCAATCACGCCCGAGTGCGCGGATACCGCCCTGCTCACGCGCAAGGCAGAAATGGCGATCCTGGGCGGCGCCAAAATTCTGCAGTACCGCAGCAAGTCGGGCAGCGCGAATCTCCGGCTAGAACAGGCAATCGCCCTCGGCGCCGTCTGCAGCCGATATTCGATTCCCTTCATCATCAACGACGCAATCGATCTCGCCCTCGAAGTCGGAGCCGACGGCGTTCACATCGGCTCGAACGACGGCCCGGTTGACGACGCCAGAAAAAAGCTGAAGGGCAAAATTCTGGGGGTATCCTGCTACGACAGCATCGATCTTGCTCTGGATGCCCAGAGTCTGGGCGCGGACTACGTTGCATTCGGCAGCTTCTTCGCCTCCCTCACGAAGCCGGATGCTGTCAGGGCACCGCTTTCGCTGTTGCAAATGTCAAAACTTTCCCTCAAGATACCTGTCGTAGCCATAGGCGGAATAACCCTCGAAAACGGAGCCCGTCTCGTCGAATCCGGAGCGGATGCGCTTGCCGTCGTCTCCTCCCTTTTCGATGCGCCGGACATCCGGGCCGCAGCAAACCACTTTTCAGAACTTTTTTCCATAAAAAAATGACGAACAGCCAGAATCTTTTCGAAAAATCCCGCATCCATATCCCGGGAGGAGTCAATTCCCCGGTACGCGCATTCGGCTCCGTGGGGGGAACCCCGCTTTTCTTCAAGCGCGGCAAGGGCGCGTTCGTCTGGGACGCGGACGACAAGGCGTATATCGATTATGTCGGCTCCTGGGGGCCGATGATCCTGGGGCATGCCCATCCGGAAGTGATCAAGGCGGTATGCGACGCGGCACAGCAGGGACTCAGCTTCGGCGCGCCGACAGAACTTGAACTGGAAATGGCCGACTTGCTCTGCTCCCTCGTTCCCTCCATGGACCAGGTAAGATTGGTGAGCTCGGGGACCGAGGCGACCATGAGCGCGATCCGGCTCGCCCGCGGGTACACGGGCCGAAGCGCCATCATCAAATTCGAAGGCTGCTATCATGGCCACGCCGACTCCCTGCTGGTGAAGGCGGGATCCGGCGCGCTGACCTTCGGCAACCCGAGTTCGGCGGGCGTTCCTCCGGAAACTGCCCAGCATACCCTGGTGCTCGACTACAACAACGTGGCGCAGCTGGAAGAGACCTTCTCGAAGATGGGCGACAAAATCGCCGCCGTCATCATCGAGCCGGTCGCCGGAAACATGAATCTCGTCGCCCCGGAAAAGGCATTTCTCGATTCCTTGCGCTCCCTGTGCACGAAGCACGGCTCTGTGCTGATTTTCGACGAAGTGATGACTGGCTTCAGGGTGGGACTTTCCTCGGCCCAGGGCCTTTACGGGATAAAACCAGACCTCACCACCCTTGGCAAGGTGGTCGGGGGCGGCATGCCCGTCGGCGCATTCGGCGGCAAGCGCGACATCATGCAATGCCTCGCCCCGCTGGGTCCCGTCTATCAGGCGGGAACCCTCTCCGGGAACCCCGTCGCAATGGCAGCCGGGCTTGCCACCCTGAAACTGCTACAGGCCCCGGGGTTCTTTGAAAACCTCTCCACTACCGCACGCAAGCTGACCGAAGGATTGGCGTCCATCGCCCGCGAAAGCGGCATCGCCTTCTCTGCGCAATCGGTCGGCGGCATGTTCGGGCTTTATTTCAGGGAAACGCCGCCCAAAAGCTACGCGGAAGTCATGCAATGCGACAAGGCAGCATTCAACCGCTTCTTCCATTTCATGGTCGACCAAGGCGTATATTTCGCCCCTTCCGCTTTCGAAGCCGGGTTCGTGTCTATGGCACATGGCAAGGACGAAATCGAGCGCACCCTGCTTTGCGCCCAGAACTATTTCTCAAAAGCATGACGCTCTTCAGCAATGCGGCCTTCTTCACCACGGTAAACCACTTCCGCGACCTTCCCCTGGATTCCAGGGGAGAGGTCGCCTTTGCCGGCAGGTCGAACGCCGGAAAATCGAGTGCGATCAACACGCTATCGCGAAGGACGCGGCTCGCATTCGTCAGCAAGACCCCGGGGCGAACCCAGCACATCAATTATTTCAGCCTGGACGACAAGGGGAATTACCTGGTGGATCTTCCGGGCTACGGCTACGCCAAGGTCCCCGAACAGATCAGGCAGCACTGGGAATCCCTCCTCAGCCGCTATCTCCAGGAGCGCCCCCAATTGCGCGGCCTCGTACTCATCATGGACGCCCGCCATCCCCTCACCCAGCTCGATATCCAGATGCTGGGCTGGTTCGGCCCGACGCAAAAACCCATCCACGTCCTGCTCACCAAAGCAGACAAGCTCACCCGCCAGGAATCTGCCAAAGTATTGCGGGAAGTGACCGAATTTCTCAGGGAATATCCCAACTGCAGCGTCCAGCTCTTCTCCAGCCTCAAAAAGATCGGCATGGCAGAGGCAGAAAGCGTGATCCGCGGATGGCTGGAATAGAAAAAGAAACCCCTCTCCGGAAAAAGGGGAAGAAAGCCGGAAAGGGGTGTAAAAAACGTCTTAGTTTGGGATTAAGACGCCCGCTCTCATAGAGGGGATAGCGGGGATGATTCAACATCATCTGTTGAGTCAGACCCCCCGACTTACAGAATAGTTCCCGATGATTTAAAATTCCGAAAAATTTTCGCCAAGGAGTAACGATGTTCCCGAAAAAGAGAATGAGGCGCTTGAGGCGCAACGATTTTTCCAGGCAGCTGATGAGAGAAAGCAGCCTTTCTCCCAGCGACTTCATCTATCCTGTCTTCGTCCTGGAAGGCGAGAACCGGGTGGAAAAAGTGAAGTCCATGCCCGGCGTGATTCGCCAGAGCCTCGACAGGTTGCTCCATCAGGCCGAGCAATGCCTGGAACTGGGCATTCCCGCGATGGCGCTGTTTCCGGTCATCGGCCCGGAACAGAAAAGCCTGGATGCTCGCGAGGCCTTCAACCCGGAGGGGCTTGTGCCCAAGACCGTAGCAGCCCTGAAGAGTCGCTTTCCCGAGCTCGGCATCATCACCGACGTTGCCCTCGATCCCTATACGACCCACGGCCAGGACGGGCTGATCGACGAAACCGGCTATGTGATGAACGACGAGACAGTCGAAGTTCTCGCCAAGCAGGCCGTCGTTCACGGACAGGCCGGAGCGGACATCGTCGCCCCTTCCGACATGATGGACGGCAGGGTGGGCGCGATCCGGGCTTCACTGGATGAAAAGAATCTGATTCACACCAGCATCCTCGCCTATTCCGCGAAATATGCTTCGAGCTTCTACGGCCCGTTCAGGGACGCGGTCGGGTCTGCAGCCAACATCGGATCCGGAAACAAATACAGTTACCAGATGGACCCGGGCAATTCGGACGAGGCGCTTTGGGAAGCGAAGCTCGATATCGACGAAGGCGCCGACATGATCATGGTCAAACCCGGCCTGCCCTATCTCGACATCGTCAGAAGACTCAAGGATGAATTCGGGGTTCCGACCTTCGTCTATCAGGTGAGCGGGGAATACGCCATGCTCAAGGCAGCCGGCATGAACGGCTGGATCAACGAGAAAGCCTGCATCCTGGAAGCGCTGCTTTCCTTCAAGCGCGCAGGGGCGGACGGCATTCTCACCTATTTCGCGCTGGAAGCCGCAGCCTGGCTCAAGGAATAGGGTCTGCCAGAAGCGCTTCGACCTGGGAGCGCTTCGCGCGTGAATTGGGCAGGGCATGCAGGTCGTTTTCCGAATATACAGCGACGTTGGCCGTAATGCCGTCCTGATCCAGCATGAACACCGGAACGACTCCCCCCCCCGTCCTGATTTCTCTTGAACGATAGGGAATCCGCCTGTCGATGAGGAAAAACTCCACATCCTTGACGCTGTCGGTATAAAGCTGCAGGTCGATTTCGGAGTATTTTCCCGCAGTCCCAGTGAGCACCGGGCCTGAAAGATAAGGGTTGAATCGCTCCAGGAGGCGCATCAGATTGAGCGCAGTCTGCCTCAGGTGGGCGAGCACCCTGGGTTGCTCTTCCTGCTGATAAAGGCTCCTGAATATGCGCAGCGCCTTTTCTATTTCGCCGTTGGTCGGCAGGCAATGCGTATCCGGCGCACCGATCTGCTGGGCGGCCTTGCGCTTCGCCTGGGAAAAATCGTCGATTCCGTCCTCGGCGATGAGCCGGGCCGCGAGGTAAGCGATACGCTCCCGCATCTGCTCGTATTTTTTTGTGCGCTCTTTCACCGCAATCAGAAAAGCGGATCGGCAGCTGCGGCCTTCCCGGCAACCTGAGCCTTCGGCACCAGTTCCTGGTAGAAATATTCGTCCATGCCGCCGCTCCCCGCTTCGATCTGCCCCGTTACAGGATCAATCTTCGCCTCTATCACCCCTTGCGGCATGGTGTAGGCAGCCTCCGGGATCCCTTCCAGCGCCTTCCCCATATAGCCCATCCAGATGGGCAGTGCGGCCCGGGCGCCGGTTTCACCCCTGCCCAGCGTTCTGGGCTGGTCGTACCCGATCCAGGCTATGGTCGTCAGGGTGGGCTGGAATCCGGCAAACCAGGCATCCACCTGATCGTTGGTGGTTCCGGTCTTTCCCGCGAGATCGGTGCGACCAAGCTTCATGGCCTCTGCGCCGGTACCGTACTTGATCACATCCTGCATCATGCTGGTCATGATGAAGGCATTCCTCGGGTCGATCACGGGAGACGTGCCGGGCGCGCCTGCGGCCACGGGAGAAGCCTTTGCCAGGACATGGCCCTCCTGATCCTCGATGCGATCTATGTAATAGGGATTGATCTTGTATCCCCCGTTGGCGAACACGGAATAGGCCCCCGCCATCTGCCAGGGCGTCACCATCCCTGCGCCGAGGGCCATGGTGAGATAGGGCGGATGCATTTTCGGATCGAAGCCGAAGCGGGTGATGTAATCCTGTGCATAATTGGTTCCGATGGCCTGCAATATCCTGATTGCAACCAGATTCTTGGATTCGGCCAGCGCGACCCTGATTCTCATCGGCCCAGAATAAGTGCCTTCGTAATTTTTCGGCTCCCAGGCAACGCTTCCCGTCTGGGCGGCGGTGAATGACAGGGGGGCATCATCCACGATCGACGCCGGAGTGAATCCCTTCTCCAGCGCCGCGGAATAGATGAAGGGCTTGAAGCTCGATCCCGGCTGGCGCCAGGCCTGGGTCACATGATTGAACTGGTTCTGATTGAAGTCGAACCCGCCTACCAGGGCTCGCACCGCGCCTGTCTGCGGAGAGACGGAAATGAGGGCAGCCTCCACGGCAGGCAGTTCCGTGATGTACCATTTTTCCTTCTCATCCCGAATCACACGGATTACTGCCCCCGGCCTTATCCGCGAAGGGTTCTCCGCCAGCATCTTTTTGGCGAATTTCAATCCATCGGGCCCGATGGTAATTTTCCCCGCTCCCTTGACATAAGCCTTCACGAAGGCAGGGGAAGACTGCAGCACTATGGCAGGCAGGATGTCATCGCTTTTGTCGAAGTCGTCGAGGATGTCGTCGAGCTTGGCCTCTCCGTCCGGCAGATCGACATATTTTTCAGGGCCCTTGTATTCGTGGCGGTCGTCATAAGCCATCACCCCCTTGCGCACCGCCTCATAGCCCGCCACCTGGTCGGCCCAGCGCAGCGTGGTATAGACCTTGTATCCTTTCGTATAGGTGTCTTCCTTGTATCTGTCGTACATGTCCTGGCGAACCATCTCGGCGAGATACTCCGCCTTGACGGGGTAATCGTGGCGCTCATGCTTCACCTTGATCGGCTCCTTCACGGCAGCCTCGTACTGCGCTTCAGTCAGAAACCCAAGAACCCGCATCCGATGCAGCACGTAAAGCTGGCGCAATTTCGAGCGCTCGGGATTGACCACCGGATTGAAGCCCGAGGGCGCTTTCGGCAATCCGGCCAGAACCGCCATTTCGGCCACGCTCAATTTGTCGAGCGGCTTGCCGAAATAGACTTGGGCCGCAGCCGCAAATCCATAAGCCTTTTGGCCAAGATAAATCTGATTGATGTAAAGCTGCAGTATTTCATCCTTGGTCAGGCTTCGTTCGATCTTGAAGGAAAGCAGCGCCTCGTTGAATTTTCGCAAAAGGGTTTTTTCCTTGGTCAGGAAGAAATTGCGCGCAACCTGCATCGTGATCGTACTCGCCCCCTGGCGCGATCCGCCATGAAGGAAATTGACCCACGCTGCCCTCAGGACGCCCTGGTAATCGATCCCGCCATGCTCGTAGAAACGTTCGTCTTCGGCAGCGAGGATGGCCTCCTTCATCAATTTCGGAACCTGGTTGATGGAAACCACGGCCCGGCGCTCTTCCCCGAATTCCCCTATCAGGACCCCCTCCTCGCTATAGACCCTGAGCGGAATCTTGGGGCGATAATCCTTCAGCACTTCCAGGGAAGGCAGATTGGGATAGGTCATCACCGCAGCGAATGCAATGAGCCCCGCACAAATCAGACCCACGCCGACCATGCTGAGTGAGATGTAAAGCAGCCATCGTGCAACCATAGAAGCGTTCAATCTTCGAAATTTTTCAATCCGGTATTATATGGCCTGTCGCCGCACAAATGAAACTCGGCGTCAAGAGAGACATCATCCTTTACATGGTGAACTGATGCTGCTAGCATCTGAACCGAATTATCCGAAAGTGCGCTTAAGCAGCCTATGTTCAAAGGAAATTTCGATTTCGACCTGAGTTTCTGGAAAATAAGATCGCTCCCATTGGTCGGCGTCGACATCAGTTCATCAGCAGTCAAGATGGTCGAACTCGGCAAAACGGGAGAAGGCAAATACCGGGTCGAGCGTTATGCCATCGAACCCCTGCCTCGGGATGCCGTGCTTGACGGCAATATCGGCGATTTCGATGCCGTGAGCGAATGCGTCGGAAGAGCCTGGAAAAAGCTGGGAACCCGCAACAGGAACGTGGCAATGGCCCTGCCTGCCGCAGCGGTCATTACCAAGAAAATCCTCGTCCCGTCAGGCCAAAGCGAAGATGACCTGAGCTTTCTGGTCGAAACCGAAGCGAACCAGTACATTCCTTTCGCGCTCGACGAAGTCAATCTCGATTTTCAGGTTATCGGGCCTGGGCCTGGAAATGCCGATGAAGTCGAGATTCTGATCGCCGCTTCGCGCAAGGAGAAGGTCGAAGACCGGGTCGCAACCGCCGAAGCTTCCGGGCTGAATGCGCTGGTCATGGATGTGGAGCCCTATGCCGCCCAAACCGCTTTCGAAATGATCCAGCGGCAACTCCCGAACGGGGGAAGGGACAAGACCATCGCGATCGTCGACATCGGCGCAAGCCTGATGAGCATCAACGTGCTACGCAATGAACAGTCCGTCTACATGAGGGATCAGCCCTTCGGCGGAAACCAGCTGACTTACGACATCCAGCATTTCTATAATCTGACGCCAGACGAAGCGGAAATGGCCAAGCGAAAAGGGGGCCTTCCCGACAACTATGAAGCGGAGATTCTCCGCCCTTTCAGGGAAAATCTCGCGCTCGAAATATCCCGTGCGTTGCAGTTCTTCTTCACCTCGACGCCATTCAATGAAGTCCATCATATCGTCCTGGCCGGAGGATGTGCCACCATCCAGGACCTGGATGACACCGTTTCGAGCAGGACTCAGGTAAACACCTTCATTGCAAACCCCTTTGCCGATATGGAGCTCTCTAGCAGGATCAGCCCAAGACAGCTTGCGACAGACGCCCCCACGCTTCTGATCGCCTGCGGCCTTTCCCTGCGGGGTTTCGATCCAACATGATACGGATCAATCTTCTCCCGCATCGCGAACGAAGGCGGGTCGCGCAGCAAAAGCAAATCGCCATCCTTGCCGGGATGACGGCAGCTCTGGGGCTCATGATCGTCTTCGCAGTTCATGTCGCCATCAATTCCAGGATCGATTACCAGAAGGCAAGGAACAGCTACCTGAAGCAGCAGATTGCCATCCTCGACCATCAAATCGCGCAAATCAGAAAACTCAAGGAGCAGACTCGGGCCCTGCTCGCCAGGAAGCAGGTCGTGGAGAAATTGCAGGACAACCGTTCCGAGGTGGTTCATTTGCTCGATCAGCTGGCAAGGCGGCTTCCGGAAGGCACCTACCTCAAATCGCTGCGTGAAGACACGAAAGGCAATGTCACGAAAATCCAGCTGACCGGCTATGCCGAATCGAATGCGCGAGTTTCCACATTGATGCGCAATCTGGACGATTCCCCCTGGATGGCCGCTCCCGACCTCGTGGAAATTCACAGCGTCACGGTCAACAACCGCCGGCTCAGCGAATTCAGCTTGTTCCTTACGCTAGCGCACAAGACCGGCCCGGCAACCCCGCCAGGAAACTGACCATGAATCTCGACGAATTCAAGAAACTGAATTTGAAAGATCCCGGCTCCTGGCCATGGACGCCCAAGAAGATGCTGCTCGGCGGGATCTTGCTGCTGATCCTTGTCCTCGGCTTTTTCCTGGACTGGAAGAGCCAGTGGGACGAACTCGACCGGGCCAAGCATGAAGAAGTGGAGCTGAAAAACACTTTCCTCGAGAAAAAGAAGGTTGCCGTCAATCTGGAATTTTACCAGCGGCAGCTCAGGGAAATCGAAAAGTCTTTCGGGGCGCTCCTGAGACAGTTGCCCAATCGCTCTGAAATGGAAGCGCTTCTGGTCGACATCAACCAGGCCGGCCTGGGTCGCGGACTGCAGTTCGATCTCTTCAAGCCTGCCCAGAAGGAAAATGTGACGGAATTTTATGCCGAACTGCCGATCTCGATCAGGGTCACCGGAAACTATCACGACATCGGGGCATTCGCCAGCGATCTCGCGCAGCTGCCCCGCATCGTCACCCTGAGCGACATCAACATCCTTCCGGGCAAGGAGGGGCTTCTGACGATGGATGCCATTGTCAGGACATACCGCTACCCGGACGAATCCGACCGGAAAAAGCAACCTGCGCCCAAGGACAAGAAATGAGAACCGCGCTGATGCTGATTCTCGCCCTCGCCCTTTCCGCCTGCGGACAGAGCGAATTCAGCGACCTCGAGGAATTCGTCAAAAATTCGGGAGCAAATTTGCGCGGCAAGGTCGAGCCCGTTCCCGAGGTCAAGCCCTACGAGCCGTTTGCTTACGACGATTTCGACCTGACCGATCCGTTCAATCCGAAAAAAATGGAGATCTCGAGAACGGGGAAAGGCGGCGGACTACAGCCTGATCTCAATCGGCGCAAAGAGGCACTCGAATCCTTTCCGCTCGAGGGACTGCAAATGGTCGGCACGATCCGACAAGGTGACAACATCTACGCCCTGATCAAGGCCCCCGACAACACCCTTTACCGCGTCGTCAGAGGCAACCACATGGGTCAGAATTTCGGCAAAATCGTCGAGATCACTGAGCAGGCGATCAAGATTCGGGAACTCGTCCAGGACAGCACAGGGGACTGGACCGAGAAAACCAGCACTCTGCAGCTGGTGAATTAACAGGAGCCCACATGAAGCAGCGATTATTCACCCAGATTCTCGGCCTGATGCTGAGCCTGTCACTTTCCGCGGCAGCAGCGGCATCCAACAGCATCAATTCCGTCGGGGTAGCCAACCTGGAGGGGGGCGGGCTCGTCGTCAAAATCGCCCTGAAGGAAAAATTGCCCGCTCTTCCCTCATCGTTTGCGATCAGCAACCCCACCCGCATCGCCTTCGATTTCAAGGACACTGCCAGCTCCCTCGACAAAAATACCGTCGAAGTCGGCAAGGGCGCCTTGACCAGCATCAACATCGTGCAGGCCGGCGAGCGCACTCGACTCGTGATGAACCTCTTGCGCCCGGTCACTTACGAATCGAAGATCGATGGCAATAATCTGCTCGTCACGCTCCATGCGGTCAACGCAGGCACAGAAACCAGTTCGAGCACGCTTTTCGCAGCACCCGAACCCGGGGATCAAGTCCATGCCATCCGCGACATCGATTTCCATCGCGGCAAGAACGGGGAAGCCCGGGTCGAAGTCAATCTTTCCGACGCGAACACAGGCATCGACGTCAGCCGGCAGGGTACGGGAATCGTCATACAATTCATCAAGACTAAATTGCCGCGCAACCTCGAGCGCCGGCTCGACGTCGTCGACTTCGGCACGCCGGTCAACACCGTCGACACCTATGCGCAAGGCGACAACGTGAAAATGGTGATCGATCCCAGGGGACTTTGGGAGCAGTCCGCCTATCAAACAGACGACAAGTTCATTCTCGAAGTCAAGCCTGTTGCTGTCGACCCCAACAAGCTGGTTCAGGGCTCCAGACCTGGCTACAGCGGCAACAAGCTTTCGCTCGACTTCCGAAATACCGACGTGCGCTCGCTGCTTTTCGCCATCGCCGACTTCACCGGCCTCAACATCGTCATCAGCGATACCGTTTCAGGAAACCTGACATTGCGGCTCAAGGACGTTCCCTGGGACCAGGCGCTGGACATCATCCTGCAACAAAAGGGACTTGGCATGACCAAGGTCGGCAATGTCGTGATGATCGCGCCCAGCGCGGAAATTGCAGCCAGGGCGAAACTCGACCTGGAGGGCAAGCAGAAGATTTCCGAGCTTGAGGAAACCCGCACCGAAAGCATTCAGCTCAATTACCAGAAAGCCACCGACGTACAGAAAATACTGGGGGACGAGAAGCAGCGGATACTTTCCAAGCGGGGCAGCGTGGTCGTCGACCCGATCACGAATACCCTGTTCGTGCAAGACACGCCTTCCAAACTCGAGGAAGTCAGGCAATTCGTCCAGAAAATCGACACCCCCGTGCGGCAGGTCATGATCGCAGCCCGGATTGTTGAGGCAACCAGCAACTTCGGCAAGAATCTCGGGGTGAAGCTCGGCTACTCCAACACCACAGGCGGAACGCCGCAAAACAGCGGAAATCCGGTAATCCAGCTCGGCGGAAGCCAAACTGCAGGCAGTGGCGCCCAAGGATTCGGCGGAACAAACACACCGACCTATGCCAACAACACCAACGTCAACGTCCCTTTCTCCGCTCCGAGCATTCCGGGTGCACAAACCACGCCCGCCGGCGCGCTATCTTTCCTGCTGTTCAATTCCTCTGCGACAAAATTCCTCAATCTCGAAATCGATGCACTCGAAACCGATGGAACCGGCAAGATCATATCGAGTCCGCGCGTCGTGACTGCGAACAATGTCGAGGCCCTAATCGAATCGGGCCAGCAGATCCCTTATACTACGGCGACCGGCGGGGCAGTCGGTGTTCTGCCCGTGACGGCTTTTATCAAGGCAGTGCTGAGCCTCAAGGTGAAGCCGCAAATCACCCCGAACAACAACATCCTGATGGACCTTACAGTTACCCAGGACAGCGTATCCGGCACCGGAAACCCCCCGCCGATCAACACCAAGAAAATCCAGACCCAGGTTCTGGTCGACAATGGCGGCACTGTGGTGGTGGGCGGAATCCATACCCAGAATACCAGCAACACGATCAACAAGGTCCCGCTGCTGGGCGACATCCCCTATCTGGGCGTCCTCTTCAGGGGCAATACACAAATCGACCAGAAGGACGAGTTGCTGATATTCGTTTCCCCGAAAGTAATGCAGAACAACCTCAACCAGCTTTGAAGTCAGGCTTGCCGGTCGAATGGGTGCTGTCGACAATATCTACCTCGTCGGCCTAATGGGCGCGGGAAAAACCACCGTAGGCAAAATGCTCGCCAAGCAAACCGGAAAAATCTTCTATGATTCGGATCAGGAAATAAAGAGCAGGACAGGGGTGAGCATTTCCCACATCTTCGAAGTGGAAGGCGAATCGGGATTCAGGGCTCGCGAATCGGCCGTGCTTGAAGATCTGACCCGGCTGAGGAATGTCGTCCTTGCAACCGGCGGGGGAGCGATCATTTCCAAAGCAAACCGGAACCTGCTGAAGGAGCACGGAACAGTCATTTATCTGCGGGCATCCGTCGGCGATCTCTGGGCAAGGACCCGCCACGACAAGAACAGGCCGCTGCTTCAAACGGAAGATCCGCATGCCAAGCTTGCCGAGCTTTTCGCGGTGCGAGATCCGCTCTACCGGGAAATCGCCGATATCATCGTCGACACCAGCAAACAGAGCGTCGGCAGCCTGGTAAACCATATTCTGCAACTCATTGGAAAAAGAAAATCCTGAAATGCATTCCCTGACAGTCGATCTCGACCATCGCAGCTATCCCATCCACATCGGCACGAATTTGCTGGAAAGGGCGGATCTCCTTTTGCCCACCTTGGCGCAGAAAAAAACGGCCATCGTCACCAACACGACCGTCGCCCCCCTTTACCTCGATCGACTGAGAAATGCGCTGGCGGGAGAAGGCGTCGAAAGCATTCCGGTCATTCTTCCCGATGGCGAGCAGTTCAAGAACTGGGAAACCCTGAATCTGATCTACGATGCCCTGCTGGAAAACCGATGCGAACGCAGCACCACGATCATCGCGCTCGGAGGCGGCGTGATCGGAGACATTTCAGGCTTCGCGGCGGCCACTTATCAGCGCGGGGTTCCTTTCATCCAGATACCTACCACGCTGCTCGCCCAGGTCGACTCCTCCGTCGGCGGGAAAACCGCAATCAACCACCCCCTGGGGAAAAACATGATCGGCGCCTTCTACCAGCCGAAGCTGGTCCTTGCCGACATCGACACCCTGAACACGCTCCCCGTAAGGGAGCTGAAGGCGGGCATCGCCGAAATCATCAAATACGGTCTGATCCGGGATCTTCCCTTTTTCGAATGGCTGGAAAAAAACATGGAAGGGCTGCTCGAGCGCAATTCCGAAATGTTGAGTTACGCCATCTCGCGCTCCTGCGAGAACAAGGCCCTCGTCGTCGCGCGCGATGAAAAGGAATCCGGGGAGCGCGCCCTGCTCAACCTCGGGCACACTTTCGGTCATGCCATAGAAAACGGAATGGGTTACGGAAACTGGCTGCACGGCGAAGCCGTCGCTGCCGGGACCGTGCTTGCCGCGAAGCTTTCCCTCGAACTGGGCATGCTGGATGCGCCTGCGCTCGATCGCATCATCCGCCTTTTCGAGCGCGCAGGACTCCCCACTGTCGCGCCCGACATCGGCGTCGAACGCTATCTTCAACTCATGGAGCTCGACAAGAAAGTCGAGGGCGGGAAAATGCGCTTCGTCGTCCTGGAAAAAATCGGACAAGCCTGCGTCAAATCCGACATTCCCCTCAAAACGCTCTCCAGAGTGCTGGAAACCCATGGCTGAACTCGCCCCCTACGCCGCAAACCCTCAAAGCAGCCGAGGCAGGCTCGTTCCGGAAGATCGCCCGGAAGGCCGCACCGAATTCCAGAGGGACCGGGACAGGATCATCCACTCATCCGCATTCCGACGACTGGAATACAAAACCCAGGTCTTCGTCAACCACGAAGGCGATCTATTCAGAACCCGCCTGACGCACAGCATCGAAGTCGCACAAATAGGCAGGTCCATAGCACGCAACCTTCGCCTCAATGAAGACCTCGTGGAAGCCATCTCGCTTGCACACGATCTCGGCCACACCCCCTTCGGGCACGCGGGGCAGGACGCGCTCAACGAATGCATGCAATCCCATGGCGGATTCGAACACAATCTGCAATCATTGCGCGTCGTGGATCTACTGGAAGAGCGCTATGGCGCATTCGACGGGCTCAACCTGAGCTTCGAAACGCGCGAGGGGATACTCAAGCACTGTTCCGCGAAAAATGCCGCCTTGCTGGGAGAAATCGGGGCGCGCTTCCTGCAAAAAAGGCAGCCCGGCCTGGAAGCGCAGCTCGCCAACCTCGCCGACGAAATCGCCTACAACAACCACGATGTCGATGACGGATTGCGCTCCGGGCTGATCACGCTCGACCAGCTCTCCTCGGTATCCATTTTCGCAAAGCACTTCGAAACGGCAAAAGCTGCCTACCCTGAAATCATGGGGCGACGGCTGATCCATGAAACCGTCCGCCGCATGATCAATTCCCAGGTCATCGACTTGACGCAACAGAGCCTTGGCAACATCAGAGCAGCCCTGCCGAAAGACATCGATGAAGCGAGAGCCTTGCCGCCGCTCATCGGCTTCAGTCCGGAAATGCGCGAAGCGCAGCATGAACTCAAGCAGTTCCTGAGAACCCATCTTTATCAGCACTACAAGGTGACGCGCATGAGCGCCAAGGCACGGCGCATCGTGTCCGATCTGTTTCATGCCTTCACTCGGGACAGTCGCCTCCTCCCGGCCCAGTTTCAGGAAAAGGCCGAAAAAGGCGACGATATCATGCGCGTCACTGCAGACTACATCGCGGGAATGACCGACCGCTATGCCATCCGGGAACACCGCCGCCTGTTCGCCGTCGAAGAAATCCCCTTTTGAGGTTCGTGGTTGAAGTGATTCTGCGGAAAAGGTAGAATCAAAAACTTTCCCTTGTAGATACGGGGGTTGCAGGGCCGTCAGGTCCTGCTTTCGATAGCTTATTGATAAGAGGTAGAACTTGAGCCACTTGACGTTGCCGGAAAGGCAGGGTTTGTACGATCCAGGTTTCGAGCATGATGCATGCGGAGTGGGCTTTATCGCCCATATCAAGGGCATTAAAAGCCACAGCATCGTCAGCCAGGGGCTTCAAATTCTCAAGAATCTCACTCACAGGGGTGCAACCGGCGCAGATCCGCTGGCAGGGGACGGCGCCGGGATATTGATCCAGATTCCGGATGCCTTCTTCAGGCAGCAATGCAGCTTCACCCTGCCGCCCCCTGGCGAATACGGCGTCGGGATGCTTTTCCTGCCCAGGAACGAAACGGCCAGAGCATCCTGCGAAGCGATCATAGCCCGGCATATCGCGGCAGAGGGCCAGTCCCTGCTCGGCTGGCGCGACGTGCCCACCGACAACGCGGGGCTCGGGGAAGGGGTCAGGAAAGTCGAACCCTGCGTCCGCCAGGTTTTCATAGGCAGTGACGGCAAGGATGCAGACAGCTTCGAACGCCGCCTGTTCGTGATCCGCAAGAGCATCGAGCATGCGGTTGGAAGGCTGGCCCTGGAAGAAGCCTTCTATGTTCCCTCGATGTCATCGAGAACCCTTGTCTACAAGGGGATGCTTCTGGCCGACCAAGTGGGAGAGTATTATCCGGACCTCCGGGACGAGCGCGTCGTATCGGCACTCGCCCTCGTGCACCAGCGCTTCTCGACCAACACTTTCCCGACATGGGATCTCGCCCACCCTTTCAGGATGATCGCGCACAACGGTGAAATCAACACCATGCGCGGCAACGTCAACTGGATGACCGCGCGGCACGAAGCCATGTCTTCCCCGATACTGGGAGAGGATCTCGAAAAAATCTGGCCGCTGATCGTCGAAGGCCAGTCCGATTCCGCCTGCTTCGACAATGCGCTCGAACTGCTCGTCGCAGGGGGCTACTCGCTGGCTCATGCGATGATGATGCTGATTCCGGAAGCCTGGGCCGGCAATCCGCTGATGGATGAAGCAAGGCGCGCCTTCTACGAATACCATGCCGCCCTGATGGAGCCATGGGACGGCCCGGCCGCGGTCGCCTTCACCGATGGCAGGCAGATCGGGGCGACGCTGGACAGGAATGGCCTGAGGCCCGCGCGCTATCTGATTACCGACGACGACCTCGTGGTCATGGCTTCCGAAATGGGCGTGCTGAACATCCCCCCCAGCCGCATCGTCAAGAAATGGCGCCTGCAGCCCGGAAAAATGTTCCTGATCGACCTCGAGGCGGGTCGCATCATCGACGACCAGGAAATCAAGGACACCCTTGCCGCCCAAAAACCCTACGGGAAGTGGCTGGGCAATTCCAGGCTCCTGCTCTCGGAGCTGCCCGAAGTCGAACCCGAAACAGGCTTCACGGCCACGCTTCTCGACCGTCAGCAGGCCTTCGATTACACCCAGGAAGACATCAAGTTCCTGATGCAGCCGATGGCTGCGACAGGCCAGGAAGCGACCGGCTCCATGGGGAACGATTCGCCGCTCGCCGTGATGTCGAACAAGCTCAAGCCCATTTACAATTACTTCAAGCAGCTCTTCGCCCAGGTCACGAACCCCCCGATCGACCCGATCAGGGAAGAACTGGTGATGTCTCTGGTTTCATTCATCGGGCCAAAGCCCAACCTGCTCGGCGTGGAAGACACCGAACCCCAGCCGCGACTGGAGGTGAGCCAGCCCGTCCTTTCGACCGCGGATTATGAGAAACTCCGGAAAATTTCGGGGTTGACAAACGGGCGCTTCGTCTCCCGTGTTCTCGACATCTGCTACCCGTCCAGCCAGGGCGCTGCAGGAATGGAAGCCGCCCTGGCGGCGCTTTGCGATGCCGCGGAAAAATCGGTGCGCGAAGGCATCAGCATCCTGATTCTTTCCGACCGGGCCGTGAGCGAAAAGCATATTCCCATTCCAGCGCTGCTGGCCACCTCAAGCGTGCATCACCATCTCGTCAGGACCGGCCTGAGAACCAGCGCAGGGCTGGTGGTCGATACCGGATCCGCGCGCGAAGTGCACCATTTCGCGCTGCTTGCAGGGTACGGCGCTGAAGCCGTCCATCCCTGGCTCGCTTTCGAGACCATCGCGAACATGACTGAGCTTCTTCCCGGTGACCTTTCCCCCAGCGAAGCGAAGAAGCGCTTCATCAAGGCGGTATCGAAAGGGCTTCTGAAAGTCATGTCCAAAATGGGCATCTCGACCTACCAGTCCTATTGCGGCGCCCAGATTTTCGAAGCCGTCGGGTTGAATTCCGCATTCATCCAGCGCTATTTCCCCGGCACGTCCAGCAAGGTGGAGGGCATCGGCCTTGCCGAGGTCGCTGAAGAAGCGGCAGAAATTCATCGCCTCGCCTTCGGCGACTCTCCTTTGTACGAAAGCGCGCTCGATGTCGGCGGCGAATATGCTTTCAGGATCCGGGGAGAAGCCCATATGTGGACTCCGGAGAGCATCTCCAAACTGCAGCATGCAACCCGGTCCGGCAATTTCAAGACCTACAAGGAGTATGCCAAGCTCATCAACGATCAGAGCGAACAGCTGATGACCTTGCGCGGGCTTTTCGATATCCGCACCGGCAACCCCATCCCCCTGGATGAAGTCGAGCCTGCGCAGGAAATCGTCAAACGCTTCGCCACCGGGGCAATGTCTCTCGGCTCAATTTCCAAGGAAGCGCACAGCACGCTGGCGATCGCCATGAACCGGATCGGCGGCAAATCCAACACCGGCGAGGGCGGAGAAGATCCCGTCAGGTTCAAACCCTTGCCCAACGGCGATTCAATGCGCTCCGCCATCAAGCAGATCGCCGCAGGCCGCTTCGGCGTCAGCGCGGAATACCTGGTGAATGCCGATCAGCTGCAGATCAAGATGGCCCAGGGAGCGAAGCCTGGCGAAGGCGGGCAGCTGCCCGGGCACAAAGTGAGCGAATACATCGCCAAGTTGCGCCATTCCGTTCCCGGAGTCGGGCTGATTTCCCCTCCCCCGCATCACGACATCTATTCGATCGAGGACCTCGCCCAACTGATTCACGATCTCAAGAACGTCAATCCCGAAGCGAGCGTCAGCGTCAAGCTGGTATCCGAAGTCGGGGTGGGCACTGTCGCGGCGGGGGTCGCCAAGGCGAAAGCCGACCATATCACGATCTCCGGTTACGACGGCGGAACTGGCGCAAGTCCCCTGAGTTCGGTCAAGCACGCCGGAACGTCGTGGGAACTCGGACTCTCGGAGACACAGCAGACCCTGGTACTGAACCGTTTGCGCGGGCGGGTCGCCGTGCAGGTGGACGGCCAGATGAAAACCGGAAGGGACGTGCTGATCGGCGCGCTACTGGGCGCGGACGAATTCGGTTTTGCGACCGCCCCGCTCGTGGTCGAAGGCTGCATCATGATGCGCAAATGTCATCTCAACACCTGCCCGGTCGGGGTGGCTACACAGGACGAAACGTTGCGCAAGAAATTCACCGGTCAACCCGAACATGTCGTCAATTACTTCTTTTTCGTCGCCGAGGAAGTGCGCGAATACATGGCCAGCATGGGCATCAGGAAATTCGACGAGCTCATCGGAAGAACCGATCTGATCGATGTGCGTCGCGCCGTCAAGCACTGGAAGGCAAAGGGGCTGAATTTCGCCAAGGTGCTTCATCGGCCCGAGGTCCCTGCAAGCGTTGCGCGCTATCATCAGGAACACCAGGATCACGGCATCGACAAGGCCCTCGACCACAAGCTCATCCGCGAAGCGAGCGCAGCCCTCGAGAACCGCACCCAGGTCAGAATCGAGACTGAGATCTGCAACGTCAACCGTTCCGCAGGCGCCATGCTTTCCGGCAAAGTGGCCAGGCAATATGGCCATGCCGGGCTTCCCGACGACACCATTCACGTGAAATTCAGGGGAACGGCAGGGCAAAGCTTCGGCGCCTTCCTGGCTGCAGGGGTCACCTTCGAACTGGAAGGCGATGGCAACGACTATGTCGGAAAAGGACTTTCCGGCGGCAGGATCGTGATCTATCCCGACAGCGCATGCAACATCGTGCCAGAAGAAAACATCATCGTCGGGAATACCGTGCTTTACGGTGCAATCAGCGGGGAAGCTTACTTCAGGGGCGTTGCCGGGGAGCGCTTCGCAGTGCGGAATTCCGGCTGCACCGCTGTCGTCGAAGGCCTGGGGGATCATGGCTGCGAATACATGACGGGCGGCGTCGTCGTGGTTCTCGGGCAAACCGGGCGCAATTTCGCCGCCGGGATGAGCGGGGGCATCGCCTATGTGCTCGACGAGCAGAACGACTTCGAACAGCGCTGCAACATGGCCATGGTCGAACTTGAGCCGGTTCCCGAAGAAGATGCCAGCCTGGACCCCATCCAGCAGGGGGAACTCGAATCTCACGGAAAAGTCCGGGTGAACCATCTGGGGCAAAGCGATGAAGCGCTGCTGCGCAAGCTGATTTCGAACCATTTTACCCACACGGGCAGCGCAAGGGCCGGGGACATACTCGACAACTGGTCTCAATACCTGCCCAAATTCGTCAAAGTCATGCCGACCGAATACCGGCGTGCGCTTGCCGAAATGGGCAACAAAAAAGCCGCACTGGAGTCTGCGTAATGGGCAAACCGACAGGATTCATGGAAATCAAACGCGCCGACGAACCGGCCTCCCCGGTCGAGGAGCGTATCCGCCATTACCACGAATTTGTTTCTCCCCTTCCCGAAGATGCAATGCGCCAGCAAGGCGCGCGGTGCATGGATTGCGGCATTCCCTTCTGCCATTCGGGGTGCCCGGTGAACAACATCATTCCGGACTGGAACGATCTCGTCTACAAGGGCCGCTGGAAAGATGCCATTGCGGTGCTGCATTCCACCAACAATTTTCCCGATTTCACCGGAAGGATCTGCCCCGCTCCTTGCGAAGCGGCCTGCACGCTGAACATCAACGACGATGCCGTGACGATCAAATCGATCGAGCATGCCATCATCGACAGGGCGTGGGAGGAAGGCTGGGTCAAGCCCCAGATCCCGCATCGGAAGACCGGCAAGAAAGTCGCCGTTGTCGGCTCCGGTCCAGCAGGACTTGCCTGCTCGCAGCAGCTTGCGCGGGCGGGGCATGACGTCACCCTGTTCGAAAAGAACGACAGGATAGGCGGCCTGCTGCGCTACGGCATTCCCGATTTCAAGATGGAAAAGCGGCATATCGACCGGCGCATGGAGCAGATGAAGCAGGAAGGCGTGGAATTCAGGGTCAACCAGCATGTCGGCGTCGATTTTCCCGCGAAGAAACTGGCAGAAGAATTCGATGCCGTGGTGCTGACCGGAGGAAGCGAATCCCCCCGCGACCTTCCCATTCCAGGCAGGGAACTCGACGGCGTGCATTTCGCCCTCGATTTTCTCATTCCGCAAAACAAGAAAAACGCGGGCGACGAAATCCCTGGCCAGATATCGGCAAAGGGAAAGCATGTCGTCGTCATAGGCGGAGGCGATACCGGGTCCGATTGCGTCGGAACGTCGATCAGACACGGCGCGCGCTCAGTCACCCAGCTTGAAGTCATGCCGAAGCCGCCGGTTCAGGAAAACAGGCCGCTCACCTGGCCAAACTGGCCGATGAAGCTGCGCACCTCCAGTTCCCAGGAAGAGGGCTGCGAGCGCGAGTGGAGCGTCGTCACGAAATATTTCAGCGGCCGCAACGGGAAAGTCGAAAAGCTGCACGGCATTCGCGTCGAATGGGTTGCCGACGACAAGGGCGGCATGAAGATGCAGGAAGTTCCTGGGTCTGAATTCGAACTCGAGGCCGATCTCGTGCTGCTCGCCATGGGCTATCTGCATCCCGTGCATGCCGGCATGCTCGCCGAGCTCGGCGTCGACCTGGATCCCCGCGGCAACGTGAAGGCAGACACGCAGCAATACCAGACTTCCGTTCCCAAGATTTTCTCGGCGGGAGACATGCGCCGCGGACAATCGCTCGTAGTCTGGGCCATCCGGGAAGGGCGGCAGGCAGCCCGATCCGTCGACGAATTTCTCATGGGGCGCTCCGAGCTTCCCAGATGACCAACTGGCAAATCAAATGACCCAACTCAAGAACGACACCTTCATCCGCGCGCTGCTGCGGGAGCCCGTATCCTACACGCCCGTCTGGATGATGCGGCAGGCCGGGCGCTACCTGCCCGAATACAACCAGACGCGAGCCCGCGCCGGAAGCTTTCTTTCGCTTTGCAAGAATCCCGATCTCGCAACCGAAGTGACGCTGCAGCCACTCGCCCGGTTTCCCCTGGACGCGGCCATCCTTTTCTCAGACATCCTGACCGTCCCGGACGCGATGGGACTGGGGCTTTATTTCGCGGAGGGAGAGGGCCCGAAATTCGAGCGTCCGCTGCGAGATGAATGGGAAATCAAGAATCTGGCCGTACCCGATCCTTCCGCCCAGCTGGGTTACGTCATGGACGCGGTCAGCCAGATTCGCAAAGCGCTGGCGGGCTCCGTCCCTCTGATCGGCTTCTCCGGCAGTCCCTTCACCCTGGCCTGCTACATGATCGAAGGCGGCAGCAGCAGCGATTTTCTCCACACCAAAACGATGCTCTATCGCAGGCCGGATCTGCTGCATCATATCCTTGAAATCAACGCCCGGGCCGTCGCGGATTACCTCAACGCCCAGATCGAGCAGGGCGCCCAGGCCGTGATGATTTTCGATTCGTGGGGCGGAGCATTGTCGGAATCGGCCTATGCCGAATTCTCTCTCGCCTATCTGGAAAAAATTGTCGCCTCCCTTCACAAGACCCGGGGCGGCGCCAGAATTCCCAACATCGTTTTCACCAAGGGCGGCGGCCTCTGGATCGAAAAAATCGCTTCCATCGGATGCGATGCGGTTGGCCTCGACTGGACAATGGATATCGGCAAAGCGCGCCGCCTCGTCGGCGACAAAGTCGCCTTGCAGGGCAATCTCGATCCCTTCGTGCTGTTTTCCAGCCCAGAAAGCATCGTCAGGGAAACCGAAAAAGTGCTGGAAAGCTTCGGGCACGGAAGCGGACACGTTTTCAACCTGGGTCACGGCATTTCCCAATATACCGACCCTGCAAATGCCGGGCTGATGATCGAAACCGTCCATTCTTCAAGCCGGAAATACCACGAGGTCGCCTCCCAGTAAAGAAGGGGAGTTCCCGCTTTCAAACATGTATTTCTGCGGCATCAATTTCAACTTATGCACATTTCATGAAAAACCGGAAGAGGCAAATCATGAAATGTGCACAATATACCTAACCATCTGATAGTATTTGATATATCATTCAGCCTGATTATTGGGCAATGTCATGATCGCCTGCTGCGATAAAAACTTAGCGATGATATGTCGAGTAATTCACAAAGTTATCAACAGGTTTTGTGGGTAACTTTTTTGTCCATTTAAATAAACAGGTTGTATCGTTTTTCTAGAATCGACCCTAACGAACGAGCCTAAATCGAATTCGCGCATTCCCGATCAAATTGGATAGCCCGCCCAAAATCATCAAGGTCGCCCTGGATGTTCCGCTCTCCACCCGGTTCGATTACCTGGCCGAAGACGCCACGGTCGAAGATATTGGCTCCCGGGTGGCCGTGCCTTTCGGAAACAAACTGCTCGTCGGCATCCTGCTCGATGTCGAATCCCGCTCCGAAATTCCGGCGACCCGGCTGAAAAGCGCCGCCAGGATATTCCGAGACATCCCCCCACTGAATTCCAGCCTGCTCGACCTGTTCCGCTTCTGCAGCGACTATTACCATCACCCGATCGGCTCCGTCATGTTGAATGCGTTGCCTGCCGGGCTGAAGACGGCAAGGCCGGTCGAAATGAAGCGGCCCCGCTGCTTTTCCCTGACCGAAACAGGACGTCTCGGCCAGGTACGCGGCAAAAACATGAGCAGGTTGCTCGAATCCTTCCGAAAAGAAGGCACGCTTGATCTCGAATCGATCCGGGCGGAATTTCCGCAGGACGCACTCAAGAGGCTCCTCGATCTGGGCTTTTTGGCAGAATCCCCGGCGAAGCCCCTGCCTCTAGAAATAGCTTCCTCCCAGGTTCTGAATGCCGGACAGCAGCACGCCTTGGCGCGCATTCTCGAAAATTCCAACGGGTTTCATCCCTGGCTTCTCTATGGCATAACGGGAAGCGGCAAAACCGAGGTCTATCTCCAGGCCATAGCGAAAATCCTGCAAGCCGGGAAACAGACCCTGTTTCTGGTTCCCGAAATCAATCTCACCCCGCATCTGGAAAACGCCTTCAGATCGAGATTTCCCAATACGCTTATCGTCAGCCTGCACAGCGGACTCAACGATACCGAGCGGTTGCAGAACTGGCTGAAAGCGCAGGCAGGCGAAGCGAAAATAATCCTGGGCACGCGGCTCGCGGTTTTCACGCCCCTGCCTTCCCTGGGGCTGATCATCGTCGACGAAGAGCACGATGCCTCCTTCAAGCAGCAGGAAGGCTTGCGCTATTGCGCCCGGGATGTCGCCGTGTTCAGGGCCAAGCAGGAATCCGTTCCGGTCATTCTCGGTTCTGCCACCCCCTCCCTCGAAAGTTATCACAGCGCCCAGCGGGGACGCTACAAGCTGCTCGAACTCAAGGAAAGGGCGATCCCGAATGCCTCGCTCCCGGAGGTGCGCTTCGTCGATCTTCGCGCGGAAAAACGCAAAAGCGGCCTTAGCGAGAAGCTTCTCGGGGCCATTTCGGTTCGACTGGAAAGGGGCGAGCAAAGTCTCGTCTTCCTGAATCGCAGGGGCTATTCCCCCGCGCTGATTTGCAGTTCCTGCTCATGGACGCCCCACTGCAAGCACTGCACCAGTCATCTGGTGCTGCATTTGAAGGACAGGCGCCTGCGCTGTCATTACTGCGGATACGAGGAAAGCATTCCGCGGTCCTGCCCCGAATGCGGCAATCTGGATCTGAAGCCCGTCGGGCATGGGACGCAGCGCATCGAATCCGAGCTTTTCGAACATTTCCCCGAAGCCAGAATTCTCAGAATCGACAGGGACAGCATTCGAAAGAAGCACGCCTGGAGCGAAATGCTCGGGAAAATTCATCGCAATGAAGCCGATATTCTGGTGGGCACGCAGATCCTGGCGAAAGGGCACGATTTTCCGAATTTGACGTTGGTGGGCATACTGAACTCCGACGCTTCTCTCTACAGCAGCGATTTTCGGGCTTCGGAGCGCCTTTTCGCGCAGCTCACCCAGGTTTCGGGGCGGGCAGGGCGCGCAGGCTCCCCGGGGGAGGTGCTGATCCAGACAGAATTCCGGGATCACCCCCTCTATGCTGCGCTGAAGCAACACGATTACGATGCCATCGCAGCCATGCTGCTCGAGGAAAGAACTGCCGCAGGTTTTCCCCCCTATGTCCACCAGGCATTGATCCGGGCGGAATCCATGTCGCTTGAAAGGGCGATGGCCTTCCTGGAAGAGATCAGGACGATCGCATCCGGCCTAGGGTTGGATGTCACGATCTTCGATCCGGCAATGGCATCCATGGCCCGCTTGAGCAACATGGAAAGAGCGCATATCCTGTTCCAGTCGCCTTCCCGTCAGAAGCTGCAGAATTTTTTGAAGCTGCTGCTGTCGAAGCTGAACCCTGCGGCCACTCGCGCGGTAAGATGGCATGTCGATGTCGATCCCCTAGAGTTTTAGGCTCCTGTAGCGATATAATTGCAAACCATAGAGCATACTTATGACACCCGACTTCAAAACCCATCTCGTTGCGCTTTTTTCCCAGGCGGCAGCCCGAATTTCTCCTGATACCCCGGAAATTCGCCTCGAACGGCCGAAGCTATCCACCCACGGCGACTATTCCTGCAATATCGCCATGCAGCTGGCCAAATCGCTCAAGCAGAACCCGAGGCAGGTCGCCTCGGCCATTCTGGAAGGGCTTCCCGAATCGGAGCATATCGACAAGGTGGAAATCGCCGGAGCGGGATTCATCAACATCTTCCTGAAAAATTCGTCCAAGCAGCGCATCCTGAAACATATTCTGCAAAGCGGGAACGAATTCGGGAAATGCACTCTCGGAACAGGGCAGAAAATCCAGGTCGAATTCGTCTCGGCCAACCCCACCGGCCCCCTGCATGTCGGCCATGGGCGCGGCGCCGCATTCGGGGCCAGCCTGGCGAACCTGCTGGATGCGGCCGGATTCGAGGTTACAAGGGAATACTATGTCAACGATGCCGGCAGGCAGATGGACATCCTGACGCTCTCGACCTGGCTGCGCTATCTCGAACTCGTCGGCATCGACATCCTGTTCCCCCCCAACGCCTATCAGGGCAGCTACGTCCGCGACATGGCGCGCCTTATCCTGGAAGCGCACGGTGAACGCTACAAGCACCCGATAGGCGCCGTCCTTTACGACATCCCGGTGTCGGAAGGGTCGAATGAGGATGCCTACCTCGACAGCCTGATCATGAATGCTAAAAGGCTGCTCGGCCAGGACTATCAGTACATTCACGATTTCGTTCTGAACGAACAGCTGGGGGATTGCCGCAACGATCTTCTGGAATTCGGCGTGGTTTTCGATTCCTGGTTCTCCGAGCAATCGCTTTTCGACAGCGGGATGGTGGAGCGCGCCATAGAAAAGCTCGAAAAGGGCGACAACATCTATCTCCAGGACGGCGCCAAATGGTTCCGCTCTACCCGCTTCGGCGATGAGAAGGACAGGGTAGTCCAGCGTGAAAACGGCCTTTACACCTATTTCGCCTCGGATATCGCCTATCACCTCAACAAGATCGAGCGCGGCTTCGATCGCATCGTCGACATATGGGGAGCCGACCATCATGGCTACATCCCTCGCGTCAAGGGAGCGCTTGAGGCAGCAGGAGCGCCCGCAGAAAAGCTTCAAGTCGCTCTCGTCCAGTTCGCCGTGCTTTACCGGGATGGGAAGAAGGCCTCCATGTCCACCCGAAGCGGCGAATTCGTTACGCTCAGGGAACTGAGGCGGGAAGTCGGCAACGATGCCGCGCGCTTCTTTTATGTCCTGCGCAAATGCGACCAGCACCTGGATTTCGATCTCGATCTCGCGAAATCGCAATGCAACGAGAATCCCGTATATTATGTTCAGTATGCCCATGCGCGGATTGCCAGCGTGCTGGAACAATGGGGAGGCAATCCGGAAAGCCTGCTCGAAGCGGATGCCTCCCACCTTTCCGACCAGCATGAGCTGGCGTTGCTGCAGCGCCTGATCGATTACCCCGACCTGATCGAAAGCGCCGCCAGGGAACTATCCCCCCATTTGATCGCCTTCTATCTCAAGGAACTGGCATCGGAATTCCATAGCTACTACAATGCCTCTCATTTCCTGGTGCCAGAAGAGTCAATCAAACTTGCGCGCCTTTGCCTTATCGCATCGGTGAAGCAGGTTATCAGGAACGGCCTCGGCCTCCTCGGCGTCAGCGCCCCCGAAAAAATGTGACTAGAGATCCCTTATGAGCAGAGACTACAAACCAAAACCGAATTCCGGGCCGAAACGCGGCGGATCGATGTTCGCAGGCATTTTGATCGGCTTCATCCTGGGCCTTGCAGTCGCACTCGGCATCGCCTGGTACATCAACAAGATGCCCAGTCCTTTCGTCAGTCACGAGCAGCCCGACGAAAAGCAGCCGGCTGCCCCACCGGCACCCCAGGCTGCGACAACACCGCCTGACGATAAAAAACCCAGGTTCGATTTCTACAAGATCCTTCCCGGCCAGGAAAACCCCGTAACCCAACGCGCCGCATCTGAGCCAGCGCCCGCAGCCCCTTCATCGCCCACTACGGAAAGCTATTATCTGCAGGCCGGCTCCTTCCAGAAAAAGGAAGATGCCGACAACATGAAGGCCAAGCTCGCCATGATCGGGCTGGAGTCTGAAATCCAGACAGGAGCCGGGGGCGAGTCGAAATACAGAGTCCGCATCGGCCCTTACCCGAGCGAGAACGATCTCGGAAAAATCAGAGACGAATTGCAGCAGAACGGCATCGCCTCGACTACCGTCAAGATCAAGGAAACGGGCCAATAATCAACCGGAGGAACATTATGAAACTTTTCAAAGGGTTGTTGTTGTCGGTATTTCTCTTCTGGTCCTCTTTCGCGCATGCCGGTCAGGGCTATTCCCTGGTCAATCCCCCCCAGCCCACGGAAAGCGGAAAGAAGATCGAGGTTCTCGAGTTCTTCTATTACGGCTGCCCCCATTGCTACCACCTGCAGCGCTATCTTGATCCATGGCTGAAAAAGCTCCCCAAGGACGTTGAGTTCCGCTATGTCCCCACCATCTTCAACGACGACTGGATGCGTCTTGCCAGAACCTACTATGCCCTCGACATCATGGGGCTCGAACCCAAGCTGCACGGCGCCGTTTACGATGCAGTCCAGAATCGCAACATCGATCTGGGCGACAAGGCCACCCTGCTCGACTGGGCGGCAAAACAGGGCATCGATCGCGCCAAGCTCGCCAATGCCTATGACTCCTTCACTGCCCAGACGAACGTGAACAAGTCGAAGCAGATGACGAGAAGCTACGGAATCATGGGAACGCCTTCCCTCGTGGTTGACGGGAAATACCTCACCTCGCCTGAACTCATGAATTCCCTTCCGGGAACGATCACCGAACTCGACAAACTCATCCAGATGGCGAGAGCCGACAGAGCCAGGCATTGATGGGAAAATCCGCAGCCGGCTGGCTGCTGTTGCTTTTCTCCGTGTTGGCCTTCGCCCAACCTGAGGTCGGCAGGGATTACCTGCCGATTGATCCGCCGCTGCAGCCTGCAACGAAGAAAATAGAACTGTTGGAGTTCTTTTATTACGGCTGCCCCGAATGCTCAGACCTGGAGCCATTCCTTCAGGAATGGCTCAATGGCCGCAACGACGTCGAAATCGTGCGTGTTCCGGCATTCAGATCGGCATGGCTGCCTCTTGCCAGAACCTACTATGCGCTTCGGACATTGGGCCAGGAACAGCTGCTGCGCGGCCGGATATTTTCCGCAATACGCGGCGGAGCCGACCTCAATGACGAGCATGTTCTTTTCGCCTGGATCGGAACACACGGAGTCGATCTGAAAAAATTCGAGCCGATCTACGCTTCGAAAGAAGTGCAACTGAAGATCGCAGACTCGGCCAACCTGGCGATGCGCCTTGGCATCGCCGGAGTTCCTTCCCTGGTCGTTGACGGTAAATACCTCGTCATGGGGGATCTTGCCAGGAGCGATCTGCTCGACCAACTCGTCGACATGGCCAAGCAGCGGCGCAGGATCACGCCGTGAAAAAACCCCTCCGCATTATCGTCAGCGGCGCCTCGAGCGGGATCGGCTTTCAGCTCGCCAGACGCTACCTTGAGCAGGGTGCCGTCGTCGGCGTCATTTCGAGGCAAATGGAAAAGCTGCGCTTCTTCGAACAGAACTGGCCCGATTCCGTGAGAATTTACAATGCAGATGTCCGGGATCTTCATGCCTTGCAGCTTGCTGCCGACGATTTCATGTCCCGCTTCGGCTGTCCCGACATCGTCGTCGCCAATGCCGGAATCAGCTGCGGCACGCTCACCGAACATGCCGCAGACATCGAGGTATTCCAGGCCATTTTCGACACTAACGTTGTCGGAATGGCCAAAACATTCCAGCCCTATCTGGGAGAAATGAAGAGCCGGAGCCGCGGAAAGCTGGTCGGGATTGCCAGCATTGCAGGTTTCAGGGGGCTGCCAGGCGCAAGCGCTTACTCTTCATCGAAGGCTGCAGTTATAAACTATCTTGAGGCCTTGCGGTGTGAATTGTTCGGGACGGGCATCGAGGTGATCACCATCTGTCCGGGCTATGTCGAAACGCCGATGACGAATGCGAATCCCTACCCCATGCCGTTTCTGGTCAGAGCCGACCTTGCTGCAAGGATGATCGAAAACGCCATCGCCAGAAGCCGGATTTTCTATGCATTTCCCTGGCAGATGATGCTGATCGGCAAAATCATGGGCATCCTTCCCAAGCGGCTTCACGCCTTTCTGTTTTCCAGGGCACCCCACAAGCCGAGAAGGCCAGATCAATAAAAGAAGCCGGTTTCGACCAGCTCATGCGTCAGCGCGAAATAATCCTTCGCCCCCTGACTGTTCGGCGCATAGCTGAATACGTCCTTGCCATAGGCCGGGCTTTCGGCCAGGCTGACGTTTTCCATGATGCGGGTATCGCATACCTTGTCGCCGAAGCGATCCTTGAGCTTGTCGTAAATCGAGAAGGATAGCTTGCGTCTTGCGTTGAACCGCGTCAGCAATATCCTGAAGTCGAATTTTCGTGCGTACCTTGCCTGCAGCACGTCGAGAAGGGAAACGACTTTCTGCACCCCGTGCATGGAAAGGAAATCGGCGGAAACCGGGATCAGAACCCTGTCAGCGGAAATGATGGCGTTGAGCGACAAGATGCCCAGCATGGGACAGCAATCGATCACGATCGGCGAATTGTCCCCGGCAAGCTGCTCCCCCAATCCATCCCTCAAGCGCGAAGCCACATTTCCGCTCTTTCCGAACAGCGCATCGATTTTGGAAAGGTCAGAATGGGCCGGAATGAGTCGAAGCCCGGAAGAACGGTACTGGATCAGATCGAGCAGAGAGCGCTCGTCCCTGAAGAAGGAGGATATTCCATTGGAGATTTCCTGGTTGACGCCGAGGGAGTGCGTCAAATGCGCCTGGGGATCGAGGTCGATGGCAAGGGGGTTCCTTTCCAGCATCGCGAGCGCCGACGCAATGTTCAAGGTGGTTGTGGTCTTGCCAACCCCTCCCTTCTGATTGAAAACTGCAATGGTCGCCATGCTCGACTGATCTTGTCCAGACCATGCTATCTTACCGCAATAGCCGCCCCGATTGAACTCTTTGCGATCATTTCTCCGTACAAATCCATCATTTTCTGGGCCATCGCAGCAGCGCTCCACTGCTCGGCATAGTTCTCGGCCTGCACCGAGAGTTTCCTGCGAAGTGCGCGGTCCGAAAGCACCCTGACCATCTCCCCGGCGAAGCTTTGCGGATCGTCATCCGGCACCACTGAACCGGAATTCGGCTTCAGGATGTCCCGCGTTCCCATGTGCGCAGTCGAGATGACGGGAAGTCCTGCCGCCATCGCCTCGAGCAACACCAGGCCCTGGGTTTCGGTTCTGGAAGCAAACACGAAAACATCCGCTGCACTGTAGCAGTCCTTCAACAGCCGCTCCCTGTCCATGTAGCCGATCAGCCTGACGTTATCCTCGAGCCGCAGCGCCTTTACCAGTTTCTCGATGGATCTTGCCGCAGGCCCCTCCCCGGCGATGATCAGCAGGAGCTCCGGAACGGCCTTTCTCGCGATATCTGCCGCATGCAGGAGAAATTCGATGTTTTTCTCGAATGCGACGCGGCCGACGAAAAGCATCACCGGGGTGCTTTCCGCTATCTTGTGCAGTTCGCGAAAGGCCTCTCTTTTACCCTTGGAAAACATTTCTCCCGGAATCCCGGTCGGAATAATGTGCAGCGGCTTTTCAACGCCATAATCTGCCAATGTCCGTGCCATTGCATTGGACGGCACTACAACGGCATCGACATCGTTGCATTGCTTTCTGGAGAATCGTCTTGCCAGACCGCGCATCCATTCGGCGGGAAGAAAAGGAATATAGTGGAACAGATATTCTTCGAAGAAGGTATGATAGGTCACGACCGTCGGCAGGTTCAATTCCTTTGCCAGCGCAATGCCGGCATAGTGCGCGACGAACGGCGTCTGGATGTGGACGATATCGAAATTCTGCTCGCGGAGAAGGTCCGTCTGCGCCTTGATGGCTCCATATGCCATCATCCTGTCTTCGGGATCGAACATCACGCCTCTGGACGGAATGCGGATGATCCCTTCCTGCCTTGCATCCTCGCCATAGGCGGGCGCGATCACCGTGACCCCGGCATTCCTTTGCAGGAGTTCGTTCCGGAAAGTCTCTATGGAAGTCGATACGCCGTTGACGCGCGGAAAATACACGTCTGAAATCATCAGGACATTCATCCGCCGACTATATCAGCAGATTGATTGCGATTTTGTGACAGCTACTCCACGGTCACCGATTTGGCGAGATTTCTCGGTTTGTCCACATCCGTTCCCTTTTGCAGGGCCGCGTGATAGGCGAGAAGCTGCATGGGTATCGCATGCAGGATCGGGCTCAGGTGGCCGGCATGCCCAGCCATGCGAATCACATGAACCGAGGCCTCGTCCTGGAAATGGGACTCCTCGTCCGAGACGACGTAGAGCTCTCCCCCTCTCGCCCTGACTTCCTGGAGATTGGACTTGAGCTTCTCGAGCAGGGCATCATTGGGCGCCACAGCCACCACGGGCATATTGCTGTCCACCAGCGCCAACGGCCCATGCTTCAATTCTCCCGCAGGATAGGCTTCCGCATGGATATAGGAGATTTCCTTGAGCTTGAGCGCACCTTCCAGTGCTATCGGGTAATGTATGCCGCGCGCGAGGAACAGGGCATGCTGCTTCTCGGAAAATTTCTCTGCCCATACTTCGATCTTGGGCTCGACTTCGAGTGCATGATTGATGGCGTGCGGCAGCCTGCGCAGAGACTCGACATGCCCCGCCTCCTGCTCCGCGGCAAGCCTGCCCTTGAGCTTTGCAAGGGTGAGGGTCAGGAGGAACAATGCGACCAGTTGCGTCGTGAATGCCTTGGTCGAGGCCACGCCGATTTCCGGGCCCGCCCTCGTCAGAAAACGCAGCTTCGATTGCCTGACCAGCGCGCTTTCGTCGACATTGCAGATGCTCAGCGTTTTCGTTTGCCCCAGCAGCACGGCATAGTTGAGCGCAGCCAGGGTGTCGGCTGTTTCGCCAGATTGGGAAATGGTGACAACCAACGCCTTCGGATTGGGAACGATATCCCTGTAGCGGTATTCGCTCGCCACTTCCGCGCTGCAGGGGATGCCCGCCAGACTTTCCATCCAGTACCTGGCCACCAGGCCGGCATGGTAGCTCGTCCCGCAAGCGATGATCGTGACGACCTCGACATCTTCCAGCACAAGTTTCCCGTCGGGACCAAACAGCTCGGGGGAAATCCCGGTCCCGTTGATCGCGATGTCGATGGTGTCTGCGATGGCTTTGGGCTGCTCGAAAATTTCCTTCTGCATGAAATGGCGATATTTGCCGAGCTCGGTGGTTTCGGCGCTGAGTTCGCTGATGTGAACCGCCCGCTCGACGGCGATGCCCGCGCCGTCATATATCTTATATTCGAGAAGCCCGATGTCGGCGATATCGCCGTCTTCCAGATAAATCATCTTCCGCGTAACGGGTAGCAGAGCGGAAGCATCCGATGCGATGAAATTTTCCTCTATCCCCAGCCCGATGAGTAGCGGGCTGCCCTTTCTCGCGCATATCAATCTGTCTTGCAAGTTTCTGCTCACTACCGCAATGGCGTAGGCACCATCTAGTTCTTTTGCCGATGATCGGGTCGCATCGAGCAGTTCGCCGCTTTTCTGATAATGATGGTGGATGAGATGCACGATGACTTCCGTGTCGGTGTCCGAGTCGAACCTGTATCCGAGCCCTTCGAGCTTTCTGCGCAATTCGACATGGTTTTCTATGATTCCGTTGTGCACTACCGCGATTTCATCCCGACTGGCATGCGGATGGGCGTTCCTTTCGGTGGGCGCGCCGTGGGTCGCCCATCTTGTATGGGCGATGCCCAGATTGCCCTTGAGATCCTTCGAGAGCGCGGCAAGCTCGGCCACCCGCCCTGTACTTCTGATCCTGGAAAGCCCACCGTTGACGACGGCAATCCCTGCCGAATCGTAGCCCCGATATTCGAGTCGCCTCAATCCTTCCAGAAGAATCGGCACCACATTTCTCTGCGCCACCGCGCCAATGATCCCGCACATGCCTACCCCTTCTTCTTCGGTCTTTTCCAGCTTTCGATGTGAATCTGCTTGCTTCTGGACAGGGTCAAACCGCCCTCAGGCGCATTTCTGGCTATCGTCGACCCTGCGCCTATGGTCGCCCCCTTGCCTACGGTCACGGGGGCTATCAACTGTGTATCCGAGCCGATAAATGCATCGTCTTCGATCACGGTCCTGTGCTTGTTCGCGCCATCGTAATTGCAGGTGATGGTCCCCGCGCCGATGTTCACGTTGCTGCCGACGCGCGCATCTCCGATGTAGCTGAGATGATTGGCCTTGCTCCCGATCCCGATCTGGCTGTTCTTGATTTCCACGAAATTACCGATATGCGCATCTTCCGCGAGAATCGTTCCCGGCCGAATTCTGGCATAGGGGCCAATTTTGCAATTCCGGCCGATTTCTGCGTCTTCCATGTGGGTAAATGGTGCGATTTCCGTGCCTTCCCGGATTTCGACGTTCTTCAAAACCGAATTGGCGCCAATTCGGACATTGTCGCCCAGCTTGACTTCCCCTTCAAACACGCAATTGACGTCGATGAAGACATCCCTACCACAACTGAGCCTTCCCCTGACATCCAGCCTTGCCGGATCTGCGAGGCCCACGCCCTGCATCATCAGTTCGCGGGCCGCTTCGAGCTGAAAGATGCGCTCGAGCTCGGCGAGCTGGGCCTGGTTGTTGACTCCCATCACCTCCCAGATCCGCTGCGGGTGAACCGAAGCTATCCGGGTACCTCCTCTTGCCGCCATCTCGACCACATCGGTCAGATAATATTCCTTTTGGGCATTTTCGTTTTTCAATCCAGACAGCCATGACCTCAGATTTTTTGTTGGCGCCACAAGTATGCCAGTGTTCACTTCCGTGATTTCTCGCTCTTCTTTTGTGGCATCCTTCTCTTCGACGATTCGTGTTATGCTGCCGCTCGAATCCCTGACGATACGGCCGTAGCCGTGCGGATTGTCCATCTGCGCCGTCAGAAGCGTCATGCCTTCAGCCTTCGCCAGCTTTTCCAAAGTCGCAACCCCGGTAAGCGGCACATCGCCATAGAGTATCAGCGTGTTGCCATCCTCCCCGAGGTAAGGAAGCGTCATTTGCACTGCATGACCTGTCCCGTTCTGGGGTTCCTGGAGAACGAAGCGCAAATCCCCGTCCGGAAAAGCCGCCGGGACTGCCTCTCCGCCATGTCCGTACACTACGCAAATGCTCGCCGGTTTGAGAAGCCTCGCGGTATTGATGACATGGCCAAGCAGAGGAATTCCCGCAAGCCTGTGCAGCACCTTGGGAACACTGGAATACATGCGCGTCCCCTTGCCTGCAGCCAGGATGACAACGTTCAGTTTTTCGCTGTTTGACATGACGGGATATTATGACACAGGTTCCGAGGCTGCAAACAAAAAGGCAGCCGAGGCTGCAAACAAAAAGGCAGCCGAGGCTGCCTTTTTGGTTTACGCTGACGGGATCAGCGTTTCTTCCTCAGCTTTTCGATCGCGGAAAGCTGCGCGATCGCTTCGGCAAGCTCGGCTTCTGCTCTGGCAAATTCGAGCACGGCCTCACGATTTTTCATCGCTTCCTCAGCCCTTTTCTTCGCCTCGGTAGCCTTGGCCTCGTCCAGGTCTTCGCCGCGGATCGCGGAATCGGCCAGCACCGTCACGACGTCGGGCTGAACCTCGAGAATCCCCCCGGAGACGTAGATAAGGTCTTCCTCATCGCTCATCGCGCGCTTCACCCTGACCGACCCCGGCTTGATTCGGGTCAGCATGGGCGCGTGACGAGGATAAATGCCAACCTCGCCCAGTATAGAGGGTGCTGCGACAAACTCGGCAGGCCCCGAATAGAAGGTCTCTTCCGCGCTCACGATATCGACATGCATGGTCATTGCCATGGCGTTCCTCACTGTAAAGTCTTGGCTTTTTCGACGGCTTCTTCGATAGACCCGACCATGTAGAAAGCCTGCTCCGGAAGATGGTCATATTCGCCGTTCACGATACCCTTGAATCCGGCCAGAGTATCCTTGAGTGGAACATATTTACCGGGGCTTCCGGTGAAAACTTCGGCCACGAAGAAAGGCTGGCTCAGGAAACGCTGGATCTTCCGGGCGCGGGAAACGATCAGCTTGTCTTCGGGTGAAAGCTCGTCCATGCCGAGAATCGCGATAATATCGCGAAGCTCCTTGTAGCGCTGCAGCGTGTTCTGCACGGAGCGGGCGACATTGTAATGCTCTTCGCCGACAACGAGCGGATCCAGCTGGCGGGAAGTGGAATCGAGCGGATCGACCGCAGGATAGATTCCGAGTTCGGCCACCTGGCGCGAAAGAACGACGGTCGCATCGAGATGGGAGAAAGTCGTCGCAGGGGAAGGATCGGTCAAATCGTCCGCAGGCACGTAAACGGCCTGGATGGAGGTGATGGATCCCGTCTTGGTGGAGGTGATCCGCTCCTGCAGGCGTCCCATTTCCTCGGCGAGAGTCGGCTGGTAACCCACAGCGGATGGCATGCGGCCGAGCAGCGCCGACACTTCGGTTCCGGCAAGGGTGTAGCGGTAGATATTGTCGACGAAGAACAGGATGTCGCGGCCCTCGTCGCGGAAATATTCGGCCATGGTGAGGCCGGTCAGCGCCACGCGCAAACGGTTGCCAGGCGGTTCGTTCATCTGTCCGTAAACCAGGGACACCTTGTCGATAACGTTGGAGTCCTTCATTTCGTGATAGAAGTCGTTTCCTTCGCGGGTACGCTCGCCGACGCCGGCAAATACCGAATAGCCCGAATGTTCTGCCGCAATATTGCGGATCAGTTCCATCATGTTAACCGTCTTGCCCACGCCCGCGCCGCCGAAGAGGCCAACCTTGCCGCCCTTAGCGAACGGGCAGATCAGGTCGATCACCTTGATGCCGGTCTCGAGCAGTTCTGTCGATGCGGAAAGCTCGTCGAATGCCGGCGCCTTGCGATGGATGGACCAGCGCGCTTCCGGATCGATATCCCCGGCTTCATCTATGGGGTTGCCCAGAACGTCCATGATCCGGCCCAGCGTCTTCTGTCCGACAGGAACCGAGATCGGGGCGCCGGTTCCGGTCACGGCCATTCCGCGCCTCAGCCCGTCGGTGGTTCCGAGGGCAATGGCTCGAACCACGCCGTCGCCCAGCTGCTGCTGGACTTCCATGGTCACGTTGACTTCGGCGATTTGCAACGCATCGTATACATGGGGCATTTCTTCCCTAGAAAACTCCACGTCCACCACCGCACCGATAATTTGTACGATTTTTCCCTGGCTCATCGTTATTCCCTAATCTA
>JAJZQY010000062.1 GCA_021806605.1 Pseudomonadota bacterium
ATGTTAGGCTCCGTTTGGGGAAATATACGCTTCCGATTATAACCCAGCAAATTATTCCATGCTGCACTTGCCTCGCGCTTCCGGGGCGCATGCCGCCGTGATACGATTGCACAAAAATCGGGGCGAAAAATGTAAAAAGAAATTGACGCCGGGGGGTGGATAGATAAATTTCCGGAAGCGGGTTAGGCTGCCACATGCTTGGACGTCACCTCTGCATGAAGGCGCACCCCGAGGGCGCGTATGACCTTCATAATGGTGGTGAATTCAGGGTTTCCTTCCGCGGACAAAGCACGATACAACCCTTCTCGTGAAATTCCCGTGTCGCGCGCAAGCTGGCTCATTCCCTTGGCTCGCGCAATATCGCCCAGCGCCGCGCGGATCAGACTGCCGTCGCCCGGGTCTTCCTCGATGCAAGCATCCAGGTAGAGCGCCATATCCTCGTCGCTCTTGAGGTAATCCACCGCATCCCAACGGGAAAATTTTTCAGTCATTTTCAATCCTTCCAATCCTTTGCAATCTCTATGGCACGCTCGATATCCGCGTCTTGAGTGCGTTTGTCTCCCCCGGCCAGCAAAACGATCACGACGGGGCCGCGATTAATGAAATACACCCGATAACCGGGGTCATGGTCGATCCGCATTTCATTTACACCCTGGCGCACCGATCTTACGTCGCCCGGATTTCCCTGAGAAAGTCGCCGTATGCGCGCCTGTATGCGCGACGCCGCAATCTTGTCTTTCAGGCCAACAAGCCAGCGCTCGAAAGTTTCGCTTTTGACGACTTCGATCATAATTGATTGTTAACCATGGATTACAGAATGTCAAGGGTGCGTTCTTGGGAGGCGCAACAGCTCGGAATCCGCCGATTTCCCCCGTCTGCCCCGTCTAGTGGCGGGATTGCACAAGAATAGGGGCGAAAAATGCAAAAAGAAACCGACGCCGGGAAGAGCTTTCAGCCGTAGATTTCAATGCAAGCTTTGTTGTCAGCTAACTGACACGACCGCCCTAAAAGGCAATTCCGTCCACTCCCAAGTCGAATACGATTTGGTTGGCAAGATTGCGGAGAATGCCCAGCTCACCCGACGTACAGCGGCACAAGTTCTGGCTGGCGTTCAATCTGCGGTATTCAAGCAGTTCAAACAGAACCCCGAGCACTTCATCGCAGAAGCGTCCAGGATTATCTCCGAACAAAAGGGCACAATGATTGTCGAGCATCTCGAATATGACGACGTTGCGGACCGGTACGACGTGGGCATCTTCACTGCCAACCAGTCGGGTCAGGATTTTTCCCGAGCGACCGAAAAGTTGAAAAACCATGTGTACGACTATGCAATCGTCGATTCCAACGTGGAGCGGGCTTTCGTGAAGGAACTTGATACGAGCAGCGAAGTGGTCGTGTACGCGAAACTTCCCCGTGGTTTCCTTATCCCTACGCCGGTCGGTGACTACAACCCGGACTGGGCAATCTCTTTCAAAGAAGGAACCGTCAAACACATCTACTTCGTAGCAGAGACCAAAGGCAGTATGTCTTCATTGAAGCTGCGGGAAATAGAGCAGATCAAAATCGAGTGCGCAAGAAAGTTCTTTGACGAGCTCAACCAGAAAATTACAATCGATAACGTCAAATATGACGTCGTAGACAGTTACGTGAGGCTGCTGGACCTTGTGCGCTAGCCAGCTCCTAGAGCGCTTAGGCCTTTCACTATTCTTGTGCCGGGCTAAGGCCATGATCATCTTCGCATAATGGATGCCGAACGCCGCAACCAGCTTGCACCATAAAATTCATGAAAGCCGGGGTTTCCGGGCGCATGTCCACGCCATCGACATATCGCCAGAATATGTCTATAAAACTGAAAAACATCGACACATCTGGTTGACATGTCGATGGAATCGACATTAGAGTGCCGATGTGTCGAAACATGCAGAGAAAATAAACATGAACGCCCCGGGCTGGAAACCAGATCGTCCATACAATGACTTGCCGCCTCTCCCGCCTGCGGCAGAGGTGGAAACCCGCGCCGTGCTGAAGCGGTGTATTACCGCCCGCGCCGCGCTGGCCGAGCTGAAGCAGGCGGCGGAGCTGATTCCCAACCAGGCCATGCTGATCGGTACCTTGCCGTTGCTGGAGGCGCGCGCGAGTTCCGAAATCGAGAACATCGTGACGACCGCCGACGAGTTGTTCAGGCATGTGGGCAATGAGGCACAGGCCAACCCGGCAACAAAGGAGGCATTGCGTTACAGCCGTTCGCTGTTCGAGGGCTTCACGGCGCTTAAGCAATATCCGCTCAATACGCGCACCGCCGAACAGGTGTGCACCACGATCAAGGGCGTGGAAATGACGGTCCGCCGCACGCCGGGCACGACGCTGAAAAACGATAGAACAGGCGAAACCATTTACACGCCACCCGAAGGCGAAGCCTTGCTGCGCGATCTGCTGGCGAATTGGGAGCGCTACCTGCACAATGAAACGGAACTCGATCCGTTGATCCGCATGGCGGTCGGGCATTACCAGTTCGAGGCGATACACCCGTTCACCGATGGCAACGGACGCGCCGGGCGTGTGTTGAACAGTCTGTTCCTGATTCAGGAAGGTTTGCTGACGCTGCCTATTCTTTATCTGAGCCGTTACATCATCCAGAACAAGCCGGATTATTACCGCCTGTTGTTGCAGGTGACGCGCGAGGGGGACTGGGAATCGTGGCTGCTCTACATCCTCAAGGGCGTCGAAGAAACCGCAAGCTGGACAACGGCGAAGATCGCGGCGATTCGCGCCTTGTCCGACCAGACCGCGGAGCATGTGCGTGCGAGCCTGCCCAAGGTTTATAGTCACGAGTTGGTGAGTTTGTTGTTCGAACTGCCGTATTGCCGCATCAGCAACCTGATCGATGCCGGCATCGCCAAGCGGCAAACGGCTTCGCAATACCTCAAGCAGTTGGCGGAGATCGGAGTGTTGAGCGAAGCGAGTGCGGGCAAGGAAAAGCTGTTCATCAATCCCCGGCTGATGCAATTGCTGACGCAGGAGGGCAACCAATTCACGCCATTCGTGTAGTCGCATGAACGAAGCCGAAATAGGGAGCGGCATGTCCAACTTCACCTTCATGGCCGAATGGCCGGAGCTGCAGGAACCGGCGGGCAAGGCCGAGTTGCTCGCGCAGGCCGATCCGCGCGCGGCCTGTTTCTACGCCCGCTTCGCCATGGAGCGCGCGGTGCAGTGGGTTTATCGTTTTGATCCGGCGATGGACAAGCCCGGTTACGACGACACGCTCAACACGCTGATCCACCAGCCCTGTTTCAAGAACGCGCTGCCGCCGCCGCTGTTCAACAAGTTCGAGCTGGTGCAGAAGGCGGGCAATGCGGCGGTGCACAGCGAGCGCAAGGTGGCCGCCGCCGATGCGGCGCAGGTGGAAACGCTGTCGGAGAAGATACGCTGGATCAACCGGAATGCCGAGGCGGTGAATGATGAAAGGTTCATGCTGAATGCGGCGCCTTAGCCGAATTGCATCGACGTGCCGGGTCTTGAAATATCGGTTTTCCGCATTGCGAATAACGGTCCATGAAAATGAATCTCAACCGTTAAAGAATATTCTTCATGTCACCTGGATAAAATCTAATTATCTCGTATAATGAACGATTATTCGTGGATATTTTAACTTATCTGGTGACGTGATGCTGCACAGCTATGCCTTTGCCAATTTCCAGTCTTTCCGGGACAGGGTCGAAGTCGATCTGACCTTGAGCCGCAAGGTGCCGATGACCAACTGGATGGTCGAAGTACCGACCGGAGAGCGCGTTTCCAAATTGATGGCGGTGGTCGGCCCGAACGGCAGCGGCAAGACCGCGCTCATCAAGCCCATGGCATTCCTGGGCTGGTTCGTCAGCCAGTCTTTCCATTATCCTCCGGATGCCGGCATACCGCTTTCCCTGCATGCATCGTCCATGAATGAGCCGGCCGAATTCGAGTGCACGGTCGATTTCGACGGCAAGCTATGGCGTTATGTGCTCCGGTGCACGCCATCTCGCGTGCTTCACGAGGCACTCTACCAGAAGAAGGATCGATTCAATTACGTGTTTGTCCGGGACTGGGACGAGAGCGCCAATGCCTATGTGGTGAAGCAGCAGGAATTCGGTCTACCGGCCCAGGAAGCGCGAAGGGTCAGGCCGAATGTCTCGTTGATTTCCTGGGCGTCGCAGTTCGGCGTCCCCCTTGCCTTGCGGATGGCCGCTCCTTACTTGATATCCAACGTCAACGTTATCGGCAGGGTGCACATGGCAGACTTACGTGTTTATCAGGCGGCAGCGCATTTTTCGGCACTTCCGGAACAGAAGGAAAAAATGAGCCGGCTTCTTTCGGCTTGGGACCTGGGTCTTTCCGGGGTCGATTTGAGGGAAATCTCCGCCAATAATCCCCAGGATCCAAATCAGAAGATCTGGATGCCCATGGGCAAGCACTGGAGCCACGGCAAGGAATTCGATTTGCCTTTTGCATTCGAATCGAGCGGCACCCAGGCGGCTTTCGTCCTGCTTTCGCAAATCCTTCCAGCGCTTGAAATGGGCGGCCTTGCGGTGATGGACGAATTCGAGAACGATCTGCATCCGCACATGCTGGAGCCGATTCTCGATCTTTTCGCCGATCCGGCAACGAATCCGCATCAGGCCCAGCTTCTCTTCACCTGCCATGCGGTAGAAGTGATGAACCTCATCCAGAAGTCCCAGGTGATGCTGGTCCAGAAGGACGAAAATTGCGAAAGTGCGGCGATACGCATGGACAAGGTCGAGGGTATCCGGAGCGACGACAATTTCTATGCCAAATACATGGCGGGCGCCTATGGTGCTGTTCCCCAGTTCTGAAGACATAGCATGGTCAAATGGAAAGCGAAGAGAACTCTGCTGATCGTTGGCGAAGGTGCCGATGAAGTTGCATTCCTCAGGCATGTCAAACAGCTTTATGTCGAGCGCGGTTGCGGCCTTGCGGTAACGATCAAGAATGCCCAGGGCAAGGGGGCAAAGCATGTGGTGGAATGGACCATCAAGCAAGCAGCCATCGCGGATTACGACATTGTCGCGACACTATTCGACACGGATACGGACTGGTCATCCGCAGTCAGGAAGCTGGCGGAAAGGAAAAAGATCCATTTGCTGCTTTCAGAGCCCTGCTTCGAGGCCTTGTTGCTTCGCGCATTGGGGCAGCATCCCGCAGAGGGTACAGCTGCCGTGAAAAGTCAGTTTGCCCCTTTTGTCGGGCACGACGCTACAAACAGTCAGAAATATTCGGAACATTTCGGCAAGGAAACCCTGGAATCGTGCCGAATCCGGGAAATCACCATCGATTTTCTTCTTAAGCTGCTGGTCTGTTGAAGCGTCCAATTGCAAAGATTGTCGCATTTTTGACCAGAATTGCGACAAGACCTGTCGTCGCATCCCGCACACTCGTGAAAGCCGGGGTTTCCGGGCGCCTTGTACACGTCGTCGACATGTCGGCAGGATATGTCGAAAAAATCGACATGTTTTATTGAGATGCCATCCGATCTTGCCAAATTTTGCCAAAGAGCCTAAGATCGGTTCATGGGTACAATGAACATTTCCCTGCCGGACGCGCTCAAAGCCTTTGTCGATGATCAGGTCAGCCGGGGCTGCTACGGCACCAGCAGCGAGTACGTGCGCGAGCTGATCCGCAGGGACCAGATGCGCCTGCAATTGCGCGATCTGCTGCTCGCAGGCGCTGCATCCAAGCCTGCAGCTCCCGCCGATTCCGTTTATTTCGAAGGCCTGCGCGACCGGGTGCGCAAGGCCGGCGCCCGCGATTGAGCACCAAACCGGTCGTCCCGCGCGAGCAGGCCAACCGGGACGTCGACGATGCCATCGACTATTACCTCGGCGAAGGCGCCGGGCAGGCAGCAACGGGTTTCGTGGATGCTCTGGAAGAGGCTTATGCCCATATCGGCCGCCATCCGGCTTCGGGTTCCCAGAGCTACGCCATTGAACTGAACCTGCCTAGCCTGCGCTCCTGGCCGCTAACCCGCTATCCCTACCTGGTTTTTTACGTCGAGCACCCGGATCGGGTCGATATCTGGCGCGTGTTGCACGGTCAGCGCGACATTCCCGCATGGATGCCGGAATCCGATGGATAAGGAGGAGATGCGCGAGATTTCTGCTGGTCTCGCCGCATCAGTCGTCGCCCCGGTAGTAGCGGCGATAATGGCGGTCGTCGTCACGCCGGTAGTAGGGGGCTTCCCTGACCACGTAGGCGGGACCGTAATACACGCGCTGGGGCGGGGCGTAATAGACCCTTTGGGGAGGCGGAGCGTAATAGGGCTGCGAATAGGACTGGCCGGCGTTGAAGCCCAGCACCGCCCCCAATGCGGAAGCCGCTATCCTGCCGTTGCCCTGGCCGACCTGAGAGCCGAGCAGTCCGCCGGCAATTGCGCCGAGCGCGCCGCCTCCGGTGATGTCGGCATGGGCGGGAAGGGAAGTCAGGGCGATCATGGAGGCCAGCGTAAGCGACAATATTCCTGTTTTCATGATTTTTCCTTTTTCGGACACGACACTGATTCGACTGCGTCCGGTTGCGCTTTGTTCCTTGAAAATGAGTAACATAGTGTAAACATTGTTACATGGGGCTCCTGGAGCCTGGAACTGCAATTCGGAGTCTTTTCTCCCTTTCGGGCAATCGCCCTTGATTGGTCGCCATCCTGAACTACCATGAGATCATTCCCGCCTTTTGCGGCGGGATGGACTCGCGGGGGAGGCATGTCTGGAATCCGGAACGATCATTTGGGAAAGCGGCTCAGGACCGGACTCGAGCCGTGCCGTCGCGAAGAGGACAGGGGCATTCCCTATTTCGCGATCCTCGTATTCCTCATCCTGGCATTTTCCGCCTACCATTTCTGGCCCGTGACGGAGATGTCGGGCCTCCCGCTTCCCACCCAGCTCTCGCCGACGGAGGTCGGGGCGAGCCAGGCCTGCGCAATCTTCGTCAGGCAGGAGATCGGGGACCCCGAGGCCGACTTCATGGAAGGCGCCTATGTCACGGCCAGCGACGGGATATGGCAGGTGAGACGCAGGACGCGGGCGAAGAACCCGTACTTTCCCAGGCA
>JAJZQY010000013.1 GCA_021806605.1 Pseudomonadota bacterium
GAACTTCGGCAGGGATGGAGTCGGAATCGGTCCGGAGGTGATGCGGAATGGAAAGCGGCATGGTCCAGAAGTCGAAGGATTCGTCCGGCAAGCCATTTTCCACCGGCCATATTTCGTCCGCTCCTGCCAGGGTTTCGAAAAGCGTTTCGAGCGCCTGCCTGCAGGCCAGCACGATTCTGGAGGCGCCGGCCTTTTTGAGTTGCGGGAGGTAGCGGCAAAACTGGATCTCGTCGCCATATCCGAATTCCGGCCACACGAGCAGCGATTTTCCCTCCAGGGATTCGCCTTCCCATCTCGCGAAGGGAAGCTCGGGCACGTTGATTTTGCCCAGGTGGCGCGCTTCCAGATGCGCCCAGCCTTCCATGAAGCGCCCCTGGGCGAGAAGCAGATAGGAGAAGTTGAAGCGAGTGTTCGGATTGTCCGGGGCGAGATCAAGGGAAGCCCTGAAGCAGGCTTCGGCTTCCTTTTCCCTGTTCAGGCAGGCGAGCAGGGCGCCGTAGTTCGAATAGGTTGCGGGTTTCGGTTGGAGGGCAAGGGATTGCCTGTAAAGCGCCTCTGATTCATCGAATCGCCCCGATTTGGCGAACAGATCGGCGAGATTGGAGAGCGTCTCGGCGCTGGGGCGGATGGCGAGCGAGAGCCTGAAAGCTGCTTCGGCCTGGGCAAGACTCCCCCGTTGCTGCAGCAGAATGCCAAGATTGGTATGGGCCTCGAAGCAATCGGGCTGCTGCGCTATCGTGTTTCTGAAGCAGGCGATCGCCGCATCCGGCTCGCCGAGCGCCATGAGGCGGCAGCCTTCATGGAAAAGCTCATTCGAGCTTTCCACGCTGCGCTTTCAGCTGCGCCAATGTCGAGGCGAAGCTGGCAAGCCGGGCCCGTTCCTGCTCGACGACGGCAACCGGCGCGCGCTCGACGAATCCGGGATTGGAAAGCTTGGCTTCGCATTTTCCGATCTCGTCCCCGATCTTGCCGATTTCCTTGTCCAGCCGCGCCAATTCGGCTTCGACATCGATTTCGATTTCGAGCATCAGCCTGAATTCTCCGGCAATTGCGACGGGCGCATCGATCTTGGGCAGTTCGCTTGCGACGCTCACATCCGATAGTCTCGCCAGCGCCTTGAGGTAGGGCGAGAAGGAATCGACGGTTTTGGTTTCTCCAGCGACAGCGAGCGGCACTTTCTCGCCCGGAGAAAGATTCATCTCGCTTCTCAGCTTCCTGCAGGCATCGACCATTTCCTTGAGCAACGCAATTTTCGCAGTGGCCTGCTGATCCACGCGCGCCTCGTCCGCAACCGGATAGGGCTGGAGCATGACGGTCTCTCCGGATTTTCCGGCAAGCGGGGCGATTTTCTGCCAGAGTTCCTCGGTGATGAAGGGAATGATCGGGTGGGCAAGGCGCAATGTCGCTTCCAGAACGCGCACCAGGGTTTTGCGGGTTGCACGCTGCTCTGCCTCGTCGCCGCCGTTGATTTGCACCTTGGCAAGTTCGAGATACCAGTCGCAGTATTCGTCCCAGACGAATTCGTAGAGGGCGCGGGATGCCATGTCGAAGCGGTAGCTGGAAAAAGCATCCTCCATTTCGCGCTCGGCCTGCTGCAGGCGCGAGATGATCCATCTGTCGGCATCGGAAAATTTCAGAGGCTTGTCGCCGTCGAGGCCGGTGTCGCGGCCTTCGGCATTCATCAGCACGAAACGCGTTGCATTCCACAGCTTGTTGCAGAAATTGCGGTAGCCTTCGCAGCGATTGAGGTCGAACTTGATGTCGCGCCCGTGGGAGGCGAGGCTCGCGAACGTGAAGCGCAACGCATCGGTTCCGAATGCCGGGATGCCGCCCTCGAAATGCTTTCTCGTCGCCTTTTCGATGGCCTCCCTCTGCTTCGGATTCATCAGGTTGCTGGTGCGCTTTTGCACCAGATCTTCGAGCGAGATGCCGTCGATGAGGTCGATCGGGTCGATCACGTTGCCCTTGGACTTGCTCATCTTCTGCCCTTCCGAATCCCGTATCAGGCCATGCACGTAAACTTCCCTGAAGGGCACTTTCCCGGTGAAATGCAGGGTCATCATGACCATGCGCGCCACCCAGAAGAAAATGATGTCGAAGCCCGTGACGAGGACGGAAGTCGGCAGGAAGGTTTCGAGTTCCGAGGTTTCGAGAGGCCATCCCAGGGTGGAGAAGGGCCAGAGCGCCGAACTGAACCAGGTATCCAGAACGTCTTCGTCCTGCATCAGCTTGCGTCCGTCGCCTGCCTTGCCTTGAGCTTCATCGAGGCTTCTGCCGACATAGACGTTGCCGGCTTCGTCGTACCAGGCGGGAATCCTGTGCCCCCACCAGAGCTGGCGCGAAATACACCAGTCCTGGATGTTCTCGAGCCACTGGAAATAGGTATTCGACCAGTTCTCCGGAACGAATTTGATTGTTCCGGTTTCCACTGCCGAAATGGCAGGTTTTGCCAGTTTTTCCATGGAGACGAACCACTGATCGGTGAGCATCGGCTCGATCACGGTATGCGTCCTGTCGCTTTTCGGGACCATCAGCTTGTGCGGTTTGGTCTGCAGCAGGAGTCCGGCCGCTTCCAGATCCTTCAGAATCTGGCGCCTGGCATCGAACCGGTCCAGTCCCTGGTATTCGAGCGGGGCCATCTCGCCGATTCGGGCATCTGGCGTGAAGATGCCAATCGGTACCAGATTGTGGCGCAGGCCGACCTGATAATCGTTGAAGTCGTGGGCAGGCGTGATCTTGACGCAGCCCGAGCCGAATGCCGGGTCGACGTAATCGTCGGCGATGATCGGAATGCTTCGCTCGCAAAGGGGAAGCCTGACATGGCGACCGACGAGATGCCTGTAGCGCTCGTCTTCCGGATGGACTGCAACCGCGGCGTCCCCCAGCAGGGTTTCCGGCCTCGTGGTGGCGACTTCCAGATATCCGTCGCTGTTCTCAACCGGATAGCGGATATACCAGAGATTTCCTTCGGTTTCTTCGGAGACCACTTCCAGGTCTGACACCGCAGTTTGCAGCACCGGATCCCAGTTGACGAGACGTTTGCCGCGGTAGATCAGGCCCTCCTCGTAAAGCCTGACGAAAACCTCGGTCACCGCCTTGGAGAGCCCTTCGTCCATGGTGAAGCGCTCCCTGGACCAGTCGGCGGAAGCGCCGAGGCGCCTCATCTGGCGGGTGATGGTGGAGCCGGATTCGTCTTTCCACTGCCAGACATGTTCGAGAAATTGCTCTCGTCCCATAGCGCGCCTGTCCAGTCCCTTCGCTTCGAGCTGGCGCTCGACCACGATCTGGGTGGCAATGCCTGCATGGTCGGTTCCCGGCTGCCACAGGGTCGGGCTGCCTTTCATCCTGCTGTGGCGGATCAGGCAGTCCATCAGGGTATCCTGGAAGGCATGGCCCATGTGCAGGGTTCCCGTCACATTGGGCGGGGGGAGCATGATCGCGTAGGGGGGCGCCGCGTGAGTATGCCTGGGCTTGAAATAGCCGGAGGATTCCCACAGGGGATACCAGCGGCGCTCTATCGTTTCGGGTTCGAAGCTTTTTGCAAGTTCCATGATCTGTTCTGTCTGATTGTTTTGCTGCACGGCCTCGTTCACGGACGCCTGGACGAATTCTTTCATTTCCCCACGGAAGGCGTCGAGTTTTTCGTCCAGTGCCTTCAGTATATCGGCTGCCAGGTCGCTCCTCCGGTCGCTGCCGGGTTGGCCGACGATCTCGGTCAATGTCGGAATGCTTTCCTGATCCGAGGTCGCCCCTTTGTGCTTCCTGAAAAGCGCATTCATTTTCCTGAATGCCTCGTCGTCCGGGCTCATCCGCCTTCCCCGAGCTTGTGGTGGTGAATTTCGTATCCCCTGTCGCGGTAGAAGCGGTACCTCTCCCGCGCCTCCTGCTCTTCACCCTTGTCCACAATTTCGACGAGGCGCTGGAAGCGGCTGAAAAATGGCGGAGAGTCGTTTTTCAGGTTGAGCAGGACTTCGTCGTGGGGAAGCGCTTCCCCCGCTTCGGCAATGATGACGGGGGTCACTTCGGCGACCGGGTCGCTCGCATGGCAATGGGGAATGAATCCAGTGGGGGGATAGCGCCAGAGCATTTCGTCGAGCTGCCGACTGGTCTCGGCGTCGGGGGTGAGGATCATGACGCGCAAGCCCTGCTTGACGGCCTTGGCACTCAGCCTGCATGCGGTTTGCAGCCTATTGGTCGCATGCGTGTAGAAATCGATCCGCGTCATGCGCCGCTGGAGCGTTCTATCAGGAATCGGGTGAGCAATGGAACCGGGCGGCCGGTCGACCCCTTGTGCTTGCCCGAGCGATGCGCCGTGCCTGCGACATCCAGGTGTGCCCAGCGGAATTGTTTCGTGAATCTGGCGAGAAAGCAGGCCGCAGTCACGCTTCCCGCCGGGCGGCCGCCTATGTTGGCCATGTCGGCAAAATTGCTTTTCAGCTGCTCCTGGTAATCTTCCCACAGCGGCATTTGCCAGGCGCGGTCGCGAGCCTGCTTCCCGGCTTCGAGAAGCTCGGAGGCCAGGGTTTCATCGTTGCTGTAGAGGCCGGATGCGACATGCCCGAGCGCGATCACGCAGGCGCCTGTGAGGGTGGCGACATCGACCACGGTTTCGGGGTCGAACTTTTCCGCATAGGTTAGCGCATCGCACAAGATGAGGCGCCCTTCCGCATCGGTGTTGAGCACTTCAATGGTTTGCCCCGACATGCTGGTGACGATGTCGCCGGGTTTGGTTGCGCTCCCGCCGGGCATGTTTTCGCAGCTCGGCACGATCGCGACGATATTGAGCTTGAGCTTCATTTGCGCCGCCGCGCGGATCGCCCCGAGAACGCTTGCGGCGCCACACATGTCGTATTTCATCTCGTCCATGTCGGCGCCCGGCTTGAGCGAGATTCCGCCCGAATCGAAGGTGATGCCCTTTCCGACCAGAACGACAGGCTTCTTGTTCTTTGCAGCGCCGCGGTATTCGAGCACGATCAGTTTGGGAGGCTCATGGCTGCCGCGCGTGACCGAAAGGAGGGAGCCCATGCCGAGCGCCTTCATGTCCTTCTGTTCGAGGATGCGCGATTCGAGCTTGAATTCCTTGGCGATTTCGAGCGCCTGCCCGGCAAGATAACTGGGGGTGCAGACGTTGCCCGGGAGGTTTCCGAGATCCTTGGCGAAATTCACGCCTTCTGCCACTGCGACCCCCTGCTTCAGCGCAAGTTCGGCTCCGGCGTCCAGCGCAAAAAACGAAAGTTTCTTCAACGCGTCCCGCTTCTTTTCGGGCTTGCTTTTCATCTTGTCGAAATGGTAGAGGCTGTCCATGACCTCGAGCACGGCATGATGAATGCTCCATTGCGCGTTTCTGTCCTTGACCGGGATAGCGGTGAAATAGAATGCGGCATCCTTCGCGCCGGTATTGCGCACGGCTTCAAGTGCGGCATGGATGGCGTCGATATAGGCTTTTTCGGCGAATTCCGCTTCCTTGCCGAGGCCTACCAGCAGTACCCGCTCTGCCGCAATGCCGGGAACGTGGTGCAGGAGGAGGCTGGTGCCGCTGCGTCCTTCCATGTCGCCGCGTTTGAGAATGCCGGAAATATGGCCGCCCGATGCGCTATCGATCGATTCTGCGGCATCGCTCAATTTCCGGGTTTCGAATATGCCGACTGCGATGCAGTCTGTCTTCAGTTTTTCCGGAAGGGTGCTTTTTATGCTAAATTCCAAGTTTTTCTCCTGCGAAGGCAAAGCGTTCTGGGCCGATGACGAATTATCCATGGACTGCCGGCAAAAAGTCAAAGCAGCTGTTCGACGACAGCGTTCAGCGCGAACTCTCCGGCGTTGCGCTCGCGGTCTTTTCAGTGCTGCTGGGGATTGTCGTCGTGACCCAGTTGAGCCGCCTGCTTGCGGAAGCCGCGAGCGGAACGCTGGCTGCAAAAGGGGTGGCCGTCCTGCTCGGATTTTCGGCGCTCAACTATCTTCCGGTCCTGCTTTCCATTACCTTGTTCATTTCGGTGCTGCTGACTCTGACGAGAAGCTATCAGGACAGCGAAATGACCGTCTGGTTCGCGAGCGGGGTGAGCTTGCTGAGATGGATCAAGCCGGTGTTTCTTTTCGCGGCGCCGTTCATCCTGACCATAGCCGTACTGAGCTTCAGTCTGACCCCCTGGGCGATTTCCCAGGGCGACAGATTCAGAAAGGAGCTCGAGAGCCGCGAGGAGATGACCAATCTTGCGCCGGGCGTCTTCCGCGAATCGAGCCAGGCCGACCGCGTCTATTTCTTTGAGCAGGGGCTTGGCAACCGGGTGAGCAACATCTTCGTGCAGACCACCCAGAACGACAAGGTGGGGACGATAGTTGCCAATTCGGGTTATCAGGAAAGGAAGGATAACGGGGACAAGTTTCTGGTCCTGCTCAACGGTACGCGCTACGAAGGGAGGGAAGGCTTTCCCGACTACAGGATCATGCATTTTGAGCGCTATGAAATGCGCACTGAGGCTTCCGAAGTGAAATCCGGCATTCTCGAGACCAAGGCGCTGCCCACTGCAGAGTTGCTGCGCAACTACACACCCGCGAATGTGGCCGAACTCGGCTGGCGGGCCGGCATGCCGCTGAGTGCCTTGCTCCTTGCACTCCTGGCCATCCCGCTCAGCTTCGTGAATCCTCGTGCGGGCAGATCGCTCAATATCGTCATGGCGATACTGATCTACATGATTTACAGTAACGTATTCAGCATGTCGACGGTCTGGGTGATGCGGCAGAAGATCGGTCCGCTGATCGGTCTTTCCGGAGTGCATGTCGGGATGGTCGCTATTTTGACAACCCTTTTCTATTGGCGGATTGCCGGTTTCCCGTTTCTCAGGAGGAGAAAATGAAAATCCTCCAGCGCTATCTCGCCAAGCAGATTTTTGCAAGCACCTTGTTGGTGTTTTCGGCCCTGCTCGTGCTGTTCACCTTTCTCGACCTGATCCATGAACTGAACGACGTCGGAATCGGCAATTACCATCTGCTCTACGCGGTTGTCTATGTGCTGCTCAATATTCCGGGGCATGTCTATGAACTCTTTCCCATTGCCTCGCTGATCGGCACCTTGTTTGCTCTTGCCCAGCTCGGTGCGAGTTCGGAGATCACGGTAATGCGTGTGTCAGGCATGTCCGGGAGAGACCTGGCTGCATTCCTGCTCAAGACAGGGCTTGTGTTCGTCGCATTGACTTTCGTTTTCGGCGAATTTCTGGCGCCTTTGAGCGATGCTACTGCACAGCGGCTGCGCCTCAAGGCGACGAAAAGCGTCGTCGCCCAGGAATTCCGTTCTGGCTTGTGGGTCAAGGACGAAGGGAGCTTCATCAACGTGAGGGAGGTTCTGCCGGATGCCACCCTTGTCGGAGTGCGGGTTTTCGAATTCGACGACAAGCATGCGCTGAAATCGATCAGCTTCGCAAAAAGGGGAAGCTACCGGGGCGAGCATGTCTGGAAGCTGGAAAGCGTCGTGCAAACCCGCTTTGGCGGCGACTCGGTTTCAGTTCTGGATATGCCGGACTTCGAATGGAAATCCGTCCTCACGCCGGATCTGCTCAGCGTGTTGCTGATTTTTCCCGAACACATGTCCATTCTGACTTTGCACCGCTACATCAACCATCTGGTGGAAAACAAGCAGCAGGCGACGAGATACCAGATCGCCTTCTGGACCAAGATCGTCTATCCGTTCGCAGTGCTGGTCATGATGCTGATTTCTTTGCCGTTTGCCTACCACAGGCGGCGCGAAGGGGGTATCGGCGCCAAGATCGTGGCAGGAATCATGATCGGGCTCGTATTTTATCTGCTGAACCAGTTGTCCGCGCGCCTTGGACTGATCAACGACTGGCCGCCTTTCCTGAGCGCGGCATCCCCGACGATACTCTTCCTTATCTTGGCTGTGGCGATGCTGCAGTGGGTTGAGCGGCGCTAGCCGGGAGGGGCGTTCTGCGTCGCTTCGTTGCCTCGAATTGCCTGTAGCGCAGCCACTTTTCCCGCACCTCGCGGCGCTCTTCGGGCGGCAGCTTCTTCAGATTCTGGAAGTTTTTTCTGGCGAGCATGCGCTCTTCGGGAGTGAGCCTGCTCCATTCCTCGAGCCTCGACTGGACACGCTTTTGCTGGATCGGGGAGAGTTGCGGGAAGCGTTTTGCAATGCCGAGCAGCTTCTTCTTCTGGAATTCCGGGAACTGGTTCCATTGCTGTGCAAGTGGCGCAAGCACCGCCCGCTGCTGCGGGGAGAGCTGGTTCCACTGCAGTGCCTTCTGCGCCATGACCAAAGACGGGAGAAAAAGGCACAGTGCGAGAATTACTGCTGGGAGCGGTTTAGCCATGAATCAAAAAATTTCTGGTCGGTATAGGCCGGAACAGGCAGGTCGTCCGCAAGCAAGGCTGCATCGATATCGGTGGAATCCGGCGGCTGCGTTTCCCTGGCTGTTCCCCAGTACAGGATCGCGCATATGCCGAGGACGAATGCCGCCATGGGCAGCCATACCCCGATTCTCGGATGCCGGAAATGAACGGCGCCGTGTCCCTCCAGCACGAGTTCGTGAGCCTCGTAATGGGAAAGCGCATGCTGCCTCGCGCTTCTCAGGTCTTCCAGCGTTTTGCCGTCGATCGTATCGAGGCTGGAATCCAGGTATTCCCTGATTTTGTCGGTGTTCATAATTCAATTCCCCGGGATTTCAGAAATTCGGCAATGGCATGAGTCGCCCTCGAGCAATGCGTTTTTACGCTGCCTTCCGAGCATCCCATCGCCGTCGCCGTTTCGGCAACATCCATTTCTTCCCAATAACGCAGCAGGAAGGCTTGGCGTTGACGAAGAGGCAGAGATTCCAGCGCTTTTTCCACATGGGCCACGACCTGCGCTCTTTCGAGCCGTTCCGGCGGGTTTTCTGATTGCCTGGAATCCTGTGCATCGATGACTTCCAGCGGGTCGGCATCTGCTTCCCCGGCAGGGTTCAAAGAAGACAGGAGCGTGGTCCATGTCGATCTGACCTTCTGCCTGCGGAAATAATCATGGATGGTGTTTTGCAGGATGCGCTGGAACAGCATCGGAAATTCCCCTGCCGGCTTGCCGGAATATTTTTCGGCGAGCTTCAGCATCGCGTCCTGCACGATGTCGAGCGCGCCGTGTTCGTCCCGAACTGCAAAATAGGCTTGCTTGAATGCGCGCCGCTCGACGTCAGCCAAAAACAGGGAGAGTTCCTGATAGGTAGCCAGTTTTTCAACTCTTGTAGCGTTTCGACATGGCTTTCATTCTAGCAATTTTTCATTGTAATCAGTACAGGTTTCGACCGTAACGGCGCAATTCCGGTCGCTGCGCGATTTTTCGGACTTGACCAAAAGCCTGTCAAACGTTACTGTTCACTGTTCTGCATTCAAATTTTGGCTCAAGGTAATTTTATGGAATTGACAGGCGCGGAAATCGTGCTGCGCTGCCTGCAGGAGGAGGGAGTCGAGCATGTTTTCGGATACCCTGGCGGGGCGGTGCTGTTCATCTACGATGAATTTTTCAAGCAGGACAAGGTCAAGCATATACTGACGCGGCATGAGCAGGGCGCAGTCCATGCGGCAGACGGCTATTCCCGTTCGACCAGGAAAGTGGGGGTTGCCCTGGTGACTTCCGGTCCCGGCGCGACCAATGCGGTGACGGGTATCGCGACAGCCTACATGGACTCCATTCCGATGGTGATCATCAGCGGGCAGGTGCCGACCCCGGCCATCGGTCTCGATGCCTTCCAGGAAGTCGATACCGTCGGCATCACCCGCCCCTGCGTCAAGCACAACTTTCTGGTGAAGGACGTGAAGGACATCGCGTCGACCATGAAAAAGGCGTTCTATCTCGCTTCCAGCGGGCGCCCCGGGCCGGTTCTCGTCGACATTCCCAAGGACATCACCCAGCACAAGGCCGAGTTCGTCTATCCGGAGTCTGTCAGCCTGCGCTCCTACAACCCGGTGACCAAGGGACATCCCGGCCAGATCAGGCGCGCCTTGCAGCTGATCCTGGAGGCCAAGCGGCCCATGGTCTACACGGGCGGCGGCGTCACGCTCAGCAATGCGGCCGGGGAATTGAGCGAATTCGTCAGGATGATGAATTTCCCCTGTACCAACACCCTGATGGGTCTCGGCGGCTACCCTGCGACCGACAGGCAGTTCCTCGGCATGCTCGGCATGCACGGCACTTATGAGGCCAACATGGCGATGCAGGAATGCGATGTCCTGATCGCCGTCGGCGCGCGTTTCGACGATCGCGTGATCGGCAATCCGGAGCATTTCTTCAATGCTGCGCGGAAAATCATTCACATCGACATCGATCCATCCTCGATTTCCAAGCGCGTCAGGGTGGACGTTCCCATCGTGGGCAACGTTCAGGACGTGCTGCAGGAAATGCTCAAGGCACTGAGTTCCAGCCGGGAGCGTGTCGACGCTGCCGCGCTCGAATCCTGGTGGAAGCAAATCGAGGAATGGCGCAGTCGCGACTGCCTGAAGTACGACAGGCAAAGCAAGCTCATCAAGCCGCAAATGGTGGTGGAAAAGCTTTACGAAGTGACGGGAGGGGACGCTTTCGTGACTTCCGATGTGGGGCAGCATCAGATGTGGGCGGCGCAGTTCTACAAATTCGACAAGCCGAGGCGCTGGATCAATTCGGGTGGGCTGGGCACCATGGGTTTCGGGCTTCCGGCAGCCATGGGGGTCCAGGTGGCGAATCCGGGGGCCAAGGTGGCCTGCATTACCGGGGAGGGGAGCATCCAGATGTGTATCCAGGAGCTTTCCACCTGCAAGCAGTATCACCTGCCGGTCAAGATCATTGCCCTCAACAACCGCTATCTCGGCATGGTGAGGCAATGGCAGGAATTCTTCCACGGCAACCGCTATTCCGAGTCCTACATGGATGCGCTTCCCGATTTCGTGAAGCTCGCCGAGGCCTACGGTCATATCGGCATGCGGATCGAAAAGCCCGAAGACGTCGAGGGGGCACTGAAGGAGGCCTTCGCGCTGAAAGACAGGCTGGTTTTCATGGACTTCGTCACCGATCAGGCTGAGAATGTCTTCCCCATGGTCCCGGGCGGCAAGGGACTCAGCGAGATGATTCTGGTATAGGGGATCGGACATGCGGCATATCATTTCTTTACTGATGGAAAACGAAGCTGGGGCGCTCTCTCGCGTATCCGGCCTTTTTTCTGCCCGGGGCTACAACATCGAGTCGCTCAGCGTTGCGCCGACGGAAGATCCTTCCCTTTCCAGAATGACCATCGTCACCAGCGGGTCCGACGACGTCATCGAGCAGATCATCAAGCAGCTCAACAAGCTGATCGAAGTCATCAAGGTCATCGACCTCAACGACGGCGAGCATATCGAGCGCGAGATGATGCTGGTCAAGGTGAAAGCCGGGGAAGCAGAGCGCGAAGAGGCGAAAAGGATGGCGGATATTTTCCGCGGGCGCATCATCGACGTCTCGGACCAGAGCTATACCATAGAGCTCACCGGAACCGTCGCCAAGCTGGATGCCTTCCTGGCCGCGATAGACCGCAGCTGGATACTGGAAACCGTGCGCACCGGCGCCTCCGGAATCGGCCGCGGCGCCAGGATGCTCAGAATTTAATACAACTCACTCCAAGAGGAAATCATGAAAGTTTATTACGACAAGGACGCAGATCTCTCCCTGATCAAGGGCAAGAAGGTCACGATCGTCGGCTACGGCTCGCAGGGGCACGCGCATGCGCAAAATCTGAACGATTCCGGGGTCAAGGTAACCGTCGGACTCAGGAAGGGCGGAGAATCCTGGAAGAAGGCCAAGGCTGCGGGGCTGAAGGTCGAGGAAGTGGCCGATTCGGTCAAGGGAGCGGATGTCGTCATGATCCTGCTGCCGGACGAAAACATTCCCGAGGTGTACAACACGCAGGTGGGCCCGAACATGAAATCGGGTGCCGCCCTTGCTTTTGCCCATGGCTTCAACGTGCATTACAACCAGGTCGTGCCCAGAGCCGATGTCGACGTGATCATGGTCGCGCCCAAGGGACCGGGACACACTGTTCGTTCCGAATACGTCAAGGGCGGCGGCGTGCCGACCCTGATCGCGGTTTATCAGGATAAATCCGGCAAGGCCAAGGACATCGCGCTTTCCTATGCCGCTGCCAACGGCGGCACCAAGGGCGGGGTCATCGAAACCAATTTCCGCGAAGAAACCGAGACCGATCTTTTCGGCGAACAGGCTGTGCTTTGCGGCGGTGCGGTCGAACTGGTGAAGATGGGCTTCGAGACGCTGGTGGAAGCCGGCTACGCGCCGGAAATGGCCTATTTCGAATGCCTGCACGAGCTGAAGCTGATCGTCGACCTGATGTACGAAGGCGGAATCGCCAACATGAACTACTCGATTTCCAACAACGCCGAATACGGTGAATACGTCACCGGTCAGCGCGTGATTGCCGACCAGGCCCGGGCCGCGATGCGCGAGTGCCTGAAGAACATCCAGTCGGGCGAGTATGCCAAGCGCTTCATCCTGGAAGGCAGAACCAACTATCCGGAAATGACCGCGCGCCGTCGCCTGAACGCAGCGCACCCGATCGAGATCGTCGGCGCGAAGCTCAGGGACATGATGCCCTGGATCAGGAAGAACCGCCTGGTCGATCAAAGCAAGAACTGATTGAATGAAGCGCTATCCCCATCCCATCATCGCCCGCGAGGGTTGGCCTTATCTGGTCGTGATGGTAGGCTCCTCCGCGCTGGTGACCTGGGGAGTGGGGTGGATTTTCGCCGCCCCCTTCTGGATTTCGAGCCTTTTCGTGCTGCAGTTTTTCAGGGATCCGGGAAGGACCGTTCCTGACGAACCCCATGCGGTTTTGTCCCCTGCGGATGGCAGGATCGTCGCGGTGGAAAAGGTGAATGATCCCTACCTCAATCGCGAGGCGATGAAGATCAGCGTGTTCATGAACGTGTTCAACGTGCATTCGAACCGCAGTCCCGTCGACGGCGAAGTGAAAGGCATCTGGTACTTCCCGGGGAAATTCGTCAACGCCGATCTGGACAAGGCCTCCCTCGAGAACGAGCGCAACGCGATCTGGATCAGGACGACGGACGGAGTCGACGTCACCTGCGTCCAGGTCGCAGGGCTTATTGCAAGGCGCATTCTCTGCTACGTGAAGGAAGGACAGCAGCTTTCCCGCGGCGAGCGCTACGGCTTCATCCGCTTCGGCTCCAGGGTGGACGTCTATCTTCCGCTGGAAGCGCGGATAAGGGTCGGCATAGGCGACAAGGTCTATGCCACGGAATCGATTCTCGCCGAGCTGAAATGAAGGAAACCTACGGAGAATCCGAGTTGCTTCCCGCCAAGCCGAGAAGACGCGGGATCTATCTGTTGCCGAACCTGTTCACCACGGCGGCTCTTTTTGCCGGATTCTATGCCATCGTGCAGGCGATGAACGGGCGCTTCGAGCGCGCAGCCGTAGCCATCTTCGTGGCCATGATTCTCGACGGCCTGGACGGGCGCATCGCACGCCTCACCCATACCCAGAGCGCCTTCGGTGCGGAATACGACAGTCTCTCCGACATGGTTTCTTTCGGCGTCGCGCCGGCGCTGGTCGTCTACGAATGGGCGCTGAAGGGCTTGGGAAAACTCGGCTGGGTCGCGGCGTTCATCTATTGCGCGAGCGCGGCGCTGCGGCTTGCGCGCTTCAATACCCAGATGGACGTCGTCGACAAGCGCTATTTCCAGGGGCTTCCCAGCCCAGCTGCGGCGGCTCTCATAGCGGGGCTGGTGTGGCTGATGCTCGATTTCGAGGTGCAGGGGGGGGATGTCCGGGTGATCTCCTGGCTGGTGACGATGTTCGCCGGGCTCACCATGATCAGCAACATTCCCTTCTACAGCTTCAAGGATCTCAATTTCAGGAAAAGCGTGCCTTTCATCGCATTGTTCTTCTTCCTGCTGGTGTTCGTCCTGCTCACGAGCGCGCCCGCAAAGGTTCTGTTCGCAATATTCCTGAGTTATTCCTTCTCCGGCTACTTGCTCTGGTTCTGGCGCCGATGGAAGGGCAGGCATCAAGAAGGGGAGCAACATGAAAGATAAACTGATCATTTTCGACACCACCTTGCGCGACGGGGAGCAGAGCCCCGGCGCATCGATGACGAAAGAGGAAAAGGTGAGAATCGCCCGCCAGCTCGAACGCATGCGGGTGGACGTGATCGAGGCGGGCTTTCCCGCTGCGAGCCTGGGCGACTTCGAAGCGGTGAGCGCTGTGGCGGAAGCCGTCAAGGATAGCACGGTATGCGGCCTTGCCCGGGCCATCGAGAACGATATCAGGCGCGCCGGCGAGGCATTGAAGCGCGCAAAATCCGGGCGAATCCACACCTTCATCGCGACTTCCCCCATCCACATGGAAAAGAAGCTGCGCATGGGTCCCGATCAGGTCCTGGCTCAGGCGGTGAAAGCGGTGAAATGGGCGGCCGAATATACCGACAATATCGAATTTTCTCCAGAGGATGCGGGAAGATCCGACCTCGACTTCCTGTGCAGGATACTGGAGGCCGTGATAGACGCAGGTGCCAGGACCCTCAACATTCCCGACACCGTGGGGTACAGCATGCCGGAACAGTATGGCGCGCTGATCCGCAATCTCAGGGAAAGAATCCCGAATTCGGACAAGGCGATTTTTTCGGTTCACTGCCACAACGACCTCGGGCTGGCTGTCGCCAACTCCCTTTCCGCCGTGATGAACGGGGCGCGTCAGGTCGAATGCACCATCAACGGGCTGGGCGAGCGGGCCGGAAATGCAGCGCTGGAAGAGATCGTGATGGCGGTGAGAACGCGCCAGGATTATTTTCCCTGCGAGACCGGCATAGATGCGACCCAGATCGTCCAGGCTAGCCGTCTCGTCTCCGGCATCACGGGATTCGCGGTTCAGCCCAACAAGGCGATCGTGGGGGTCAACGCCTTTGCCCACGAATCCGGGATACATCAGGACGGCGTATTGAAGAGCCGTGAGACCTACGAGATCATGCGCGCCGAGGATGTGGGCTGGAGCGCGAACAAGCTGGTTCTCGGCAAGCATTCCGGGCGGAACGCTTTCAGAACCCGTCTCACCGAGCTCGGCATCGACCTGGGTTCGGAAGAGGCGCTCAACGCCGCCTTTGCGAGATTCAAGGATCTCGCCGACAAGAAGCACGAAATATTCGATGAGGACATTCAGGCGATCGCATCCGACGAGGCGGTGATCGCCGCCCCGGAGCACTACAGGCTGCTTTTTTTGAAGGTCTGCTCGGAGACCGGCGAGATTCCGCATGCCACGCTGAAGCTTCTGGAAGGCGGCGTGGAGCGGCAGGGCGAGGCTGACGGAGGCGGGCCGGTGGATGCCGCGTTCAAGGCGATCGAGCGCATCGCCCAAAGCGGCGCCGAATTGCAGCTCTATTCGGTCAACAACATCACCAGCGGAACGGATGCGCAGGGAGAAGTCACGGTCAGGCTGCAGAAAGAGGGCAGGATCGTCAACGGACAGGGGGCCGACACCGACATCGTGGTGGCTTCTGCCAAGGCCTACATCGGGGCGCTCAACCGCCTGATTAGCGGCCCCGAGAAGCTGAACCCGCAGCTCTGAAGCGCTCCTCGAGCGCTTCGAGGACTGCCATTGCGGCATCGAGGCTGCCTCTGGAAAACCCGTCCAGCGCGCCCGAGGAAAAGGCGAGTCTCAGCGGCTGAGCGGCTTCGAAGAGCGCTGTCCCTTTTTGCGCGAGTTCCACCAGAGTCACCCTGTTGTCCTCGGGAGAGATTCGCCTTCTCACGATGCCTTCGGATTCCATCTGCTTCAATTGCCGGGTCAGCGAAGCGGGATCCGTGGACAGCCTTCTGGCGAGATCCTTTTGAGCGGACTCCCCGCTTTCATGCAAGACCTGCAGAATGCGCCAGCGCGGCAGGGCCATCCCCACTTTTGATTCGAACGCGGCATGCATGGCGCGCCCGGTGCGTCCGATCTGCTGCAGCAGGTTCTTGTCTTCGCTATTCACTGGGCTGCCTCTTGTGCTGGAGACTCATGGGAGGAACGCGGTGCGCCACCCAGAAGGCGACTGCGAGGAGCGCAACGACGATCCACAGACTCGCGTGGATGGAATCGACGAGGATGGCTCTCGCCCTGGACAGGAGCGGCGCGGCATCGAGATGTCCGAGCAAAAATTTCGATGCGAGCGCCTTGTTGACAAGCATCTGCGGATCTTTCAGCCGCATGCCCCATTGCAAGGCCCTTTCGGAATGCAACATCCGCCCGACCCCTGCGGCATAGCGGTGCGAAACCAGGACGCCGATCAGCGCTGTGCCTAGCATGCCGCCGATCATGCGGGTCGACTGCAGCATGGCGGTAGCCACCCCGAGTTGCGCCCTCGGGGCGGTGGCCTGCACGAACAGGGTGAGATTGGGCATCAAGAGGCCAAGGCCCAGCCCTCCCGCCATCATGGATGCGGCAACCAGGGAATGCGCCGTGGCAGCATTGAGACGGGTCATGGAAAAAGCCGAGAGGCAGAACAGGAAAAGGCCGAAATGGAGCATCCTGTTGGGGTTCGCCAGTCTCGTGACGATGCGCCCGTTGACGATGCTGCCGATCGTGATCGAAACCGCGAGAGGGGTGACCAGAAGCCCTGCCTCATTTGCGGGAAGGCCGAACCCGCCTTGGAAAAGCAGCGGCGCATAATACATGACCGCGAACAGGGAGAAACCCATCATCAGGGAAAGGGCGAAGAGCGGCACGAGGCTCCTGTGGGTGAGCATGGCGAGCGGCAGAACCGGGTTCTCGCATTTCAGTTCCCAGTAAATCAGCGCGATGAGCGACGCAATTCCCAGCAGGGCTAGCGCAATCAGCTCGGGGAGAGGCTTCCCTTGCGGGAACCATTCGATGAGGAGCTGGAGCGAGCCGAGCGCGAGCGCGAGCAGGATCGATCCCTGCCAGTCGAGCGGGGAGGGCAGCGCATCGCTGTGCCTGATTCTGGGCAGGTATCGCCAGACGAAGAGCAGACTCAGGAGTCCAACGGGAAGATTGACGAAGAATACCCAGCGCCATCCCCAGTATTGCGTCAGATATCCACCAATGGATGGGCCGACCGCATTGGCAAGGCCGAATGCCGAACTGAACAGCACCTGCCAGCGCAGCCGTTCGCGCGGCTCGGGAAAGAGGTCGGGAACGCTGGCGAAGGCGGTGATGACAAGCATTCCTCCCCCAACGCCCTGAAGGGCGCGGGCCAGGACGAGCTCGAGCATGTCTTGCGCCATGCCGCAGAGCATGGAAGCCAGGGTGAAGAGGATGATGGCATTGACGACAAAGGGTTTCCTGCCGTATTCGTCGCCGAGCTTGCCGAAAATCGGCACGGTGATCACCGAGGTCAACAGATAGGCGGTTCCGACCCAGGCATAGAGGTCGAAGCCATTGAGCTCCGCCACCACCGTAGGCATTGCCGTGCCGATGACGGTCTGGTCTAGCGCCACCATGATCAGGACGAAACACAACCCCAGCATGGCGAAGAATTTCAGGCGGAACGAGTCTTCCATCTGTTGACTTGGCAATTATTGATATATCAATTATTTTACCGGAAGCGGAGGACGCATTCAAGGTTCGATTCAATTCATTTCGAATCCGCTAGAAGGCGGTCGAGTTCCCGGGCGAAGGCCTGGCGGTCGGCCTGGCTGAAGGCGGGGGGGCCCCCGGTTTGAATCCCCGAGCCTCTCATTTCATCCATGAAATTGCGCAGGCTGAGGCATTCGCGGATATTGTCCCGGTCATAGCGCTCTCCGCGCGGGTTCAGCGCGATCGCCCCGTTCTCGACGACCTGCGCCGCGAGCGGAATGTCGGCCGTGACGACGAGGTCGCCTTCCCCAGCGAGCTCGGCGATCCGCCTGTCGGCAACGTCGAAACCGGGTGGCACCTGCATCGCCCTGATGAATGGGGAAGGAGGCGTGCGCAACGGCCTGTTGGCGACCAGCGTGAGCTGAATCCTGACCCGCTGTGCGGCCCGGAAAAGAATGTCCTTGACTGCAGACGGACAGGCATCGGCATCGACCCAGATGTTCATTCAATCGCGTTCATGCTGTTGCGTCCCGCAGGGAAATCTTTTCCGGCTTTGCCACCACGTTTAACGACGGTGCAGAGCCGTCCTTAGCCTGACCAGGATAGATGGTAACATGAGGGAAGGGGATCTCGATGCCGTGATGATCGAATGCCCGCTTCAGTCGCTTCAGAAATTCACGTCTGATTCCCCATTGCTCAAGCGGAAGCACCTTGAACCGGCAGCGGATCACGACAGCAGATTCATCCCACTTGTCGACTCCCGCCATTTCGATGTCTTCGAGGATCTTTGCCGCGAAATCAGAGGCCTCCCTGAGTTCACCGCCGATCTTTTTCATCAGTTCCATCACCTCGTCCAGATCTTCCCTGTAGGCGACGCCGACGTCGATCACGGCGTAGGCGTATTCGCGACTCATATTGGTGACCGTGGTAATCGCACCATTGGGGATGAAATGGACGTTGCCGTCGTAGTCCCGCAGCTTGATGTAGCGCAGCGTGACTTCCTCGACGAGGCCCCCCTTCTCTGCAACGACGACAACGTCGCCCTGCCTCACCTGATTTTCCAGCAGCATGAAGAATCCGTTCAGGTAATCCTTGATTACGTGCTGTGCACCAAAGCCTATGGCCACGCCTGCCACTCCTGCGGTGGCGAGTATTGGCCCGATGGATATGCCGATTTCGCCGAGCAGAACGAGACCAGCAACGACGAAAAGGATCACCGAGGCCATGTAGAGGGAAACCTGACCCAGGGTTTCGATGCGTTTGAGCTCCTCCGGGTGGTCTCCTCTCTGTTTCGTCAGATAATCCTTCAGCAGGGAAATGGATCGGCCTATCAGCCTTCTCGCGATCCAGACCAGGATGAGGATCAGCAGGATGTGAAACGCTGTTTGGGAATACTGAACCAGGTAAGACCAATCATTCATCTTTCCATGCTCCCGGCAAGGGGGCGGAATTGGAGATGATAGAACATGTCGAGATAGCGCGAGGTTTCCTCACGATCGAGGTTGCTGACGAATTTCCAGAACGCGTAGATTCTGGAAAGCGTCATCATGTGCTCAGCGTAAAGCTTCCAAGTATATTTCTCAGCGACGCGTTGCAGCGCTCCTTTGGAGATGCGCTGCCATTCATCAGGCTGCGCCGTGAATTTTTCGATGAATTCCGCTATCGATTCGGAAGCGGCCGATCCGTCATTCGGGTCGATATGAAAACCCGATTCCCCATGCTGAATGATCTCCTTGGGGCCGCCATGGCAGGTCGCGAATACGGGAAGGCCGGATGCCATCGCTTCGATGATGGTCAGCCCGAAGGCTTCGAAAAGGGCGGGTTGGACGAAGATTCCCCGCCTGTCGGCGACATAACGGTAAAGTTCCCCCGCGAGATTTTTCGGCAGGCGCATGCCAAGCCACCTGATTTTCCCCTCGAGCCCTGCCATCAGCTCGTGCATCTTCGCGATCTGCTCGCGCTCCTCGATATCGGAAGAATCATCGGGGTCGAGATGGCCGCCGACGAGAAGGAGGTTGGCGCCGTTCTTCAATCTTTCGGAATTGGCATACCATTCGACCAGCCCCGTCAGGTTCTTGATCCTGTCGAGCCTGGCCATGCTGAAGATCAGTGGCTTCTCCCTGTCCTCGAACATTCCCTTGGACTGGCCATCAGGTTTGGCGTAAATCAGGGTCTCGATTTCCGGATGCAGCGAAAGCAGGCGACGCTTGGCTTCGTGGTAAGGGAAGTAGACGTTTTCGTCTGCGCCGGGAGAGACTATGTTGAATTTCGGATCGAAGAGATCAATTCCGTTGACGACGCGGTAAAGCCCAGGCATCGTGAAGGCCCGGTAGCTGCCGTACTGGCCCACCGTTTCCTCGGTTCCAGCAATTTCCTGATAGGTGCTGGTGATGATGAAGTCGGCCGTGTTCATGGAGATCAGGTCCGCGGTGTACTGGCAGGAGAAATGATAGCGCGCTTCGTTTTGTTTCCAGTAGAGATCCGAATGAAGGTATTTCGTCTTTTCCAGCGCATGGGCGATGTTGCACTGCGTCACGCCGAGACGCCTGGCTATCAGGGAGGCGACGAGGTTGCCGTCGGAATAGTTGCCGATGACGAAATCCGGGCGCCTGCCCAGTTCGGCAAGCGCTTCCTTTTCCGCCTCAAGCGCAAAGTCTTCGAGATAGGGCCAGACTTCGAACCGGGATATCCATTGCCTCACCACTTCCCCGTTCTTTTTCCTGAAAGGTACACGGAGTATCCAGGTGTTTTCGCATCCGCTAACCTTTTCCAGCCTTTGGTTGCAGGAAGTCTGTCCGGCATCCGGAATGAGTCGGGTGAGGATCAGTATCTTCGGTTCCACGGGAACGCCTTGGCGCGCCAGGCTGATGCGCATTTCCTTCTCCAGTGCCTTGACCTGGTCGAGGATGTAGACTACCTGGCCGCCCGTATCCGGCAGCCCAAGCACCTTGTCCTGGCCGAAATAGCCGTGAGGGGAGACGATCAGCAGGCGGGAAATCATCGGGATGCGCGAAAGGAAGGCTTCTAGGTTCTCAGGGGAAGGCGCCTCCAGAATGTAGAGAAGCAGATTCATGGTCTCCGTCACGCGCCCCGCCTTGTCTCCCCATCCTGGCTGGAATCCGAGTCTGACGAGCTTTTCCGAGAATGCTTCCCAAAGCGCATTCTCATCCAGTTTTTCGAGTTCGACGATGGCATGCCTCAGGGCATTTCTCAGTGCCGGAACCTCCCTGAACTGCTCGCTGATCATGAGCTGCTGGCCGTTTATCGCATGGAGACGAAGGAATTCCAGCAGCTTGCTTTCTCCATCCTGGGCGCGGCTGAAGAGATCGCTGGCGAGCTTTCTGTTGAGAAAGAGCATGCCTTGCCCGATGGAGCGCCATTCCTTGAGCCTAGGAAAATCTCGCCCGAATGGCGTGAAATCGATCTCCAGAACGGAAGAGGGTTCAATCGCGGGGTCGATTTGGATTTCCTTGAATCTCAGAAATTCCGAAGTGCCGATTTCCTCGATCTCCAGCGATTCGCTGTTGATGCGCAGGTAAGTCCATTGTGCGGTTTCGGGTCTGAGCGCGAAGTAGGCCCACGGCGAATTGAAGACCCCTTCCTGCAGGCTCCTGACGAATTCACCGAGCACCGGGTCTCGTTCCCCGGAGAGTGCCTCGAAACCTGCATGCAGATCGGACTGAAGGAGGAAATGGCGCTTTTCGGCAAAATAGCGGCGCATCAGGGCATAGATCATGTCCCTGTTTTCTTTCGCGTAGTGAATCAAATTTTCGATCATGTTTGCCTGTCAAAATTGTAGTGGCGTATTCCTTCCAGGATGCCCAGTGCGCAAGCACCATGCGCGAAATATATCTGTTCGATGCCTTTGAGCGGATCGAGTTCCGCACTATGGTTTCCCACCACTACGCCGAGAGTATCTCCCATGAGCATTTCCTCGTCGTTTCCAGAATCTCCGGCGACGAGGAAATGCTCCAAGGGAAGCCCCCATCTGTAGGCGAGGTAGCGGATGGCATGCCCTTTCGATGCGCGTATCGGCAGAACGTCGAGATAGGCATCGTGAGAAAAGACCAGCCTCGCATGCAAATTTCTTTCTCTGAGGTGCCGGTATATCCGAGCAAGCGTTGGCATAGCCGAGGGGTCGGCATTGTAGCTCAACTTGAATTCCCGCTGATTTTCAAGCGGCTGGAGCGCCAGTCCGGGAATGTCTTTCATGGCTTCACGAAGGGCCTCCCTTCGCCACTGATGGCGGATGTGATTGGCCCATCCGTCGTCTCCGAGGAGATTCTGCCCGTAGTTGATTTCCGTGCCGACCGATGTCACCAAAATATTGGGAAGCGGGACCTTCCAGCTCTTCAGTACCTTGACCGCGCTTTCGAGCGTGCGGCCCGTCGCGATGCCGAAGGCGACCGAATCCGAATGCCGCTGCAGCCAGTGGACCAGATCGCTCAATCCTTCTCGGTGGCCGATCAGAGTGTTGTCGATGTCTGAAATCAGCACCCTTCGGCATCGCAGCCAGAACGATGGGCTTTGATGGACGAAGGCATGATTCCGGCGGATGAGCTTTCTTTCGCGGCGAAGAAGATGGCGCAGGGCCCGCAGGTACTTGTCGACATGGGCATCCCAGCTGTAATGTCTTTTCACGCCGATGATGCCCTGCTTGGACCATTTTCGCCATTGCTGCAGATCCAATAGCGCCTTGTTCAAGCCTTCGGCAATCGATTCTGGATCGAGCGTGTCGACCAGCAGGCCGTTCCGGCAGTTTCCTAGGATGTCCTTGGGGCCGCCGTCGCTCGGGGCGACGAAGGGGAGGCCGCTCGCCGCCGCCTCGACAAGGGTCAGGCCGAAAGGCTCGGTCAGAGCAGAATTGACGAATATGCCGCGGCGTTTTGCGGCCAGGCGATAGAGCTCGGGGACATCCATGCTACAGTGATGCTTGGGGAAAGCCACTTTCCCCCAAAGGTCGTAGCGGTCGATATCCAGGAGCATGTCGTTCAGCACGCGGCCTTGTGCTTCCTCCAGGTTCCTGATGTTTTCGCGGTTCCCCGCGACGATGACGAGGTTGGCTGCTTCCTGCAGCCTTTTGTCGTTACCATAGGCAGCAAGCAGCCCTTTCAGGTTTTTCCTGCTTTCCGGCCTGCAGATGGTAAGTATCAGCGGTTTTTCAGGATCGGAAAGGAAGCGGTCGATTTCTCCCTGTATCTTCGATGCAGTTTTCCTTCGTCCGGGAGGGGAAAAGCGAGCAGTATCTATTCCCGGAGGAATCAGGATGCAGCGGCGCGGATCGTGATTCTGATATAGCCCGTACTGTTCATCGACCTCCTGGCGGGTGCTGGTTACAATCAGCGATGCATGCTTCAACACGTCCTCCTCGATGGCAATCCTTTTGGAGAAGTTGAACTGGCGTTCTATGGCGTGTTCCTTTCTGCCGCTTGCCAGCAACTGCGTTCTTTTCGGTATGCCCAAAGAATGCCCGGTATGGACCAGCGGAATGCCCAGCAGCAGGGAAAGCTGTCTCCCCACGTAGCCGGCGTCGGCATAGTGGGAATGGATGAAGTCCGGAAGGCGATTCTGACTGCGAAGGTAATGCAGACATTTGTCGACCATCTGATCCAGATGTGGCCACAGCGCTTCCTTTCTGAGGTAGCGCCTGGGACCGAATGGCAGACGAATGATTTTTGCGCCTTCGCAAAGCGGCTCGCTTTCCCTAGAATAATCGGGAGAAATACCTTGATCTTCGATGAGGCGGGTTAGCAGGTCAACCTGCTCAACTTCCCTGTGTCGGGCCAGGGCGTTGGCGAGTTCCACTACGTAAGTGGATTGTCCGCCGGTGTCGGCATCTCGCCCCAATTCCAGGTTGGTTCCCCGGATCAGGCCATGCACGCTGATCATCAGGATATACAAGACTGCCTCGATCCGGTCCACTCTTCCAGAAAAGGTGCATAGAAATCTTCATGGTAAGGTGTCGCCCCACGGATTGTGCATATTCCCGCAGCAAAATCTGTCGCTCTCGCCAGCGTGAGCTCGTCGTCCCATTCCTGCAATGCCCCAGCGATGAGCACGGCTGCGAAGCCATCTCCGGCCCCGACGCTGTCGATGAATTTCCCTTTCTTTCTGACTGTGGCCTGCATCTTTCTTCCCCCCCGTCCGAGCTGCCAGGCCCCATTGTCTCCGCAGGTGACGAGAATGCGTTGCAGATTAAACCGCAGGATGAGCGCCGCAGCATGCTCTTCAGGCGTCTTTCCGGAAATCCGCAGCATGGATGAAATCAGTCGAAGCTCTTCCTCGTTCATTTTGACGATGTCGGCGTGCTTCAGGGAGCGCTTGATTGTGGAAAAGTCGTACCATGGCTTCCTTAGGTTGACGTCGAGCATCCGGGGCGCGCGGCTGCTGGAAAACAGTGCCGTCAGCGCCCGACGGGAGGCTTCGCTGCGCTGCGCCAACGTGCCGAAGTAAATCATTTCCGGCCTGACTGCCAAAGCGATCATGTGCACGATGCCGGCATGGATGCGGTCATAGGCGCGGTCGGGTAATATCTCGAAACCGTGCCCGCTTCCGGTCATGCGGACAAGAACTTTCCCGCTCTCGCGGGTCATGTCGTTCTGCACCCCCCGAATGTCCATGCCGAGTCCCGTCATCGTTTCAAGGAGCTCAGTCCGGATTTCGTCGTTTCCAGTCCTGGTGATCAAAAGGGGGTCGAAACCGAATGCTCTGAGATGCCTCGCGACATTGAAGGGCGCGCCTCCCAGCACACTCCTGTCCGGAAAGACATCGGCAAGCACTTCTCCGAAAAGCGCGATGACTCGTTTTTCATGGGTATTCTGCAATGTTTTCTCGAAGGAAGAGAATCGGAACCAGATAAATATTTAAACAAATTTATATTGAACAAAAGTATTTTTATGATATACCCCGATCCCGATGAATGCAACTCGGGAGCATCAGACCGCCATGGGCGCAGTCAGGAGGGAAATGCGCAACGGCCTGTTGGCGACCAGCGTGAGCTGAATCCTGACCCGCTGTGCGGCCCGGAAAAGAATGTCCTTGATTGCAGACGGACAGGCATCGGCATCGACCCAGATGTTCATGCCGCCATGTTACCGGCTTTTCGATGGAAAAATCTGATGGATCATGCCGGAACTGAAAGGATTGCCTGAGGCACGCCGCTCCCGCTTGCGCCGGTAGAGCGCCTGATCTGCCTGGGCCAGCAGGCTGATGGGCGAATCGATCGCTTTCGTGCAGGAGGCGATGCCGACCGAGATGCCGACGCAAAGGGGTTCGCTGCTGGAAAGCGCGATGGGAGCGCAGACTGCTTCGGTGATGCGTCTGACCAGCGTTTTTGCAGACTTGCCGGAGCTTACGACTGCACCGAACTCGTCGCCGCCGAGACGCGACAATACGTCTTCTGCACGGAATTGTCCGCGCAGTCGCCTGGCCACTTCGCAGAGGACTTCGTCTCCTGCAGCATGGCCGAACCGGTCGTTGATGGCCTTGAATCCGTCCAGATCCATCAGCAGCAAGAAGAAAGTGCTGTCGGTCTGGATTGCGTGGGCCAGCGCCCTGTCGAATTCGACCCGGTTGGAAAGCCCGGTGAGGTGGTCGGTGAGGGCAAGCTGTGCCAGTCGGATCGAGCGTCTGCGGCTTTCCAGGGCTGTCATCGCCAGGGCGGCAAGATCGCGCAGCACAGCCCTGTGCGATTCTCCGAAGATGCGCGGCTTGTTGTCCACCACGGCAATGGTGCCGAGGGCGTGGCCCTGCGCATCGACGAGCGGGGCGCCGGCATAAAAGCGCAGATGCGGGGGGCCTGTGACCAGGGGATTGTCCTTGAAGCAGGGGTCGCGAGCGAGATCTTCGACGACCAGAAGCTGATCGGGCAGCATCAGGGCGTGAGCGCAGAAAGCGATTCTGCGGTCGAGTTGCGGCACTTCGAGCCCGAGCTTGGACTTGAACCAGAGCCTGTCGGAATCCATCAGGCCGATCACTGCGACCGGCGTATCGAAGGCATGGGCGGCCACCCGGGTCAGGGCATCGAAATCCACTTCCGGGGGGGTATCCAGGATATTGTAGGAACGCACCGCTTCGAGACGCTGCGCTTCGTTTTCTGGAAAGGGACACGAGTCGTGCGACATTTCTTCTCCTTCTTCTGACTTGACTGCTTCTGAAATCCTCAAATCCGTCAGGGCCTGCCCCGATCACCGGCCGGAGGCGCAGTAGGCCCGGGCGAAGCCGGATTTGCGGCTTTTGGCCAGCAACTCCAGGGATGCGCCTATCGAGGCGTCGTTGAGCCTCTTGCGCTGTTCGGCAGCATAGGGAAAAAGCAGACCATTGAGGTCGGAAGCATCCTTCCCGAAAAAGCGTTCGACTGTTGCCAGGTCGCAAAGGTTCGCGCAGGTGCAGGTGCGCAGATTGTCGAAGAACGCGTTCAGGAGACTCACATCGCCTTCCAGCCGGTTCCTGCGTATCTCGGCATCGAGATAGACATAAAGCGCGCGCTCCCCCTGCCTTTGCTTTGCGAAAATCTCCTCCGCCCTGGGATTCCAGAAATTCTCGAGCCGGGTTCTTGCCTGGAGGAGCGAGCCTTCGTTGTATTTTTCGACATACTGCAGCGTTTCCCTGACACGCTCGGCCGAAGCCCTGTCGACATATTGCAGCACCGCGAAAATGCTGCCCGAAAAGACACCGGCGATCGTCACCCAGGTGGCGATGATATCCGACCAGAGCTTGAGTCTTCCCAACTCATTTGCACCAGGAGGGAGGTTGATCGCCATGGCAGGGGTTGGGCAGCATCCGATCCCCGGGGGCCTCCTCCTTCGGCGCTTTTTCACGCGACTTTTCGGTACGTTCTTCCGCTTTCTCCTTTTGCGCTTTCTTCAATTCGTGCTTTTCGGCAGCTTTCCCTTTTGGCGACTCATCCGGCTGATCGGCGAAAGCGCCCGGCATCGCCAATCCCAGAGCGAGGATCAAAACAACTTGAAGCCGCATGTCCCCTCCAGATTTGAGATCTCATCTGGAGTGTAGATTCCTATTTCGGAAAGTCAATGTTCAGACCGCCATGGGCGCAGTCAGGGGGGGGTGGTGCAGGTAGCCTTCCAGGGAGAAGTCGGAGGGCTCCACCTTTTCGAGCCACTCGGGCTGGTATTGCTTTGTTTTCGCAAATTCGGGGATGCGGTCTGCAATCACCAGGCGAGGCGCAGGGAGGGGATCTCTTCTGAGCTGCTCGTTCAGCATGTCGAGGTGATTTTCGTAGATGTGCGCATCCCCGATGAAATAGGTGAGCCAGCGCGGCGCGTAGCCGGTCAGCCTTCCGACCAGGCTCAATAAAACCGCGCCTTCGGTGATATTGAAAGGCGTGCCGAGGCCGACGTCGTTGCTTCGGATGTAGAGGCAGAGAGAGAGTTCTTTTTTCGATGCATTGGGCAGGAACTGGTAGAGCAGATGGCAGGGCGGGAGGGCCATTTCGTCGAGCTGCGCGCAGTTCCAGCCGTGAAAGAGGATGCGCCGGTCTGAAGGATTGTTCACGATGGTATCGAGGCACTGGCGCAGCTGGTCGACTGCCTTGTAGAGCAGCACTTTCTCCGTGCCGTTCTCGGAAAATTTCGCGACCACGGCATACCCTTTTTGCACGGCATCGGCTACCTGCGCTTCCTTCGCGGCATCGAGCGACTTGTATGCGGGCCATTTCCGCCACTGCACCCCGTAGATTTCGCCCAGGTCGTCTTCACCCTGGCGGTAGGGGTTGGCGAGCCACTGGGTGTTTTCGTTGGCGTTCTGGTCCCAGACCTTGCAGCCGAGCGCCCGAAATTCGGCTGCGCTTTTGCTCGCGCGCAGGAAGCCGACCATCTCTCCGACCGCCGATTTGAAGGCAAGCCGCCGCGTGGTCACTGCAGGGAACCCTGTCTGCAAATCGAAGCGCATCATCGCCCCGGGGATGCTGATGGTCCTTGTTCCGGTCCGGTTCTCCTGCCAGGATCCCGTTTCCAGAATGGTCCTGACCAGATCGAGGTATTGCTTCATGTTCTTGACTTCCTGCGCATGGCAAAGATAGCCATTATAATGCCGTTTTCCACGGAAGGAATCCGAGATGCTTGCAGAACTGAAACAGGGTCGAGAAAAGCCGGAAGGCGCGCATGTCCTTTTTCTCTTTCCCGATCTTGAAACGATCCCGGAAAAGGCTGTTCTCGACAGGATCATGGCGAGAAAGCAGCTTGAAGTTTCAGACCTGGCTGAAAAGCCGGTCGTGGTGGACAGCGGCGAGATGCGGGTCTGGGCCATGGTCGATCCGGGTAAAAGCGAATTCGAGAAAGCGACTTTGCTGAGGAAGGCGCTTGCACCGATCCTGGATGAGGAGCCGAAAAAAGTTGCCATTGCGGTTTACGGCAGCGAAATGGAAAAAAGGGCGCTCGCCGAAGTCGCCCTGCATGCCGCCTGGATCAACGGCTGCCCGCTCTCGAGCAGAAAGCGGAAGCAGCCGGGAAAGCTGCAGGAAATCGAACTGTTCGGATTCGAGGGCGATTTTTCCGCAATCCGCGCGGCAAGCCTGGGCAATTTCCTGGCGAGGGACCTTACCGCCTCCCCGCCCAATGAACTGACTCCCGGAGTCTACCGGGAGAAAATCGCAGGGCTTGCGCAGACTCATGGCTGGATTCACGCGGAATACGGTTTCGATGCGCTCCTTGAAATGGGAGCCGGCGCCTTCTGCGCAGTCGCCCAGGGAAGCCTGGTCGACGATGCCGCCATCGTGCATCTGGCCTACCGCCCGGAATCCGCAAGAAAACGGGCTTCCCTGGTGGGCAAGGGGATCTGCTTCGATACCGGGGGGCACAACCTGAAGCCTGCGCGCTACATGCACGGCATGCACGAGGACATGAACGGCTCCGCGGTCGCCCTGGGGATACTGCTCGCCGCATCGGAAGCGAAGCTCGATATTGCGATCGACTGCTGGCTCGCCATCGCGCAAAACCACATCAGCCCGAAAGCCTACAAACAGAACGATGTCGTGACGGCGCTCAACGGGACGACCATAGAGATCGTCCACACCGATGCGGAAGGGCGCATGGTGCTTGCCGATGCGCTCACCCTGGCGAGCCGGGAGCGCCCCGATATCCTGATCGATTTCGCGACCCTCACCGGCAGCATGGGCGTTGCGCTGGGGAGCCGCTACAGCGGCGTCCTGGGAAACAGCGAAGAACTGCTCGAAATGGCGGTGGCCTGCGGCAAGTCGAGCGGCGAGCGGCTTTGCGCCTTTCCTTCCGATGCCGATTACGCCAAGGATCTGGAAAGCGATGCCGCCGATATCAAGCAGTGCACGCTGGAAGGCGATGCGGACCATATTCTCGCGGTCCGCTTTCTCGATAAATTCGTCGAAAATGACGTTCCCTGGTTGCATCTGGATCTTTCTGCCAGCAACTGCAAGGGCGGCCTCGGGGCGGTCTCAACCGACATCACCGGCTTCGGCGTGAAGTGGGGCATGGCGTTCCTGCAAAGCTGGGCGAATCGATGATAGAATGGATGCAGCTGGCCAGACAGTCGCTGCCCGAATAGGGGAGAGGAAAGTCCGGGCTCCGCAGAGCGGGATGCCGGTTAACTGCCGGAGGCCGTGAGGCCATGGAAAGTGCCACAGAAAACAGACCGCCGATGGTCCGCAAGGACACAGGCAAGGGTGAAAAGGTGCGGTAAGAGCGCACCGCGTCCGCGGTAACGCAGACGGCACGGCAAACCCCATCCGGAGCAAGACCAAATAGGGGAACCATAGCGTGGCTCGCGCTGTTCCCGGGTAGGTTGCTTGAGCCCTGGAGTAATCCAGGGCCTAGAGGAATGACTGTCCAAGACAGAACCCGGCTTATCGGCCAGCTAATTCACATATCGAGCTTCATCGGCAGGATCACCATCTGCTGTCCCTGGAGATGAAGCCGCCTTTGCATCGCCACGGCAGTCTGGTTGTGCAGCCAGCGCGTGAAGATGTTGTCGTGAACGAAAATCAGCTTGCTGGCGAAGCAGATGCTCAAGGGGTAATCCTTCATGATCTTTTCGGTGAGATGGAACAGCTCCTCCAGCGGGTCGGTGCCATAGGCTTCGAAGGTGGTTGCCGCGAGCCCGTGCTGGTGGCAGAAATTCACGTAGAAGCGCTGCGAGTTCTCGATCTTGTATTTCAGGGTGCGCAGCGCGCCTTCCCCGTCGTAGCTCTGCAGATCGACTTCCCCCACTGCCACGAAGATGAAATTCTTGAAATGCCCCGGGAACATCCTCAACACCCAGAGCAGGGCGTGCATGCCGAGGCCGCGGTTCTTTCCGGACAGGAATACGGCGGTCGGGAGCGATGGATCGAGCTGCGGCGGAGGGGCCTCGGGTTCCATGGCTTTCTGCCCGGAATAGAGATCGTCGACCTTCCTGAGCTGCACCCGGGTCTCCTCGTAGTGCCTGTGGATCAGGAGGAAGGCTGCGATCACGAGCAGCGTGATCAGGATGGTCATCCAGCCGCCTTCCATGAATTTTTCAACGGTAGTGACGACCAGGATGCTCGAAGTGACGGAAAGGCCGACGAGGGAGAGCAGGAAGCGGGGCAGCCACTTCTTATCGCCGCGCCGGTTGCGCCACCAGTGCAGGCAAAGCCCGAAAATCGACATCGAGAAGGTCAGGAAAACGTTGATGCTGTAGAGCACGACGAGCAGCGAGACTTCCCCTTTGGTCCAGAGCAGGATGAAGAAAGCGGCAATGCCCATCATGAGGATGCCGTTTTGCGTGACGAGACGGCTGGAGAGTTGGCCGAACTGCCTCGGCACCCAGGAGTCCGCTGCCATGTTCGCCATCACCATGGGGCCGCCGAGAAACCCGGTATTGGCTGCGACCAGCAGAAGCCCTGCTTCGAGGGCCATTACGACGGCAAGTTCGGCGTGCTGCGCAAAGGGCGTGCCTAAACCGAGATGGGAGAATATCGCCTGGAATGCCACCGCGTTGAGGGTCTGGCCTTCGACCGGCTTAACCTGCCAGATCAGGTAGAGCAGAATGATTCCGGCTGCGGTGAAGGAGAGGGAGGCGGCCATGTAGAACATGGTCCATTTGCCGGTTTTCACCCTGGGCTCGACCAGCATGTTGACGTTGTTCGATACCGCTTCGATCCCGGTGTAGGTTCCGCCTCCGAGCGAGTAGGCCCTGAGAAACAGGGAGGCGATGAATACCCACCCCAGGTTGCGGCTCATTTCCGTGGTTTCGCTGAGCGTTTCGGGTATCAGGGTGGCCAGCCTTTCGGAATGAATCCATATGCCGTAGGAAATGAGGAAGGCGTGGGTGAGGAAAAAACCGAGGAAGATCGGCATCAGTATCTGGATCGATTCCTTCATGCCGCGCAAATTGAGCAGGATCAGAATGAACAGCACGAAGATTTCGGAAGCCAGCTTGAGGTGGAGCATGCTTGCCGGAAATAGGCTGAACAGGGCATCTATCCCGCTCGCGACCGAGATCGATATGGTGAGCATGTAATCGACGATCAGCGCGGAGCCCGAAACCAGGCCGGCATAGGGGCCGATCAGCTGGGTCGCCACCTTGTATCCGCCGCCTCCCGAAGGGAAGAGTTCGATCACCTGGTTGTAGGCGATGGAGATGATGAAGACGGTGACTGCTGTGACAAGGGCGAGGTACAGCCCGAGATGGGTGTGGTGTCCCAGGGCGAGGAAGGCTTCTTCCGGGCCGTAGCAGGAAGAGGACAGGCCGTCCGCCCCGAGTCCTATCCAGGCCAGAAATGCGACGAGAACGATGTGCCCTCGGGTGTCCGGATTGAGCGGGTCCCGGCTGGAGCCGATCAGTATCTTGCGTACTTTTTCGAACTCGAGCATAAGCTGCCACTCATCCGCTGTTTCTGAGTCCTGCGGCGATTCCGTTGACGGAGAGCAGGATGGCGCGCTTGACCTTCTCCTCGTTGTCGCCTTCCCGAAATCTGCGCAGCAGGTCGACCTGAAGGTGATTGAGCGGGTCGATGTAGGGGCTCCTGTTGCGGATGCTGCGGCCGAGCATCGGATTGTCCTGCAGCAGCTCCTGGTTTCCGGTGATGAGGAAAAGCATTTTCACCGTCTTTTCGTGCTCGCCCCGGATCCTGTCGAAAATCGCATTCCTCAGCGCCTGGTCTCCGACGAGATCGGCATAGCGTGAGGCGATGTTGATGTCGGTTTTCCCGAGCACCATGTCCATGTTGGAGAGAAGCGTCTGCATGAAGGGCCAGGTCGAGTACATTTCGCGCAGCAGCGCGATCCCTGCTTCGCCCTCGCGCGCGACGAAGGATTCGGCTGCCGTGCCGAATCCATACCAGCCGGGAAGAGAGATGCGGTTGAGCCCCCAGCTGAATACCCAGGGGATCGCCCTCAGGTCTTCTATCCTGTCGGATGCCCTGCGGGAGGCGGGACGGCTGCCGATGTGCAATTCGGCGATCTCGTTGATCGGCGTGGCTTCCCTGAAGAAGCTTATGAAGCCCGGGGTCTCGTAGACCAGATTGCGATAGGCAGCATAGGCTTCCAGACTCAATTCCTCCATCACCCTGAAATGCTCGGGATTATGTTCCCGGTTGTGATGGATCAGGGTCGCTTCCATGGTCGCAGCGACGATTCTTTCCAGATTGCGCCGGCCTATCTCGGGATCGGAATACTTGCTCGCGATTACCTCTCCCTGCTCGGTGATGCGTATCTGCCCGTTCACGCTGCCCGGCGGCTGGGCGAGGATGGCCTGATAGCTTGGTCCGCCGCCGCGGCCCACGGTGCCGCCGCGCCCGTGGAAAAGGCGGAGCGTAACCCCATGCTTTTTGAATACGTTGACGAGTTCCACTTCCGCCTTGTAAAGCTCCCAGTTCGAGGTCAGGAATCCGCCATCCTTGTTGCTGTCGGAATAGCCGAGCATCACTTCCTGGACATTGCTGCGGCTTTCCAGCAGCTTCCTGTAGACGGGAATGGAAAACAGTTTTTCCATGATCGGGCCGCAGCCGCGCAGATCGTCGATGGTTTCGAAAAGCGGAATGATGTTGACCTGAAGCTCCGGTTTCGCCCCTGGCTTGAGCAACCCCGCTTCCTTGAGGAGCAGGGCGACTTCGAGCATGTCGCTCACGCTGGCCGTCTTCGAGATGATGTAGTTGGGCAGCGCCGCGCGCCCGTAGCGCCTGTGGATGTCGCCGACGGTATCCAGGATGCTCAACTCCTTCTCGACATTCTGGCCGTATTCGGCGTGGGCAGCGCGCAGCGGACGGGATGTCGTGATTTCGTCGAGCAGCCATTCGCAGCGCGCTTCCTCGGAAAGCGCAGCATAGCCCGTTTTCCCGGCATGCTGGAAAAGCTCGGCAACGGTTTCCTCGTGGATGCCGCTGTGCTGGCGCATGTCCAGGGGGGCGAGATGGAATCCGAATACTTCCGCGGTCCTGCGCAATTGGCGCAGCCTGCCGTTCACGACTCGGGCCGAACCGTGCCTCATCAGGGAATCGCCCAGGATGTCGAGCTCGCCGATGAATTCCCGGGCGTTCTCGTAGGGCTCCGAAATGCCCACCGGCGCGCGCTCTGCGGCATGGTGGTCGAGCTTCTGCGCCGTGGCGGCAAGCCTGGAATAGATCCGGATCAGGGCGCGGCGGTAGGGTTCGTCTATCCTGTGGTCTGACTTGTCGGGAGATTCCGAGGCGAGTTTTTCGAGCTCGAACGAAATGTCGACGAGGCGTATGGACTGGCTGAGTTCCCGGCCGAGCTTGTGGATTTCTTCCAGGTAGAAGTCCAGCGCCACGGTGGATTGCCGCTCTGCCGCGCGGAGCGTGACCTGATGGGTGACGAAGGGATTGCCGTCCCTGTCGCCGCCGATCCAGCTTCCGATACGCAGGAAGGACGGAAGGGAAATGCGGCTGCCGAGGCGAGTTTCCAGCATGTCCTCGATTTCGGCGTAAAGCGCGGCCACTTCGCGCAGAAAAGTGTAGCGGTAGAAGGCGAGACCGTTTTCGATTTCGTCTTCCACCTTGAGGCGCGCGGAGCGCAGCACCCTGGTTTGCCAGAGCGTCAGAATGACGCGCCGCAGCGCTTCCTCGTTCTGGGCCTGTTCTTCCGGAGTGAGCTGGATGCGGTCCCGCTGCGTGAGCAGATCGGCGATTTCGCGCTGCCTGTCCAGGATGCTCTTGCGCTGGACTTCCGTGGGATGGGCGGTCAGCACCGGTACGATCATCGCCTGACCGAAAAATGCCACGATTTTTTCGCGATCCAGCCCGGTTTCCAGAATGCGTTCCAGCGCAAGCGCGATGCTGCCTTCCTGGGGCCTGGATCCGGCGATCTGGTGGGCGCGACGGCGCCTGTTGTGATGCAGGTCTTCCGCAATGTTGGAGAGCTGAGAGAAGAAGCTGAAGGCGCGCACGACGAGCACCGTGTCCGTCGGGGAAAGGTCGCCCAGGCAGGCCTCCAGCTCCATTTTCGCGGCAGGGTCGCCATCCCGCCTGAAGCGGATGGCGCATTGCCGGATGGCTTCGATCAGATCGAATGTTTCGGTGCCCTCCTGCTCGCGCAGCGTGTCGCCGAGAATTCGTCCCAGAAGGCGGATGTCGTCGCGAAGCGGAAGGTCCTTGTCTGGCGTAGTCGTTTGATCAAGCATGGTCGTGTTGGATTAATTTGACGCGAAGGGTGTTCGCTGTCCCCGGACTTTGATCGTCCATGTTAAAATCTAAAAAAATATACAGGAGGTGAACTTGAACCAAGCGGCTTCCCCCCCCGCAAGCATCGTCATCGCTTCGCGCGAAAGCGCTCTCGCCATGTGGCAGGCGCAATTCATCACTCGGCGGCTCGGACTATTATACCCGCAAACGGGGATCAGCATAATGGGCATGACCACCCAGGGGGATCAGATCCTCGACAAGCCGCTGGCCAAGATCGGCGGCAAGGGCCTTTTCATCAAGGAGCTGGAGCAGGCGCTGGAAGACGGTCGCGCCGACATCGCCGTCCATTCCATGAAGGACGTGCCGATGGCGCTGCCGGAGGGCTTCATGCTCGCAGCGATCACGGAACGCGAGGATCCCAGGGATGCCTTCGTTTCCAACAATTTTTCAGGGCTTGCCGAATTGCCGGAAGGCGCAGTGGTCGGCACATCCAGTTTGCGCCGCGAGAGCCAGATTCGGCACCGTTTCCCCCACCTGAAAGTCGAGGCTTTGCGTGGAAATGTCCAGACCAGGCTCAGGAAGCTGGACGAGGGGCAGTACCAGGCGATCATTCTTGCCGCAGCGGGGCTCAAGCGTCTGGGGCTCTCCGACAGGATAGCGGCTCTGATCTCGTCGGAAGACAGCCTCCCTGCAGTCGGCCAGGGAGCGCTCGGCATTGAATGCCGCTCCGACAGGGGCGAATTGCCGGATTTCCTGAAGCCGCTCTACCACGTCGAGACGGCGCAATGCGTGCTGGCTGAGCGCGCCGTGAGTTCGGTATTGGGCGGCAGCTGCCAGGTGCCGCTCGGCGCATTCGCCGAAATTGCGGATGGGAAAATGAGGCTGCGCGCTTTCGTGGCGAGTCCCGACGGCAGGCAGATGATCCGCGCTGAGGAGACAGGGGTTCCGGAAGCATTCGAAGCGATAGGGAAGGCTGCCGCGCGCAAGCTTCTCGACGGCGGGGCGGGGGACATTCTCGCTGCGCTCGCCATTTGATGCTTCCGCTCTCCGGCGTTGCTGTTCTCGTGACGCGGCCTGCTGGCCAGGCGAAAAAGCTGGTCGGGGAGATCGAAAGGGCGGGGGGGAAGGCGATTCCTTGTCCGATGATCGAGATCGCCGATGTCGAAGACGACGCAAAGTTGAAGTCGATCCTGGGGCGCCTCGGGGAATACGATGTTGCGATCTTCGTCAGTCCGAACGCGGTCGAATGGGCGATGAAGCGGATGAAAGCGCTGCCTCCCGGCCTCAGGTGTGCCGCGGTCGGCAAAGCCAGTCTTGCTGCGCTCAAAGCCTGTGGTGCCGAAAACGTGCTGATTCCGGAGGCCCGGTACGACAGCGAGGGGCTTCTGGAATTGCCGGAATTGCAGTCTGTGCGGGGAATGCGGTTGGTGATTTTCAGGGGCGTGGGCGGGCGAGAACATCTCGGGGATGAACTCAGATCGCGGGGCGCCAGCGTCGACTATGCTGAGTGCTACAGGAGGCTGAAGCCGGAATCCTTCGCCGTTCTTCGCGAGAATGAAGTGCAGGCGGTCACTGCGACGAGCGGAGAAATCGTGACGAACCTGCGCGAAATGGCGGGCAATGCCGCCTGGATCAGGAAGAAGCCGCTGTTCGTGACTCACGACAGGATAGGCAAAATCGCGAAGGATGCCGGCTTCGGACAGGTGGTAGTGACCGATGGCGGCGATGAGGGCCTGGTACTGGGCCTGATAAAATGGTTTGAATTCGGGGAAAAGACGCATGGCAATGGATGAGCAATCGGGCGCCGCCGGGTGGACCGACAAGGTATTCACCAGCATCAACGTCTTGATCATGATCGCGGCGCTTTGCGCGACTGCCTTCGTTTGGCAATGGTTCGACATGCGCAGCCAGATCGGCAAGCTGCAGATCGAGCTTGCATCTCGGCTTGCCGCAGCCGAGAGCTACAATCACGAAAGCAGGCAGCGTGCGGCGCAGGCGCTGGAAGCCGAACGCGCCGCCGAGGTAAGGCTGGGCATGCTCGAGCGGAAAATGGCGGATTCCCAGAGTCAGCAGGACGCGCTCGAGGCGATGTACCAGGAACTGGCCAGAAACCGGGACGAATCGGCGCTCGCCGAAGTGGAGCAGGTTCTGCTGATCGCCAATCAGCAGCTTCAGCTGGCCGGAAATGTCAGAGCCGCCCTGATCGCGCTCCAGAATGTCGATTCCACCCTGCAGCGCATGAACAGGCCGCAGCTCAATCCCATCAGGAATGTGATCAACAGGGACATCGCCAGGCTGAAATCCATGCCCTATGCCGATATCGTCGGGGTGAGCATGCATCTCGACAGCGTACTCAACCGGGTCGACAGCATGCCGCTCGCCATGGAAGCCCATCCCAGACCCCTTCCCAGCAAGACCGGACAGGCGTCGGACGCGAATCCGTGGGTGGCATTCGGGCGAGAAGCCTGGCAAGACATCAAGCAGCTCGTCAAGATACAGAACATGGCAAAGCAGGAAGTCCCGCTCCTGCCGCCTTCCCAGGCCTATTTTCTCAGGGAGAACCTGAAGCTGCGCCTCCTCAGCGCGAGGCTCGCCCTGCTTGCCCACGATCAGGGCGCCTTCCGGGAAGACCTGAAGCTGGCCCAGCAATGGATAGGGCAATATTTCGATGTCAACGCCCCCGAGGCGAAGGAAGCGCTTTCCATTTTGCACCAGATCTACGGAAGCGAAATCGCCATCGACAGGATGGACATCAACGACAGCCTGAATGCCATTCATGACTTCAGGGCCTCGGGAGCGCGGGGCGCCAAATGAAGGCGATGCTCTGGATACTGGCGATCTTTGCCGCCGCCGTGGGGCTGACGTTGGCAGCCAGGCCGAATACCGGCTACCTGCTGCTGGTCTATCCCCCCTATCGCGTCGAATTGTCGTTCAATCTTTTCGTGGTGCTGGTCCTGTCCTTCATTTTCGTCATGTACGGGATGATCAGGCTGGTTTCGAGCATGGTTTCCCTCCCCGAGAGGGCGCGGCTTTATCACCTGCAGCGGGCGAAGGAAAAGAGCCGCCAGGCCATGCTGGAAGGGCTCGCATCCTACTTCGAGGGGCGTTATGCCAAAGCCGAGAAATCGGCGTCCCGGGCGCTGGAAGAGGCGGAGTCTCCTGCGCTCAACGCCGTGGTTGCAGCCCGCTCGGCCCACGAACTGAGGGCTTACGACAGGCGCGATGCCTATCTTGCCCGGGCGGAACAAGCCGAGCCGTCGCAGAAATCGCTCAGGCTGATGACCCATGCCGAACTGCTGATCGAGGAAAGGCGCTACGCGGACGCCCTTGGCATCCTCAGGCAATTGAAGGAATCGGGCGATCGGCAGCATACCGCCGCGCTCAGGCTGGAACTGAAGGCGCAGCAGCATCTCGGGGACTGGGATGCGGTGCTCGATCTTGCAGCTCAGCTCGATACCCGGAATGCCTTCGAAGCAGCCTATTCCGAACAATTGAAGCGTCATGCCAGGATAGAGAA
>JAJZQY010000063.1 GCA_021806605.1 Pseudomonadota bacterium
AGCAGTGCGGCCATTCCCGTGGCGAGCGCGCAGGCGCCTGCAGACCAGAAATAAGGTTCGACGGAGACTTGCTTAGGCTGCGCGTATCTTTCTTCAAGATGGCTGGCCGCTTCAGCCCCGGAAGTCTGGATGATGTCGGCGTCGGGAAAAGCATTGCCTATGCGCTCGGCAAAGGCCTTGCGCCAGGGCCTGGCCTTGCCTCGCCCGACGACGATTTTCGCCAGATTGTGCGTGCGCGCGTATTCGGCGAGTGCAACCGCCGCATCCTGCCCGGACAGGGTCGCCGTTTTCGCACCGAGCTCCTGGGCCAGCTTGAGCGTCCTGAGTATGCGCCTGCGCGCATCCTCCGCCAATCGCTGAAGCGCAGGGGTTTCCACATAGACGGCATGCCATTCGACGCCGAGCTGCATGGCAAGCCGGCTCGCGCTTCTGACGATTCTTTCGGCGCCCGGCCTGGGACCGACGCAGACCAGGATGGATTCCTGAGTTTGCCAGAGCGCCTGTATGGAGCGCTCCTGCCGATAACTGCGCATCTGGTCGTCGACGCGATCGGCCGTGCGCCTCAAGGCGAGCTCCCTGAGGGCGATCAGGTTTCCCTTGCGGAAGAAATTGCGTATCGCGCTTTCCGCCTGCCTGGGCAGGTAGATTTTCCCTTCCTTGAGGCGCTGAAGCAGCTCGTCCGGGGTGATGTCGACCAGGATGACCTCGTCGGCTTCTTCGAAGATCCTGTCCGGCAAGGTCTCGAAAATGCGTATGCCGGTGATCCCGCCCACGACATCGTTGAGGCTTTCCAGATGCTGGACGTTCACCGTGGTGAAGACGTCCATCCCGGCATCCAGCAGCTCGTCGACATCCTGCCAGCGCTTGGGATGCCTCGAACCCGGAACGTTGGAATGCGCCAGTTCGTCCACCAGAATCAGGGCAGGGCGGCGCTTCAGCGCGCCGTCCAGGTCGAATTCCGGAAGCGTCCTGCCCCGGTATTCGATTTCCTTCAGGGGCAGGATTTCCAGTCCTTCCAGAAGCGCTATCGTCTCGCTCCTGCCGTGCGTTTCGGCGATCCCGACCACGACGTCCAGCCCCTGGGCGCGCAGCAGCTTCGCCGAGGAAAGCATGGCATAGGTCTTGCCCACGCCGGCTGAAGCGCCGAAAAATATCTTCAGCTTGCCGCGCCTGGCCTTTTCTGCTTCGCGCCGCACGCGTTCGAGCAGCTCGTCAGGATCGGGGCGTTGATCGGTCATGGGCATAGTCAATGCATGCTGTCCAGTGCCAGGTTGAGTTCCAGTACGTTCACTCTGGGCTCACCGAGAAATCCGAACTGGCGTCCCAGTATGCGCTCCTCGACGAGCCGTTGCAGTTTTGCAGGCTCGATGCCGCGTGCCTTTGCCACGCGCGAAATCTGGTACAGGGCCGCGGCAGGGCTGATTTCAGGATCGAGCCCGCTGGCGGACGCCGTCACCAGATCGACGGGAATGGGCCTCCCGTTGCCAGGATCGGCTTCCTTCAGTGCCTGCACCCTCGCCTTCACCGCATCGATCAATGCCGGATTGGTCGGGCCGAGATTGGAGCCGCCTGAAGATGCCCCATTGTACGGCATGGGGGAAGTGGCCGAGGGGCGTCCCCAGAAATATTTCGGATCCGAGAAATTCTGGCCGATGAGCGTTGAACCTGTCGGCTTTCCGTCCTTCACGACGAGGCTGCCATTCGCCTGGTCCGGCATCAATGCCTGAGAAATGCCCGTGACTGCGAGCGGATAGACGATTCCGGTGATCAGGGTCAGAATCGCGAAGCTGGATAGTGCCGGTCTGATTTCCTTGAACATGATATCTCCTTAAACCAATCCAGATGCGGCGAGCAGCATGTCTATCGCCTTGATGCCGATGAAGGGCACGACGATGCCGCCCAGGCCGTAAATGATCAGATTGTTCCTGAGCAGGGCTGCAGCCCCGATCGGACGGAAGCTCACGCCCTTCAATGCGAGCGGAATGAGTGCGACGATGATCAGGGCATTGAAAATCACTGCGGAGAGGATGGCGCTGGCCGGCGTTGCGAGATGCATGACGTTGAGATTCCCCAGGGCCGGATAGGTCGAAACGAAGGCCGCAGGAATGATGGCGAAGTACTTCGAAATGTCGTTGGCGATCGAGAATGTGGTCAGCGCGCCTCGCGTCATCAGCATCTGTTTCCCTGTTTCGACGATCTCGATCAGCTTGGTGGGATTGGAGTCGAGGTCGACCATGTTCCCGGCCTCCTTGGCTGCCTGGGTTCCCGTGTTCATCGCCACCGCGACATCGGCCTGGGCGAGCGCGGGCGCGTCGTTCGTGCCGTCCCCCGTCATGGCGACGAGATGTCCCCGGGCCTGGTTCTCCCGGATCAGCTTCAGCTTCGCTTCGGGCGTCGCTTCGGCCAGAAAATCGTCCACGCCCGCTTCAGCCGCGATGGCTGCGGCAGTCAGCCGGTTGTCCCCGGTGATCATGACGGTCCTGATCCCCATTCTGCGCAGTTCTGAGAACCGCTCCTTGATGCCGTGCTTGACGATATCCTTCAATTCGACCACACCGAGCACCCTGGCATCGTCCACCACGACGAGAGGCGTGCTGCCGCGCCTTGCGACATCGTCGACGATGATCTGGACGTCGTGGGGAAAGGTTGCGCCGAGCGATTCGACATGGCGCCTGATTGCATCGACCGCACCCTTCCTGATCTGCCGCGCTTCGAGATTGACGCCGCTCATTCTAGTCTGGGCCGTGAAGGGCACGAAGGTTGCGCCTAGCGCATGGATGTTCCTTTCGCGGAACCCGAATTGATCCTTGGCGAGCACCACGATGCTGCGCCCTTCGGGCGTCTCGTCTGCGAGCGATGCGAGCTGCGCCGCATCGGCAAGCTCGCGCTCCGCGATGCCCGGCGCAGGGTGAAAATGGGAAGCCTGCCTGTTTCCCAGGGTGATCGTTCCCGTCTTGTCCAGAAGCAGGACGTCGACGTCCCCTGCGGCTTCCACCGCACGCCCTGAGGTGGCGATCACGTTCTTCTGCAGCATCCTGCCCATTCCAGCCACGCCGATCGCCGACAGCAGTCCGCCTATGGTGGTTGGAATGAGGCAGACCAGGAGCGCCGCCAGCACGGTGACCGACACCGGATGCCCTGCCTTTGCGGCTTCCACGCCGTAGATCGAATAGGGAAGAAGGGTCGCGGTGGCGAAAAGAAATATGATCGTCATCGCCACGAGCAAGATGGTCAGCGCGATCTCGTTCGGCGTCTTCTGGCGCTTCGCCCCTTCGACCATGGCGATCATGCGGTCCAGGAAGCTCTCTCCGGGATTGGTGGTGACCCTGACCACGAGCCAGTCGGACAGCACGGTGGTGCCCCCCGTGACAGCCGAAAAATCCCCGCCGGATTCGCGTATGACGGGAGCGGATTCTCCCGTGATGGCGCTCTCGTTCACGGAAGCCACGCCTTCGATCACTTCCCCGTCGGCCGGGATCATGTCCCCGGCTTCGACCAGGAAAAAGTCGCCCTTGCGCAAACTGGAGCTGGCCGCAGTGCCGAAGGATGCGCCATGGCGGGGCTCATCAAGCTTCTTCGCCATGATTTCGCGCTTCGCTTTCCTCAGTGAAGCGGCCTGAGCCTTGCTTCGCCCTTCCGCGACTGCTTCGGCGAAGTTGGCGAAAAGCACCGTGAACCAGAGCCAGAGCGAGACGGAAAGAATGAACCCCGCAGGTGCTTCTCCATGCCCTGAAAGCGCCTGGAAGAAGAGAATGGTGGTCAGGAGGCTTCCCACCCATACCACGAACATCACCGGATTCTTCATCTGCTGGCCTGGGGAAAGCTTTTTGAAGGATTCCAGCAGTGCCTGGTTGATGATGGCCCTGTCCAGCAGGATTTTCTTGGTCATTTATGACTCCTCAATGTGCGCCTGTCATGGTCAGATGCTCGACCACGGGACCCAGCGCGATCGCGGGAACGAAGTTCAGCGCCCCGACCAGGATCACCGTGCCGATCAAGAGGCCGACGAAGAGCGGAGTATGGGTCGCCATCGTGCCGACGCTGGACGGAATGCGCTTTTTCGCTGCGAGGGATCCTGCGAGCGCCAGCACGGGGATCATCAGCCAGATTCTGCCGAAGAACATGGCGAGCCCCAGGGCGATGTTGTAGAAGGGGGTATTCGCGGACAATCCTGCGAATGCGCTGCCGTTGTTCCCTACCGCGGAGCTGAAGGCATACAGGATTTCCGAAAAGCCGTGCGCCCCCGGGTTGGCGACCCCCGCCTTGCCCGCATCGACAAGGACGGCCACGGCCGTGAATCCCAGGATCAGGATCGGCGGGATCAGTATCGTCAGGGAAGCCATCTTGATGTCGAAGGACTCGATCTTCTTGCCGATGTATTCAGGCGTGCGCCCGATCATGAGCCCGGCGATGAAGACCGCTATCACCGCATAGATCAGCATGCCGTAAAGTCCCGAGCCGACGCCGCCGTAGATCACTTCGCCGAGCTGGATCTGCGCCATGGGAACGAGCCCGCCGAGCGGCATGAAGGAATCGTGCATGCTGTTCACCGCACCGCAGGAAGCGGCCGTGGTGATGGTGGCGAAAAGGGCCGAATTGACGATGCCGAATCGGGTTTCTTTGCCTTCCATGTTCCCGCCGGATTGCATGTCAGAGTGGGCCTGATCCACCCCGAGGGCAGTGTAGGCGGGATTTCCGGCCAGCTCATAATGCTCGGCAGCAGACAGGAAGCCTGCGAAAATCAGGGTCATTGCAGCCAGTATCGCCCATCCCTGCCGCCTGTCCCCCACCATCATTCCGAACGTGTAGCAAAGCCCGCCAGGTATCAGGAAAATCGCCAGCATCTGCAGATAATTGGCAAAAGGCGTCGGGTTCTCGAAGGGGTGGGCGGAATTGGCATTGAAGAAGCCCCCGCCGTTCGTTCCAAGCTGCTTGATCGCTTCCTGGGATGCGACAGGCCCCATGGGAAGCGTCTGTTCCTTCGTCGTGGCCTTCTCCGTCACGGGGTTGCCCTGTGCGTCCTTCATTGGGTTTCCCTGAGAATCCACCTTCGGGTTGTCGTAACTGATCGCCTCGACCGTGCTGACCGTCCTGTAGGGGGAGAAATTCTGGATCGCGCCCTGGCCGACGAAAAGGAGAGCGATGACAACCGACAATGGAAGCAGGATGTAAAGGATGCTCCGCGTCATGTCCACCCAGAAATTGCCTATGGCATGCGCCGTGTGCCGGGCGAATCCGCGGATCAGCGCCACTGCGACGACCATCCCTGCTGCGGCAGAAAAGAAATTCTGTACGGCAAGCCCCATCATCTGGGTCAGATAGCTCATGGTGGATTCACCCGAATATCCCTGCCAGTTCGTGTTCGTCATGAAGCTGATCGCGGTATTGAAGGAGGAATCTGGGGAAACCGCGCCGAATTGCTGGGGATTCAATGGAAGCATCCCCTGAAGGCGCTGCAACGCATAGACGGCGGCGACACCCAGAAGGCTGAACCAGAGCATGGCGATGGCATAGCGTCCCCAATTCATTTCTTCTTCCGACTTGATCCCGCACAGCCTGTAAAGAAGATTCTCCAATGGTGAAAGCCAGCGCATGAAGGGCGGAGCATTGCCCTCGTAGATTCTGGCCATGTACCAGCCCATCGGCTTCACAAGAAGCAGAAGCGTGACGAGATAGAAGCCGATTTGAAGCATTCCGTTGGCAGTCATCAGAATTTCTCCGGTTTGAGCAGGGCGACGACGAGGTAAATCAGCAGACCGACCGAAACCCCGCCGCTCAGCATGTAGATCCAGGTCATGACGACTTCCCCAGCTTTTCGCAGCCAGTGACGAACAGTACGGATGCGGCAAACAGCGCAATCGTGAGCGCAACAGCTATCAGATCCATGCTTCCTCCGGAAACAATTCGGTACAGGAATGATAGGCCGGAGAAAATAAAGATGCCGTAATGATTGGGGCTATGCGCGTAAAGATCGCGTAAAGAAGGGGGATTTCAGGAAGGCAGGTTTTCGGCCAAAACAGTCACTCGGGTCAAATTCTTTGAATCGCATACGTTCCTCGTATTTGTATATCGCCGGAATCCGTAGGGCGTGACATTTTCTCGATCTAGACCTTTTATGCGCTGATCATCGGCTGCGGCGGGTCATCCTGAAGGCTCATATGTTCCAGCCTCCATTGCTTGAGCATTTCTCGCTGTGCTACGGTTATTCCACTGTCCGATATTGGATCGCAGTACTCGAGACGAATATTCTGCCAACCAGCTTGTTCCGAGAAAAACGCCGTGCTGAACAGGTTCTCTAGTGCGCGCGCAGCCGCTTCGGCAACTGCAGCTGCAGTGGGTTCGTCCTTGGTGCTGTCGTACAAGACATTGATCCCTAACTGGTACAGGTCGTCAGGCGCATTGCGCTCAACATCTTTCCCCTCGTCCAAATCGAACAATAGGCCACGTATGTGCTCGCCGCCGTCAGAGAGAATGATTTCGATTTTCTTGAGGAATGTACGCTTGCCGGGAATAACCGCAGATCGTAGGCGGTTCTCGAATGCTTCGGGAAAAGCAGCCCGGTGATAACGGGCTGCAAGCCATCGCTGGAGAATTCCTATTCCTCGGCCGTCCAGTCTTACATCTGTCCGAGGGAGGAACTCGTACAGAGTCTGTTTTTCGATCCGCTGCTTGGCAGTGGCCATCAACTCAATGACGACTGGGCCATCCTGGGTCTGGTACTCGATGTGAAGCCGGCGTGCGGTTTTTCCGTAGGAGTCACCACCCAATTTGTCGATGCGCCGACCAACTATCAGCTCTGCTAGCGGCTCTTTTTCTATCTCGGCAGTCAGGTCTGTTGCTACGCGATGAAAAATACCCAGAATTTGTAGGTTCTGCGCGCTGAAAATTACCCAGGTGATTAACCTCCTTCATTCCGATTTCGGAGTGGAGAATTTTAAGGAGATGATCACCATGAATATG
>JAJZQY010000064.1 GCA_021806605.1 Pseudomonadota bacterium
CATATTCATGGTGATCATCTCCTTAAAATTCTCCACTCCGAAATCGGAATGAAGGAGGTTAATCACCTGGGTAATTTTCAGCGCGCAGAACCTACAAATTCTGGGTATTTTTCATCGCGTAGCAACAAGGATGCTAGCCACCTCCTCGGGAGTCAATAAATTGCTTTTTATGCGAGATTGCAGACTTGTAGGCATGCAATCCAAATGTGATACGTTTTTCATAAATATCCTTTTCGACAAGTGCAGCGGAAGCTACATGTTTCAAAGTATATCTATGTAAACAATGAGATAGGCAGGTATGGGCGGGCGTTACGCGATATCGTTTAAGCCTTAGCAGGTTTTGTGGAATACCTGCTTAGATATTGTGTTTGCCGCAGGAGGAATAGTTTCTTATGAGTCTTCTTGAACCCGCTCTTCTGCTACTTTAGTAAATGCTTCTGCTCCAGCCTTTATGTAGTTTCTAATTGTGCCTCTATCTCGATTTCTTGGGAAACCTTTTAAATCAAGGTCTGCCATTATTGTCGTAAACTCATTATTTCTTACGGAGGTAAACATGTTCTGGACATCCTCTTTGCCGCAGTAAATGGCAAGCAAGCCACCGATCAACTCAAGCACAAATCGCTTACTTTTTAGCCCTAGCTCGTCTTCTTTGAGTTTCTGTTCAGTAGCCAACTTTTCCGTTTCAAGCTGGATTATCTTGGCTCTTGCCTCGTCTAGCGCCAGGCCTAGTTCGAAAATTTTGGCATTTAGTTCGTTTTCTATCTTGGACGCAGGATTGTTTGCCCATCGATCCAAATCATTTTTTTTAATTAGGTAATTATCAGGATACCCATCCTCAGCATGGTAAACAGGTTCGCTAGGGATCTCGCCGCGACTAATGGCGCGCTCCAATGCTTCTCTTGCCTCTTTATAATCGGCTACATGTTCTGAGAAGCCTATATGTAATTCAGCTTCGAATGTGACCTGTAAGTGTGGTTTGCTGATGAGATGATCGCCATTTAAAAAGCCACATATGGCGGCAATAGTCTCGGCATTCTCAATGGGGAGATCCAGCAGATACAAGACGGCCTCATTTAAATCGTATGTTGTCCGAAGTTCACTAAACTTTCCCATTTGACTTGCCCATAAATTTAGGAAAATCGAGTATTCCACAAATCATCTGGATTTAAAATGCGTTGGAACTTTTGAAGGGTTAGGCTATTTACACCTGGATTGACTAACCCCAGACTAACCCCAAAGAAATTAAAAAGGCCTGCAATGATGCAAGCCTTTGATTTTTTGGTGCTGATGAGAAGAATCGAACTTCCGACCTACTGATTACGAATCAGTTGCTCTACCGACTGAGCTACATCAGCAATCGAATCCGGCATTATAAAGCGTTCGGAGTGGGGCGGCAATCAGGCCGTGGCCGGTCGGGTGCGGATGACGATGTCGATTCCGTCCAGCATCGTGCCGTGCGGCAGCGCGGGAAGGCTGTGGATCGGCAGTTCGGAAAAGTCGATGTCGCTCAGTTTTCCAGTGGCGATGTCGTAGAAATGATGGTGCCGGTCTGTCCTGGGATCGTACAGGACCTTGCTCGGGTCGATGATGATTTCGCGTACCAATCCCTTCTTCACGAAAAGATTGAGCGTGTTGTAAACGGTTGCCTTGGATGCTGCCGGCTTCCTGCGGTTGACGGCAAGCATGATCTGGTCTGCCGAAAGATGCTCCATGCAGGAAAAAAGGATGGAAGCGATCTTGAGGCGCTGCGAGGTTGGTGTAACCCCGTGCCTCCTCAGTCGTGCTGCGATGGCTTCCATGTCCATTCTTCCCATGAGGGGATTCTATCACTCGGATCGGTCGTTGCATCCTAACATTTTTGTTAGATTCCGGAATTGGACGGCTCGCCGAATACGATTTGGGCCAGCCTCTTCGCCGAGGCGGGAGCCATCGTCACGCCGTAGCGGAAATGCCCGCTGTTGAGGTAGAGATTGTCGATGTCCGGGTGCCGGGCGATCGTCGGAACGTTGCCGGGAGAGCCCGGGCGCAGCCCCGCCCATTGCCTGACCGGATTCTCGGCGGCGAGTCCGGGCAAAATTTCGGCTGCTTTTTCATGCAGCATGCGCGCTGCGGTGACGGATTTGTCGAATCCGACATGTTCGAGGGTGCTGCCGGCGAGAATGTGTCCGTCCTTCCTTGGCACCAGATAAAGATCGTCCTTCAATAAGATGGTGTCCAGCATGTTTGCCGCCTCGAAAAGCAGCATCTGACCCTTGACCGGAAAAATGTCCGGGCCGGGCAGATCCGGTTCGAGCAGCATTTTGCTCCATGCCCCTGCGCAGACCACGAAATCCTGTGCCGCCCAGATGTTTCCATCCGAAGTGCCTAGGCGTACGATGCGCCTGCCTTCCCTTGCCAGGGAGCGCACTTCGCAGTTTTCGACGATGCGCACCCCCCGGCTTTCCAGGCTGGCACGCAATGCGCGAATCAGGCGGGGATTCCTGACCTGTGCCACATCCGGAAAAAACCATTCCCCGCCCGGGCCTCTCTCGAACCGGACGTCGTGAGCGGCGCACCAGTGCGCCGCATTTTCCATGGAGCGGCCGCCCTCCAGCACCTTCATGCCGCATCGAACATATTCCGGGTCGATCCCGCTGCTGGAGAGCAGTTCATGAGTCCAGTCCGGATAAAGCGCCGCTCCACGCATGGCCAGCGCGGTGACTTCTTCAGGATAGTCCCAGGGAAGCAGCGGGAAAAGAATTCCCCCGCCCGCCCAGGAAGCTTCCATCCCCGCTCTGCCGCGATCGAGGACGGTCACGCTCGCCCCTTTCTCGGCGAGTTCGTAGGCGCTGGACAGTCCGGCGATTCCCGCTCCGATGATGATGATGTCTGCTGGCAAAGTGCTTCCCCGATTCAAGGCTGTCGCCCATTCTAGCAAATTGGCCCGCCATCGGATTCCTGTCGTGATGGCGGAAACCCTTGGATCGTACCCAGCCGGATCAAGTGCGGCGGGCCGATCGGAGGCGCGCGGTCAAAGTCCTGCGTCGATTTTGAGGGATGGGGCGGAGCGGATCATTCAGTCCCCTTTTTCCGGACGTAAAGCCGGTAGCGTTCGTGCCTGTCTCCGGCCCGCGCGCCTTCCCACAGCTTTTCCAGCCCTTTCGGCTGGCGCCTGTCGGACGAAACGGTCTGGATCAGGAGCAGCTTGCAGGTCTTGTCGTGCCTGGCGTCTATTCCAAGATAATAATCGAGCATGGCGCGCTGCGCGTCCCCGAGATGTCGTCCTTCGATGCAGCCATGTCTGGCGGGGAGCGCAGCTTTCATCGACATGAACATCTCCCTGTAGCCCTTGACCGAATCCAGGAAGGGCAGCCAGAGCGTCATCAGCAGGGCCCAGACCATCACTACCCCGCTTGCCCAGTTGATGATGGAACGCTTGCCATTGTGCTCCGTCCGGAATGCCAATGCCATCCACAGCAGGGTGGCGAAGAAGGCGAGAGCGAACGGGAAGAGCCCGAAGCGGGCGGAAAATCCCGGATGATAATGATGGATCTTGGCCGCGAGATATTCCGGATGACCTGTCATGAGGGCGATCCAGCCCATCCACAGCACTCCCGCTGCCATGCCGAAGGAGAGGATGCCGAACCAGTTGAAGGCGCTGGCCGCATTGCGCTTCAGGCTGTCGATGGAAGCCGTGGCGAGCAGGGACAGGGGAAGCAGCATCGGCATCGCATAGAGTTCGCGAGTCGTTTGCGTCGCGGAAAGGACGCCCAGCATGGCGACGAACAAGACGATGGGCAGGAGCGTTTTTTCGCTGCCGAGCCGCCTTCTTTCATGCCAGAGAGATGCCAGGGCGAGCGGCAGGGTGGGCCAGGCGAACCACGGCAGCACGCCGAGATAGAAGAACGGCTGGCGATGCATCTCCCTGCCGAGGCCGAGCGATAAATTGAAATTCGAATGCCACCATGCGGAAAAGAGGGCGGGAGAGTGCTGATAAAGCAGATAGGGCCAGAAGGATCCCGGCAGCAGAAACAGGGCGGCTGTCGCGAGGAAGGCTGCATAGCGCAGATTGCGCCAGGTGCGTCCGAACAGGGGTAGCAAAAGCAGCGGGGGGAGAAAGAAAGCAATGCCCACGAACCCCTTGGACAGGAATCCGATGCCCATCCCGATGCCAGCAAGGCATCCCCCGAGCAGCGCCCTGTTCGGAAACAGGGCAAAGCCGCAGATCGCGATGGCGCACCCGGCGAGCAGCGCGGAATCGGCAATCAGCTGGTGTGCGTGTCCCAGAAGCCCCAGGCTGCCTGCAAGGATCAGCACGGCATACCTGCCGTTGCCGTTAAGGATGCGCCCGGCGAGCGCCGTGAAAACGAGCGAGATTCCCATATAGAAACCGGTGGCGAGGCGCATCGCATCCGGAAGCGAAAAGAGCGGGGAGAGGAACTTGCCGAACAGGGCGGCGGTCATGTAGAAAAGCGGCGGGCTCGCAAATGGCGCCTCGTCCGGGAGATGGAAGGCGAGCCAGTTCCCGCTCTGGATCATGTGGTACACGAGCCCGAAATTGTAGGCTTCGTCGGGCTTCCAGGGTTCGTGTCCGAAAAGGCCGGGGAGCATCCAGGCCAGCGCCATAATCACGATAAGGGCGACCTCGACCTTGTCCAGGGGCGGGTTGGGTTCGGGAATGGGCTCTGAGTAGAACATTATTCGACCACCTTGATCTCGTCTCCTGCATGCGGCTCCCCGTCAGGATAGGCATGGTTGAGAAGGCGCAGGTAGCCTGCCGCGTCTTTCCCCAGCGGAGATTCTGTCGCGTAGCGCTCGAAGGTGTCTCCCGCTACGGCCCGCCTTACCGAGATTCTCAGGCCCTGGGCGAGCTTGCGCTCGGAATCGGACAGGGTGTGGAAGCTGCGGATCGTGCGTTCGATTTCCGGTCGCGCGAGGCTGAAGCTGGCAGAAGATTTGCCCGATCCGATGATGACGAAAAGCTTGTCGCCCATGCGGATCGCTGCGGCTTCGGCCCTCGGGGAAAATGCCAGGATCGCGCCCGAAAAGTCTCTGGACTGAAAGGTGGACAATTCTCCCCGTCCGAAGCGCTGAGTCAGGAAGTCCGCCGGGGTGCTCTGGAATTTTGCAATCCCGAAAGCCATCGCGGCATCCCCGTTCGTGGCGATGAGCTTCTGCGGGCTGTTCTTGATCGTCCAGCCCGCCGGATATTGGATTGCGATGCCGAGCCCTGCATGCAGGAATTCGTTGTTCCTCACCACTCCCTGGGAAGGGCTGTCTCCGAAAACGATGCCGTCGATATGTTCGAGATAGACTCTTTTTCCGACGACGGGGTGAGGGGATGACTGGAGCGTTGCAGCTTCAGCCACGACCTGCTGCAACCTCGTGTCGCTGTCCGGGTGCGAGGCGAAAAGGCCGTGATAGATGCGCGGTTCGCGATGCTCTTCCTTTGCCCGCTGGATGTCGAACTGCTCCTGATTCTTGAGCACCGAAAGGACGTCGATCATCGCGTGCGGGTCGTATCCTGTCCTAGCGAGATAGCCGCTTCCCAGCCTGTCCGCCTCGAGTTCGTGCTCGCGTCCGTACCCGGAAAGCAGTGCGCTCCCCGCGACGTTGACGAGGTCGTATCCGCCGGGCGCGTTGATCTCGGGAACGAAAATGGAGGCGATCTGCACGCCGATGTTGGCTGCGGTGGATGCCGTGTACTGCTTGACGGCGTGGCGTGCGGTCACATGACCGATTTCGTGGCCGAGGACTGCCGCAAGCTCGGCCTCGGAGCCGAGATAGGGCAGGATGCCGCGCGTGATGTAGATGTAGCCGCCGGGAAGAGCGAAGGCATTGACTTCAGGGCTGTCCACCACGGTGAAATGGTATTGCAGGTTGGGCCGGTGGCTGTTTGCAGCGAGCCTCTGGCCGACCCGGTCGACATAGCTCTGAAGCTGTGGGGAATCGTAGACCCCGTATTCCTTTCTGACATCCAGGTCGGATTTCTTGCCCAGGGCGATTTCGTCAGACTCCGACATCATGACGAAATCCTGCTTTCCGGAAACGGGATTCGTCGCACAGCCCGAGAGGGCGGCGAGCGCGAGCATGACGAGGAGAAATGGCTTCATGTCTGCCGATCAGTCTAGCGCAATTCTAATGAAAAAGGCAGCCTCGGCTGCCTTTTTCGACCTCATGCGGGTACGGCTCAGGCGGCGGCCTTCTTGCCATATTTCTGGCGGAATTTCTCGACGCGCCCTGCGGTATCGACGATCTTCTGCTTGCCGGTATAGAAAGGATGGCAGGCGGAACAGACTTCGATGCGCAGCGGCTTGCTGTTCGTCGAACGGGTCGTGAAAACCTCGCCGCAACTGCAGGTCACGGTGATTTCATTGTACTCGGGGTGTATGCCTGGTTTCATCTGCAGATCCTAAAGCGGTAAACCGCGTATTATCTTCCAAAAAATAACGTTCCGCAAGCCTCAGCCGCGCCGCATCGAATCGAAAAAGTCGGAATTGGTTTTCGTGGCCTTGATCTTGTCCAGCAGGAATTCGATCGCTTCGAGGTCGTCCATGGGATAGAGCAGCTTGCGCAGCACCCAGATTTTCTGCAGCACGTCGGGCTTGATGAGGAGTTCTTCGCGGCGCGTCCCGGAACGGTTGACGTTGATCGCGGGATAAGTCCGCTTCTCGGCGATCCTTCTGTCGAGATGGATTTCCATGTTGCCGGTTCCCTTGAACTCCTCGTAGATCACGTCGTCCATGCGCGAGCCGGTATCGACCAGGGCGGTCGCGATGATGGTGAGCGATCCGCCTTCCTCGATGTTGCGCGC
>JAJZQY010000065.1 GCA_021806605.1 Pseudomonadota bacterium
GTACAGGCTCCAGTAGGGGGTGAAGGCGCCGAGGAAGGCGAAATAGGAAAAGTAGAATCCGGAAAGGCGCCAGTAGGGAATTTTTTCCGGCAAGGCTCAGTCCCGGGACTTGCCCGGGATTTTCGGCGTGGGGCAGGAAACATCCATATTCTGCGCCCTGTGCCTCAATGCGTGGTCGATCAGCACGAGCGCGAGCATCGCCTCTGCGATCGGGGCAGCGCGGATTCCGACGCAGGGGTCGTGGCGTCCGTGCGTCTCGACCTGGGTATCGCGGCCTTCCTTGTCTATGCTGCGTCTGGGCAGCCTGATGCTTGAAGTGGGCTTGACCGCGATGCGCGCGACGATATCCTGTCCCGTGGAGATGCCGCCCAGGATGCCGCCCGCATGGTTGCTGAGAAAGCCTTTCGATGTCATTTCGTCGCCGTGTTCGGTGCCTTTCTGGGCAACGCAATCGAAGCCGTCGCCGATTTCCACGCCCTTGACGGCATTGATGCTCATCAGGGCATAGGCGATTTCGGCATCCAGCCTGTCGTAAACCGGCTCTCCCCATCCCACCTGCATGTTTTCCGCGATTACAGTGATTTCGGCCCCGACAGAATCTCCGGATTTGCGCAGCGCATCCATGTAGTCCTCGAGCTGCTGCACCATGCCTGAATTCGGGGAGAAGAATGGATTTTCATCGACGGCTTCCCAGCTCTCAAAAGGAATATCGATCGGCCCGAGCCGGGAGAGATAAGCCCTGATTGCGACGCCATGGCGCAGGCTCAGCCATTTTTTTGCGATTGCCCCTGCTGCCACTCGCGCTGCGGTTTCCCGGGCGGAGGAGCGTCCGCCGCCGCGGTGGTCCCTGATGCCGTATTTCTGCCAATAGGTGTAGTCGGCATGGCCGGGCCGGAAGGTTTCAGCGAGATTTCCGTAATCGCGGCTCCGCTGGTCTTCGTTGCGGATGAGGAGGGCAATGGGCGTCCCGGTCGTTTTTCCTTCGAAAACCCCCGAGAGAATTTCCACCCTGTCAGATTCGCGTCTTTGCGTTACATGCCGGGAAGTTCCGGGTTTGCGCCGGTCCAGATCCTTCTGGATGTCTGCTTCGCAAAGCGCCATTCCGGGCGGGCAGCCATCCACTACGCAGCCGATCGCAGGGCCATGGCTTTCGCCGAACGATGTGACGCGGAATAGGGTGCCTAGACTGTTTCCTGACATGGATTTTCCATTGAAAAATGGAATTCTAGCATATTGCAGGAGGGGGCATGCTCGGATAAGATTCATCCCATATTTGCCATGGGAGGGACATGAAGCCGGTAGCGATTTTTCGTCATGCGAGAACAGAGGGTGCGGGTTTTTTTTCGGACTTCTTGAACGAATCCGGCATTCCGTGGCAGCTCTTCAGGGTCGATGAGGCGGAATCCGTTCCTGCTTCTGCCGGTTCATTTTCCGGGCTCGTTTTCATGGGCGGTCCGATGAGCGTCAACGACGATCTTCCCTGGATATCGCCCGCACTCGACTTGATCAGGGACGCGGTATCAAAAGAGGTTCCCGTGCTCGGCCATTGCCTGGGAGGACAACTGATGGCGAAGGCCCTGGGCGCCAAGGTGGGCAGGAATCGGGCCAGGGAAATAGGCTGGGGCAGGGTCGAAGTTTTGGGCGAAGCCGAGAAATGGTTCGGCGGCATGCAAGATTTCGAGGCATTTCATTGGCATGGGGAGACTTTCGAGATTCCCCAGGGCGCGATCCGGCTCCTCTCCAGCCGCTGGTGCGATAACCAGGCATTTTCTTACGGACCGCATCTCGGATTGCAGTGCCATGTCGAGATGAAGGGAGAAATGGTCAGGCAATGGTGCGAAACGGGCAAGGATGAAATTCTCGAGCATCTCGGGCAGAGCGTGCAGAGCGCAGACGAAATGCAGCGTTCCCTGGACGACAGAATCGCGATCCTCAACGGGGTCGCGAGGCACATCTACGGCGCCTGGATCGATAATCTGGTCAAATGATTGCGTTGCTCATTGCCTCAAGCCGAGCCAGCCTCTTGGCCAAGATTTCCGCTGTCTTTCCTTCCATGTCAGTGAATTCCAGCCCTATCCTGAAGCCTGATTTTCCCTGGAGGATGCAGTAGACGACTCGCGCATGCATCGATAAGTCGCGCCCCTTCGGGTGCTGGTCGCTGGGGGGAAGGGAAAGGGTGATGGTGGCCCTGAGTGAATGGGGTATGGCGATATCGCTGTGGAAGCTCGCCCCGTTCTGAGAGATGTCCGCCGTCCTCGATTCGCAGCTGACCTCGGGCGACGAGAACCTGATTTTCCAGCGCACGGCATAGCGTTCCTGCTGGCGCTTGTCGCGGCTCATGGCCTCGCCAACGCCTTACCGACTTCGATCCGCTCTGCTTCGATCTCTTCGCAATCCTGAGCGAGCGGCACCAGCACCTTCATCTCAATCCCTGAAATTCTGGTACTGAAGCGGGAAATCGGAAATCGACTTCTTCACCAGGGCAATCGCCGCCTGAAGGTCGTCGCGCTTTGCGCCGGAGACGCGCACGGTTTCGCCCTGGATGCTCGCCTGGACCTTCATCTTGCTGTCCTTGAGCAGCCTCACGATTTTCTTGGCAAGCTCGGTTTCCACGCCGACTTTCACGGTGCAGGCACGCTTCACCTTGTTGCCCGAAACCTTCTCGATCTTTTCCGAGATGTCGAGGCATCTGATGTCCACTCCGCGCTTGGCGAGCTTGCCGTTCAGGATGTCCTGAACCTGAGAGAGCTGGAATTCGTTGTCGGCATGGACGGTCAGAACCAGCTCGGCCTGTTCCACACGGGCGTCCGATCCCTTGAAATCGAAGCGCGTGCCGACCTCCTTGTTGGTCTGTTCGACGGCGTTCTTGACCTCGGTTTTGTCAACTTCCGATACGATGTCGAATGAAGGCATGGTTTTCCTAGCAGAAGTGGCAAACGTAATCCAGGGGTTCGTTGGTTTCGATGTCGAACGAACTGTTCCCCGGGACGCTGAAAGATTCTCCTGCGCTGCAATTCTGCCATTGCCCATCGCCTATCCTGACGCGGCAGGAACCGGAATGGATTTCCATGATTTCGGGAGAGACGGTTTTGAAGGTGAGCGAGGACGGAAAAATCACGCCCACCGTTTTTTTCGTTCCGTCCGGAAAGAGCAGGGTGTGGCTGACGCATTTTCCATCGAAAAAGAGGTTCGATTTCTTGATTACGCTGACATTGTCAAATTGGCTCATTTCCGGTTCCTCAGTCTGGCGGCGATTCTGAGCCGCAGGGCGTTGAGCTTGATGAAGCCTGCGGCATCCTTCTGGTCGTATGCGCCCATGTCTTCTTCGAAGGTGGCGATGGTCGCATCGAAAAGCGAGTCGGTCTTCGATTCGCGCCCGCAAACGATGACATTGCCCTTGTAGAGCTTGATCCTCACCCAGCCGTTCACGCTTTCCTGGGAAGCGTCGATCATTTTCTGCAGCATGGCCCTCTCCGGGCTCCACCAGTAGCCGTTGTAGATCAGGCTGGCATAGCGCGGCATGAGCTCGTCCTTGAGATGGGCGACTTCCCGGTCGAGGGTCAGGGATTCGATGGCGCGGTGCGCCTTCAGCATGATGGTTCCCCCGGGCGTTTCGTAGCATCCTCTCGATTTCATGCCCACATAGCGGTTTTCCACGAGGTCGAGCCGGCCTATGCCGTGCTTGCCGCCCAGTCTGTTGAGTTCGAAAAGGACCGAAGCGGGAGACATTTCGACGCCGTTGATCGAAGTGATGTCGCCACGGCTGAATTCCAGATCGAGATATTCAGGCGAGTCAGGCGCAGCTTCCGGGGAGGCTGTCCAGCGCCACATGGATTCCTCGGGTTCAGCAGAGGGGTCTTCGAGGATGCCGCCTTCGTAGGAGATATGGAGCAGATTGGCATCCATGCTGTAGGGACTGCCTCCTCCCTTCTTTTTCTCGATCGGGATGGCGTGGCGCTCGGCGTAGGCGAGCAGCTTTTCGCGCGAAGTCAGATCCCATTCGCGCCAGGGAGCGATGACGTGGATGTTCGGTTTGAGCGCATAGTAGCCGAGCTCGAAGCGCACCTGGTCGTTGCCTTTGCCGGTTGCACCGTGGCTCACCGCGTCTGCTCCGGTCAAGTTGGCGATCTCGATCTGGCGCTTGGCGATGAGCGGCCTCGCAATGCTGGTTCCCAGCAGGTATTCGCCTTCGTAGATCGCATTCGCCCTGAACATCGGGAAGACGAAGTCGCGCACGAATTCTTCCCGCAGGTCGTCGATGAAGATTTCCCTGACCCCGAGGGAGGCCGCCTTGGCCCTCGCAGGCTCCAGCTCTTCGCCTTGTCCGATGTCGGCGGTGAAGGTGACGATTTCGCAATGGTAGGTATCCTGAAGCCATTTCAGGATCACCGAGGTGTCGAGTCCCCCCGAGTAGGCCAGGACGACTTTGTTGATTTCAGGCATATGGGTTCATTCCAGGAGAGGTTTATTTGTTGATTTTTCCGAGAAGCAGGTATTCGATGAGCGCCTTTTGCGTATGCAGCCTGTTTTCGGCTTCATCCCAGACCACGCTCTGGGGGCCGTCGATCACTTCGGCTTCCACTTCCTGTCCACGGTGAACGGGCAGGCAATGCATGAAGAGCGCATCCGGCTTGGCGAGCGCCATCATTTCCCGATCCACCCTGAAATCGGCGAAATCCTGAATGCGTTCTTCGGCCTCGTCTTCGTAACCCATGCTGGTCCAGACGTCGGTGGTGACGAGATCCGCTCCCTTTGCCGCTTCATGGGGATCCTCGAAGCATTCGAGGTGCATGGACTCGAAGCTTTCGCCGCGTTCCGGTTCGACCTCGTATCCCGGCGGCGTGGAGACATGCAGGTTGAAATCGAGGATTTTTGCCGCCTGCATCCAGGTATTGCACACGTTGTTGCTGTCTCCGATCCAGGCCACGGTTTTGCCCTTGATCGGACCCCTGTGCTCGATGTAAGTGAAAATGTCGGCGAGGATCTGGCAGGGATGGTATTCATCGGTCAGCCCGTTGATGACGGGAACCTTGGAGTGAGCGGCGAAGCGCTCGATGATCTCCTGCTCGAAGGTGCGGATCATGACGATGTCGACCATCCTCGATATCACCTGCGCGACGTCTTCGATCGGCTCTCCGCGCCCGAGCTGGGTGTCCCTCGAATTCAGGAAAAGAGCGGATCCGCCGAGCTGGTTCATTCCGGCTTCGAAAGAAACCCGGGTGCGGGTCGAGTTCTTCTCGAAAATCATCGCCAGCGTCCTGGAACGCAGCGGCTGGTAAAGGTCGCGCTTCACATGCCTTGCCTTCAGCAGCTTCGAGCGCTGGAACAGATATTCAAACTCGGAAAGCTCTAAGTCCTTGAATTGCAAAAAATGCTTAGGCTTCATAAATTATGGTTTGACAGGCTCGCCGTCAATTCCCCCTCAGAAAATCGATGATCAGGGCGGATACTTCGTCCACCATTTGTTGTGCTTCTGCTTCATTCATGACGAGCGCTGGAAGGAGGCGTACCACCTTGTCCGCCGTGACGTTTATGAGCAGGCCTTTTTCCAGTGCCATCAATGGCAGCTCAAGGCAGGGCCTGTCGAGTTCTATGCCTATCATCAGGCCCTGACCGCGAATCTGGGCGACCCCCTGGATGCCGGAAAGCTTCTCGGCGAATCCTGCCTTGATGCGCTCCCCGAGCTTGCCGGCATGGTCCAGCAATCCTTCCTTCTCGATTATAGCCAAAGTCGCCAGAGCCGCCGAGCAGGCGAGAGGATTGCCGCCGAAGGTCGATCCGTGGTTGCCCGCCTTGAATACTTCCGCGGCCGCTCCCCTGGCAAGACACGCACCGATCGGGACGCCCGAGCCGAGCCCCTTGGCGAGCGTCATGACGTCAGGCATGACATCCCCGTGCTGAAAGGCGAACCATTTTCCGCTCCTGCCCGTCCCGCACTGCACTTCGTCGAGCATCAAAAGCCAGCCGTGCTGATCGCAGATGCGCCTGAGCTCGGTCAGGTAATTCGCCTCGGGAACCTGAACGCCGCCTTCACCCTGATAGGGTTCGACGAGTACTGCGACGATGCTCTTGTTGTGGGCGGCCACCTGTTCGACTGCGGGGATGTCGTCATAGGGAACTCTGGCGAAGCCTGAGAGGAGCGGCTCGAATCCGGCCTGAACTTTCCTGTTCCCTGTCGCCGAAAGGGTGGCCATGGTTCGTCCATGGAAGGATTTTTCCATCACGACGATGGTCGGCACTTCGATTCCCCTGCCGTGACCATGGAGCCTTGCCAGCTTGATCGCGGCCTCGTTGGCCTCCGCCCCGGAATTGCAGAAGAAGGCATTGTCCATGCCGGAAAGCGCGCACAGCCTGTCGGCCAGCGCTTCCTGCTTTGCGACCTCGTATAGATTCGAGGTGTGAATGAGCCGTCCGGCCTGCTCCGAGATCGCGTTGACGAGTTCGGGATGAGCATGCCCCAGGCCGTTGACGGCGACGCCCGAGACTGCGTCGAGATAGCGGCGCCCGGCCCCGTCCCAGAGCCATACTCCTTTCCCATGCTCGAAGCTGACGGGAAGGCGTTTGTAGGTGTTCATC
>JAJZQY010000066.1 GCA_021806605.1 Pseudomonadota bacterium
CTCATGACCGAAAAACTCGTCCTCGAACAGGTTATCTGCAATCGATGCGCAATTGAGCGTCACGAACGGCTTGTCGCATCTGCTGGAATGCCGATGGATATGCTGGGCGGCGAGCTCCTTCCCCACACCGCTCTCCCCGAGCAGCAGCACCTGGGCTTCGCTCTTCGCAGCCCGGCTCAGGTGATCGAGGCAGGACAGGAAGGCCGGAGATGATCCGATCATCTGCATTTCCTTGCAGCTCGCCTTCTCCGATCCCGTCATGGGAAAAATCGCCTCGCCGAGATAGCGCCTCCCCTCGCCTCCGGAAATCGGATGCCCCTTGATGCGCACGTATTCCTTCTGGTGATGGCGGTCGAAATGGATATGGACGACTTCGTGCATCCTGCCGCTCCTGAACACTTCCCTGTGGGGGCAATCCTCCCCATTCTGATGGCATGGCACGCTGGAAAGATGGGACACCTCGTGGCAAAGCCTGCCCATCACGTCGCTGCCGCTCACGCCGTAATTGAGGCAGTATGCCCGATTCGCGGCAACGATGCGGTAGTGCTCGTCGATCAGCACGAACGGATTTTCCTGTGCATCGATCAGAGATTGCAGTTCCGGTACTCTTTTCATTGCTTATGCCAATATGTCATGACACGATGCGTCAATCTATCACGAAAACTGCCAGATTGGCATGATCGCGCACCGCTTCCCGGCCGCATTCCATGGATTGGCGCTTGGCACGCTGATTGCATGGATTTTCGGCTGGCTTCATGGGAAGCTGCGGTCTACAATTGTGATTCGGAGATGAATGCATGAGCAAAATTTGCGTGGTTGTCGTGTCGGGAAGCCTGGAGCGGCTGCAAATGGCTGCGATGGTGACTTCCGTCGCCGCCGTGAGCGGTCATGAAACGCTCGTCTTTTTCTCGATGAATGCCTTGCCGCATTTCATCAGGGGGCGAGCAATCCAGGCGCCCGTCGAAGGGGAAATGGGAACTCTGATGCAGGAGAAGAACGTTCCCGAGTTCAAGACATTGTTCGAACAGGCGGTTGAATTGGGCGACGCCAGGATCTATCCATGCTCCATGGCGATGGATGTTCTCGGCGTCGAAAAAGGCGACCTTGAAGCGTATCTCGGCGAAGCGACCGGGCTGACGAAGTTCCTAGGCGATGCCGAGGGCAGCCAGGTCTGGACATTCTGAAAGGAAATCAAATGGCGGAAAGAAGAATCATCGATGCGCGCGGGAGCTTCTGCCCCGGCCCCTTGATGGAACTCATTGCAGGCATGAAGATGGCGAACGTGGGAGAAGAGCTCGAAGTGCTTTCCAGCGACAAGGGTTCGGCAACCGACGTGCCCGAATGGATCAAGAAAGTCGGACATGAACTTCTCGGCACAAGGGAAGAAAATGGCGTGTGGCACATCGTCGTGAAAAAGGCGAAATAAACAATTCACCTAAGGAGGAGGGAACATGAGGATACTGATCATAGGCGGCGGCATGGGAGGGACCATCCTTGCCAACAATCTGGCGCGCAGACTCACGACGGAACTCAAGAGCGGAAAGGCAAGGATCACCATGCTTTCCGCATCCGACAAGCACATGTACCAGCCCGGACTGCTTTACCTTGCGGTAGGGAGAATCACGCCCGACGAACTTTACCGCGACCAGGCGAGCCTCCTCGAACCCGGCATCGAATTCCATGTCGATCCCGTGACGGAATTTCACCTCGACAAGAACGAAGTCCTGACTCGCGGCGGGAAGACCCATGCCTACGACGTGCTGGTGATCGCGACCGGTTCGCGCATGGTGCCCGAGTCCATCCCCGGACTTGCCGAGAATTGCGAGACTTTCTACACGGAAGAAACCGCCCTCAAGATGTTCAAGCGCCTCAGAGCGTTCGAAGGCGGGCGCGTGGTGATCACCGTCGGCGTTCCCCATAAATGCCCGATGGCGCCGCTCGAAATCACCTTCATGCTGCACGACTATTTCAAGGATCGCGGCATCCTGGACAAGGTGAAGCTGCACTATACCTACCCGATCGGGCGCACCCACAGCCTGGAAAACGTCGCAAAATGGGCTACCCCGGAATTCGACAGGCTGGGAATCACCTACGAGACGCTCTTCAACATGAAGGAAGTCGACGGGGAAAACAAGATCCTCAAAAGCGAAGAAGGGTCCGAAGTGCCTTACGATCTCCTGATCGCGATTCCCGCCCACAAGGGCATGGAAGTCATCGAAAAGAACGGCCTGGGACAAAACGGCTGGATTCCCACCCATCGCCATCAACTCAACATGGAAGGCCGCACCAACGTATTCGTGCTGGGCGACACCACCAACCTGCCCATCAGCAAGGCCGGCTCCACTGCGCACTTCGAAGCCGACACGCTGGGGGAAAATATTGCGGCGATGGTGAAAATGGGTACCCCGGTGCGGGACTACGACGGCAAGGTATTCTGCTTCATCGAGGCAGGCAAGGATCGCGCCACCTATGCCATGTTCAACTACCAGAATCCGCCCGACCCCAAGGCCCCGACCAAGGCGGTGCACTGGTTCAAGATGGCGTACAACAAGCTCTACTGGGTTTCCGCTCGCGGACTTCTTTGAGGAGGTGCCATGCCTGACATGAATGAAGTCGAAAGAGTGGCGGAAGCCGCCAGAGATGCGCTGACCGACGAGATGGTAGGCAGACTCACCGGCGCCGTGGGTGGGGGACTCACCCTCATCGACCAGATCGACAGGGCGGGACTCGGCAAGGCCATCCCCGCGATCGCGGAAATGGTGAACAACGGCGATCTGGAGCGCCTCGTGCATCTCGCGAGAGTCTACGGCTCGGCCCAGGATGCCCTGACCGACGAGATGGTGGGCAGGTTGACCGAAGCCGTCGGCGGAGGACTCACCCTGGTCGATCAGGTCAACCGCGCCGGGCTGGAGAAAGCCATCCCCGCGATCGCGGAAATGGTGAACAACGGCGACCTGGAGCGCCTCGTGCATCTCGCGAGAGTCTACGGCTCGGCCCAGGATGCCCTGACCGACGAGATGGTGGGCAGGCTTGCCGAAACCGTTGGAGAAGGGCTTTCGCTTCTCGACCGTTTCAGCAGGGGCGGTGCGATTCGCCTGGTCGAAATGCTGGAGCGCCTCGAAACCTCCGGGGCGCTGGAACGGACCGCCAAAGTCCTGCCCCAGCTCGTCGAGCGGCTCGGCATGCTCGAAGACATGCTGCATTGCGTCGAGGAGGCCGCGAAGGAAAAAGCGCCGCCTCCTGCGGGTGGCATCGGGGGACTCTGGGCGCTGATGAAGGACCCGGACAATCAGGAAAGCCTGAGATTCCTGATATCCGTCGGGAAAAAGCTTCGCACCAGATGCGCTGCCTAGAAAAGGCCCGCGAAAGCGGGCCTTTTCTTTTCAGATCGAACGATTTTGGATAAAGTTGTCCTAACTTCAATCAGGACAAACAGGACACTTGCGTGAAACTTCCACTCCCGGCCCCACTCCAGTTCGTCGGTCTTCTGGTCATTTCCAACATCTTCATGACGTTCGCCTGGTACGCCCATCTCAGGAACCTGTCCGAGCGCCCCTGGTGGTTCGCGGCGCTGGCGAGCTGGGGCATCGCGCTCGCGGAGTACCTGTTCCAGGTGCCCGCGAACAGGATCGGCTTCGAGCAGTTCTCCCTTGCCCAGCTGAAAATTACCCAGGAGGTGGTCACCCTCTCCGTATTCCTCCCCTTCTCGATGCTGTACATGGGCCAGCCTTTCAAAATCGACTATCTCTGGGCCGGGCTCTGCCTGCTCGGCGCAGTATATTTCATGTTCCGGGGGGCATGAAGGACATTGTCGTCATCGGGGCGGCAGGCGGCTACGGCGCCCCGAATCAGTCCTGCCAGGATGCCCCTGAAGTGCTGCGCACCTTCGGCTTCCTGGACCAGCTGAGGCAATCCGGAATCGCCTACCGCTGGGACGGAATCGTTCATCTTCAGAAAAACCACGCGGATCCGCTACTCTCCGTAGTCGAAATGTGCACCCTGCTCGCCGAGAAGACCCGGAAAACCCTTTCGGAAGGCAGCTTTCCAATTGTCGTGGGAGGCGACCATTCCTGCGCGATAGGAACTTGGTCGGGCGCAAAAAGCGCGATCGGCGGCAGACTCGGCCTGATCTGGATCGACGCCCACATGGACAGCCACACCTTCCGGACCAGCAAGAGCCACGCGATCCACGGCATGCCGCTCGCGGCCCTCCTGGGATACGGGGACGAAAGGCTCACCCATATCGCCTCCCCTTCCCCGAAGCTCCTGCCTGAGGATGTCTGCCTGATCGGAGTCAGGAGCTTCGAGGAGGACGAAGCGAAGCTTCTCAAACGGCTGGGCGTGCGCGTCTTCTTCATGGAGGAAATCAGGCGGCGCGGCATCGATGCAGTGCTGGAGGAAGCGCTTTCCATCGTCGACAGGGAAACGGCAGGATTCGGCGTCAGCATCGATCTCGATGCGCTCGATCCGGAGGAAGAGCCCGGCGTGGGAAGTCCCGTTCCCGGGGGCATCCTCAAGGCCGGACTTTCGGCGGCGCTCCAGCGGCTCAGGAGCGAGAAGCATCTCCTCGCGATAGAAGTCGTCGAATACAATCCCTATCTCGACGGAAAGTTCGCCACGGCAAGGGCAATTTCAGATCTGCTCGCCGCCATGGCGCCCAGTCAGAACGGACCGGCCTGCTGATCCTTCTCGACAAGGATGCCGATGAGCCGGTCAATCCCCCCCAACCCGATTTCGAAAGCGAAGCTCGTCCGGTAAATGGCGAGAACGCTTACGCTGTCGATGACGACATCGTAAGCCTCCCATCCCGAGGGTGTTTTCTCCATCAGATAGTCCATGGGAAAAGAATCCCCGCCTGCCGAGACGACTGTCGTACTGACCCGCACCTGCTGTTCCCCGGGGAATAGTTTGAGCGGATGAAATTCTATTCTCTGCCCGTCGTAATCGGAAAGAACGCCAGCATAGGTATGCGCGAGCAGCGCCCGAAATTCCTTCACCAGAACGGCCTGCTGCCCGGGAGTGGCGTCATGCCAGTGCCCCCCCATGGCAAGCCTGGTCATCCGCAGAAAATCGAAATGCGGCAGGATCTCGACATCGACGAGATCGAGCAGCTTCTTCCTGTCGCCGGAAAGTCCCTTGTCGCCTTGCAGCGACGCCAGTATTTCTGTCGCCACCTGCCTCACGAGCACATCCGGGGCAATCTGAATGTCTTCCGCATGCAAGCAGGAGGACAGCAGAAAAAGCCCCAGTATCCAGAAAGAACGCATCATTGCCCCCCCCCGAAATCATGCCTCCAGGCGGCCTCAATCCAAGTAAAGCTCAACTTTTTCCGCATCACAAGTCCACATTGAAATTCGGAAAACAGCACCTATAATTAGATTTCCGCAAGCCCGCAGAGGCCTCGAAGAACCCGCGGATCAGGGGAGAGATAGCGCATGCCCTCCAGCGAAAGGATATATCATGGGTGAAGTGATCGACGACCGGAATGACGACTGGTATGAATTTGTCAAACATGTCATGGAGCAGGAAGCTCCTGCGAAAAGACCGATCGACGAGCTTATTTTCGAGGCACTGCAGGACAAGCCCGCAAAACGAAGACAGACGACACCCCTCCATCCCGGATAAGCGGCATGCATGACTGAATCGGGATTGACGGATCAGCGGAGGATCATAACCGCCCTTCTCGATGCAAGGCGCTATCCCCACCCGGCAAGAACCGTGAAGCTCGTCGAAACCCATGTCTCATGGGTGCTTCTGGCCGGACGTTATGCCTACAAGATCAAGAAGGCGGTCCATCCCGGCTTTCTCGACTTCACCACGCTGGCAACTCGCCTTCGCTGCTGCAAAGAGGAAATCCGCCTCAATCGCCGCACTGCGCCCAGCATCTATCTCGATGTCGTGCCCATAGGGGGAAGCTTCGACGATCCCGCAATGGGCAGTCTCCCCGCGATAGAATATGCGGTCAGGATGAAACGGTTTCCGTCCGGAAACACCCTGGATCGCCTGGCAGCGCGCGGCAAGCTGCTGCCTGTTCACCTGGATCTCCTGGCTGCGAAGATTGCCTCCTTCCACGAAGATCTGCCGCCAGCTGGAATCGATTCCGGATACGGCACCGGCATGCTGGAAATCGCCAGAGCCAGCTTCGACGAGCTGCGCAAAATTCTGGATGACGATCTCTCTGATCTCGAGAAGCTGGTCTGCGACGAATATGCGGCATGCGCCGACTGCTTCCCGGAAAGGCTGAAGCAGGGCTTTGTGCGGGAATGCCATGGCGATCTTCATCTCGGCAACATCGCCCTTGTCGGGGGATCCCCCATTCCCTTCGACTGCATCGAATTCGACCCGAAACTGCGCTGGATCGACGTCATGAACGAAATGGCCTTTCCGGTGATGGATCTGCTTTTCCACGGATGCCCCGGCCTGGCTTGCCGATTCCTCAACGCCTATCTCGAAAGGACGGGGGATTACGGCGGCATCAAGGGGTTCCGCTTCCATCTTTCCTGCCGCGCCGTAGTGCGCGCCATGGTCGATGCCATGAAAGGAGAA